>ONFR01000046.1 GCA_900317125.1 uncultured Bacteroidales bacterium | reverse complement strand
CAGGCGCTGTGGTGGTTTCTATTTTCGGCCGTACTGCTTCATGAGGCGGAAGGTGAGTTCGCGGCCGTCGGTGGTGGTGACGGTGAGGAGGTAGGCGGCAGGGGGGCGTGAGGTGAGGTCGAGGGTGTAGCGGTCGGGACCTGTGGGGGTGAGTACCACCTCTTCGCGGCGGCCTTGCATGTCGGTGAGCCACGCGGTGACAACGCCGTCGTGCGACTGCAGTGCGCTTCCGCTCACCTTCATGTTGTAGCGTTGGTGGTAGGGGAAGCGGCAGGTCTCATATTGAGGGAAGGGTGCACCGGGGCTGGTGTAGAGCACCATGTCCACGTCTCTGCTGTCGCTTGGGCCTGGCTTGTGGTAGGGCAGCGGGGGTGCGGGTGGTATCTTGGCGAGGTCGAGGGTCACCCTGCCGCTGGTGGGGTTGGGGTAGGCCTTAGCCTGTCCGTCGGCGCCGACGGTGGCGATGCCGACATTGCCCACGGTGAGGAGGCGTTGCACAGGCTCGGCGGGGAAGTACTGGTAGTCGCCCTCCTGCGTGGCGGTGAGCCATGCGTGGCCGTCTGCCACAAGGTGCAGCTGGTCGCCCTCGACATAGGCGATGGTGCTGTCGCTACTGGTGTATGACACGGGCAGTCCGCTGGTGGCGTTGGCCGTTAGGAGAATCGGACTGTCTGCGAGACTGAAAAAAAGCTCCTGCTGCCATTCGATGGATTGTTCCTGTCCTGCCTGTCCGACGGATGCACGTAAGGATGTGCAAACTCAGGGTCAACATACTTGGCAATATACACCCGACTGGCATTTTGGTTGTGGGTTATTGTGGTATCACCAAACGTGGCATTCTCCCAAATACTCCCAGTAAGATACACAGTGCTATCCAATGCATGGATGTCAGAATAAATATTTCCCTGATAACCAGTATTATATCTGGAGAATATACCTATTTCTCGACCATCGTAGTCCCATGCAGCGTATGCTATATCCCAGTTAGAGTAAGGTGCGTATATTGTTGAGTCACCCCAAATCAAACTATATAGAAAATGGAATTGGGCATGAACTCTATTATTGCTTGCTGCTATCCTTGGTGCGCCTCCCTTACAGTCTTCTCCGGTTAGAGCTCGTCCATAAGAGAGAAGGTGTAGGTCGTCCAAGTCCAAACGAAGCCAAAAAATTGTTTCATTCGGTAGGTCAAGTGTGTCATTATTATAGAAAATGTGGTCAACATTTTCAGTCCAACCAACCAGTCCTGGAATGAACAATGAATTTGTACTGTTGTCAATATATGGAAATAGTAGTAGCATCTGTGGGGGTCTTGTGGCTGTCCCATATGATAATTGGACCAATCCCGTTGCCTCCAAATTAGAGTTGTATTTGAGAACCCAGGTCGTCCTCAATGCACTATCGCCCAAATGAAGTGAATTGTTGGAGTTGGCAATAGGAACCCTTCCGGGGAAA
The DNA here is from genome assembly GCA_900317125.1 of uncultured Bacteroidales bacterium. Lineage (GTDB taxonomy): Bacteria > Bacteroidota > Bacteroidia > Bacteroidales > P3 > Colimorpha. The sequence continues at coordinate 3,006 of ONFR01000046.1, read as the reverse complement.
TGGAGACCTTCCATGTTTATATACAAGTTGTTTTGAGCATCCATCTCAAAAGCGATTACATTGGGAGAGTTAATTGTATATGTCAAGGCCGAGTCGAACACATACACGGCATCAATCAGGCTGTCGAAATGGGGGGAGAACTTCAAAATCTGCTGGTTCCCGGTAGAGGTGGGATAAGGAATGGGGTAAAAGATATTGTGCGTGCCGTCGACCACTATCTTCAATGCCCCGATGGTGCCTTCATCAATCCTCCACCAAGAGACATCATTCGTGCTATGATTATACTGGCCGTAAACGGCATCGCTAGAATAGCGCAAGACATAATAGATGTTGCCCTCGCTGTCGATATTGAAACTTTCCCACGACAGGGCTTCTGCACGCAACTGGTCGGTATAGGCAGACCCCAATGTGGAACGCCAGGTCAGCGCATTGCCGTTGGTGTCGGTATAGCCCACACAGAGGAGATGCCGCTCGACGGCATTCCCGTCGAGATCGAAGGTGATAAAGGCAGTATAGACCGGACTTTCCACGCTGTCGGTGGGCATCAGGTAGTCGTCGTTGCCCGTCAGCAGGGTGTCGAGATAGTAGAGTTTTTTTTCATACTGGCTATAGCCGTTGTCGAATGGCAGGCAGAATCGCACCATCACCATGATGGCACTATCGCCCACCATACGCAGGGCATGGGCATAGTCGTGGTCTTTGTCGTTGTAGATGGCCTTGTGCCACAGCAGCTCGCCCGACGGGGAGAGCTTGGCAATGACGATGCCATGCTTGAGCGGCATCGTGATGACCGACGAGGGCAGGAGCCGCTCGCCGCACAGTTCGGCATAAGGCGAGAACTCGCCAAGGATATAGAGGTTGCCCGCCGAGTCGACGCACGAGCCCACCAAATGGTTTGTCGTCACTCCGGAGGTGACCTCTTGCCCCGTGTAGGTGCGTACCCACTCGAAGTGTTGGGAGAAGGCGGGGAGGGAGGCGGCGAGGAGGATTGAGAGGAGGATGTATTTTTTCATAGGGAAATTGGAAATTGAAAGGTGAAAAGTGAAAATTGAAACAGCTAAGAATAATATTATTTTCATGGTGATATGGGGTTTTGTTTATCGGTTTGTTTCTATTTTGTATTTCTCATTGTTTTAATCCGTCACCGCCGAGGAGTCGAAGAAGGGTCGAAGAAGGGAGAATCTAATACAGCAGTCCGAACATCCATAGCGGGATGCGGTTTAGGTGTCCTATCTCTATATCATCCACCGCCAGATAGCTATTGGGAATGTCTTTGATTTGCTCGAAGGTCTTGCTTTTGCCTCCCACTTCGAACAGGTACTGGTGGTCGACAAGGAAGTCGCCATGCGCGGGATAATTGACTTCGGCAGTGTTTGCCAGCTGGTTCAGGAAGAAGGTCTCCCGCAGGGTGCCGGTGTCGGCTCTGGGCGTGAGGGCATACATTAGGTTGGGGTTGTTGAGGTATATCTTGTCGGGCTTCGTCAGGTTGTGCAGCCTTTTGTTCTCCGACGTAAGCAGTTGCACCAAGGCAGCCCTCTGCAGCATCGTCAGCATCTTCATCCCTTGCTCCCTGTTGGTTTCGAGCGTGGCATACAGCTCGCTCATCTTGGGTGTCTGCGGTACACATTCTGCCAATATCATCAGCATCCGCATCACTTTCTGCTGCGTGGCGTAGGTGATTTCGTCCACGGCGGGGAGGTCGTCGGTCAGTACGGCTCGGATGACCGATTGCAGCCGTGCGCCGAACCCGTCGCTGTCGCGCAAGTAGAAGGGGTAACATCCATATTTCAGGTATCTGTCGAAACAGGGCAGTATCTTCAACCCCTCGGTGACACGCATGGCTATCTTGACATGGTCGGCCAAGAGGTCACTGAGTCCGACGGCGGGCAAGTCCACCCCTTTCTCAAACAGGAGAAACTCACGGAACGACATGTTGTGCATCGTGTAGACAATCTGCCGACGCGAGAGGTCCCCCTCGCGGCTGTCCATGCGCAGCATCGAGGAGCCTGTGTAGGCGATGTGCATGTCGGGGTATTCGTCTGCCATGTTCTTGATGACCGTCTGCCAGTGGGGGTAGCGGTGGATTTCGTCGATGAAGAGGTGTGTCCCGCCGTGGTTGTAATGGTATTCCACCACCTCCGACAGGGTGTGGTTGGCAAACCACATATTGTCAAGCGAGACATACAATGCCTGTTCGGGGCTGTCCCCGAAGGTTTCTTTGATGTGTTGCAGCATGAGCGTGGTTTTGCCAACGCCTCTGGCACCCTTGATGGCTATCAGCCAGTTGTCCCAGTTGATTTGGTAGTACAGGTAGCGGTGGATGTCGGTTTTCACCCTCCGTACAGCTGCCAATGATGTCGCATACAGACCCTCAATAGATGTGTTTTCCATGGTGCTAACTTGTTAGATGTTGATAGGTTTTCGAATGTGTTAACGTGTGAATGTGTGAATGTGTTAGTCCTTGGCGCATCAAAGATTAACGAATTAACACATTAACGAATTAACGTATAAACATATCAACGATTTTTGTGCTGCAAAGATACAAAATAAATCTTACATAATTGTTTTTTTGCTAAAAATAAATCTTCCATAGTCTATAAGTGCGGCGGAACAGCTAATGCCTATCGGCTGAAGATGTCGCTCTGTTTCAGTAGGCGGAGGGTGTGGGTCTTGCCGGTGGCGGTAACGAGGGTGAGCAAGTAGGTGGCTGGGGGGCGGGAGGTCAAATCGAGCGTATACTGCCCGTTACCCGTAGCGGTGAGGCGTACCTCTTCGCGGCGGCCTTGCATGTCGGTGAGGTAGGCGGAAACAATCTTGTTCGAGCCACAATACACCTCTACATGGTTAGTAAAGGGATTAGGATATGCACGGATTCCTCCGACTTCATCTGCCGAAAGGATACCCACTGTGTCTTGACGGACTATTACTGTACGGGTGATTGGTGGGGCAGGCAGATAGTCGGCATCGCCCTCTTGTGTGGCAGTGATTTGCACCTCGCCCACCCGA
>ONFR01000026.1 GCA_900317125.1 uncultured Bacteroidales bacterium | reverse complement strand
AATTCTCAAGCACAAGAGCGTGTTGACTATGCCACCCAAAAACCAGAAGCCTTATTAGAACGTATAATCAAAGCAAGTAGCGATGAGGGCATGTTGGTGGCAGACTTCTTTGGTGGCAGTGGTGTGACTGCTGCTGTGGCACAAAAACTGGGACGACATTTTATCCACAACGACATTGGCATCAATAGCATTCAGACCACTCGCGACCGGCTACAAGCTCTCGGTGCTAGCTTCGACATTAAGGAGGTGCGCGATGGCGTATCGCTCTACCGCAATCCCGTGCAGACAATGGAGAAACTGCGCAGCCTTATCCTCGGCTTACGCAATGAGGATAAACTCGACAAGTTCTGGGAAGGCAGTATCCACGACAGCCAATTCGGCATGATGCCCGTCTATCTGCCCAACCTGATGGATGGCACTACCCGTTTGCTTGACCGCCCACTGATGAACCGCATCATCCATGAGGCGATGCCCGACCTGCCCGACGACGTGCGCAAGGTGATAGTGTACTACATTGACATCACCGACAAGCAGGACATCGAAACCTTCATCCGTGAAAACAACGATGTCTCTATGGCAGAGATAGAACTGCGCGACCTGAAACAGGTGCTCGACAATGTAGTGGTCGAAGACGAAGCCGAGTTCAAGATGAGCCAGGTGCAGGATGGCATTTTCCAAAAATGGCAGGTAAGTATTGAACGATTCCATAGTGACCGCGTGAAACGCAAGATTGATGAATACAACATCAATGGACAGACACAGGCATCGGCCAAAGGGAAGGAGTTCAAAGCCATTCTCATCAGCGAGGAAGGGTTGGAAACCATCGAATGGCTTTCCGTTGACAGTACCACAGCCGACAAGAACGCCCCGTGGCACAGCGATGCCGAAATCAAGATAGACCGCCTCGGCTACGCCATCGAGAACGGCAAGAAAACCACCCGTTTCTGGGACGGCACCATCCGCACCGACGACCGTCCCCTCCGCCTCAAAATCCGCAACATCTGCGGCGACGAAAGCGTATTTGTGTTATATAAATAAAAGACGAACAAAATGAAAGATTTAAAGAAGAAGGGACATGACATCAAAATCAAAGGAATTGTTATTCATCAAGTAATAAAAGATGCTCATACAACAAAATGCAGTCTACATCATGCAAAACATGCTATCACTCCCACGGATCGAGAGAAAATATTTGTGGCCAACATCAAAGAGGCCTACTATAAAAAATCAAATCCTACCTATGGTATTTTTGGCAACAATGATACTTCATTTCAAGACTTGTTGCTAAAATACCACGACAAAAAGGAAATTGATTTTTTTAATTTCTCTATAGAAGCATCAAACCTGTATAAGAGAAAGATAAAAGACATATCCCCTGCAACAGGTGGACATTTGGTTTTTGTTCATTTCTCAAATACCACAGAAAATCAAGAATACATGTTGGTTATGACAATCAACAATAAAGACGGTTTTGTAATTGATGACAATTTGAACATTAAAGATATTAAGAGTCTTGATTTGAACAAAATTGATGTAGCATGCTTAATAAACATCACAAAGTGGAACAACATCACAAAAGGGGAAGACAAAGAATCCAAAACTTATCTTTCTTTTGTTAGAGGGAATAAGGACATTAGTTTGTATTTCATGAGCTTTATTGATTGTAATGACAATAAAACTAGTTCAGAATCAACTAAAAGATTAGTGAATGCTATTGATAAGTATTGTAGTGTAATAGGTTTGGATAGAGATGCCTCTATTCGGAAGAAAAATGAAGTATACGATTATTGTTTAGATTGCATAAAATCGAAGAAAGAAATACAGTTAAGTGCCATATCAGCATTATTTGACAATGAAAATCCAAATGGGTTCATGGAGTTTGCAGCACAAGAAGAATACGGTGTAAGTGAAATTATTAGTGGAGATAGTACTCGTATAAAGAAATTGAGATTTACATATTACAAAGGCAAAGATTTAACCATCATCTTCGATAATGCGCAATTAGATAAAACTGTCTTTTATGACAAAAACAAAAAACAACTTACATTTAGGGAATTACCTGAAGATTTAATCAATCAATTAGAAAAGTAATGCTTGGTGAAATCATCAAAATAGCAGAAAACAGTTCTGCAAGAATTGATAACGGAACCCTTTTTTGTGACAATTGGAAGGTTTCCAATAAAGAGATTGTTGATTACTTGTTTCAGCATAATTGTTTTGAAAACAGTATTATTCCTGATGATGTAAAATTAGGTGATATTATAAACCTTGAATTGTCATTGTCAAAATTATCCACATTGGGTTTTTATGATACATGCGAAACTTTTATCGTCAAAAACAAATATACTAAACGGGCAGAACCATTTTACATATACGGAAACAAAAATCCTGATATTTTTGTGGCTAAATATGCAACAATCATTAATTTTATTGATTCTATCAAACAAATTGCAAAACATACCTATTCGGATGCTACTAACGTATTAAATGCCATTGTTTATAGTGATAAAAAATCAGTTGTAATTTGCTTGGACTACAATTCTAATGACATAGATAATTTAATTGATGAAAAAAGCAAAAAATTAGACTTCATTGAAAAGGCTTTATGTGGGGACAACATTGAAAAACAAAATCTTTTCATTAATGAATTGATAGATTTTATTCAAAATCATTCAGGTGAACTTAAGGAAATCCTTATGCACATAGATGAGTTATACCAAGATTGTGAGGATGCATATCAATTCTATATTAGTAGTTTTTCATCCAACAAATTGAAATTCGAAATAAACACCAAAGCCATAGAGTACACAAGTAAAATACAAACTGTTATAAATGAAGCCCAGACGAAACTAATAGCAATACCAAGTGCTTTTGTTTTAGCGGGGATATCTTTAGATTTTGATAAGTATGTTTTGCCATTGAATGCAAAGAATATCGCCACATCATTAAGTTTGTTTATTTTTGCTATACTCATTCAACTATTTTTGGCTAACCAAAAAAATATTTTAAAGATTATCGAATCTGACGTTAATGACTATAAAAAAGAGTTTAATAAAACCAATATTGAATTATTATCTGAAAAATTCAAATGCGTTAGTGATTCTTTGAAGAACCAAAAAAACAGAATAACAATCATCACTTTTATTCTCTGGGGGATCCCTGCGATAATTTGTTTGTATCTAATTATTTCGACAATTATCAATCATTATGGAAAATAAAATACATAATATCACTGTTCATTTCGTTGGAAACAAATCAATCGAGGAATTGTTGTGTTTGTCGAAAACAAATCTCATTATTGATGATGACGTTATAGTTCCTTTGGAAAAGTACTTTTTAGATTCATTTTCTACTGATGAATATTTCCAACTCTATCACGACAGCGGACTAGAATATAATGTGGTGTATGGCACAACGTCGCAGATTTTCGATAATCCAGATTGCCTTTTGGAACAGTCGGTGAATCTCGCCAAGCACCTCTACGAGCAGAGCACGCATCCTAAGATTAAAGGGGGAGAATTCTATACAGTGTATCTCAAAGACTGTCTGTTGGATGGCGAGACGGTGGATGCCGTAGGACTGTTCAAGTCGGAGAACAAGGACACCTTTTTGAAAGTATTACGAGAGGGGGGCAATTTCAACCTTGAAAGCGAACAGGGAATCAATATCAAGAAACTTGATAAAGGTTGCCTTATCTTCAATAAAGACCGCGAAAATGGCTATGTGGTTGCTGTGGTGGATAACACAAATCGTGGCGTGGATGCGCAGTATTGGATTGACGACTTCCTACATGTACGGCAGCGCAAGGATGAGTATGCAAACACTGAGAATGTTATGGCTATGGCTAAGCAGTTTATCACCAAAGAACTCCCCAAGAAGTTCGAGGTGCCCAAGGCAGACCAGATTGACTTGCTGAACCGTTCACTACAGTTTTTCAAAGAGAAGGACACCTTCGACATCGAAGACTTCGCCAACGAGGTAATTGAACAACCAGAGGTGATTGAGAGTTTCAAAAGCTATAAAAAGAATTATGAGGAGGAACATGCGACAGAGATAGATGACAGTTTCACTATTTCGCAGCACGCCTTTAAGAAGCAGCAACGCTCTTACAAGCGCATCATCCGCCTCGACAAAAAAATCCAAATCATCATCGACGGCAACCGCGACCACATAGAGCAAGGCGAGGACGAAAAAGGCAAATACTATAAGGTATATTACAATACCGAAGAATAAATGTTCGATGTATTGGTATTATAAAATGGATAATGACCACTAAGATTTCCATACGCTTTTATAAGGACTTTACGGTTCGCGCTATTTGGGACGAGGAACACAATCAATGGTGGTTCTCGGTACTTGATGTTGTGGGGGCTATCAACGAACAGGACGACCACGAGAAGAACCGCAACTATTGGAAATACCTCAAGGCCAAATTAAAGAAAGAACAGAGCGAGGTGGTTAGTGACACTACCCAACTGAAACTCGCTGCCGCTGATGGAAAGAGGTATAACACCGATGTAATCAGCCTGTCCGGTGTGGAAAAATTGGCAAAAGCAATTCCTAACAGCCAGGCAATGGCTTTCCTCGATTGGTTTAAATACAGTGAAAACACTATTGACGGACAAAGTAGAAAAAAGGCCTACACATTGTGGGAGAGCAACCTCGTATCAAGCCGGGACGTTGGCAAAGTGAAATCATTACAACAGATTCACGCCTACCTTTTCGCTGGCCTCTACGACTTTGCCGGCAAGATACGCACCAAGACAATTGCCAAAGGCATTACCCTGTTCTGTTTGGCGGAGCATTTGCATAGCTATCTTAAAACTGTGGAGCAAATGCCGGAGACAACTTTCGACCAGATTGTCGATAAGTATGTGGAGATGAATGCTGCTCATCCTTTCATGGAAGGCAATGGCCGTTCGACCCGCATCTGGCTTGATTTTATTTTCAAGAAACGCCTGAAATTGTGTGTGGATTGGAGCAAAATAGACAAGCAAGAATACCTTGATGCTATGATTGCACGCCACACAGACAGCAGCAAGATACGCATACTACTGAAACAGGCTCTGACTGACCGTATCAATGACCGAGAGATATTCATGAAAGGCATAGACTATTCCTATTATTACGAGCAAGAGGAATAAACTGTTAGACCTGCCCCAATAAATCCATTCAGTAACTTCATAGAACGCAAACAGCAAACAGCAAAAGACAATTTGAAAGAACAATTATAGTTATAGTAAAAGCACAAAAAAAACGCCAAGATATAACTGCATACCAAGATGGAATATATCACATACAAGAACAGAATTGCCGTTACGGAGAATGGTGAGGAGGTGGGGGAAGTGACGTTCCCTGAAAGTGAGAAAGGCGTGTACGTCATCAACCACACTTATGTGGACGACCGTCTGAGAGGTCAAGGCATCGCGTCGAAGCTGGTGCGCCGTGCGGTGAAAGAGATTGAACGTAGGGGAGGCCGGGTGGAGGCTACCTGCAGTTATGCGCTGTTGTGGCTGGCACGACACCGTGGATACGACATTGGCGACACACCCCTCTCATGCCCAATCAACTAAACCCACATCGGTAACCCGACTGGCTTTTCAGGCTACCTCGAAGTATTAATATCGGACACTAACACTATCGAGGTCTCACTTTTCAATTATCAATTTGTTCCTCATCGTTGCCATGGTCCGGCTCGGACGGTACGCCTTCTGTGCTTTCGGTTGCTTCGGCATTGAGGGCGCGGGTGCTGGCGCGGCGGAGCTCGAAGTCGCGGCCGAGGTATTTCTCCCGCACGTCGGGGTCGGCGGCCATCTCTTCGGGGGTACCGTGGTGGAGCACACTGCCTTCGTAGAGGAGGTAGGCACGGTCGGTGATGCTGAGGGTTTCGTGGACGTTGTGGTCGGTGATGAGGATACCGATGTTGCGGTCCTTGAGGTGGGCGACAATATCCTGAATGTCCTGCACGGCGATGGGGTCGACACCGGCAAAGGGTTCGTCGAGGAGGAGAAACTTGGGGTCGTTGGCCAGTGCCCGCGCTATCTCGGTGCGGCGGCGTTCGCCACCGGAAAGCTGGATGCCTTTGCTGCGGCGAATCTTCTCAAGACCAAATTCGGTGATGAGGGATTGGAGCTTCTCTTTCCGCTCGGCTGTTGTGAGGTCTTTGCGGAACTCGAGGATGGACATGATATTGTCCTCGACGGACATGTGGCGAAAGACGGAGGCCTCTTGTGCCAAATAGCCAACACCAAGCTGGGCACGGCGGTACATGGGCATTTTGGTGATTTCACGGTCGTCGAGAAACACACGTCCGGAGTAGGGCTTGATGATGCCCACTATCATATAGAATGTGGTGGTCTTGCCGGCACCGTTGGGACCCAGCAGGCCTACTATCTCGCCTTGCTGCACACTGACGCTGACTTCTTTTACTACGGTGCGAGAGCGGTATATCTTGACTACGTTTTCGGTTCGGAGTTGCATGTGTTGATTTGTTGATATGTTGATACGTTGGTTGTTGATACGTTGATATGTTGATACATTGATATGATGTGGGGCGTTAAACGTATAAACTTATCAACGTATAAACGATTTTATATAATTCCCTCGCGGAGGATATCGTGGAGGTGTAGAACGCCGAGATAGCACCCTTGGCTGTCGACGACCACCAGCTGGGTGATGCTGTGGGTGCGCATGAGGTGGAGGGCGTTGACGGCATACTCGGTATCGACGATGGTCTTGGGGTTGCGGGTCATGATGTCGGCGGCGGTGAGTCGGTCGAACGATGTGTTGGCCTTAATCATGCGGCGAAGGTCACCATCGGTGACGATTCCCTCTACAGCCAGACCTTGAGGAGATGGTGTGACGACAACGGCGCAACCCAACCGTCGGGAGGTCATCTCGAGGATGGTTTCGCGCACGGGGGTTTCGGGTGAAACACTGGGTTTCTCGTTCTGGAGGTAGAGGTCGCTGACCCGCATATAGAGCTGCTTGCCCAAAGCGCCGCCGGGATGGAAGCGGGCGAAGTCGCGTGCCGAGAAGTCGCGGCAAGCCATGAGTGCGATGGCCAGGGCGTCGCCCATGACCAACTGCGCGGTGGTGCTGCTGGTCGGGGCAAGGTTGTTGGGACAGGCCTCATGCTCCACGGTGGTGTCGAGCACGATGTCGGCCTCGCGAGCAAGGAAGGAGTCGGTGTTGCCCACTATGGCGATAAGCTTGTTGCCGAAGTTCTTGACCAATGGGATAAGGACTTTGATCTCAGGGGTGTTGCCACTTTTGGAGACACACACCACCACATCGGTGGGCTGAATCATGCCGAGGTCGCCATGGATGGCGTCGGCGGCATGCATAAAGAGGGCGGGTGTACCCGTGCTGTTGAGGGTCGACACCACCTTGGCAGCGATGTTGGCACTCTTCCCGATGCCCGTGAAGATGACGCGGCCGGAGGTGCAAAAAATCGTTTCTACGGCTGCCGAGAAGCTGTTACCGATGTGCGAAGCGAGACTTTCGACAGCTTTTTTTTCTTCTGCAATTACTTCTATTGCAATTCTCTGTATTTCTTCTTTAGTCTTCAATGTTGTTTTTTTTTTGCCATTTGAAGAAAAAATGGTATCTTTGAAATGCAAAATTACACTTTTTTTTTGGATTATGACTGTTTTGCTGACACATTTGAAAGAAATATTCGGCTTCGATAATTTCAAAGGCGAACAGGAGGCTATCATTAACAGCGTCTTGGAAGGACACGACACTTTTGTAATCATGCCGACCGGTGGTGGAAAATCGCTCTGCTACCAGCTCCCCGCCATGATTTGCAAAGGCACAGCCATCGTGGTTTCGCCCCTCATAGCCTTAATGAAGAACCAGGTCGACGCTGTTCGGTATACAGCCGGACGCGACGGTGTGGCACACTTCCTCAACTCCTCCCTTTCCAAAGTGCAAACCCGCGAGGTGAAGGACGACTTGATGAAAGGGGGCACCAAACTGCTTTATGTCGCCCCCGAAACCCTCTCGAAAGAGGAAACCGTCGAATTCCTGCAACAGCTCGACATCTCCTTCTTTGCCATCGATGAAGCCCACTGCATCTCCGAGTGGGGACACGACTTCCGCCCCGAATACCGCCGTCTACGCAACGCCGTGGATTCCATCAACCCCCATGTTCCCATCCTCGCCCTCACAGCCTCCGCCACCCCCAAGGTGCAGCAGGACATCATCAAGAACCTGCGCATGGAGCACGCCAACCTCTTCATCTCCTCTTTCAACAGGCCGAACCTTTACTACGAGGTACGCCCCAAACCCTCTGAACCTATCGAGCTCCACCGTGAGATAGTGAAATTCGTCCGACAGAACGAAGGCAAAAGCGGCATCATCTACTGCCTCACCCGCAAACGCGTTGAGGAGCTGGCCGAGCTGCTGCAACTCAACGGCATCAAAGCCCTTCCCTACCATGCTGGACTGGACAACAAAGTGCGTGCCGAGAACCAGGACAAATTCCTGATGGAAGAAGTGGATGTTATCGTTGCCACCATCGCTTTCGGCATGGGCATCGACAAGCCCGATGTGCGTTTCGTCATTCACCACGACATACCCAAAAGCCTCGAAGGCTACTACCAGGAGACTGGCCGTGCAGGCCGCGACGGCGGCGAAGGCCAGTGCATCGCTTTCTACTCCGAACAAGACGTGGAGAAACTATACAAATTCTTCACCGACAAAAATATCACCGAGCAGGAGATGGCCAACCAGCTAGTGCAAGAGGTGGTCAGCTACGCCGAGTCATCGGTATGCCGCCGGTTGAACCTCCTGCGTTACTTCGGTGAAGACTACAACGTAGAGAACTGTGGCTGCTGCGACAACTGTGTCCATCCCAAACCCCGTGTCCCTGCACGCGAAGAGATGCAATATGCCCTCGAAACCGTGCTGGCCACCAAACAGGCCTTCAAGGCACAGGACATTGTCGATGTGATGATGGGGAAGAAAAACAGCAACACCAAAATATACCACCAGGACGAACTTGAGCAATGGGGACAAGGCACCGACCACAACGCCCTCTTCTGGAAAGCCGTCCTGCGGCAAGCGCTATTCGAGAAGCTTCTCACCAAAGAGATTGAGATGTTCGGTGTGCTCAAACTCACCCCTGCGGGACACCGTTTCATCAAGAAACCCTACGACATCATGGTAGCCTGCGACCACGACTACAGCCAATCCTCCGACGAGGACACTGGTCCTACGCCTACAGGAGGTGCCGCTGTGGGCGACGAGGCACTCTACACTCAACTCAAAAGCCTTCTGCGCAACATAGCACGCCACGAAAAGCTCCCGCTGCACGTCATCTTCGAGGACCGTTCCATCAACGATATGACCATCCAGTATCCCTGCACCGTCGAGGAGCTCAGTCGCTGTGTGGGTGTAGGTATCGCCAAAGCCCAGAAATACGGACAGCCGTTTGTCGACCTCATCAAGACCTATGTCGAAGAAAACGATATCGAAAGGCCTCAGGACATTGTCGTCCACTCCTCGGCACGCCGCTCCGAAAACAAAATCTACATCATTCAGGCCATCGACCGCCGGAAATCGCTTGACGACATTGCTCGAGGCAAAGGCATGACCCTCGACGAACTCATGGCAGAGATTGAACGCATCATTTCATCAGGCACAAAACTCAATATCGACTACTACATCGACGAGAACATCGAACCCGAACACCAGCAGGTGCTTCTCGACTATTGGCGCGAATCGGAGAATGTCAATATGGAAGAAGCCCTTCAAGAGGCTTACGACGAATTCGACGACGACGAAGACTACCCCCCTGAGGAGATACGCCTGATGCGTATCAAATTCATGTCCGACTACGGTCACTAATTTTGAATGCCTGAATGCGTTCATTCGTAAATCTGATTAGCACATTCCCACGTTAACACATCTTATTATGATAACCCCAGGAATAAAAAACCAACTGCGACAAACCGTCACCGACCAGATGACCGCCGACCGCGTGGGCAGCGGTTTGGCACAGGTGTTTGCCACCCCCATGATGATAGCCCTGATGGAACAGACCTGTGCTGAAAGTGTGGCGCCCCTCCTGCCCGAAGGCCAAAGCACGGTGGGCACACATATCAATGTGTCGCATTGCTCCGCCACCCCCATCGGCATGGAGGTGTGGTGCGACAGCGAACTGATTGAGGTGGACCGCCGACGGCTCGTTTTCAATGTTAAAGCCTATGACGCTTGCGGTCTCATTGGCGAAGGGGAGCATGAGCGTTTCATCATTGACAATGCCAAATTCCAAGCCAACACCGAGAGCAAAGCGAAAAAGACAATCCCATGATCCAGCATCCGCATCACATCCGTTGTAGATGCATCGCCGATGTTAAGGAAGGGCTGAAACCCGCTGGTTTTTCACTTCCCCCGCAACAAACCACCACGGCACCCGGGCGTTTCAAACAATCGCTGGCACGCTATCTGGCCATAGTGGGTGTATACCTGTTGGGGCTGACAGTCCTCAAGGTGGTCGAGCTCCTTGTGCTGGGTGAGGGCTCGCTCCAAGCCCGTATATGGGTCCATGCACTGGTGTATAACCTGATTGTGGCCTCGTGGGAAGCCTTGGCCATAGGTATCCTTTACTTTCTGATACGACTGCTCTCCGAACGCGCAGCCGTGACCACTGCCGCAATCCTGTATGCACTCCTGCTGCTGTCGGAAACCGGGCTGACGCTGTATGTGGCGCACAACGGCTTCATGCTGGGTTGCGAACTGGCGGTGCGGCCATTCAACGAAACACTCATGGCCATAAAAGGAGCCATGGGTGTGGTAGTGCCTCTGGTGCTGGTGGCCGTGCTGACGGGCGGCATAACACTCATCGCCCTGTGGCGTGCCAAGCGTCCCACACCGGCCGTTTGGGCAACAGCAGTGATTGTCGGCATATTGATAGTGCTTTCGCTTGTATTCAAAATGTCGCACCTGGTAGTAAACAACTATCGTCAATTCATCCTCAACAAAACCCTCTATCTGGTCGACGACTGCCGCGTCTATTTCCGTCAAACCCGCCACAATCCGGCAAACGGCCAGCAAACAGAGTACAACCAACAGTACATCACCGAACTCCTCGCCACCCACCCCGAGTGGGGCACACCCCTCGACCCTCGCTACCCCTTGGAGCGACCCACCCCTGTCGACACCTTCCTCTCACCCTATTTCCAATCGGGCAAAGAAACACCCAATATTGTTATCATCATCGTGGAATCGTTGGGGGCCGAGATGATGGGCACGGGAGCCATGCCATTTGTCGACTCCCTGGCGGCCACAGGGCTCTACTGGCCCAACTGCCTCTCCACCACCATGCGCAGCTACGGAGCCATACCTGCCGTCACTGGCTCGGTAGGCGGCCCACGCAGTTTCCAGTTCGGCATGATGCCTGACCACAACAGCCTTTTCTCCCTCCTCAAATCGTCCGGCTACAACACCCGGGCATACTATGCCGGCGACTTCCATTTCGACTGCATCTACGAGTACCTCACCGCCCAGCGCCTCGACTACCTCTCGCCACTATACGACGAGTTTGTCTCCTCTCCGCCGCAGGGTGCCTACTGGTGGGGCTACAACGACGACATCCTCTTTGCCCACACCCTCAACGACCTCGAAGGCTACTCCCGCCACCCACACCACGCTCCACACCTCTCGCTCGTCACCACCCTCTCTATGCACGAAGAGCTGCGCCTTCCGGACAAAGCTCTGCAGCAAGACTACCAGCGGCGCGCCTCCCTGTTGAAACCGGCTGGCGTTGGCCTTGCCTCCCTCTTCCCCGCCTGCCTCTTCACCGACGACTGTCTGCGCCGCTTCATTAACGGCTACCGCAAGCTCCCCGGCTACGCCAACACCCTCTTCGTCATCACTGGCGACCACGCCTCGGGCCGTCAGCGTGGCGACTACCTCGCCTCGCACCATGTGCCGCTCATCCTCTGGTCGCCCCTCGTCAAACGTCATGCCACTTTCACCCATCTCGTCACACACAACGACATCGCTCCCGCTCTCTACAGCCTTCTTACATCCCGCTTCGGGCTGAAACCCCATCCCACCGTCCATTGGCTGGGCGACGGTCTCGGCCCCTCGCCCAAGACCCTCGTAGTGGTCAACTATACCCACACGATACAGAACATCATCTACCGCAACTACTACTACCAGCCCGCCAACAACTACCTCAGCGAAGAGTTCTACACCTTCGGTTCAGACCTGACCCTACATCCCTGCAACGATACCGAAGCCCTGGACTCATGCAGAAGACAGATGGAACTGCTCCGATACCTCTACTCCTACACCTACCTCTCCAACCACCTTACCGCCCATCCCGTGGGCACCAGCCGATACACTACAGCAACCATCTATCTGTCCGATACCGATATTACAAGCGCCACACCCGACAATCAATCATCCTATACCGAGCACACCGTCTTCCCCTCCACTCAGCTACACGCAAAACAAGGGTACACCACTGCGAGGGTTTCGCTCGAAGCCGATGCCACCATCGTGGGAGACCCCACCATGCAGCAATACCACATCCTCACCTTCCACCTCACCGATGGCAAGGGCGAACAGCGCCACGACGAACCCCTCTACCGAAACTACACCAAGGGGAAACATGTGAGCATCACCAAAGCATTCCCCCTCGCAAGTGGGAACAACATCGCACTGAAGATAACCCTGCATCCCCCCTACGGCCAAGCCGACTGGCTACCTGGAAGCAGCGTCACCTTGTCGAATATCAAAATCACTATCGAATATGGCAAATAACCTGAACGTTGATTGCTCTATCCGATTAGCCTAAAACATATAAACGTATCAATATATCAACGTAAAACATATCTATGATCAGAATAATAATCCCCCTGATAGCATCGATACTACTGCTGCACGGATGCGCCTCTGTGATTACCAGTGGCGGAACGCCTCCCCCGTCGCCCTATGGCCCGTGCCCCACACCCCAGCAGGTGCGGTGGCAACGCATGGAGATGAACATGTTCTGCCATTTCGGCCCCAACACCTTCACAGGCCTTGAATGGGGCGAAGGCACAGAAACCGAAAACCTCTTCAACCCCTCCGCCCTCGACTGCCACCAGTGGGTCGCCACAGCCCAGGCTGCAGGCATGCGTGGCATCATCCTCACCGCCAAACACCACGACGGCTTCTGCCTCTGGCCCAACCCCGCCAGCACGCACACCGTGGCCCAAAGCCAATGGCTGCAGGGCAAGGGCGATGTGCTGCGCAGCCTCTCCGACGCTTGCCGCGAAGGGGGCATAAAAATGGGTGTCTACATCTCCCCTTGGGACCGCAACGCCCCCGACTACGGTACTCCTGCTTATAACGATACATTTCGCAAAACCCTGCATCATGCGCTCAGCAACTACGGCGATATCTTCGAGCAGTGGTTCGACGGTGCCAACGGCGAAGGCCAGTCCGGGCGCAAACAACAGTATGACTGGCCGCTCTTCAATTCTACTGTTGCCAGGCTCCAACCCCAGGCTGTCATCTTCAGCGACGTGGGCCCCGGATGCCATTGGATGGGAAACGAACAGGGAGTGAACGGTGAGACCTGTTGGTCGCGCCTCGACATAGCGGGCTTCACGCCGGGAGCCGGGGCCCCTCCACTCGACGTGCTGAACCAAGGCCAGCGCAACGGAGCAGCTTGGATACCTGCCGAAACCGATGTCTCCATCCGTCCAGGATGGTTCTACCACGCCGATGAGCATCCCAAGAGTATTCAAGAGTTGCTAAACATATACTACACCAGCGTAGGACGCAACTCCTTGCTGCTGCTCAACGTGCCCCCCGACACTCGCGGCCTCATCCCCACCGAAGACTCCTTGCGGTTAATGGAATTCCGTGCCGCCCTCGACAGCATCTTCAACCACGACCTTGCCGCCGAAGCAAAGGTCTCTGCCACCCACTGCCGTGGTGCCGCATATTCTCCTTCGCAGGTACTCGACACTCATTACCATACCTACTGGACCGTCCCCGACAGCTGTCTCACCCCGTCGTTGACTCTCGTTTTCGACCACCCCGTCACTTTCAACCGCGTCATGCTGCAAGAATATATCCCCCTCGGACAGCGTGTCGCAGCATTTCGTGTTGAGATAACCAACAACAAATCCGACAACCCTGTCACAGGGTGGACTACCCTTGCCCACGGCACCACCATAGGCTACAAACGCATTCTCCTCACCCCGCTCGCCACCGCCCGGGCCGTGCGCATCGTCTTCGAGCAGTCGTTGGCCTGTCCCGTCATCAACCGCGTGGGACTCTTCCGTGACGACATCCTACAGCCCCACACCGCAATAGAACAAGGCGACACCATTCCTGCAACCCTTTATGGAGCAGTAGGCGACGGCCAGACCCTCAACACCCGCTCGCTGCAAGCCGCCATCGACAGCGCTTCGGCACGCTATAGCCGTAAAGGCGCCATCCAAACCCTCTCCATCCCCGCCGGGGAATATGTGACGGGAACCCTCTATCTCAAAAGCGGGGTCAACCTCCATCTCGACAGCGGGGCCGTCCTCCTCGGCTCGCTCAACCCCTTCGACTATGTCAAAGACCCCTACTGCCGCTGGACAGCCCTCCTCTTCTCCGTCAAGCAGCACGACATCTCCATCACCGGACAAGGCACCATCGACTGTCGTGGTTGGGAAGTGGCCAACAACACCGTCAACCTCATACACCTCGGTCTGATACAAGACCCTCTCAAATACGACCGCCCCAACGAGACAAACCGCCCCGAGAACATCCACTTCCGCGAGTGCAACAACATCACCCTCCGCGGCATCACCCTCCGCAACCCCGCCAGCTGGAACCAGCAGTACGACCAGTGCCGCCATATATTGATAGAAGACCAGACGGTGGACAGCAAAAGCTACTGGAACAACGACGGTGTGGACATAGTGGACTGTAGCGACGTAGTGATACGCAACTGCAACTACGATGCTGCCGACGATGCTTTCTGCTTCAAGAGCCACAGCAAAGACGGTCTCTCCGAGAACGTCCTTGTGGAGAACTGCATAGGCCGCAGCAGTGCCAACGGCATCAAGTTCGGCACCGTCACCCGCGGCATTTTCCGTCATTTCCGTTTCCGCAACATCCTCATCTACGACACCTACCGCAGCGCCTTCACCATCGCCAGTGTTGACGGGGCAGTCATCGACGACATCGTCGTCGACAGCCTCCGCAGCATCAATACGGGCAACCCATTCTTCCTGCGACTGGCCTCGCGCAACACCAATCCCGCCCATCCGGCCAGTGTGAGCAACGTGGTTATCAAGAACCTCTACGCCGAAGTGCCATACGAGAAACCCGATGCAGGCTACCGTTACGAGGGTCCCGTGGAAGACCAACCCCGCAACACCTCGCCCGCCATCATCTCCGGCACCCCCGGCATGCGCATACAAAACATAACAATTCAAAATGCAGAGATAGTCTTTCCCGGACAGACCGACACCGCCTACGCCTATCGCGGCACCTCGCCTAACCAACTGGCCGCAATCCCTGAATGGGAACGCCGCTACCCCGAATTCTCCATGTGGAAGGAACTCCCCGCCTGGGGACTCTACCTGCGCCACGCCGACGGCATAACACTCGACAATGTCATTCTCCGTGTAGAAGGTAACGACTACCGTCCGGCCATCGTGGCCGACGATATCATCGGCCTCACACTCCGCCACACCGTGATTAAAGAGAAAAAACGTCAACCGAACACTGGCCAACTCATCGCCAACAATGTGACAGGGTTGAAGAAACAACACACAACCGTCGCCACACGACAGCAAAAAGGCACACGCGACAACCTCTCAGGCATCGACGCCTCAGCCACCACTTCCGACCATGTCACCAAACTCAACAATGCCATACCCGGCAGCGAAGACAACACACCCTACAAAGCCTCCCTCTTCGGCTGCAAAAGCGACGGCCGGACCCTGAACACCTCCTCCATCCAGCGCGCCCTCAACTACATCGCCGACCACGGTGGCGGCACACTCGTCTTCGAAGTGGGACGCTATCTCACCGGCAGCCTGCACATCCCCGCAAGCGTCCATATCCACCTGAACGAAGGAGCCATCCTCGTCGGCTCGCAGAACCCCTTCGACTACGACCTCGACGCCCAAGGCCACCCCGCACTGCTCATCTCCGACTCAGGGCACAAAATAGACATCAGTGGTCTTGGCCACATTGAAACAAATACACGGATTGAAAAATAAGAGGTGAATGTGTGAATGCGTTAATCGATTAACGAATTAACGAGTTCAAAACATAGGTCATCCCATCCACACTCACCTGACGGGACCCTATGCCGAAAACACACTGGATATTCTCCGGTGTCAACCCCGCTGCAGTAGAGCCGAAATAATGTACCCGCTGCCCATGCAGCAACAGCAATCCCGGGCAATAATGCAACGCCATGTTCAAATCGTGGATGACAATCAATATCGTCTTCCCCTCGTTGCGGTTAATATTGCGCAGCAACTCAAGAATCTCATACTGGTGCGCCAGATCCAGATTGGCCAATGGCTCGTCCAGCAACATTATCGGGGTCTGCTGAGCCAATGCCCGCGCCAGCATCACACGCCTCAATTCTCCCCCGCTCATCTCGCCCGGCTTGGCGAAACGCAGATGCCAGGTATTCGTCTGCTTCATGCAACGCTCCACAATATCCCAATCCTCCTGCGACTCGTTCTGCAAACGCCTCTGGTAAGGGTTGCGCCCCATCAGCACCGTCTCAAAAGCCGAGAACTCAAAATCGGTCTGCGGATACTGCCGCACAAAAGCCATGCGCTGCGCCAGCTCGCGAGCCGAATAGCTGTCCACCCGGCACCCTCCCACAAGCACCTCACCCCTGTCAGGCACCAACAATCCCGCCACCAAGCGCAGCAATGTCGTCTTCCCGCAGCCGTTGGCACCCATCACCGCATACATACCCCCCTCCTCAAACCGCACATTCAACCCCTCCAACACCGTCTTCCGGGTATAGCCATAACTCAAATCCTTCAATTCAATCATCATTGGAATATGTTATTCTGAATTCGTCAATTCGTTAATGCGTTAATCGATTCACACATTCAATATTGCTTCTTATTCTTATACAGCAAATAAATAAACAGCGGAGCCCCCACCAGTGCCGTCAAACTGCCCACAGGCAACTCCGAAGGCATTAGCACTGTCCGTGCCAGCGTGTCGCACATCAACAGGAACAGCCCTCCGGCAAAGATGGAGCAAGGCACCACCCTCCTGTTATCGGGGCCCATCACCAATCGCACACAATGCGGCACCACCAAGCCCACAAAGCCTATCACACCGCACGAAGCCACACAGAAAGCCACCATCAGCGTGGTCGACAGCAGCAGCACCCGCTTCACACGCTCCACCTCCACCCCCAGACTGCGGGCCGTCTCGCTCCCCGCCAATAGCAGATTTAAATCGCGGCTGTAATACAGCACCACGCACACTCCCGCCACCACAACCGGTGCCACAATGGCCACATCCATCCACGACGCCGAAGCAAAACTCCCCATTGTCCAGAAGATGATGCTGTCCATCTTGTCCTGCCGCAACACCATCAAAAACGATATCACCGCCGACATCAAAAATGTGATGCACACCCCTGTCAGCAGCAGCGTCGTCGTATGCATCCTGTTGCCTATCGACGCAATGCGGTAAATCGCCACCACCGTCAGCAGACCCGTCAGCAGCGCACAGGCACCCACTCCCAGCATATACGCCTCCAACCCGAGCAGGATGGCTACAGCTGCACCCACCGACGCTCCCGACGACACACCCAGCACATAGGGGTCCGTCAACGGATTGCGGAACACCGACTGGTACGCCGCCCCGCACACCGAAAGCCCAGCACCCACCAGCACCGACAACACGATACGCGGCGCCCTCAGGTTCAAAAAAATGGGTGAAGCCCACATCTCATGCCAGCTGAAACGCACCACCCCCACCGTCGAGCAGGCCGCCATGGCTGCCACCAGCAGCAATGCCAGCCCCGCCGCAGCCGCGGCTCCCCGGCCATCACCTTTGCCTCGCTCCCTCATCCCTTAACTGTTAGCCAGCAAATCGCGCATAGTGTAATACCCCTTGCGCCCCTTCAAAAACTCTGCCGCCAGCACGGCCCCCACGGCCAGCCCACGGCGGCTCTTCGCCTCGTGCCTCAACGTGATGCGGTCAATCTCGCTGTCGTACACCACCTCGTGGATACCCGGCACCTCTCCCTCACGCACCGACACAATGGGCACATCCCCCTTGCCGGGCTTAGTGCCCTCATGCACCAGGCACCAATCGTCCTTTCCCTCAACCTCGTCCACAATATCGCGGGCCAACGCAATGGCCGTCCCGCTGGGAGCGTCGAGCTTGTGGACATGGTGCGTCTCCGTAATGCCCACCGAATACTCCTCGCGGCCGTTCATCAACTGAGCCAAGCGGCGGTTCAAGTCAAACACAATATTCATGCCGATACTGAAATTCGATGCCACAAAAAGAGAGCGGCCGCGCTGCTCGCAGTCGTGCACCACGCCCTCCAGCTGGCCATACCAGCCCGTCGTACCCACCACCACAGGCAATCCCAAGTCGAAACAACGCATAATGTTGCTCACCGCCGTGCCAGGCGTGGAGAAATCGA
This sequence comes from uncultured Bacteroidales bacterium, assembly GCA_900317125.1. Classification (GTDB taxonomy): domain Bacteria; phylum Bacteroidota; class Bacteroidia; order Bacteroidales; family P3; genus Colimorpha. The sequence continues at coordinate 21,663 of ONFR01000026.1, read as the reverse complement.
TGGCCATATCGCACCCCTTCACATCGTCCAGCTTTGCCATCCAGTCGTCCTCGTCGTCAATTGTCACACCCACCGTGTGACCCCGCTCGCAGGCAGCGGCCTCGACAGCCCTGCCCATCTTGCCATAACCCAAAAGTGCCAATTTCATCTTTCCTGTTCTTTTTGATATTGATAAAACAAAATGCAAAAATACGAAAAAAAAACCACATACCGCAGAATAATATCGCCAGCCGCCCACGGCGACACCCTATCCCACACAAAGTGAAGAAAGAACACCAATGCAAGCTCTATCCGCTCGGTAAAGGTGAACTGAAACCATCAAAAAAGAGGGTGTCTCAAAAGTCTGAGACACCCTCTCTTACCATCGGTTTACCTTGATAATTTCACGTCTTATGGTAACCATTTTGTGGAGTATACGGGAGTCGAACCCGTTACCTTTTGATTGCGAACCAAATGCTCTACCAAATGAGCTAATACCCCAACTATTATGATTTGATATCAAGTCATTGAATAATACATACCCTTCTTCAATGTTCTCTTTCTTAATTGGGTTGCAAAAATACGCAAATTATTCGAATTGCATACATTTATTTCCAAACCTTGTGCAATACCTTTTTGGGCGGCCACTATAAGTCAGCAGTTTACACTTTCAATTTACGCATAAAAAAAACTCTGAAAAGGAGTATTCTATTACTCGTATTGCCTATAAAAATCAAGTGCTGGAAGTCTTTTTGCCTGTCGGAAAGGCTCGTTTCTGCCACCTGTCTGGATCTTTTGTTGGTATGCACTGGGGCCGTTCAATCAAGGATTCTTACTGGATTGTTCCTGTATCGTTATCCTTTATTATTTCGGATAACGATACAGGAACGAAGCTATAATGATGCTAGATTGAAGGACGTTAGTAGGTGTTACGTCGGGTGAGTGTCGGTATACATTGGCAGCCGAACACCAGAGAACAGAAGACTGTGTGTGATTCTATTGTTTAGGGCTGGCCTCCGAGCATTCCTTTCACCCCAAATCGGTCATTGAGATACCAATAACCCATATGGAGATTTCGAACAGGTTAAACCCTACCTACCGTCAGCCTGTGATTTAGAGTACCGCTCGAAGAGGGTGGTCTCTTTTTTTTAGTCTTTCAGACAACCTATTGGAACAATCATAATGCCGTCGTCTCTTCGGTATGCATATCTCCCAACTCCCACTAATACCATTTTGAATGCGGGAGTTTTCATTTTCTCTACATCAATCTTCTTTTCAAGCATATTAAGAGTATGAACACCCTCTTCAATCAATTTGTCTCCTCCCAATTTAATTTCAATCAAGCCATACTTTCCATTGCGCAGATGTATTACGGCATCACATTCAAGGCCATTCTTGTCTCTATAGTGATAAACATGCCCATCAAGAGCGTCGGCATAAACACGCAAATCCCTCACGGCCATTGATTCAAAGAGGAGTCCCATAGTCTTCAAGTCTGTCAGCAAGTCCTCCGGGCCGAGGCCCAGAGCGGCAGTGGCAATGGAGGGGTCTGTAAAGTATCGGGTATCGGAAGTTCTTATTGCAGTCTTGCTCCTGAGATTGGGATTCCAAGCAGACATGTCTTCAACGACAAAAATCATCCTTAATGCTTGCAGATAAGAGATAATGGTGTTCGCACTCATATCCCCATCATTAGCTGCCATGTCGTCGATTAACGACTTTACGGACACTTGCGCCCCTTGGTGTCTTGCATAGCTTCGCAATAGTCGCATTACGTATTCTCTGTCCCTGGAAACACCATCCACTCGAGACATATCGCTTTCGGCTACAGCATCGACATAGTTAAACGAAAGTCTTAGTGCAGCCGATTCAGACATTTCCAATGTCGCCGGCCACCCTCCTCGACAAATCAGATAGGCAATCCTTTCAATATCCATCTTTTTCACACCTCCTTCAGGCTCTCCACCCATGAAAAGGTTTCTTAGTGTGACTTCCCCAGTAGAGTCCCCGGACTCCCATAACGACATGGTACGCATTGTCAGCCATGAAAAACGTCCAGTTCCGGAATGCTTCAATGCACTCTTGTCCGGAGGAACAGCAGATCCCGTAAGTATGAACTGGCCGAAATGGTTATCGCGGTGGTCGACTTCAAAACGGACTGCATCCCATAGTTGAGGTGCAAGTTGCCATTCGTCTATCAGCCTTGGTGCATCCCCTATCAGGAGCCTACGCGCTGCCATCGATGCCATTCGCAGATTCTCGGATTGCTCGTCAGGGTCGTTCATATAGAGCTTGCTTGCGGCCACTTGTTCTGCAGTGGTCGTTTTACCACACCACTTAGGCCCCTGAATCAGCACAGCACCAGACGATTCCAGTTTCTGACTTAATATCAGATCTGCTATTCTACTTTTGTACTCTTTCATTTTCAGTATTTTTGACGTGTATAACGAAGGAGTATTCTTTTTATTGTGTAATTCGGCTGGTTTTTGTTGGTAAATATGGCTATGTTTTGTTGTGTAATTTGGCCAACTATGTTGGCGTGATTGTACCAGCTAAAAAAAAGTATATCACAAAAACAATCTTTGCTATACTTCAATATTATTACTCATTTTCAAGGATGATTGTTTTCCCTATATTATCGGTATCCAGGATGCCAAGTTTGTGTACTTCGGAGGTCATCCTCTCTACAAGTTTCTCTATGATATTTCTTATTTTTTCATGGCCTTAACATTATTTCGTGCAGAAAGATGTGAAATATACACATTCTTCTGCACGATACGTACTGTATTATAAAACAAAAAAGAGGTTCTGACGAACCTCTTTGGTGGAGTATATCGGAGTCGAACCGATGACCTCTTGCATGCCATGCAAGCGCTCTAGCCTACTGAGCTAATACCCCTTCTTTTCTCTTGAAATCGGGTGCAAAAGTACAACCTTTTTTTGAACTGACAAAATTTTTTTTTCTTTTTACTGAGTATCAGCATAATATTTTTTCAAAACCGCCTGAAAACCGCCCTTTCGAGGGCTTTTTCCTACCGTTTTTCGCCCATTATTCTGCCAAAGTATTCCTCTTTTCTGTCACTCCGCTGTGTTTTCTGCTGGTTTTCAACATAGTATGCCAAAAACCAGCAGAAAAAGAAGCCGATGGGAAGGTCGGCAATGGGCGGACGGGGTCAGACGATATAGTTTTTGACAACTGGAATCTTCTTCAGTACATAGGTGACGGCGTAGCTGGCGAGGAATGCCGCCACAACGCAGAGGGCGGTCATGGTGATAGGCTGGGGGACGAAGCGATGGATGCGGCCCAGAATGTAGACAAGTATCCACACATGCAGCAGGTATATGCCGAAGGTGCATTTTGAGCAGTTCTCGACAAGGGCAGCCACCCGGCCGTTGAGGCTGAGGGGGTGGCGGATGCTGAAAACGAGCAGTGCGGTGGCGGTGGCGAGGACATTGGGCGAGACGAAGCGGAAGAAGTCGCAGTCGTTGTTTTGTGAGCGGATGCCCATGACAAGGGTGACGGCAAGTCCGAGGATGCCGAGGATATAGATGACGCGGCTGAGGCGCTTGAGGCGCGGGGTGTCTTCCGGCTGGTCAAAGACAGAGCGGATATAATAGGAGAATACCACGCAGCCTGCAAAGTCGACGTATATCATGCGGTCGAAGTCGACGGGGAGGTCGGTAAAATGGCCGATGAACTGGTAGCACATGACGGCCAGCCAGGCAAAGGAGAAGTACTTGAGTACGGTGGGATTGGCGGCAACCAGGCGCAGGACAGGGATGGCGATGTAGACCCCTATAATCATGCCAAGATACCAGAGGTGGCCTTCCTGTATGCCGAGGGGGTAAAGGGTGCGATGGAGCGTGAGGCCGTAGAAGAGGGACCAGAAGACAAGTGCACAGAAGATGCGGAGGATGTTTTTGGAGAATAGGGTTTTGACCTGGACGTTGCGCCGGGGGTCGAGCATGAAGAAGCCGGTGAGCATGACAAAGAAAGGCACATCCCAGCGGGTGAAGGCGTTGATGGCGAGGCACTGGTTGAACCACGAGGTGCCGGGAATGACCTGCCCATGGGCGATGAGTGAGCCTGATGAGTGGCATACGACAACAGCGGCACAGGCCACGATGCGCATAATGTCGAGGGTGTAGTTTCGTTGCATTGTTGCGGTTTTTTTGATATCAACCCCGGTTCGCGGCCTGGGTGAGACGGGAATCGGGGTTGGGGGTTGAAGGGTTTATTGTACGATGGTCATCTCGTCGACCAGGTGACGGGCGCCTGCAAACTTGTCGATGATAAAGAGGCAATAGCGGATGTCGAGGCTGATGTTGCGGCAATAATTGGGGTCGAAGAGGAGGTCGCTCATAGTGCCTTCCCAGCAGCGGTCGAAGTTGATGCCGATAAGTTGGCCATCAGCATTGAGCACGGGGCTGCCGCTGTTGCCGCCGGTGGTGTGGTTGGTGGCGATGAAGGCCACGGGCATCTGGCCTGCGGCATTGGCATAGCGGCCGTAGTCGTGGTTGTTGTAGAGCTCTTTGAGCTTAGGCTCCACCACGTAGTCGTAGATGTCGGGGTTCTCTTTCTCCATAATGCCTTCGAGGGTGCTGTAGGGGGTGTAGTAGACGGCATCCTTGGGACGGAAACCCTGCACATGGCCGTAGGCCACACGAAGGGTGAGGTTGGCATCGGGGAAGAAGTTGGAGTCGGGGTACTGCTGCATCATGCCGCGGACGTAGGTGCGCATCAGACGGTTGATTTCGCGCTTGTTCAGGTCGTAGGTGGTTTCTTTGTCGGGGGTGTAGGCGTAGGTGTAGGCAATGTTGAAGAGGTCGAGAGCGGGGTCGGCATTGGAGAGGACCTTCATCCAGTCTTTGGCTTTGTATTTCTTGAGGAACTTGTCGTACTTCGACTTGTTGTTGAGCATCGACTTGTCGTAGATGTTTTCGAGCATGCGCTGCACACCGGCCTCGTCCTTGCCTTTTTTGTCGAGATAGGGTGCATAGCCGGCGCGCCACATGTGGAGGAAGGTCTCGACAAAGATGGCACGGTCGACAGGCGAGTGGAGCTCGAAGTCGGCGAAGTAGGTCTCGTTGGCGGCAAGGAGCTTGTCGCATTCCACACGCGCCAGGCTGTCGTCGTTGGCGGTTTGCCGAGCCATGCTGTAGAGCTTGTAGGCGCGGTTCATGAAGTCGGAAGCCATGACGGCTTCGTTAAAGTAGACCCACTGCAGCTCGATGGGACGGATTTGCTCGTAAGCACGACCCATGTCGCGGAGCAGATTCTTGTACTCGGGACGCTTGTCGGCCCATTTCTGGAAGACGGCTTCCTGTGCTTTCTTCTGCTCAACACCCTTGAGACGCTGGATGCCGAGGGTCTCGCCCTGCCACTTCTTCCATCCGTTGGCGATGGAAGCCACCTTCGAGGCGTATTTGAGGCGCTGTGCGGGCGACTGGTTCATGGCTGCGTTGTAGTGCTTGAGGCGGATGTCGCGCAAGGCGATGCGGATGGGGTTTTCTTCAATGGCCTGAAGCTCGACCTGATGATGGGTGACGTAGCGCTGGGTGGTGCCGGGATAGCCGAAGACGAAGGTGAAGTCGCCCTCGTCGACACCTTTGAGGGAGATGTCGAGATGCTTGAGCGGCTTGTAAGGCACGTTGGTCTTGGAGTAGGTGGCAGGCTTGCCGTCCTTACCCACATAGACACGGAACATGGAAAAGTCGCCGGTGTGGCGGGGCCACATCCAGTTGTCGGTGTCGCCTCCGAATTTGCCGATATTGCTCGGGGGAGCGCCCACAAGGCGTACATCGGTGAAGACCTCGTTGATATACATGAAGTATTGGTTGCCGTAGTAGAAGGGCTTGATGACGGCTTTGTAGTGTGTGCCGGCCACGGCTTCGACGGAGAGGATGGCGATGTTCTGCTTGACGATGCGCTCGCGTTCGGCCTCGGAGGTCTTGTCGTCGATACCTTCAAGCACACGGTTGGTCACATCTTCCATTCTCACAAGACGGGTTGCGGTGAGTCCTTTGCAGGGTATCTCCTGACTGCGGTCCATTGCCCAGAACCCATGGGTGAGGTAATCGTGCTCGACGGTGCTGTTGCTGGTGATGTAGTAGTAGCCGCAGTGGTGGTTGGTGAGGAAGAGGCCTTGGTCGGAGACGAACTCGCCGGTGCATCCCTGGTTGAAAAGGATGACGGCGTCTTTGAGGCAGGCGTTGTTGATGTCGTAGATGTCTTTAGCGGTGATATGCATGCCTGCTTTCTGCATGGCAGCCTGGTTCTTGCCCAGAAGCATGGGAATCCACATGCCCTCGTCGGCCATAGCTGCGGGCAGCAGAAACACAATCATTGTGAAAAGGGAAAAGACTTTTTTCATAAAGTTACTAGATTTTATTGTTTTCTGATTATTCTGATTATTCCGATTATTCTGAGTACTCCGAGTACTCTGATTACTCCGATTAACTTGAGATTACTTTACTTTCCCAAGGGCTTGGGCGGCGGCGGCAAGAAGGGGTTTGGTAGACACCTCGCTGCCAACGGCGTGGCGCATCCAGTGCTGCGGCGTAAGGCGGCCGGCGGGATAGATACGCATAATCTCATCGGCAATGTTCTTGCCCCTGAGCTGCTGCTCAAGCTGGAACTGGATAATATGGCCATAGGGATAGTTGGGCAGGTAGAGGGGAGAATCGATCATGTGGCTGTAGATAGCCAGGATGGTGGAGTTTTCCTCACCGAGATAGGGCGCGAAGTACTTGTTCCACACCTGCTGTGCAATGGCGATAACCTGCTCTTTGAGTTGTTGGACGGTGGCGTCGGGATGGTCGTAGAGCCAACGCCAGGAGTACATATCGACAAGCGACACACCCATTATCTCGTAGCATCCCCAGAAGATGTCGAGGGTTTCGAGACTCTCTTTTGCATTGTCGTTGTTCTTATAGCCGAGGAAATCGAGGTCGCGCGACTGGAAGACGAAAGCCAGCGCTTCGGTGAAAGCGGTGTTGGGCACGCCTTTCATGATGTAGTTGTCCACATCGTGGAGGGTGACGGTCTGCTCCACGTTGTGGCCGAACTCGTGGACGGCGATGTTGTAGCCTTTATAGTCCATGCCGTTTTGACCGATACGGGTGCGCAGGCGGGCATTGTCGCTGCGCATGTTGCTCTCCCATGCGTGGCCAGCACCGCGCGAGGGGTCGACGGTGACGTGGGAGCAGATGAACTGCGTCTTGTCGGCAGTGAAGCCCAGCTGCTTGAGGATGGAGGGCATGCCCTTGGTGGCAAAGGCCTCGCGGTCGGGGTAGAGCCGCTGAGTCTTCGCTGTAAGTTCATCCTCGTTGATGGTGCTGCGACTCTTGAAGCCGTCGTACCAGATGTCGAAAGGCTCCAGCTTGCGGCCTAAACGCTGCTCGATAAAGTGGGCCACCTCGCCCACTTCGGGAGCACTGAGGAAGGAGGTGAAGAGTTGTTCTATCTCGTCGTAGCTCACCTCCATGTCTTGGTCGAAAGCACGGGCGATGGCCGTGGGGTAGCGGGGGTTGAAGCGGTCCACCTGCTGCATGGCGTGGAAGTTGTCGAGGAAATACTGGTAGCGGGTGTCGGGCTCGCGGTCAGGGTTGTCCTGCTTATGTCCCTGCGCGTCGACCAGGGTGTTGCTGTAAGGGTTCCAGCTATACTGGGCGTTGTTGATGACGCACTGGGGGATGCTCTGGTCGATGATACGTCGCATCACCTGGTAAATCATACGCTGCTTGACCAAACCGCTGTCGCCCTCGTTGTAGTGGGTCTTGAGCTCGTCGCGCAGGCCCCAGTGGGTGATGAGAGCCATATCGGGGAAAAGACGGTTGCCCTTGTCGTCGAGCAACTGTCCCATCATGATATTGTAGTTGGAGATGTAGTTGTCGGCGGCGGCCAGCTGGTTGGCCAGCTGCTGGTTGGCCGATGCAGGCACACGCGACGTGAAGAGGTCGCCCAGACGGGCGTAAGCCCACTGGCGGCGGCTCCATTGGGCACCCATGCTGTTCTTCTCGTCGAGGGTATAGAAGGGGAAGTTGAGCACCACGACAAAGGCTATCTTCTGCTGGAACATATCGTCGTCGAAATGAGCGGATGGGTCGAAACCCCCGAACATCTCGTCGAGTGCTGTGGGTTCGGGACCCACCACATGGAGCGGGAGTTTCAGGTCGACGCTGATTTTGTTGAAACAGCCCCAAAGGCTCTCAAGGTTGGCCTGCAGGGTTTGTGCCATACGCCACAGGGCGGCGGTGTCGGCAACAAAATGCTCAAGGCAGAAGGACTGGAACTGCTCCGGGGTGCCGTCCTCTGCTGTCCACAGGGCGGCAAGCTGGGGAATACTGCGTTCGGCACGCGCAAGGTCGGTCCCGGGATGAGCTTTGCCAAGGGCCTGCAACGTCGCGTCTACTGTGACAGAGTCAATATTGCTCATAGAAGAAGTGGTGTTTTTGCGACTGCACGAGGTGCACGAAAGCAGCATGGCCACAAGCACAACACCCAGTGCAGATATGGTTTTGTGTAGTTTGAAATGATACGGATGATTCATAACAGTCATTTTAATGTTTCAATTTGCAAAGATACAAATATTTTTTCGTATCTTTGCAAATTATTTTAAAGCGGACGGAGGCAGGGGAAACCTGCACACCGTCCGGTGAACTAAATTGTCTGTACACGATGCAAGTGTTTTTCGACTATCCGTGGTATGTGGCGGTGCTGTGCGTGGCGGCCGGTGCGGCTTACAGTGTGGCTTTATACTGGCTGCACCACAAGAAGGCCGACGGCAACCGCAGGACTACCATAGCCCTGTCGGTGCTGCGGTTTGCGACGGTTACCATCCTCGCCCTGCTGTTGATGGGGCCTGTGCTGAAACGCAAAGTGAGCCGCAACGAGCGGCCCATGGTGGTGGTGATGCGCGACGTGAGCCAGTCTGTCCCCATCGAGCAACAAGCCATCCCCACGGGCATCAAGGAGATGGAGAAAGAGTACGAAGTGGTGTACGACTCGTTCGGAGGCGGCAGCACCGATATTGCCGCCGCGCTGCAGTCGGTGGGCAACCGCTATGCAGGGCGCAATGTGGGTGCCGTGGTGCTGATGAGTGACGGCATTGTCAACCGCGGAGCAAATCCCGAAGGAGCCGCTACGGCCCTCGGGGTGCCGGTCTACACCGTCGCATTGGGCGACACCACCCGCCGGCGCGATGCCTGGGTGTCGGAAGTGCGATGCAACAGGGTAGCCTATGCGGGCAGCCAGTTCCCCATGCAAGTGTCCGTGCGCGCCGACCTTCTGCAAGGCGAACGCGCCACCCTGTCGGTGACGCACGAAGGCAGGACGGTAGTCTCCAAGCCCGTGACGTTTACCGACAATGGCTTCAGCCAAACGCTCGACATCACCCTCGACGCCGACCGCGCAGGGTTGCAGCGCTACACTGTCGCCCTGTCGCCCTCTCCCGGCGAGACCTCCACGGCCAACAACAGCCGCACGGTGGTTGTCGAGGTGTTGGACGGTAGGCGCAAAGTGGCCATTGTGGCCTCAGCCCCTCATCCCGACCTCGGAGCGTTGAAACAGGCTATCGAAAGCAACCCCAACTACGCGGTGGAGGTGTTTGCTTCACCCCTCGGGGCCTCCACCCCCAAAGGCGAGCAGGTGAAGGACTGGGATATGGCCATCCTTCACAATATGCCCCGCGATGCCGAATGGCTCCGCTGGGTGCAGTCGCTCCCCGCCACCCTGCCCCTGGTGTACATTGTCGGCACACAGACCGACGTGGCCCGTTTCAACACGCTGCACTGCGGCATGGAGATTACCGCCAAACGGAGTGTGACGGAGGAAGTGACAGCCAGCGGCAACGATGCCTTCACCCTCTTTGCCGTCGATGCCGACATCCGCCGACGCATAGAATCCCTGCCCCCGTTGGCAGCCCCTTTCGGCAACTACCGCACCGCACCGGGAGTGCAGCCGCTCTTCTATGCCAAAATCGGAGGGCACGCCTCCGACCGCCCCCTGATGGCTTTCGGCACCCAAGGCGACAGCCGGCGGGCTTACATCATGGGCGAAGGGCTGTGGCGCTGGCGGCTGCACAGCTACCTCATGACGGGCAGCCACGACGACTTCGACCAGCTGATAGAGAAACTGGTGGTGTTCACCTCCACCTCCTCCCGCCGCGACCGCCTGCATGTGACGGCCGAACGCATCTACCGTCAGGATGAACGGGTGACACTGCATGCCGAGTTCTACGACGACAACTGGCAGCCTACCAATCAACCCGAAGTGGGATGCGACCTGACAAACACCGGCACAAAAGCCACCAAGCACTACGACTTCCAACCCTCGGGCTCCGGCTACGCACTGCCCCTGGGGACCCTCGAACCCGGCAACTACCTGCTCCACGCCCGGACACTCTTCGGCGGGAAAGAATATACATGGAACGGCACCTTTGCCGTCGAGGCGCTCGACCTGGAACGCCTCAACCTGGTGGCCGACCACACCCTCCTCAACACCATCAGCCATACCACCGGCGGCAGGATGCTCCTCCCCCACCAGACCGACAGCCTGACGGCACTGATGCGCAACCGCGGCGACATGAAGGGCGTGCGCTACACCAACACCCAATACTCCCCCCTCGTCTCCCTCCCGCTTGTGCTGGTGCTTATCATCCTGCTCCTTGCCCTCGAATGGGCAGGAAGGAAATACCTGCTGAACGACGAATAGCCCGCTTTATCCACCTCCCCACTCGAATGTCGAACAAGTTGCAACAATAAAGAATAACCGATGCCGTCGCACTTCATCCGCAATTCAGGCACGCTGCTCACGGGCAACGTTGTGGCACAAGGGCTGGCCTTTCTTGCCTACCTGCTGCTGCTGCGGCTGTTCACCCCCGACGACTTCGGTCTCTGCAACGTCTTCTTCAGCTATACCGAGGTGCTCATCATCCTCTCCACCTGCAAATACGAGATGGCCATCGTGGTGGCCCCCGACGACAACGAGGCCTCCCTCCTCGCCCGGCTGGCCTTCCGGCTCAATGCCCTCCTCTCCCTCCTGCTCTTTGCTGTGGCCGCGGTCATGGCCTTAACCGGTGTCACCCTCTCCAACCTCCCAGCCATCCTGCTGCTGCTCCTCCCCCTGCTGGTCTACTTCACCGGCACCTACCGCATCTACGTCTTCCTCTGCAACCGGCACAAGGAGTACCGCGCGCTCGCCCTCGGCGAGGTGGTCTCCGTAAGCGGTGGAACAGTCACCCGCATACTCTTCGGCCTGCTTGCCCCGGTGCTCAACCTCTTCCACACCATCGGCCTGCCCCTCGGCTCGGTACTGGGGAAGATGGCCGGCCACGCCTACCTGCACCATGTCGTGTGTCGCAAAAACCACTACTACCACCCCACCGCAGCACCCCTGCGTCCCATCGCCCGCAAATACATCAACTTTGCCCGCTACGTCATGCCCCGCGAGCTGGTCAGCAGCTTCTCCGCCAACCTCCCCCTCATGTGGCTGAGCCTCTATTTCGACAAACCCCTGCTCGGACTCTTCTCCCTCGCCCTCACCTTCACCCAGCGTCCCGCAGGCATCCTAGCCAACACCTTCGAGAAAGTGCTCTACCAGTCCTCCTCCGTCACCGTGCAGCAGCAGCTCCCCCTGCGGCGCAACATTCTGCGCTTCGCCCTCCTCCTGGGCGTCGCCGTCGCCGCCGTCGCCGCCGTCGTCTTCCTCTTTGCCGAGCCCCTGTTCGTCCTGCTCTTCGGCGGGCAGTGGGTTGGCACCGGCTACTATGTCCGCTGCCTCCTCCCCTGGATGTCCATCCTCGTCATCAGCAACTCGCTCTCCTTTATCAGCAGCATCTTCGGCACCCAACGGGTCGACTTCATCCTGCAGGTCGTGCAGTTGCTGCTGCGTGCCGTGGCACTCTATGCAGGCATCCGCCAAGGCGACTTCCAGCTGGCCGTGCTGCTGTTCTGCATCGTCAGCGCCGTCGTCCAGGCGATCCAGCTGGGATGGTACCTCTATCAGGTACACCGTTACGAACAACACCACACCTCCCCCTGTCAACCTCCCCGTGAATCCTGACGGCCCAACCCCCTCCAGCCCCATGAAACAACGCCTGCGCAGGCATAGGCGGTGTTGAAATCAACCCCATCGAGTTCCCCTCCAAGCGGTGCGACTCGTTAGGCATCCCCTCCCTCACCTGGCTCGGCGACGAATGGATAGCGGCTTTGGGCTCCACCCTCCGCGAAGCCAAGCGGCTGGGCATGCAGTGCGACCTCCTCGTCGGCTCCGGATGGCCCTTCGGCATGGAAACCCTCCCCATGGAATACCGTGCACAAGTGATGTTCGTCTACTTCACCGAAGTGGAGTGGTCAAACTCTTAAGCCCCCCTGTACCGTCAACATCACTGCACTCACAATAGGACAAAGTGCTATCTTGTGGCACGTCGAATATGAAGCTACCCCCTCAAGAAAATAAAAAAATATTGATATAAAATAAAAATCTATTATTGGCGTTATCAAAATGAAATAAGTTTTTTGTATTAAACTGGCAATTATGAATAATCTACCATTTGGAACGACAAATTATAGACAGTTTCAGAATAATTTTTTAGCATCAGTGCTTGTGAGAATGGCGTTTTCTCCTTCTCAAGATGCCGAAACGCACAAAAAACAGTGGGACCTGTTTACGCAAGAGTTGTTCTCTGTAGGGCCATTGGATGGTCTGTTCCAAAAACCCATTGCCATTAAAAGAGGTGACCAGAAATTAAACTATGTCTTTGATAAAACACTTGCATTAGTTCAAATCAACGATGACGGATACCAGAACTTTGCTGATACTGTGATTCCCCATGCATATAAACTAAAGAGGTTTATCACTGAAGTTGCAGGAAGTAATTACATTACACAACTTGACATCAGAAAGATTGACATGTTCCAAATTATGTCAAAGAATGGTAAAATAGTAGATGAACATGAGATTAGAAAACATTTTTTCTCTAATAGTTATTTAACTCAACAGGAAGGTTTGGCGCAACTTAACAGAGACGAATCAAAATTCCCAGGGATGCTAAAACACCTATGGCGGGATGAGAGCTATGTGTTGACAATAAGATCTGCATTTATTAAATTGCCCGGGGACGGGAATGGCTATCGTCTGATTTTGGATACCGAGGAACATTATGAACCTGTTGATGAAATCAATCTAGATGGTCTTGACAAGGAACTAATAAAGATGAACAAGGATTTGTTCAATGCATTTATGTGGTGTATTAGTGACAGGATAGTTTCAATTATGGAAAAAGGAAAGGAGTAATCGTCATGGCATATACAGTAGCAACAGAAGAAACAAAGTTTGACAGTTTAGATAATCTTTATTCGGCTCCTGTCAGCACAATTGGTCATAAAATAAAGGTGACTGCATTGGCTCTTTTCCTAGTTGTTACCTCAATTGATGCCCAGTCTGATGAGATGGGAAAATACCAAGCAAATATCGACAATAGTCCAGATATCGAGATGGTTAACAATAGTCATTTCACGAATTCATTACTATCTGGCATTACCGTTTCCATAAATCAGACAGACTACACTGTGTTGGTTAGGGAAAACCCACTTCCGTGGCAGAGAAAAGTGGTGGTAAGAAAACTTCAGGATTCATTCTATGAAAATTTTGACGAGAATCAAGATGATATAGACCATTTTCTGCCATTGTTCAAGTCAATGACTAGGGAGTTGTGCCGTCTTCCGATCGAGGACGTGTTTGTGGATGTGAGTAGAAAAAAAAGTATGATTGACTTCAATTTGAATATGCAAGAGGGCATATTCCTTTCAGTAGCAAAAACTATAGGTGATGCTTCAGGCAATGTGATGTTCTCATTGGCCAGAAACCATAACACATTGGTTATTGACGAGATGCCTTTACGTGAGTTGATGCGGAAGGTTGTGAACGTGGTTGCACAACTTAAAACCCTTGCCTAAAGCATGAAGATGAAACGTTATCCTTCATTCATGGTGCCTCATATCGGCTTAAACAAGATGGTTGAGGTTGACAGTCTTCTGAAATACGGTGACTTTGCTGTAGCACGGAGGGTTGACAGACATTTTTGTCCAAAAGACATTAAGATTCTTTCAGACGGTTCGGGTATAGTAAAACAGGATTCGTCGCTGCTTTCCGACTTTTTTGAGCGTATACCATATATGTCGATGACAATGTTGAGGCAGGAATTCCCCATTTCCTCGGCTAAGTTTGATCTGAAGATGAGGAAGTATATTGATGATTGGAATGGTAAATTGGTAAAACCTTGGACTTATAGGAAAAAAGCAATAATAGTTGAAGATTGTTTTCTGATGGTATATAAGGCCAAAAGTCTTCATGGAAAGCCTTCAAAACATCAGGCACGTTTTGATAACAAAATAGAAGCCCAAAATCTGCAAGATTACTACGAGGGCTTGAAAGACGATATTGTGACCAATAATTTTGAAAGAAAAAAAATTTATAAAGGTTCGGGCCGCATTTTCTTGAGGCATTCTCCAACAGCATTGAACTATTGGCATTATGAACTGGAATTAGAGAAAAGCGAGGGAGGTGCTGTCAAGAGTGTCAAATATAAGCCAAAAGAGGATGCAGCACAGATGAATTTGAAACCGAGTTTTGTGAATTATGTTTGGGAAACATATCTTTGCAAGCATTTCTGGGTGGACCTGAATCCTTGTGAAAAGGACATCCCCATGACTTGTTTCATTGACAAAGGGGTGTCTCATTTTAATAAACGGATGGCTGTAAGACTGAATAAATGCCTGTTTTCCGCTGTGCCGATAGCAATATTACAGTATAGCTTAAAGTGAGGAAGTAAAAAGAGGGATGCGAAGTTTGAGAACTTCCTAGTGGTTACTCTTCGGCTGGAATTAGTTGTTGCCATGTGAGTCACACTCACGAATTCGACCGTCTCTTCCGTAGAAGAAAAGTCCTAAACCTTGATTTCTGGAGATTTATTGTGCAATGTCAATCTTTATTTCCAGTGACAAGTGCAACATTAAGTAAAAAGAAGTACAGAATCATCGTTGATAAAGAGTCGAATAATACAATATGTTATCAAAAATTGTTACATCATCACTCAACAAAAGTAAGAGGCGATGCTGCCATATTTGATATGAAAAGATGGCTGATTATCGGACTGATACTACTCGCTTCGGAGGTGCCCTTACGAGGACAGGGCTCTGCCGAGGGACATCTCTCTGCCATGGAGGACGGAAGGCCTTGGGTGCGTTGGTGGTGGAACGCAGGCATAGGCGGTGTTGAAATCAACCCCATCGAGTTCCCCTCCAAGCGGTGCGACTCGTTAGGCATCCCCTCCCTCACCTGGCTCGGCGACGAATGGCTCGAGGCTTTGGGCTCCACCCTCCGCGAAGCCAAGCGGCTGGGCATGCAGTGCGACCTCCTCGTCGGCTCCGGCTGGCCCTTCGGCATGGAATCCCTCCCCATGGAATACCGTGCACAAGTGATGCTCACTTACGCAATCCCCGTGGATCTCTCCGACGGAAAACCGTTCACCATCACCCGGCAACAGATATTCGACGCCGTCGACCCCAAAGTGACAGAGCCCAACCCCGACCGGCAGTTCGAACTGGTAGACCTCTTCATCGTCCCCGACAGCATCACCGACATCAGGCAGATGATAAAACTAGCCATGCCGGGAAAACTGGATTCAGTCACAATGAAAAGTGAGAACTCAAAATTGATAATAGCAAATTATCCAGATGCAGAAACAAACTCTCAATTCTCAACTCTCAATTCTCAATTCTCAACTCTCAATTCTCAATTCTACATGTACGCCCTGGTACGCTGCACCTCTTTCGCCAGTGTCATCAACGGAGCCCCCGGGGCCTCGGGACCCATCCTCGACCACATGAACCGCCAGGCGGTGCGCCATTTCCTTTACAACATGTCGCACACGCTGGAGGGGAAACTGGGACCCATGAAGAACTGGCTGCGTGCCTACTTTGCCGACAGCATGGAACTCGAAGGGGCAAACTGGACAACCGACTTTGCCGAGGAGTTCCGCCGCCGCCGTTGCTACGACCTCATGCCATGGCTGCCCTTTGTCCTCTTCCCCACAGGACGGCTGGGCGAGGTGACCAGCTACGACTACGGTGCACACAAATCGCCCGAAATGGAGCGGAAGATTCAAATGGCCCGGCTCCACTTCGAGCGTACCAAAGCCCAGCTTCTCCACGAGCGGTTCACCACCGTCTTCGCCGACTGGTGCAGGGGGCAAGGAGTAAAGTCACGCGGACAGGCCTACGGTCGGGGATTCTTCCCCCTCCTCAGCTCCACCGCCTACGACATCCCCGAGGGCGAAAGCTGGACCACCAACTACCTGCGCCACCGCATCGGCGAGGAAATGCCCGACAGCGACTACCGCCGCGGCCGCGCCTACACCATGATCAACAAGCTGGTCTCCTCTGCCGCCCACCAGCGTGGCCGCCGACTCGTCAGCGCCGAGGAGATGACCAACACCTACCGCATGTTCGAGACCACCCTCGAACTGCTCAAACTGGGCAGCGACATGAGCGCCATCAGCGGCATCACCCACTCCGTATGGCATGGCTTCAACTACTCTCCCCCCCAGGCGGGTTTCCCCGGCTGGGTGCAATACGGCAGCTACCTCAACGAGCAGAACACCTGGTGGCCCTACTTCCACCTGCTCAACGAATACCGCAGCCGCATGAGTGCCATACTCCAAAATGCCGACATGCAGACCGACATCGCCATCCTCCTGCCCGTCGACAGCCTCTGGGCGCAATACGGCGTGCAGACCGAACCCTTCCCCAACTACCCCAAAGGCAGCCCCTACGACATCCCCTTCCTGCTGTGGGAGGCCGTACACAAGAACGGCGGCAACTGCGACTTCGTCACCCCCCGCCAGCTCGACACCGCCACCGTCCGCGACGGCAGGCTCATCGTAGGCAAAAGAGCCTACTCCACCTTGCTCGTTCCGCCACCCATCACATGGGACCCCTCATTCTCCATTTTCCATTTTCCATTTTCAATTCTAGAAGTTCCCGACCTCCCCGACCGCAACTACCTCGAGTGGTACCGCACCGCACAATCGGAATACAAACTCCCGCATGCCGTCGCGATAGAGGAACCCAACCGCTACCTGCTGCAGAACCACTACCGCAACGACCGTGGCGACGACATCTTCCTCTTCGTCAATGCCTGCCTTCGCAGCGCAGTAGGCTCTACCATCCTATTCCCAAAAGAGATCTACCAGCACCGCACAGCCTGCGTTTACAATGCCGCCACCGACGAGAAACAGCTGCTGGAGCTGGACGACGGCGCTGCCTGGCTCTACCTCCCCCCCGCCGAAAGCCTCTTCATCCTCTTTGAAAGCACTGACACATTTACATCTTCATACTGGTCTCCTGACTACCACGAAGGACAGGAATACTTCCCCATCCACACCTCGTGGCACCTCTCGCTCCACCACGCCATCGAGGGCTGGACACGCGACACCGTCATGCAGCAACTATGCGACCTCCGCGAAACACCGTTCAACGACTTCTCCGGCACCCTCACCTACACTGCACAGATTCCATTCGACAGCATCGGCCCCAACCCCATATTCGACCTCGGACAAGTGTACGACATCTGCGAACTGATAGTAAACGGCACCAGCTGCGGTGTGAAGTGGTACGGCGAAAGGATATACTACAATGCAGCCCCACTGCTGCACCCCGGTCTCAACACCATCCAAGTCCGCGTCACCACCACCCTCAACAACTACGTCCACACCCTGACCGACGACAAAGTCATCCAGCACTACATCCTCAAACGTAACGTCCCCACCACCCCCGCCGGCCTCCTCGGCATCGATGGACAGATAGCTGTCTTTTAGTTAGGGTTTATGCCAGGTCCGTCTAATGACCGATTTGGGTTACCACATACCGAGAGGGGCCGTTCAATCCTGCTTCGTGATAGTATCGTTATAGCATCGTTACTCGATATGATAACGGAAAACAAGCCGGGAAGCAGGCAGCATCGAGCCGTGATTGAACGACCCAAGAGGGTCGTGGCGTGACGTCCGCTGAGACTCGGTAATTCATGTTAAAATAAGAGGTAAAACATGAATTCTCATTACCAAGCAATGTATTATTTGGATAATTATTGGAGGTTGCCTTCAGAACACGAATGGCACGAATCAAACAAATTGTTAATCGTGCCATTCGTGTTCGTCAATATAGATGGTGGTTGCATTAAGTGAACAGTGCATTTGGAATTGGATACACTTCTTGACCTCTGCTATTGCAGGATGAGTTTCTGCGAGGAGGAGCCTTGCGGGGAGGAGGCCTGTCGGACGAGCTTGTGTGCGTTCCGTGCGCCATCGACAGGAAGGGGAATGCCGTGAGCAAGGTGGCCAAGCTTGGCAAGTGCTCTACCAAGGCCGTAAGGGAGGTGCTCGGCGGTCATGTGAGTCCCGATGCCACACTGTGCACCGACGAGGATGCCTCTTACCGTAGATTTTCCAAGGACAACGGCAATGGTCTGGTGCAGATAAAAGGAGGCAAGAAAACCGTGAAAGGCATATACCACATACAGCACCTCAATGCATATCACTCCAAGCTGAAGCTGTTTCTCGCCGGATTCAAGGGAGTCTCGTCAAAATACCTTAACAATTACCTGACATGGAACAATGTCGTGGAACACAAGACGGGGACACTCCGCGAGAAAGTGGCCAGAATGATGCGCTATGTGGCATCAACCATGTTTGAAGAAGCCTGCACGTCCATTCCCTTACGCCCCAGTCTACCCATCCTTGTGAAAAATCAGTCTTGAATTAAATAAGAGCGATTAAAATAAAGCCTTTGCATTATAGGGTAATATTAATTCCCATACTAAATGACAATGGGACATAGCGTAAAACTGGGTCTTGGGGCCACAGGAACATGTGAATGTAGCCCAACTGTGTCTGGAACTTGACGCAATCGCCGCCTATACGGAAAAACACCTGGGGTTCAAGCAGTGTACTCCATCGTGGTCCAAAGGGGTCTTCGCCATAAGAGTATCCTCTCGAAACGCCCCTGAAGCAGGAGAACATCCTCCCTGCTTTCATTGATAGTCCTATGTCGCTATGCTCACTTAGATGCCATCCATAATTAAACTGGGCAAAACCGCAAAAGTATGGACCACGCGCCGAGGCCGCTTCTGCATCGATATAAACATTTCCGTTTCCGTATCCGACGCCGAGATAGCCTTCCCGGACTCTTTTGCCCAATGACCTGTACAGGCCGAGAGCCGCATGGGAATAGTGGACATCTCGCGACTCGTAATCGGTATGCAGCTGCAATGCCAGACGGTTGGTCAAACCAGCCGATATTGTCGCTGTAGCACCTGTGGCTGGGCATAGATATACCGAACCCGCCACCCTGACATCGCCCTTATGCTCAATAAGTGGCACATCTGCCAACTGTGGTTTGTAGAGCCAACAGCCCGATTCCATGAGCGACAGGGCAACAATGACAATGATATGGTTAATATGTTTCATGTTTTTTTAAAGTATTATTGTTTAAAGAATTTTAAAGAGTATGTGCTATTACGGCTGTGAACTACAACAAAATAAACACCTTGAGGAAAAGACGCTATGTTAAGTTAAATGATCAACAATTATTTCCTTCTATGTACTGTTTGTAAAACAAAGAAATCGCCATTGTCTATCGCTGCATTCAACCAGGCTGTATCAACACCATAGGTTTGGGTGCATTGAGGGCAATAACCCGGCACCGTTTCCAATCCCCAACTTCGACAACCTTGATATACTACAGAATAGTATTCGTCATACGGACAATCCACCAGAACATAGTCCTGCCAATGATTATTCCAATCATCCGGCACAAGACCTGCCTCCAACTCATCGTAAGTGAAATTTAAATAGGTCCATGAACTTGCATCGTAAGTACGTGAATTACTCAGATAGTACCCATTGTGCAATCGTATTGGCCTACAAATATCTGGTTTTACACTGGGTTGCAGTTTAAAATGATCAAAAATAACATAATATTGAGAATAGTCTTCACCATCGGGAAACTTGAATACACAATATTTCTCAACATACGTACCCTGTTTTCTACACCAATAATCCTCACAGGAACACATGAAGAATAATCTGCCAGACAACCGTTGTTTAACAATTGGTTTACGGGTACAAAGATACGACTATTTTTTCATTTGACAATAAATTATTTGTCATATTTTTGAGGGTGGGGGTAATCATTTGATATTCTGCCTATTGGACCGCAATTAAATTAGGTTGGTATTTCTTAATCTGCACAAGTCTGCACATGTTGTAGACAAGGTTTGTCAGTGCTATGTTGGCTTTTGGCCTCACCATTCCCACTCCACGGAACACCAAACCTCCCATTGTCTGTTCCATAAATCCGAAGACATGCTCCACGCGGCTCCGCACCTTCGACTTCTGGCGGTTGCGCTCCTTCTGCTCGTCCGTCAAAGGATGGCCTCTCGTGCCTTTCTCGCAGATTATCGGAGTCATGTGTTTCGCTCTCACCACATCCTCCATCCCAGCATATTCCGCGTCGAGCCACGCCGGCTCTCCGTGGGCCTCCTTGGGCGGCTCCGTCAGTACGTGCTCCGTCTCCTTGGAGTCGTGGCGGTTGGCGGCACACACCGTGTAGTTTCGTATCAGCTTGGTTTTGTTGCATATTTCCACGTTGTCCTTGTACCCGTAGAACCGCTCGCCATGTTTCTTCACCCACTGGGCATCTATGTCCTTATCTTCGATGACGTTGCTTTGGCTCGGCAATAGGAACAAGTTCCTATTGCTCTCGCTTTGTGCAACGTTGTGGCACTTCTTGTGTGGGTTGTCGTTGAACAATTCCTTTCCTTTCCCCTCCTTTATCTTCTTGTTCTCCTCGCGGGTGTTGCGCTGCCGTGGGGCAATGACAAAACTCGCGTCGATAATCTTGCCCTCGTTCACAATCAGTCCTATACTGTCGAGATACCTGTTGAATCTCTTGAACAATTCGTCGTATGTCCCGATTTGTGCCAGCGCATCCTTGTATTTCCACACGGTTTTCTCATCGGGAACATCGTCGACACTCTGGATGTCAAGAAAGTCCCGGAAACTCGTCCTGTCTTTGATGTGGTATTCTATCTGTGGGTCGCTCATGCCGTAAAGCCTCTGCAGGAACAGCACCTTGAACATGAACACCGGGTCGAACGGCTTGCGACCCGCATTACTCTTCTTTTTCGTGTTATCAAACACAGGCTCAAGAATGTCGCGGAACTGCTCAAAGTCTATGATTTCCTTCAACTTAGGCAGCGGATTGCCGTTTTCGAGTAATTCCTGAAGGGTGTTCTCCTTGTCAAATAGTCCAACGCCTTGATTATTACGGTATTTCATAGATGCTGTATTTTTCTGTTAATACTGCAAAAATACGAAAAAATATTGATATAACAAAATGAAATTTAGTCATTTAATTTATAGAACTCCCCTTATATATTTATGGTATTGTATTCGCATGTGCGTTGTTTGGAAAGGAGCGACCGCTCCGTGCCCGGGTGCCGGCGGCGTGGGGGATGGACATTGTCACATGCACACCCCGAGCCCCGGCACCTTTTCTTTTGTCAGGCCCCGGCACAACTGCGTGCCTGCGGAGGCGGTTGTGCGGGGCGTTGTACTTTGTCGT
>ONFR01000045.1 GCA_900317125.1 uncultured Bacteroidales bacterium | reverse complement strand
CTCTATCTCGTAGGTGCGGGTGTGGGCGATGCTGAGGGGGGTGCTGCCGTCCATGCGGATGTGCAGTTCGATGGCGTAGCGGCTGCCGATGCGGCGTGTGCGCAGGTGGTGAGGGTCTTGCACATCGGGGAACGTGTTGACGATGGCGAGGATTTCGCTCTCCACCTCTTCGGGCAGGGAGGCTTCCATCAGTTCGTCAAAGCCCTGTCGCAGCAGTTTCCATGCCACGCGCAGGATAAAGAATGTCACCACCAGCGAGGCCAGTGGGTCGAGGACGGTCCAACGGTGGCCTAGCAGTATGGCACCGCCGATACCCACCAGGGTGCCGAGCGACGAAAGGGCGTCGCTGCGGTGATGCCAGGCGTTGGCTTCCAAGGCAGGGGAGTCGAGCCTGCGTGCGTTGCGGACAGTGTAGCGGTAGACCATCTCTTTGAGGATGACGGAGACGAGGGCGGCCCACAGCGCCACCATGCCCGGGGCGGCCAAAGTCCCTCCATGCCACCAGTAGAGGAGTGCTGTCACGGATTTGTAGCCGATGCCTATGGCCACTGCAGCTAAGGCAAGACCGATGATGGTGGTGGCAAGGGTCTCATATTTGCCGTGTCCGTAGTCGTGGCTGCAGTCTTCCGGCTTGCTGCTGATGTGTACGAATATCAGCACTACGGCATCTGTCAGCAGGTCGGAGAGCGAGTGGACGGCGTCGGCGGTCATGGCAGCGCTATGACCCACTACTCCAGCGATAAACTTAAACACCGTCAGCACTACGTTCGCAGCACTGCCGATGATTGTTAGCTTGATTATCTCCTTTTCCCTGTCCATGGAACAATGATTAATCTATTGGATAACGTGCCACGCATGGAATTATTGCATTCCACGAGCTCTTTCTACAGTTGTAGGCGTGGATGGGATTAATCCAGGTGGATGTCGGGGAAGGATTGACTTTTGTTGCAATGGCACTCCCCGCCCCGGGCCGGACAGTTGCTGCAGCCGCCCGGACATCCACCTTTGCCTTTCAGGGTGAGGAACAGACGCCGCACAGCGAGGCCTGCTGCTGCCGCCACTATCAATATTGCTATGATGGTTTGTACCATATATATTATAGTATTAAGCTGCCTAATTGGAAGAATGCGGTTGAGACGAGCCATGCCAATCCGATGGTGTAGGCCACAGTGAACAAAGCCCATTTCCATTTGCCGCTCTCGTTCTTGATGGCCACCACGGTGCTGATGCACGGCATGTACAGGAGTATGAACAGCAGCATGCTGGCCGCCGAGAGGGGTGTCATGTTGTCGCGTACCAGTTCGGAGATACGGTTTTCGCCCTCCTCCTCTTCAAAGCTGGCTTCAAGCTCCTGCGCTTCGTCGTCGGAGGTGGCATATACCACGGCCATGGTGCTGGCTACCACTTCCTTGGCTCCCACACCAGCCAGCAGCGAGACGCTCTGCCGCCAGTCGAATCCGCAGGGACGCATGGCGGGTTCGATGGTCTTTCCTATCTTGGCCATATAGGAGTTTTCGGCTTGCAGCTGACGGTTGTCGTTGGTGGGGAAGTAGCTGAGTGCCCATACGATGATACTGGCTCCGAGGATGATGGTGGCCATTTTCTTCAGGTATTCCTTGCCTTTCTCCCAAGTGTGGCGGAGCACTGCTTTGGCGGTGGGCATGCGGTAGGGCGGCAGCTCCATGACGAAGGGCAGGCTCTCGCCTTTGACAAAGAAGCGGCTGAACAGTTTGGCCATCAGCACGGCCATTATCATGCCCAGTAAGTAGAGCCCTGTGAGGACAATGGCGGCGTATTTGCTGAAAAATGCCGACACAAGGATGACGTAGACAGGTATGCGTGCCGAGCAGCTCATCATTGGGATGACCAGCATGGTGAGCAGGCGGCTTTTGCGGTCTTCGATAGTACGTGTGGCCATGATGGCGGGGACGTTGCAGCCGAATCCCATAATCATGGGGATGAAGCTTTTGCCGTGCAGACCCATGCGGTGCATCAGTTTGTCCATGATGAAGGCGGCGCGGGCCATATAGCCGCTGTCTTCCATGAAGGAGATGAAAAGGTAGAGGATGAGGATGTTGGGCAGGAATACAAGCACTGAGCCTACGCCGGCAATAATACCATCGCAGAGCAGGCTTTTGAGAGGTCCTTCGCTCATGGCCGAACCCACCACTTCGCCCAGCCAGCTGAAAAGGGAGTCGAGCCAGTCCATGGGGTACTGCCCCACGGCAAAGGTGCAGAAGAAGGTGATGAACATAATGATGAGGAACACAGGGTAGCCTAGCCAGCGGTGGGTTACCACGGCGTCGATTTTGTCGGTATGTGCATGCAGGGTGCTTTTCTCGTTTTTGACATAGCATTCGGCCAAGGCTCCGCGCACGAAAGCGTATTTGGCGTCGGTGATGGCGGATTCGATGTCTTGATGGTCGGACTCGATGGTTACCTGATGGCCTTTGCTGATGTCCTTGTCCACCAGTCGCCGACCGCTGTTGCGCCTGAAGTTGTCGGCAATCTGGTCACGCATTTTCAGCACACTGCCGTCGGGGTCGCGCTGCTGGACGTGTTGCTCCAGTTGGTGGTCGTTCTCCAACAGTTTGATGCTCAGGAAGCGGGTGCTTATATGGTCGCTGAAGCCGTGTTCGTACAACTCAGTGCGCAAGGTGGAGATGTCCTGTTCCAGTTCCTTGCCATGGTTGACGTGGATATGGCGGGTCTTGGTGTCGCGCCCTTCGAACACTTCTATGATTTTGTCGAAAAGGTCGGCGATGCCTGCACCGGTCCGGCCTGTGGTGGGGACGATAGGCATGCCCAGCAGGGTGGAGAGTTGGTCTATGTCCAGTTTGTCGCCACTCCTCTTCAGCTCGTCGTACATGTTCAGCGCCATCACCATGGTGATGTCCATGTCGATTAGCTGTGTGGTAAGATAGAGGTTGCGCTCCAGGTTGCTCCCGTCCACTACGTTGAGGATGATGTCGGGATTCTTTTCGAGGATGTGTTTGCGTACGTATAGCTCTTCGGGCGAGTAGGCGCTGAGGCTGTAGGTGCCCGGTAGGTCGACAAGGTTGAAGGTGTAGCCTTCGTATTGGAAGATTCCCACTTTCTCGTCCACCGTCACTCCGCTGTAGTTCCCCACACGTTCGTGGGCGTGGGCGGCAATGTTGAAGATGCTGGTTTTCCCGCAGTTGGGGTTGCCAACCAGTGCCACATTGATAGTGTGTGTGCGGTGTTCGGCTATGTGCTCCAGTTTCTTCTCTGGTGCATCGATGGCCTTGAAGTCTTTGTGGCTGCCAATCTCTTTCTCGGCCTCTTCGAGGGTGACAATCTCCACTTTCGAGGCGTCGCTGCGCCGCAACGACACTTCAAAGTTCATGATGCGGTACTTGATGGGGTCTTTCAGTGGGGCGTTCAGTACCGTCTGAACGGTTACACCCTTGATGAATCCCATCTCGATTATTCGCTTGCGGAATGCGCCATGCCCTGCAACGCGTACCACTACGCCACTCATTCCAGTCTGTAAATCAGATAGAAGCATTATTTGTTGTGTTTTTCTTTAAAAGGCAAAGTTATTTATTCTTTTTGATATATGCTATCATTATTTATAGTGATTTTGTCCTGAGCCGTTTTTTTGTTCTCTTTTGGCTCCGATTTGAGTTAAAACTGTACCCCTCATTCACCGACTTGAAGGGGGGTGGGGCTTTAATCTACCCATTGTTTAGTTTTACCCTACCTACATATATATATTATATTATGGGTAAACCAAGTGTGGCGGAAGAGCGGCCAAAGAGTGAGGCGCGAGGGGGCTGAAGCCCAGGTATGGGGCGCATGGCTGTGTGGAGCGGTTCCCCGCAGGCATGCGTCACCGTCTGCGTGCCTGTCGAGAGACTCCGCCTTCCCCGGGCCGTGCCGTGCGCCGGATGGCCGCCTGCATGCATTTAACCCAAATCGGTCGTCAGGAAACCGAAAACTCCTAGGGTCTAACTGCCGGACCGTGCAATGCACGGGGAAAAAACCTGCCCCGTACCTTGTTCTGCCTGCCCGCCCTGCGCCATGGAGCGGCAACGTTTACCCCCCGCCACGGAGAGGGGC
>ONFR01000043.1 GCA_900317125.1 uncultured Bacteroidales bacterium | reverse complement strand
ATTGCCGAAAGGATGAAGAGCAACGAGTACTACCATCGGTGGGTGAACCGCTACTTCTGGCGGACCAAACAGCAACAGGAGATAGACTATCTGGAAGAGGGCGGCGGGAATCTCCATGCATACGAAATGAAATGGAACCCGCGAGCAAAAGCATCCATTACCAAGACTTTCACCGAGGCCTACCCTAATTCCGAATTTCAGGTTATCACGACTGACAACATTGCAGACTTCTTGCTGCCCGACCCAAAGGGAGATTGAACAAGGGTGGAGGAACCATCATGCACTCTTTAGGTGGGTTTACTCGTTTTGTGTCGCGTCCCTGTCGGGACGAATCGCCAGTTTTCTACTCTTTCACTGAGTGTCTCATGCAAAAGGCGATTACTGACTAGCAGCATTCGCTTTTGGGAAAGCGAAAAAAGATCCAAAATTCACTTTTGCAAAAGCGAATTATTTTGTATCTTTGCATTTTGAAAAAGTGAACAATTATGACACAAGAAGACTATCAGTTGTTTGAAAACATGTATCTTGCAAAGATTAATAGGGTTGATATAAGGTTTGTAAGATACCTGTATAAGACCATTAATTGGGATGTCCGGCTTATCGGCATTAAAGGTGCTAGGGGTGTGGGCAAGACCACTCTGCTGTTGCAACGTATCAAATTGGCATATAAGAAAACTGACACGGTGTTTTATGTATCGCTGGATAATCTGTGGTTTCAGTCGCACTCGCTGCCTGAACTGGCAGACTGGCTGTATCTGCGCGGCATCCGGCATTTGTTTCTTGACGAGGTACACAAGTACCCCAACTGGGCAATCGTCATTAAAAACCTGTATGACACTTACGATGACTTAAACATTGTATATACGGGCAGCAGTATGCTTGAGATAGACCATTCGCGTGCCGACCTTTCCCGTCGTCAGACGCTCTATACCATGCAGGGATTGTCTTTCCGTGAGTATCTTGCCATCAACAAGATTAAGGATGTACAACCGTTGCCACTTGGTCAATTGTTTGAAGAACATCAGACGGCAGCAATGGATATTTGCAAGGACATATCTGTAACAAAGCACTTTTCCAACTACTTGAAAGAGGGCTACTATCCTTTTCATATTGAAGCGGGTAGCGACTATCTGGCACGACTTGACGAGACGGCCAAATTGGTAATTGAGTCGGATATGCCTGCGGTGGAGAATGTTTCCTATGCGACCATCCAAAAGACAAAACAGCTGCTTATGGTTGTGGCTGGGAACGTCCCATTGGTGCCGAATATCTCGAAATTGTCGGCCCAACTGGAGACAACACGCGATATGTGCTTGAAGATGCTGTATACGCTTGATCGTGCGGGGCTGGTGTTGCTTCTTACCCGCAACGTTAAGGACTATAAGCACCTGGTCAACCCGGAAAAAATATTCCTCGGTAACACGAACTTGATGTATGCGTTGGGCAGCCGTGTCAATGAGGGGACGCTGCGAGAGACGTTTTTCTTGAACCAGCTGTCGCTCGGGCACGAAGTGTGTTCACCTGCTCAAGGAGACTTCCTTGTTGACCAAAAATACCTGTTTGAGATGGGAGGCAAGAACAAGACATTTGAGCAGATTAAGGATGTGGAGGACAGTTTTCTTGCAATTGACGGCATCGAGATTGGCAGCCACAACCGCATTCCGTTATGGATGTTCGGGTTGCTGTATTGACTGAGAGGGGCTCCGAAGAATAGAATAGCCTGTGAAGGGGGTGTGAAGAAGGGTCGAAGAGCTATCACGCACTCTCTATGTGGATTTGTTTTATCCGTTTTGTGTCGCGTCCCTAACAGGACGCCGGTCTATTGGTTGTCTTATCACGGCACTGCGAGGACGCGGTCCTCTTGTACCGTGTTATGCAAGGTCTTGTCCCTGTCGGGACGAATCGCCAGTTTTCTACTATTTCGCTGTACACCTCATGCAAAAGGCGATTACTGACAGGCTGTATTCGCTTTTGGAAAAGCGAATATTCCGAAAAAGTCGCAAACTTGACTTTCCTTGAAAATGGTTGAGATTCCCCTCGCTTCACAGGGATACCGCTATTTGTAGTATTCGGCAACGCGGTCAAGGATGGGGAGGATTTGGTCGAGGGTGGTGGTGTTGACCATGGGGATGCGGAACTGCTTGAAGTCGCGGAGCCCCTTGAAATAGCCGCCATAGTGCTTGCGCATCTCGAACATGGCGGTATGCTCGCCTTTGAATTCGACGGCGGCCAGAAGGTGGCGGCGGCACACCTCCACACGTTCGGCTACGGTGACCGGACGTTCTTCCTCGCCACGCAGCAGCCGTTGTGTCTGCTCGAATATCCAGGGGTTGCCGATGGCCCCTCGGCCAATCAAGATGCCGTCGACACCGTAGCGTTGGCGGGCCTCGATGGCTTGCTGGGGAGTGGTGATATCGCCATTGCCGAAGATGGGGATGTGCATGCGGGGGTTGTTCTTCACCTGGCCTATGAGGGTCCAGTCGGCTGAGCCTTGATACATCTGGGTCTTGGTGCGGCCGTGAATGCTGAGGGCGGCAATGCCCACATCCTGCAGCCGCTCGGCCAACTCGACAATGGGTTTGTCGTCGGCATCATACCCCAGACGTGTCTTGACGGTGACAGGGAGACGGGAGCGTTTGACGAGAGCCTCGGTAATCCGCAGCATCTTGGGAATGTCTTTCAGGATGCCGCTGCCGGCGCCCTTGCCTGCCACTTTGCGCACAGGACAGCCCCAGTTGATGTCGATGAAGTCGGGTTCCTGTTGCTCGACGATGTCGAGGCAGCGCAGCAGTTCGTCTTCGTCGGCGCCGAATATCTGTATGCCTATGGGGTGTTGCGAGGGGGAGAAGAGCATTTTGCGGTAGCTCTTCTCGGCCTCGCGGTTCAAGGCCTCGGAGGCGATAAACTCGGTGATGAGGAGGTCGGCCCCGAAGTCCTTGCAGAGCTGCCGGAAAGGGAGGTCGGTGATGTCGTCCATGGGAGAAAGACCAAGAACACAATATTTTCCAAATTCGAGCGTTTTCATCTTTGATTTGCAAAGATAAAAAGAAATAATTGATAATTATTGTTTCTATGTCAGGAATTTCTCATGATAATATTAATATGAAAGAAAAGAAACTTGTTATCAACTACATAGAGTACGACTCGCTGGATGAGATGCCCGCTGCCGAGCGGGAACTGATGGAACGCTCCATGAAGGCCGCTGCGACGGCCTATGCACCCTATTCCCGTTTCCATGTGGGGGCTGCCGTGCTGCTGGCCGACGGCACCGTGGTGACAGGCAGCAACCAGGAGAACATCGCCTACCCTTCGGGGTTGTGCGCCGAGCGGGTGGCGCTGTTCAGCGCTTCGGCCCAATACCCATCGCTGGCAGTGACAGCACTGGCGGTAGTGGGGTACCACGACGGACAATATTGCGAGGCCTCGCCCTGTGGCGCCTGCCGCCAGACGATGGCGGAATATGAGATGAGATATGGAAACGAAATATCAATTTTCTGTTATCTGAACGGAGGCCGAATTCGGAAAATAAGCGGTGTGAAAGGCCTGATTCCGTTTGGTTTCGAGGCAGAGCTGTGAGTTTTTTATTTGTCCGCAACCTATTGATATATAGGTCTATATTCCATTGGTACAACTTTTTTTCGGCAAAAAAGTTTCGTACACTAAAATTTCTTTGTACCTTTGCACGCTTAAAGTAGCGAAAATAAATATAAATAATATAACAAAAATACTCACAAATGGGAATTATAGGAAGTATTAGAAAACACTCGTGGATAGCCGTTGCCGTTGTCGGTGTGGCTATCGTTGCATTCATTATCGGTGACTTGACCAAGAACAATCGCGGCATCCCCGACATGGGCAAAATCAACGGCTCAACCATCACCTACCAACGCTTCACCGAACTGACGGAAGAGATGGAAAACAACTATAAGCGCCAGCAGGGTGTCAACCAGATACCCGCCGACGTGGAGTACCAGCTGCGCGACCAAGTGTGGCAGACCCTCGTGGGCGAGACCCTCACCGACGAGCAGTTTGAGAAACTGG
The DNA here is from genome assembly GCA_900317125.1 of uncultured Bacteroidales bacterium. Lineage (GTDB taxonomy): Bacteria > Bacteroidota > Bacteroidia > Bacteroidales > P3 > Colimorpha. Next base: position 10,490 of record ONFR01000043.1, on the reverse strand, counting down.
GCCTCACCGTCAGCCCCGCCGAGCTGAACGACATGTATGTGGGCACCTTTATCCACCCCTACCTCCGTCAGAGTTTCACCGACCCCAAGACCGGTGAATACCAGACCCAGGCTATCCAGTACTATGTGGACAACTTCGAGAACCTCGACACCATGCAGCGCATGCAATGGGTTGAGCTTGAGAAAGCCGTTAAGACCGACCGCAAACAGCAGAAGTACAGCAGCCTCATCTCCCGCGGCATGTATATGCCCACCGCCATCGCCAAGCAAATGGCCGACCTGAGCAGCAAGGTGAGCAACGCCATCGCCATGAACGTCACCTACCAGTCGGTTGCCGACGATGAAATCACCCTTACCGAAGAGGACTACCAGAAATATTACAACAAGCACAAAGCCGAGTTCCGCCTGCGCGACGAGATGCGTGAGCTGAACTACATCGTTTACCCCATCGTCCCCACTCAGCAGGATTTGGCCGACATTCAGGCCGCCGTTGAGAAGACTTGGGAGGAATTCCAGCAGCAGACTCCCGAAGAGCTGATTTTCTTCGTCAATGCCGAGTCCGACCACAGCTACGATTCCACCTACCGCAAGGCTAACGAGTTTGCCTCGCCCATGGATTCCGCCATTATGGCTGCCGGCGAAGGCTCTTTCATCAGCCCCCGCGTTGTCGGCAACGAGTGGATGATGGCCAAAGTGCTCAACGTGGCCAACCGTCCCGACAGTCTTCGTGCCAGCGCCATTTATATCTTCAACGATAAAGTCGGCGGCAACATCACCCGTGGCGACGAGCAGGCCAAACTCCTTGCCGACAGTGTGGTGAACATTGTCCGCAGCGGCGCCATGACCTTCGAAGAGGCTGTGACCAAATACTCCGACGATCCTCAGAAGGCCGACAACAACGGCGATATGCAGTGGCAGCTCGACGGCAACTACGGCTTCCTGAACGAGGACATCATCAACACTCCCGAAGGCGGTGTGTTCGTGGTGAAACACCCCAACGAGGTTGGTTATTTCGTGGTGAAAGTGACCGGCAAGACCACTCCCCACAGAAAATACCGCGTGGCCACCATCACCCGCACCATTGCCGCCTCCGAGGGCACCACTCGCAACATCTATAATAATGCCAACCGCTTTGCCGGCAACAACCGCACTTTTGCCGAGATGACCGCTACAGCTCAGGCCGAGAACCTGCAGATGCGCAATGCTATGGCCACCTCCATGTCCTACTCCATCCCTGGTATCAACAACGCACGTAGCATCGTCCAGTGGGCTTTCAACGAGAAGACCAACGCCGGCGATGTGGCCGACCAGATTTTCGAGGCCGACGACATGTATATCGTTGCCGCCCTGAAGGACATCTACAAAGTGGGATACGCTACACTCGACCAGATCCGCCCCAACATCGAGAACCAAGTGCGCATCGAGAAGAAAGCCGAGTTGCTGAAAGCCCGCATCGAAGAGGCTAAGAACGCCGGTGCCAACCTCAACGCTATCGCCACCAAGATGAACGTAACTCTCGACACCCTCGACAGCATCTCCTTCAACGACTACTTCCTGGGCAAATACGGCATGGAGCCCAAAGTCCAGTCCTCCATCGTCGCTGCCGAACCCAACACCCTCGTAGGACCCATCCAGGGTGCCAACGGTGTCTACATGTTCATGGTCACCGCCAAAGGCGAGAACCCCTCCGCTCCCGACCCCGCTGCCATCCGCAGCCAGAAACAGCAGAGCTTCATGCAGGGCCTCCGCAACATCCAGCAGGTGCTGAAAGACCATGCTAAGGTTGTTGACCAGCGCAACAAATTCTTCTAATGGACAATCCTGATCAGAATGCGATAAACAAGAAAGGCGCAGCCCTGAGGCTGCGCCTTTCTAACAAATGGCAGGACTTCCGCGACCGGATGCACCACAAGCACCGCTTTGTGGTGATGGACACCGATACCTTCAAAGAGACCTTCTCGGCCGAACTGACCGGTGCCAATATCTTCACCTATGCCGGTATCACGTTCATCGTGCTGCTGATTCTGGCCTCCCTGCTTATCGCCTTCACCCCGCTGCGCGGACTCGTCCCAGGCTTCGTCAACCCCGAACTGCGGGAAGAGACCATCCGCAACGCACAGGTCATCGACTCACTCGAGATTGTCATCGATCAACACGAACAACACATCAAGATTATCCAGGACGTACTCAACGGCAAGACAATCACCACCGCCGAATCCATCACCACCGATGTCGACGACGACAAAGATATCGTCTACCGCCGCAGTCGTGCCGACTCGCTGCTACGCAAGGATATTGAAAAAAAGACCAAGGAGAGCAAGAAGCAGGATAAATCTAAGAAAAACAAACGCAAGAAATGAAACGGATAGCTATACTGGGCTCCACCGGCTCTATCGGAACCCAAGCACTCAATGTGATACGCCGCCACCGCGACCTCTTTGCTGTCGAGGTGCTCTGTGCAGGCAGCAATGCCGACCTTCTTATTCAACAGGCTCTGGAGTTCGACCCCAACGCTGTGGCCATCGCCGACGAGAGCAAATACCAGCAGGTGCAGGAAGCACTATCCCCTCACGACATCAAGGTCTTTGCAGGCATGGACTCCATTGCCGACCTAATGGAGATGGACTCCATCGACATGGTGCTGGCCTCCATCGTGGGTTTTGCCGGCCTCCGTCCCACGCTTCGCGCTATCGAGCACCACAAGCCTATTGCGTTGGCCAATAAGGAGACCATGGTGGTAGCCGGGCAGATAGTCACCGATGCCGCCACCCGCAACAATGTCCCCATCCTGCCTGTCGACTCCGAGCATTCGGCCATCTTCCAGAGCCTCGTGGGCGAGATGGGCAACGTGGACAAGATTCTCCTTACCGCCTCTGGCGGACCCTTCCGCGGCCGCACACGCCAGCAGCTGGAGCATGTCACCCTTGCCGATGCCCTGAAACACCCCAACTGGAGCATGGGACGCAAAGTCACCATCGACTCTGCCTCCCTCATGAACAAAGGCCTCGAGGTCATCGAAGCCCGCTGGCTCTTCAACATCCCTGCCGAGCGCATCCAGGTGCTTGTCCATCCCCAGTCGGTCGTTCACTCCATGGTGCAGTTTATCGACGGCAGCATCAAGGCACAACTGGGTGTCCCCACAATGGAGACCCCCATCCAGTATGCCTTCAGTTTCCCCACCCGTATCGAGAGCCACCTGCCCCGCTTGGACTGGACAAAGTATCCCCAACTCACTTTCGAGGAGCCCGACACAAAGACCTTCCGCTGCCTCCAGTTGGCCTATGATGCCATCGCCCGCGGGGGCAACATGCCCTGCATTATGAACGCTGCCAACGAAGTGGCCGTCCAACGATTTATCGATGGCAAAATCACCTTCCTGCAGATAGCCGACTTTGTCGAAGAGCAGATGCAACAGGCACCCTTCATCGCCAAGCCCACCCTCGACGACCTCTTCCGCACCGACGCCGAAGTCCGCAACCGAGGATGAACTCCTAACGCTGTTCAGAGACAATATAAACTTTGTAATTTGGTTCTATAGGCGGATACCAACTCTCAATGGTATTTTGTATCGTATTGCATTCTTCACGTGTTTCTGCAACGATACCTACCACCAGATTGTCCGGCTCCTCCATCATGTCCCTACCCATGACAATTTCGTTATAGGGGAAGGACTCCTTAGCCTTCTGTCTTGCCGCAACAAGCCACCGCTCTATTGCCATCACACGTTTGCCCGTTTTAGAAGCGAGCCATTTCATATCGTCCTTTATCTCACGCAGCTCTGCCATGCAGTCAGAATAAAGGGCTTCATCCATATTTCTCCTTTGGGCTACAATCAACAATGCCACCTCCTCACAATCCTTTCTTGTGGTCAATTCCCTATCTGCCGACTCTATCCCCAACGCCGCCAAATCCTCCAATATTGCATCCGACAGCCGTGTGTGGAACATCCGCCCTACATCCCACAGGATAAGATTATCTTTTAATCCTTGCAGAAACTGTTCTTTGTCCATCGGCTTCATTACTCTTTATTCTTCTCATGGCACATCGCCAAATACTGCTCCGTCAATTCGCGGGTGGCATCGTCGGGCTCGTGGTCAAGCACATACTTCAGTTCCTCTTCTGCCTCACCTATGCGGTCGAAATTGAGGTAATAGGCTGCTCGGTTGACGTATGCCAACAAGAAGTCGGGGTCTATCTCGATGGCCTGCTCTATATCATCCATCGCCTGCTCATGGCGGCCAAGCATACCGTAGGCACTGCCCCGGCTGCAATAAACCTGCGCGTAGTCGGGATTCAACTCTATCGCCCTTGTGAAATCGGGAATCGCCTGCTCATACTCCCCCTGCTTATAGCGCAGATAACCACGATTGTTAAATGTCTCCGCCCGTTTGGGACATAGCCGTATCGCCTGCTCGAAGTCCGCTAACGCACGCTCCATATCACCCAATGCATCGTAAGCAATACCGCGGTTCAGATACACGATACCGTCCCGCGGATTCAACGCCAATGACTCGCTGAAAAGCTCCACCTGCCGCTCCGGATGCTCCTCATCCCAATACGCCAAATAAAACAGATTCTCCGCCTTTATCTCCGCCCGCCGCTTTGCTCCATACCGCACTCCCCGCGCCTCAAACCGCAGCGACCCGATAGTGACAACCCACCTACTCGGCGACTTCTGTTTCTTATGTTGATTCTTCACAATATAAATCCCCATTTATATAAATGGTCATTTACATATAGCGTACGCCACTACACCTTATTTCGTACCTTTGAACTCGAACCCTGCCTGCTCGACGGCAGCGCGAATGTCGGACTCGCTAGCGGTACCCGTGACAACGAGGGTATTGGCTGCAGGGGTGGCCTCGCAGGTGTCGACGCCTTTCACTTTGCCGACAGCTTGTTCGCAGGCGGCTTTGCAATGATTGCAGTGCATACCTTCGACTGCATAGACCACCGTCCCGGCAACAACTTCTTGTTTCTTGAATTTACTGAGGAATTTCATAGTAAGTGCTATTATGATGAACAATACTAATAGTGACGAACATATCATTTGAAAGACGCTGTGCGAAGCTGCCTCCGACGGGCAGCAGGCGCTGTGCATACCGCATCCCTCGGACATGCCAATGGCATTGATGCCAAAAGCGTTTATCAGCAATCCGAAGAGAACGGAGAAGCCCACAATGGTGAGCAAGTAAATCCACGTGAAGCGACTGCCCATCGACTTGCGAACCACAAGGATAGAGGCAATATTGACTGCAGGACCGGCCATCAGCATCACAAGTGCGGCTCCTGGTGAGAGGCCCTTCATCATCAACGCAGCTGCCACAGGGATGCTGCCAGTGGAACAAATATACATTGGCACCGCCACAATGAGGATGACCAACATCTGAAGCAACGGCTGCTTGCCAAAGGAGAGGAAAAACTCATCAGGAACGGCCACATTGATAAGGGCGGCCACCACAAGGCCGATGGCAAGCCGAAGCCCGATGTCTTGAATCATGTCGAAGTAGGCGTACTTGAATACACGCCACAGACGGTTGCCGTGTTCAACGGTGCAATTGTTCTCTGAGGGTGTCACGACTGCATCGACACTCGTAAACCGGTTCACCAGTAAGCCACCACAAACACCCGTCACCAGCGCAGCCACAGGACGCACCACCGCGAAACCCAAACCCATCAACGAAAAGGTGGCCAAGATAGAGTCGATGCCCGTTTGCGGAGTGGCGATGAGGAACGATGCCACAGCCCCTTTCGACGCACCCTCGTTCTTCAGCCCGACAGCAGTGGGAATGACACCGCACGAGCAGAGCGGCAGCGGCACACCCAGCAAGGCCGCCCACAGCACCGACAACTTGTTGTCACGCGAGAGATACCGCACATAAAACCTTTTCGGCACAAACACATGTAGCACCCCCGCAATGAGGAAGCCAAGCAACAGATAGGGACTCATGGCATTAATAACTGCCATCAGCGCGTTTAATATATCAGAAACAGTCATCTATCATTAACAATTCTCCTATTATTAACGCCAATCCCCCGAAATTATTGCCCCCTTCTTCCTCCTCCAAACAAAAACCGCCACCTATTCGGCGGCGGCATTATCTGCATCAAGTTCTTTTACAAACTCCTTACTATGTTCAGGAACTCTGCGAGCGTCTGCACATCGACCTTTGGGAAATCATAACGTTGAAGCTCACTGAAGTGGCGGTCATTGCTGACAATATAGGTGGCACCCGCCGTAATGGCGCAATCTACAAACTTGTTGTCATCAGGGTCGGTTGTAATCATGTTGAAGCGAAAATCAGGGCTGATACGTATAACATTAGGTGTCTCTATCAACTCCTTGAGCACGGTATTAGCAATAAGGTTGTTGTATCGTTTTGCTAAAATCTCATGGTACTCAAAAAGGATTTCGTTGGAGACACACAACTTGTATTTGCCTGCACGGAACGCTTGCCAGATGTCATTGTTGTACGACCCTGGCATGATGACATTGACAAGACAGTTTGTATCGAGAACTATTTTCATTTGCTATAAGGTGTTCTCTCGTGCAGGTTCGACCATTCATCCAATGTCTGTTGAGTAATGTTATTCTCCTTCTGGAATTGCTGCAGCAGACGGTCGGTCTTTTGCCGATAGAACTGGAGCAGAATATCTTGCAATTCATTCTGCTCTTGTTCCGTGTCGATATATGACATGAGTCTCAAGATGTTCAACTGTGCAGGATTTAATTGCGTTGCCCCTGTTGCTTCCATATTGCGTAAGTGTTTATGTGTTCAACATTCATCACGATAACGGAACAGAATCTGTTTTATTGCACAAACGACGGATTTCTTTGGCTGCATCAATACCGCCCAACCAGTCTTAACATCAAATACGCCGCAAATATACGAATATTTTCGGATATAACCGAAAAACCGTCATTTCAATCTCATTTATCTGGTTATAACCCGATAAACCATACAAGGGGCGATAGGGCACCATTACTCTTTATTTTTGATGAATTTTGACATTATTTCTTTGTATGTTAAAAAACTGTCGTATCTTTGCACTTTCAAAGTATCACACAGAATGCTTCTAACTATTAATAATGAACTCTCTAACGCTATCTCCTTCTTTGGCGATGCTGGGGATGTGCCGATGCTTCAAAACGAATCGGTGACATTCCATGAGGCTCTCCGCGCCCCGTGAGCGACTTTTTCTTTGCAAAGTCACCATTTGTTTCATTATTAATAAAACCAATCTATGCTGAAAAAAATCATCATGGCGATGCTCGTAATGGGCATAGCCAGTGCCGTGATGGCACAAAACCATTATATACTGACCGGACAGCTATCCGACAGCAAAGGGCAGCCCCTGCCCTATACCAACTGTGTGCTACTCAATGCCGCCGACAGCTCTTTTGCATGTGGCTCCACAAGCGACCTCGACGGAGTGTTTTCACTCACCAACATCAAGCAAGGCCAATACCTATTGAGGGTAAGCGCAATAGGGTACGATACCCATTGGCAAACCATCAACATGGACAAAGACACCAACCTCGGGACCATCGTGGTGGAAAGCAATGCCACGATGCTGAGCGAAATCAAAGTCACCGCCTCACGACCGCTCTACTCCGCCAACGGTGAGAAGGTGTTCTACAACGTGAGCGACGACCCCAGTGTGCAAAGCGGCAACGCCACCGACGCACTGCAGAACGCCCCAGGCGTGGAAGTCGATGCCGAGGGCAATATCAAATACCGCGGCGGAGCCGAAGTGACCATCTGGATTAACAACAAGCCCTCCCACCTTAAAGCCGAAGGCCTGAAACAATACCTCAAATCACTCCCTGCAGGCACCCTCAAACGTATCGAAGTGATAGCGCACCCCTCGGCCAAATACCACACAAAGAACTGTGTAATCAACATCATCACCACCGCCAAAGTGAAGCACAACGAACTGCTCTGCCTCGGCCTCAATGCCAATAGCAAACCCCAAGTCAGCCCTTGGGCAGATTATGTATGGGCAAACGAGAAGGTACGTTTCAACCTCTTCCTCAGCGGCGACTACGACAACTATCAAGGCACATCCAGCAACCACTCAAGTCTGCTGGCTCCCGACAGCACCATCTCCTCAACCCTTCGCAATCGCGGCAACAGCCGCAACCGAACCCTCGGCGGCAACTTCGGAATAGACTTCGACTACCACATCGACTCCAACACCATGGTCAATCTCTGGCTCTGGACTACCGCCCTCCACGACAGCAGCCACCTCGACTCACGTACCGAACGCATCGAACTAATCCACAACCCCGGACGCTATTTCTACAACGAAACTATAAAAAACGGCAACACCATGGGCGACCTCAGCTTCGGTGTGATGCTGGAGAAAAAACTCGACACCCTCGGCGGCATGCTCTTTTTCGACTACACCGGCACCCTGACCACCACCCGCGCCTACAAAGCTGACAACCGAACCCACGACAGCCTCCCGGCACTTGACTTCATGCGGCTCAACCGGAGCGACAATCCCACGCAGTGGCACGGCATCATGGCCGACATCGCCTTGCCTTACAGCCGTCACGGTGAAGTAGACTTTGGCATCATGGCCTCTCTCTCGCCCGAAAGCAAAGCGGTGAAAGAAACCCTATCCAATGCCGAAGTCACTAACATGGTGGACACCCTGCGCAGTTACTCAATGACCAACAGCACCTACGAACTCTCCATCTATGCCGGAGCCGAACACCGTTTCGGACGGCTTACCCTCGGAGCCTCGTTAAATGCCGACAACGCATGGTACAACCTTGCTTACCCTGAAGCCGACAGCGGCAACGTCCGCAAACATTTCCTCAACTTCAGCCCCACCGTTCATGCCAGCTACAGCACCGAATCCATGCACAACTTCACCCTCAGCTACACCCACTACGTCACCCCACCTACCGCCACCCAACTCACACGCTTCACCATCTACGACTACGACAGCTACAGCACCGGCAACCCCAATTTGAGCAATGGCTATGCCAACAACCTCGAACTCGGCTGGGAACGCTATTTCGACCACCTCGGCTCCATAGGCCTCACCGCTTGGTTCAACGCCAACAGCGACCACACAGGCACCCTCACCGACGTAGCCTACTGCGACCGCTTCGGCCGCATCGTCGCCTTCTCACAGCCCTTCAATATCGGCTCCGCCAGCAACACCGGCATCGGGCTTAACACCACCCTGCGCCCAACCGACTTCATGAACATCCGTTTCTACGCCAATCTCTTTGATGACTACTACCTTGTGCAGTATCGTCCTGGTCACTGGCAAGAAAGCGATATGCTCTGCTACTCGCTCCGGCTCAACTTTTGGACAAAGCTGTGGGACAAACTGCAACTCTTCGCCAACGCCACCTACCGCAGCCGCACCCAAACCCTCCTCGCCACCGTCGACCCCTACCTCTCCTTCGACTGTGGGGCAAGCACCGACCTCTTCGACCGCCGACTCTCCCTCTTCCTCAACGTGGCAGACCTTTTCGGCACCGTCCGCACAGGCGGCGAAAGCATCAACCCCTATAATCCTTCCACAAGCGAAAGTACCCTCACCAGCCGCTACATCAGCTTTGGGCTCACCTGGCGCATCGGCCGCACCGAAATGGAAGGCCAGCAAACCCACGGCAAGAAACCCGCCCGAAAAAAAGCACGCTAAAAAATAATAGGGAGCGTTGATTCCCCAGCGCTCCCTTTATTCTCAAGAACAATAATGGTAATTCATAAGATAGCCTCTATAAATTGCCCTGAAAGGGCATCAACATCTTTAGCCCAATGGCAACGCCTTGGGTAAATCAACGAAATACAAATAACGCCCTGTAGGGGCAAAACCTTAAACATATTGCAGCATTACATCGGCGTTTTCAAAACCATTTTGGGGTAATGCAACCTCATTCATCTTCATTGGTGGACTGTTAACAGGCTATATATTGGGGTATAACCGTAATGTCCATCCTCTTCGTCGTAATTTTCCACAAGCCCATCCTTATTGACAAGCAGTGGAATCGGCATTGCCTTGGTTTTTCTGTAATCTTTCAGTAGGCTAAGCATCGTCTTGTTGGCATCTCTCTTAATCAAGAAAGGAATGGACAGATCCAGATTGATAACCAATCGGTTCTCGGATTTTAAATCAACGACTGCTTCCTCTTTGCCATAATGAATGATAACAATTCCGACGTTGTTTCTCTCCAGCTCTTCTATATATGGCTTTATACTCGTCTCAAGCATGCTTTTACTTGCTTCACAATAATCTGCCCAAATATAAATCATTGTAATATCATGACTCTCTATCATTTGAATAAGGTTTGCTCTGTCAGAATCTTTCAATGCTGTCTTTTGACCAGAACAAGAAACCAATCCGAGTAATGCTAGCAGAAAGACTGGTCTAATAGTCATTTTGCAGGCTGCGACACAGTCTGAATATAGGAGCAGAAGGCGTTTTGAGCGATTCAAAAGGTTTTTGTAAAAATCGGCTTAATGG
>ONFR01000030.1 GCA_900317125.1 uncultured Bacteroidales bacterium | reverse complement strand
ACAGAAAAAAGACAATTGGATTCGATTTTAATATTCATTCTATTAACTATTTATGATATTATTATTCTTTGTATTTAGGTGTAAAGGTACAAATAATTCGCCTAATTCAAAGAAAAATAGTATTTTTGCAATTAAGAAAGACGACCAAAATGCAACAGGATTGCACCATATCATTAGAAAGGAATGCCATGTCAGAAGGTGGCATTCGATGGATGTATTTTGATGCTTTTTCTTCAAAAAGTAGCGACAGAAACATTTTGATAAATACCTATGAACAAGGTTATTCCATTGCTTTTTGGTGCCGTTCTTTCACGGGGAAAGAACGCGACGAGGAGACCGGCTACGGCTACTTCGGTGCGAGGTACTTGGACCACGAGTTGATGACCATGTGGCTGAGCGTCGACCCGATGGCGGATAAATATCCCAACATTAGTCCCTATGCCTACTGTGCATGGAGCCCAATTATTACAAAAGACCCCAATGGCATGGATTCTGTTCGCACTCCAAATGGAATGGCCAATGCCGGAACTGGTTACAAGGCTACACCTGATGGACAATATCTATATGGGGAAGGATTGCAAACCAAACGCTGGAATCCTGACCTTGAAATTGGAGGCGTCGTGGGTGATGGTTTGCGTGGAGGATACGAGGATTGGGATATGCCGTCGGACATTGCCGCTTACGTTCCCTGTGCCACATGCTCAGAGACGAATAGCGAATTCCTCATGCCGCCGATACTGCCGTTCATGGCCAGCTCCTATGATCTTCTGGGGAATGAGAATTTCTCTGGGAACATCGCAATACGGGGCGACGGGACACTCATGTATTCGAATAAAGAAGGATTTGGCAAGGGAGGATTTGGCAAGGGACTTAGTTGGAGAAACGGCAAGGTGTTAAAAAACACCTCATTGGGGAAAGTCGCCTGTAAGACAACCAGAATGGCCAAAGGAGCCCCTGCGTTGTCAATCGTCACTGGCACGGTGGATGTTACACTTAACGCAAGGCAATATGGGTTTGGCTCTCGACAGACTTATGGTGCCTTTGGCAGAGCAGCCGGCGGTATATTAGCATCTATCGGTACAGGGTTTTTAATAGGAGGAGGACTACCCGGTGCTGTAGCCGGCTTTGCAGTGGGCATAGGAGCCTCTTATTGCGGCGAACGCCTAGGGGAAAAGACATTTGACTGGACGCATTAGTAGAAAGGAAAAACATGAATTTTTTTTTGAACATGCTATATTGCATAATGGAATTAGGTGTTGATGTATCAGAAATGATTAGAAAAAGCATCTACAAACGATGGTATGGCGATGAGTGGGAAGCGAGGCTCAAAAAAACCTTGATTCGGAATGTCCCTTCTCAATTGTATTTTTTGGGTGGTGGTTTCTGGTTTGTTATTCTGCTGACTCCGTTTACCATAGCTGCTTGTTTGCTCGAACGATGCTGCGGTATCGACCTAGCCATGATCATTGGTGCGGTAGTCTCTCTTGTCACCGTCTCGCCATATTATCTATGGAGGCGGAAACATTATGATGAGTTGATTTCCAATCACGAATATGTTACTGGCAGGCCTCGCTATAATAGGTTCCAAAAGATAGCCGCTTTTATAGGTTACTGTGGTTTGTTTGCAATACCGATGATTGCGCTTGTGGTTTGTACCCTTTTGAGAAAATAGAAACACGCCCGTTTTTCTCACCCTCGGCAAGGACATCCGTCGTGGTGGATGTTCGGCATCCTCTCCACAGTGATTGAATATTAGGATTTCTCAAAGTCTCAAAGTCTCAAAGTCTCCACGGTGGATTTTGTGGAATTGAGAATCAAGGCCACCTTGGTTTCTCCGCTGACACTATGGAAGGGTTGCCGCTGGCAACCCTTCTTTCTCTTTGTGCTTGACAGTCCGGTTATATCATCATTGTCGGATTGACGGCCATGCTGGGTAATGGTTTTTGCAATCACCCCAAAAATAAAAAAACATGGCGGGTGCAATAATAATCTGGAAAAGACGTTATCGGAAAAAACTGAAAAATACAACATGCATCAATAACAAGGAATCGCTATCGGGTTCTTGTCCGAAGAATAATAAAAACTAAAAAGAATGATATACGAAATTCTGTTGACTCTCTATTTTGTGGGCTGCCTGGTCGGCCTGTGGTTCGTTTTCAAGAAGGCCGGGGAGAAGCCGTGGAAGGCGCTTGTGCCTGTGTATAACATCATTGTATGGATTAAGATTTGCGGCAAGGATACCAAGGAAAAGAAGTGGAAGTGGTACATCGGTTTCCTGATTCCAGCATGGAATGTCTTCATGTTCCTGTTGCTGGTTGTTGAGACCGCCAATGTCTTCCACCGCTACCGCTATATCGAACAGACCTTTGCCGTCATCTTCCCATGGATTTACCTGCCGTATCTTGGGCTGAGCAAACACACCTATTTCGACCCGCATAATGAGGAGCCACACAAGGTGACACAGGCGCGCGACTGGCTGGATGCCATCACCTTCGCCCTGGTGGCGGCGGTCATTATCCGGTCCTTGATGTTCGAGTTCTATAACATCCCTTCCAGTTCGATGGAGAAGTCGCTCATGACAGGCGACTACCTTGTGGTGTCGAAGATGGCCTACGGCCCCCGTTCGGCCATGACGCCGCTGTCGGTGCCCCTTGTCCATAACGTGCTGCCCTTCTCCAACGGTCAGGTTGAATCCTACCTGAAATGGATTAAACTCCCATATCACCGCTACCGTGGCTTGGGACATGTGGAGCGGTTCGACCCGGTGGTGTTCAACTACCCGGACGGCGACACGATGTGTACCGCCTGGAGGAGCAACAGAAGCTATCATGAACTGGTACGTGAGATGGGAAGAGAGAATGTGTTGAACGCCAAGATGCTGCCTGTAGGCAACCAGATGGTGAAGAACAAAATAAGAGTGAGACCCGTCGACAAGCGGGAGAACTTTATCAAACGCTGTATAGGGCTACCCGGCGAGGACCTCCAGATTATCGACCAAACAGTATATATCAACGGCAAGGCCATTGAGACACCGCCTTACAGCCAACAGACCTACGGCATTCTCTTCAAGTCCGGCATCAATGCCAGAAAGGTGCTGGATGATATTGGCGTGAGCCATGAAGACTTCTCCAATTCGCTGACCTATATGATGTACGAGAGCGAGAGCCATTATATCGTACCCCTGACTCAGGGTCAGGTGAAAACGCTGCAGGCACGCCCCGACGTCGTTGAAGTGGTACCCGACATCCGTTCAACGGAGGACGGTGGCATCCACATCTTCCCTCATTCCGAGCTATACCAATGGAGTACGGACAATTTCGGTCCCGTCCACATCCCCGCCCGCGGCGAGACGCTGAAACTGACACTCCAGAACCTCCCAATCTACGACCGGGTGATCACCACCTACGAGGGCAACACGCTCGAGGTGAAGGGCGGCAGAATATTCATCAATGGGCAGGAGACAGACCAGTACACACCCAAAATGGACTACTACTGGATGATGGGCGACAACCGGCACAACTCGGTGGACAGCCGCTACTGGGGCTTTGTACCCGAAGACCATATTGCCGGCAAGGCTGTGAGAATCATTTTTTCATGGGACAAAGACCACTCCCGTCCACGCTGGGACCGAATCTTTAAATCGGCCAGGACCATGGAATGAAAAAAAATATAGTTTACACACAATAAAAAATCTTTTTTTAAGTTAATTGATGCAGATTGAAAGGCAAGAAAGCCCTGTCTGAAACGAAATAATAATTAAAAACTACTATAATAATGTACGCAATTATCGATACTGCCAAAGGTGCAATGAAGGCAGAACTATACGCGAAAGAAGTACCCAACACTGTTGCCAACTTTGTGAAACTTGCCAAATCGCACTTCTACGACGGACTCCGTTTCCACAGAGTGATTCCCGACTTTGTGATTCAAGGAGGATGCCCCTACAGCAGAGACCCGAGAGACTACCGTGTGGGAACCGGCGGACCCGGCTGGACCATCAAATGCGAGACCGACGCAGAAAAGCAGTACCACGACCGTGGAGTGCTCTCCATGGCACATGCAGGAAAAGACACCGGCGGCAGCCAGTTCTTCATCTGTCACAACCGCGAGAACACTGCCCACTTGGACGGGGTACACACCTGTTTCGGCAAAGTGGTGGAAGGCCTCGATGTGATCGACAAGATTGCTCCCGGCGACCTGATCAACAGTATCCTGATTGTTGATGAATAATGTGTCGGTAATTACCAGGACAACCCTATCCAAATAATAATGAATACAAACAGAACAAAAACGAGATTATGAACTTAGGTATAAAACTGCTTGTTGCAGAAGACGACCCCAATCTGGGAACTATCTTGAAGGCCTATCTTTCCCAAAAAGGCTACACAGTGTTTCTGGCCGTTGACGGACAGGCGGCTCTCGACTCTTATCAGAACGACGATGTCGACGCCTGCATCCTTGATATCATGATGCCAGTGAAAGACGGATTCACTGTCGCGAAAGAGATCCGCCGCGTGGACAAGCGCATCCCCATCATCTTCCTCACTGCCAAGAACCTCGAAGCCGACAAACTGAAAGGGTTCGAAATCGGCGCCGATGACTATGTCACCAAGCCTTTCAGCATGGAAGAACTGTTGGCTCGACTGAATGCCACGATTAGACGGTCGTTCGATGACGGTAAGCCGGACAAGAACCTCTTCCATATCGGCAGCTGCGTGTTCGACTATGCCCACCAGACTCTCACCTGCGGCGAGAACGTGCAGCGTCTCACCATGAAGGAGAGCGAATTGCTGCGCATGTTCGCAATGAACTTCAACCAGTTGGTGGACCGCACCAGCACACTGCAGAAGATATGGAAGGACGACAGCTACTTTGCCGCACGCAGCATGGATGTGTATATCACCAAACTGCGCAAGTACTTAAAAGTTGACCCCACTGTACAGATTGTCAATGTGCATGGCGTGGGATTCAGACTTACGGTAAAGAACGAGTAATGAAACTAACATTTTTAGGGACGGGTACTTCGATGGGAGTACCCGTTATTGCATGCCAGTGTGCAGTATGCCAATCCACTGACATCCACGACAAGCATCTTAGAACAGCTGCGCTCATAGAGACTGAGAAGGGCGAGAATATCCTGATAGACATCGGTCCCGACTTCCGCGAACAGATGCTGCGGGAAAGGGTGATGCATCTGGAAGGTATACTTATCACACACGCCCACCGCGACCATGTGGGGGGATTGGATGACATACGTTCATTCAACTATGTCCAGGGGCGCAAGATGGACCTTTACTGCAACCGAGAGGCCCGCATCGCCATCGAGCGCGACTACCACTATATTTTCGATTACCACCAGTTCCCCGGGCTGCCCGAAGCCGTGATACACGAGCTGTCCGGCGACACGCCATTCATGGTAGGCGACACGGAGGTGATGCCCATAAAGGCTATGCACAAAGACCTGCCAGTGCTGGGATACCGGATAGGGAAGATAGGATACGTTACCGACGCGAACCATATCGAGCCTAAAGAACTGGACAAATTGGCTGGCGTGGAGATTCTTGTTATCAATGCTTTAAGAAAAACAAAGCACTTCTCGCATTTCTGTCTGCCTGAAGCATTGGAAATCATAGAAAAGGTGTCGCCCCACGAGGCCTACCTGACCCACGTAAGCCATGAGATGGGGCTCTATTCCGAAGTGGACAGAGAACTGCCACAGCACGTGCATATAGCATACGATGGATTGAAAATAGAGACACGGAATGAGCAGTGACCATCTCCACATCGTATCGTTCAATGTGCCATGGCCAGCAGACTATGGCGGTGTGATAGATGTATACTACCGTATCGTTGCCTTGGCCAAAGCAGGGATACACATCCATTTGCACTGCTATGCATACGGACGTACACCGGCACAGGAGTTGGAACAATGGTGCGACGAGGTCTGCTACTATCCGAGGGAGACAGGGGTGCGCCATCAGCTACAATACCGTCCATACATCGTCGCCTCGCGTTGCTCCAAGGCGCTGCTGCAACGCCTGCGCCAAGACGACTATCCCATCCTCCTGGAAGGGCTGCATTGCTGCCTGACATTGGAGCAGCTGGCAGGAGAGGGGAGACCCATCTACGTCCGCACCCATAATGTGGAACACGACTACTACCGGTCACTGGCCCAGGCTGAGAGAAAGATATGGAAACGGATATTCTATCTCGTTGAAGCAAAAAAGCTGCAGCGATACGAGCCCATATTGAGAAGCGCCACCAAAGTGCTGGCCATCTCAAGTGCCGATACCGCCCATTTCTCTTCCATCGGCTGCAACAACGTCGTTCTGCTGCCCCCATCGCATGGTCACACCGAGGTGACCTCTGCAATCGGCAAAGGAGACTATATTTTATACCACGGCAACCTTTCGGTGGGCGAAAACATTCGTGCCGCTTTATTCATATTGGAGCATATCGCCAGCCGCTGCCCCTACCAGTTTGTTTTTGCAGGGAAAGACCCAGACCCCAGCCTTCAGGCCGCTGTGAGCACACGCGCCAATGTGCGCCTTGTCTCAACCCCCGACGAGGCCGCCATGCACCGACTCATCGAGCAGGCACACATCCATCTGCTGATTACCGACCAGGCGACAGGTGTGAAGCTGAAGCTGATGAACGCCCTTTACGAAGGACGTTATTGCGTGGCAAACAGCACCATGGTACAAGGCACACCGCTGGGCGATGCTTGTACGATAGCCGACACCCCCGACGCACTATGCGCAGCCATTGACCAGCTGATGGGGAAGGATTTCACCGAAGCGGAATTGTTGCAAAGAAGAGATATTCTGAACAAGGTTGACCCGACCCAAAATATAAGTTCCCTCATATTCCAATAGACACATTTAACTTGCTGACATATTTTGTATTACTCATGTTAACCGCCCTATCAACTGCCATGCTATTTTTGGCGACGAACAATCATTATTTTATCCGTATCAAAAAAAATATGTAAATTTGCATTTACTAAGATAATATGGCTAAGTTTTTTAGACGATATAAATCAACCATATACGGCAACTATCGGAAAGCAGGTCTTATCGACGGTCTGCTTGTGGGTGTTGCCATGTCGGTTATTGTGGCGGTAAGAGACTGGTTGGCGACAAAGCCTATGGCTACTCCGGAAAACTACGTCACTGAACTGGTGTTGGCCGTAGGGATCTTCTGGGCTGCCTACCATTACCGCAAACAATTGGATGAAGGCAAAGTGACCTTGAAAGAGCTGATGCTGCTGGGTATGATCATCGGGGTGGTGAGTGCCGTGGTATATGTTTTGTGGACCTGGCTGAACTGCGGAGTGTTGAACACACAGCTGGTTCAATACTACAACGAATGCCGCATCAATGTCATGGAACCGGCAGAGACCGGCGCCAATGCCAAGCTGGCCATTGAAAGCGTCAAGCGTTACACCGCTGGCGACTGGGGATTCATTGCAGGGTTCCGCTCGGCAGTGATGAGCATTATCATCACCTTCTTTGCCGCCTTGGTCTTCCGCACCGAGAAAGGCGAAGTGGTGGCATGGAGACAAAAGAAGAATCAATAATTATCAAGATATGGATATTTCAATAGTAGTACCGCTATTCAACGAAGACGAATCGCTGCCGCATCTGGCAGAATGGATAGACCGTGTGATGGAAGAACATCATTTCGACTACGAAGTGGTGATGGTTGACGACGGGAGCAAAGACAACTCCTGGAAAGTGATAGAACAGCTTCATGCCAAGAATCCCCGCTACAAGGGAGTGAAATTCCGCCGCAACTATGGCAAATCCGCCGCCCTGAATGTAGGTTTCGGCCAAGCCCAAGGCGATGTGGTTATCACCATGGATGCCGACCTTCAGGACAGTCCCGACGAAGTTCCCGAACTGTACCGAATGATTAAGGAGGATGGGTACGACCTGGTGAGCGGCTGGAAAAAGAAACGCTACGACTCGAAACTGGCGAAGAACATCCCTTCCAAATTCTTCAACTGGACTACACGCCGGTTGAGCGGAATCAAGCTGCACGACTTCAACTGCGGCCTGAAGGCGTACCGACACGATGTGGTGAAAAGCATCGAAGTGTATGGCGAGATGCACCGTTACATCCCCGTCATCGCCAAGTGGGCTGGTTTTGGGAAGATAGGGGAGAAGGTTGTGCAGCATCGTAAACGCGAGTTCGGTGTGACGAAGTTCGGCCTGAACCGATTCGTAAACGGCTATCTCGACCTGATGAGCATCATGTTCATGTCCAAATTCGGCAAACAGCCGATGCACTTCTTCGGCCTGATAGGCAGTCTGTCGTTCCTACTGGGTTTTGTGGCATTCATCGTTGTGAGTGTGATGCGGATCTGTGGCCACATATCCCTTACCAACAGCGTATGGTTCTACGTCTCCATGTTGTTTATCCTGATGGGTACGATGCTGTTTCTGGCAGGTTTCCTCGGAGAACTGATATGCCGCAACTCGACCACCCGAAACCAATATCTGATTGAAAAAGTAATAGAGCAATGAGTCTACAATGTGGTATAGTGGGTCTGCCCAATGTCGGGAAATCGACCCTTTTCAACTGCCTGAGCAATGCAAAAGCACAGGCTGCCAACTTTCCTTTCTGCACTATCGAGCCCAATGTGGGCGTCATCACCGTACCCGATGAACGTCTGGCCAAACTGGTCGAAATGGAGCATCCTGCCTCTGTCGTCCCTGCCACAGTGGAGATTGTGGACATCGCCGGTCTTGTAAAAGGCGCCTCCAAAGGCGAAGGGCTGGGCAACAAATTTTTGGGCGACATTCGCACAACCGATGCCATCATCCACGTGCTGCGCTGTTTCGACGACGACAATGTGACGCATGTAGATGGCAGCGTCGACCCTATTCGCGACAAGCAGACCATCGATTTGGAGCTTCAGTTCAAAGACCTCGAGACCATAGAGAACCGTTACGAGAAAGAGGTTAAGAAGGCAAAAGCCGGCGGCGACGCCAAGGCCAAGAAACTGGTGGAGGTAATGGATCTTTACCGAGATGCATTGCTCAACGGACGCAGCGCCCGCACAGTGCCCCTGGACGAAAGCCAGCAAGAGGCCGCCAAAGACCTGATGCTGCTCACGGCCAAACCCATCCTTTATGTTTGCAACGTGGACGAGGCTTCCGTAGTGACCGGAAACAAGTATGTTGACGCTGTGAAGGAGGCCGTCAAAGACGAAGGGGCTGAAGTGCTGGTGATAGGTGCCGGCATCGAAGCGGACATTGCCGAACTGGAGACATACGAGGAAAAACAGATGTTTCTGGAAGACCTCGGACTGAAAGAGTCGGGTGTGAACCGTCTTATCAAAGCCGCATACAAGTTGCTCAACCTTCAAACATTCCTTACGGCTGGTCCGAAAGAGTGTCGAGCCTGGACTTTCAAGAAAGGGATGAAAGCCCCTCAGACTGCAGGCATTATACACAGCGACTTCGAGCGCGGCTTTATACGTGCCGAGGTCATCAAGTATGAAGACTATGTAGCATTAGGCAGCGAGGCAAAGTGTCGCGAAGCAGGCAAGATTGCCGTGGAAGGGAAAGACTACGTGGTGCAGGACGGCGACATCATGCACTTCCGCTTCAATGTGTAATTGCAAGTAATGAAGAAGAAGGTGAGCGCAAAGGGACATATTAAAAAGCAGCTGCACGTGCCGATCGCATCGGGTGGCACCCTTTTTGCATCCTGTGCTCTCTTTTTACTTACATTGTCTGCTTGCTCCACACAGAAAGCCACGTGGTCCAACATTCAATTCCACAATATCACCACCCACTACAACATCTGGTGGAACGGCAACGAGAGCCTGAAAAAAGGGGTGGCGATGATGAATGCTCAATACCGCGACGACTATACCCGCCTGTTGCCCGTTTACAAGATGGGGACAAAGAGTGAGAGCCAGTCACTGAACCCTCAATTCGACCGGGCAATAGAAAAAAGCGTGAAGGGCATCAAGAAACACAGTATCTTTGTCGACGGACAGGAGCATGTGCCGTACATCCCCAAATGCTATCTGATGACGGCTTATGCCACCTTCTACAAGCACGATTTCGTCACAGCGGCCAGTACCTGCCAGATGCTACAGACGCAGTATGCAGGCACCGCCATCGGCGATGAGGCGGCAGTGCTGCAAGCCCGCTGCTCGACCATGGACCTTCGCTACAAAGATGCCGAAAGCGCACTGGACGAGCTGGTTGTGGCGGCAGGGAAAGATAATTTCGCTTCCAGCCAGAAGTTGAACCTCTACTTGGCGATGGCCGAATGTACGCTGCCACAGGAAAAATACAAGAAAGGTGTCAACTTCTTGAAACTCGCCCTCGACCAAAAGCCTTCACGTGAACAGAAAGCACGTATCTACTATATTTTAGGACAAATATACCAAGAGCTCGACAAACGCCCCACGGCCTCGAAATACTACGAGAAAGTGCTGAAATGCAACCCCTCCTATGAGATGGAATTCAACGCACGGCTCAATATCGCATCGTGCGCCGACCTGCAGCATACCGACAGACAAAAGCTCGAGAGACTTTTAGACAAGATGTTAAAAGACAAGAAGAACGAAGAGTTTCTCGACCAAATCTACTATGCCAAGGGGGAGATGTATATGGGCATGCGCGAAAGCAAGAGAGCATGTGAGGAGTTCAAGAAATCCTCCGCGGTATCGAAAAGCAATCCTGCACAAAAAGCTCGTTCCGCCATCCGGCTGGCCGGTATTCTTTTCGACAAGTTCCAAGACTATGACCAGTCGCAGATATACTACGACACGGCCATGTCTATCATCAAGCCCGACTATCCCCACTACCGCGACATCAAGTCGCGCTACGACCTGCTCACCTCGCTGGTGGCCTTCACTAGAGTGATAGAACGGAACGACAGCCTGATAGCCATGTCACAACTGCCACAGGACAAGCTCACAGACCTCATCAACAAGAAGATTGACGAGTTGAAGAAAGCCGAAGAGGCTGCAAAGGAAAAGGAGCTTCTGGACCAATTGGTAGGCGACAACAAAGCCATGCAGAATACTTTGCAGGGCGACTGGTATTTCTATAACAGCAATACAGTACAAAAAGGCAAAGACACGTTCCGCCAACGGTGGGGAATGCGCACACTCGAGGACTACTGGTTCATATCTTCAAAAGGGATGCTCGGGATGAATATGCTTTCCCAACAGAACCAGACGGACACCGCCGACACCGCCGAAGGTGAGCGTGGGGGTGATAACGATTCCATCAGTTCAAAAAGCGACACCGCCTCGACTTTGAACCCAAAGGGCAACCCCAACGACCCTCACGATATGGCGTACTACCTGAAAGAGCTGCCCAAGAGCCAGGAGGAAATCGACTCAATGCTGAACGAGACATCCGTCAGTTTGCTTAACGCGGGATACATATTCTACGACGGCATCCACAACCTTCCCAAAGCACTGGAGTGCTACCTGAGACTGGCAAACGATTTCACCTCCAACAATGAGATAGTACAGGCCTTTTTCATGTTGTACAAAATCTATGAGCGACAAGGCAACACTCCCAGTGCCAACTACTACCGCGACATGGTCCTGATGGGATTTCCCGACAGCGACTTCGCAAACCTGATACTTGACGAGGACTATTACAAGGAAATCATCCGGCGCGGACAGATGATCAAGGAGGATTATGACAATGTGTATTCCCTCTACCGCAGACACCGTTACGACGCCGTTCTCAGCAATGTGGCCAATGCCAAACTGCTGTATGAGGGCAATCCGATGTTAGGCAAGTTCTGTTATTGGGAGGGTCTTTCCTACGCAAAGATGGATAACAAGTCCGCCGCCATCGCCACCTTCGAGGGCATAATAAAGGATTATGCCGGCGACGACACCCTCGTGACTCTGGCGCAAGAGCAGTTGGACTACCTCAAAGGCGAAGGCGGCCGCTATATAGCCAACAGCGGTGGCGAAGAGAAAGACGAGACCATCCCCGACGACGAGGTGAAGACCGAAGAACGTACTCTCGCCACATCCAAGAAGCGCACTTCCTCAGCCGATGAAGCGTTGCCGCCAGAGGCACTGCTGTTCCGCTACAAAGAGAATCTTGAGCATTCTGTTATCGTATTGATAAAAGACAAGAAAATCAGAGCCACCCAATTGCAAGCCAAAATGGGGTCATTCATCCTCACATTCTATTCCAACTCGGGTTACAAGTCTGCACCTTTGATGTTTACCGACTCAACCCAGATGATAACAGTGAACACCTTCAACAATGCCGGGGAGGCAAAGGATTTTGCCACCCATCTGTTGTCAAAAGACGGTCCGCTCACCGACTACAGTCCCGATGACTATCAGGTCTTCGCCATCTCTAAACAGAACTATGTCACGCTTTACAATCGCAAACAGGTTGACGCATACAGATTGTTTTACGATAAATACTATTCAAAATGAACGAGAATACCAATGGACTAATCAACACCATCACCGTAGGCACCTCCATTAAAGGAGACATCCAAGCCAACGGCGATTTTCGCCTTGACGGTACCCTCGAGGGGAACATAACCCTTACCGGCAAACTGGTCATTGGCGAGCAGGGACGCATCGTTGGCAATGTCGTTTGCCAGAATGCCAACGTGATAGGCATCATCGATGGAAATCTCTCTGTCAAGGAATTCTTGACATTATATTCCACGTCGAAGGTACGAGGGGACATCGTTGCCAACAAACTGGCAGTGGAACCCGGAGCCTACTTCACCGGTACCTGCCACATGCTTGACGAATTATCCGACTGAGCCCCATTTGCCATGACACCCGAAGAAGAAGTATTCAGCCTGTTCCAGAACTGGACAGGGAAACGCCCTTCACAGATTCTCTCCCTTGGCGCCCACGGTAGTGCACGGAAATATTGGAGAGTACTGGAGGGCGACCATTCCTTCATTGCCGCTTGGAATGAAGACTTACGGGAGAACGAGGCCTTTTTCTACTACAGCAAAAGCCTATTGGAGAGAGGTGTCAATGTGCCCGAAGTTTATTTAGTCAGCGACAGCCGGAAGTGCTATCTGCAGCAAGACCTCGGCGACACAACACTATTCTCACTTCTTCTTGACAAGCAACGGTCGGGTA
This sequence comes from uncultured Bacteroidales bacterium, assembly GCA_900317125.1. Classification (GTDB taxonomy): domain Bacteria; phylum Bacteroidota; class Bacteroidia; order Bacteroidales; family P3; genus Colimorpha. Next base: position 15,633 of record ONFR01000030.1, on the reverse strand, counting down.
GGGGATTCGACACCGAGATGCTGACCCTCTACAAAAAGGTGCTCGACGACCTGTCCACCATCCAGTGTGTAGGACGCGATTTAAGTTTCTCCTATGCCTATCCCCGGAGTGATTTCGACGAACAATCGATTCAATGGGACCTGAACTATTTCAAATACTGTTTCCTGAAGCTCCGCCACACTCCTTTCGACGAAGAGCTGCTGGAGCGTGACTTCCACCATCTGATAGCATACTTGCTCGACACCGACTGCTCCTACTTCATGTACCGCGATTTCCAGTCGAGGAATATCATGCTGGCGAATGGAGCGCTATATTATATCGATTTCCAAGGAGCCCGGCGAGGCGCAGCCCAGTACGATGCCGCTTCGCTGCTCTACAGCTCGAAAAGCAATCTCCCCGAACCCATCCGTCAAGAGCTTCTGACGCATTACATCGAGTGCATGGCCAGCAAGAATGGCATCAATAAAGACGAATTCCGCCAACGCTTTTATGGTTATGTGCTTGTCCGTATACTCCAAGCTTTGGGAGCCTACGGATACCGTGGCTATTTCGAACGCAAAGACTACTTCCTCGGCAGCATCCCGTTAGCACTGGACAACATCCGACTCATATTGGAGAGTCACCCTCTCCCTGTCGAACTCCCTCACCTCACGTCCGTACTCCAGTCCATTGTCGAGAGCGAGAACAGCCATCCGGCATCCGCCACACAAGGCGGCCTGACGGTGACCGTGAACAGCTTTTCCTACAAAAAAGGCATACCACAGGATTCCTCGGGCAATGGCGGGGGATATGTGTTCGACTGCCGGGCGCTCCCCAATCCTGGACGCTATCCCGAATACCGATGCTACACCGGCAAAGACCGCCCCGTGATAGAATTCCTCGAAGGGGACAAGGCAGTAGAGGATTTCCTTGCTGCAGCCGAGAAGATGGTTGGTGCCTCCATATCCAAGTATTTGGAACGCAACTTTACCAGCCTGACCGTCAGTTTTGGCTGTACAGGAGGACAGCACAGGTCTGTATACTGCGCAGAAAGACTCGCCAAATGGGTAAACGAAAACTTTAATTGTCAAATAGTTGTACGACACACCGAACAACAATAGTAAAAATACTTCACACTTTTTTTTATCACATCATTCTTTTTTCGTATCTTTGCAAATTGATAGAATAATAAAAACAACACTATATCATGAAAAGTAAGACTTTGATTCAAATCCTTTTGGGCATTGTCATTATCGGATTGGCCGTTGCTCTGTATATGAGCATGACAAAACCCATCAAATTCAACAATGAGTTCACTAAACGTCGCGATGCCTGCGCCGAAAAACTCAAAGCCATTCGTACCCTCGAAGAGGCATACAAGAACACCTACGGCTGCTACACCGGCAGTTTCGACACGCTTTTCAACCGTCTCATGAACGAGGACAGTCTCCGCGTTGTCAACAAGAACATCAATTACGACAAAATTCCCGAGGACGTCGACATCAATGAGCTCTCCGAAACCGAGCAGATCAACGCCGGCTACGTCAGTCGTGTTACTGAATATGTCAACCCCATTGACAACCTGCGCAAGTCCGGTAAATTCAATCTCACCGACGAAGAGATTCTCAAACTCCGCTATGTTCCCTATCCCCGCGACAAGAAATACGACTTCGAGCTGAAGGCCGGTTTCATCGAGAAGAGCGGTTACACCATGCCCGTCTTCGAATGCCTGGTGAACATGGAAGATTTACTTGCCGACCTGGATCACCAGTTGGTGGTGAACAAAATCGACGAGTTAATCAAGAACCAGCGTTTCCCCGGCTGGAAAGTGGGTGACATGACCCAGACGATTACCGACGGTAACTTCGAATAAAATGCCTCAGCTGGTCACAGATATTATTTCCACAGACAAAGCAGTGGCTAACAGTGAAAAAAGATTATCCATTTGCCTCCGGTCAAATGGATTTTCTTTTTCAGTTGTCTCTACTGACGACACACTGCTGACCTTCGGCGTGGTTCAGTCCCAACAACCCCTGTCGGCTTCTCAGTTGGCCCAACAGGTGATACAGACATTGGGCGAACACGATGCTGTGCTCGACTATAAAGAGATGCGTCTGGTAATCCCCTCCATGCACTTTGTGTGGATTCCTGCCCACCTCTACGACCCGTCGCACAACAGACAATACCTCGCCACCGTTGCCCCCGTCGACCACGAAGCAAACATCTGCCGTTCCTATTCCAAAAGCCTCGATTCCTATATCGTATTCACGGCTCCCGCCGACATCGTGACGGCTTTCAAGATTGCCATCCCTGGCGTAGATATCATCTGCCAACACGCAGTCCTCGCCGACGCCTTGCCCGTCAGTACTTACAGGAACCACCCCGCCATACTTCTCCATCTCCGCGACAACGTGGCCGACATCGAGGCTTTCTACAACGGTCGCCTTCTCCTGTCAGCCAGTTACCCTGCACTGAACAACGACGAGCTCCTCTACCATGCCATTAACGTAATGAAACAGCTCCACCTCGAAACCCCCGACATGGAGCTGGCCATCTGCGGCATGGTAGACCGCGACATCTACTCCCACTTACAGCACTTCTTCCCCAACGTCACCCTCTTCACTGGCAAGCCGTTCACCTATCTGAACCCCGATTTCCAGACCCTGCACACCTACAAGCACACACTTGTCCTCTCCTAATTCATTCTTTTCAATCAAGTATCAAGACCCATCATCATGCGCATCATAGCTGGTTCACTCAGAGGCCGTCGACTCAATCCCCCCACCACGCTGCCTGTCCGCCCCACTACCGACATGGCCCGCGAGAGCCTCTTCAACATCCTCAACAACTATGTCGACTATGAAGAGTGCACTGTCATGGACCTCTTTGCCGGCACAGGAGCCGTGTCGTTCGAGTTCATCTCCCGTGGGGCGAAAGAGGTTACCTCCATCGACATCAACAACCAGTGCATCGATTTCATCAAACAATCAGCCACCCGCATGGGCGTCAACAACCTCCATGCTGTCCGCACCGATGTCTTCGACCTCCTGAAACGTGCCTACAAACGATTCGACATCATCTTTGCCGACCCTCCCTACGCCCTCGAGAACTTGCCGCAACTGCCCGACATCGTCTTCGCCAGCAATGTCCTCAACGACGACGGCATCTTCATCCTCGAGCATCCTCGCGAATACCAGTTCGAAGAGCATCCTCACTTCTGGCAGCATAGAAACTATGGCAAAGTGAACTTCTCCTTCTTCGCCATGAAGCTAAGTGAAGAATAAACATCCAATTTGATTATAAAACAAAAAGTAATAATATCATGAAAGCAGTCATTAAAACACAGTTTTCCTTCCCCAAACAGAAAAGCCTGTATGTAGGCAAAGTACGCGATGTCTATAACATCGACGACAAATACATGGCCATGGTTGTCAGCGACCGTATCAGTGCCTTCGACGTTGTCCTCCCCAAGGGTATTCCTTACAAAGGACAGGTATTGAACCAAATAGCTGCCAAATTCCTCGATGCCACTTCCGACATCGTCCCCAACTGGAAACTTGCCACTCCCGACCCCATGGTGACTGTAGGTCTCAAATGTGAGGGATTCCGTGTTGAAATGATCGTCCGCGGCTATCTGGCAGGCAGTGCCTGGCGCGAATACAAAGCCGGTGCACGCACGCTCTGTGGCGTCCCCCTGCCCGAAGGTATGGTCGAGAACCAGAAATTCCCCACACCCATTCTTACCCCCACCACCAAAGCCGATGAAGGACACGACGAGAACATCTCCCGCGAGGAGATTATCCGCACTGGCCTTGTGGCAAAAGAAGACTACGAACAACTCGAGAAATATGCACTGGCTCTTTTCCAACGCGGCACCGAAATCGCTGCACAGAAGGGGTTGATTCTGGTCGACACCAAATATGAATTCGGCAAACGCGACGGCAAAATCTATCTCATCGACGAGATTCACACCCCCGACAGCAGCCGCTACTTTTATGCCGACGGCTATGAGGAGCGCCTCGCCAAAGGCGAACACCAGCGTCAGCTCTCTAAAGAGTTTGTCCGCGAGTGGCTTATGGCCAACGGATTCCAGGGCAAGGAAGGGCAGAAGGTTCCCGAAATGACCGACGAGATTGTCAACAGCATCACCGACCGCTATATCGAACTTTACGAGCACATCACCGGCGAGACCTTCGTCAAAGCCGAAAACTGCGCCGACATCCCTGCACGCATCGAAAAGAATGTCACCGATTATCTCAACAGCCTCTAATCCATCATCTTCATATCATGGAGATTGAACGTAAATATCTTGTTGCCAAACTGCCCGACAATCTGGAGCAGTTCAGCCATATCGAGATTGAACAAGCCTATCTGTGTACATCCCCCACGCTACGAATCCGTCGCATGGGGGATTCTTACATCCTCACCGTCAAGGAGCGCATCATTTCCAGCTCCTCGGCAATACATAATAGGGAAGAGGAGTTCACCCTTTCCCCCCAAAGCTTCCAACACCTCTTGTCTAAATGCGACACGGGACGAGTGGCCAAAACCCGCTATCGAATCGACCTCTTCCAGCTGACGGGCAACGAGAACTACAGGAACCTCACCGCCGAACTCGACGTATTCCATGGCCGCCACAACGGTCTATTGTTGGTTGAAGTAGAGTTTCCCAACACCGAGAGCGCCAACCGTTTCACTCCTCCAGAATGGTTTGGAGAGGATGTATCTTCCGACCCCTGTTATCGCAACAGCTTCCTCGCATCCATGAAGTGACCCCCATTCAAAACACCCCATTCCTTGTGAAGAAAATACCACATACCTTTACCATCGTTTTCGCGCTTATCCTCCTCGCGGCAGTCTCCACATGGTTTATACCCGCAGGCGAATTCATGCGCGAAACTGTCACTGTGCAGAACGCCGACGGCACGACATCGTCGCGGCAGATTGTCAAAAACGACTCATTCCACTTTGTGGAACGCAGCCCCCAAACGTGGCAAGTCTTCTCCGCGCTCTTCGATGGCTTCGTCGACAAAGCCGACATCATCATCTTCATCCTCATGGTAGGTGGAGCATTCAACATCCTCAACAACAGCCGTTCCATCGAGGTAGGGGTGATGGCTTTCTTACGCAAGGTCCTCAAGCTAAACCGCTACAAACTGTTCCGACGATTAGGGGTGGAGAACATCATCATCACACTCATTATGATTATGTTCAGTCTCTTCGGTGCCGTCTTCGGCATGAGCGAAGAGACCATCGCCTTTGTCATCATCTTCATCCCGCTTGCCATCTCCATGGGCTACGACTCCATCGTAGGTGTATGCATGTGCTATGTTGCTGCCCATGTGGGCTTTGCAGGGGCCATGCTCAACCCGTTCACGATAGGCATTGCCCAAGGCATTGCCGACATCCCCATCTTCTCCGGCCTCGAATACCGTTTCCTCTGCTGGATATTGCTCACCGTCATCGGCATCGCCTTTGTCCTGTGGTACGCCAACCGCGTGAAACGCCAACCCGAAAAATCCCCCACATATAAACTCGACAACTACTGGCGCCAGCGTTCCGAGGAGCAGCATCAAAATCCAGTGACCTATGCCACCCCAAAAGTGGCTTGGATACTCTTCGCCCTCCTGCTCATCGTCATGGGCGTATGCGCCTTCACCATGCCCACGACCACGGTCAGCGTGGGTGGGGGAGAAGCCTCGCTTCCGCTCATGCCCATCCTTGCCGCCCTTTTCCTTGTCACCGGCATCGTCACCCTCCGCAAATCCGTCCACTTCTTCATCCTCGACATCATGCTCTTCACCATCTGCTTCCTCATCGTCGGGGTGCTGGGCTATGGATGGTACGTCAAAGAAATCTCTGCGCTCTTCCTGGCCATGGGCATCTGCAGCGGTATCACCGACAAGCAATCAGCCGACGACATCGCCAAGCTCTTCCTCGCCGGATGCAAGGACATCCTCTCCGCCGCACTGGTGGTGGGCCTGGCCAGCGGCATCATCTTCATCCTCCAGGATGGCAAGATTATCGACACGCTCCTCTACGGACTCACTCGCTCGCTGGCCGAAACCGGCGAAGTGGCGTCGGTAGGGGCCATGTATGTCTTCCAGACACTTCTCAACCTCATCATGCCCTCCGGCTCGGCCAAAGCCGCCCTCACCATGCCCATCATGGCGCAGTTCTCCGACCTTATCGGTGTCAGCCGCCAGACCGCTGTGCTGGCCTTCCAGTTCGGCGACGGCTTCACCAATATGATTACCCCCACCAGCGGCGTACTCATTGCCGTGCTCGGTGTGGCCAAAATACCTTATGCCACATGGGTCAAATGGGCATGGAAATTCATCCTGGCGCTCATTGGCATGGGCTTCCTGCTGCTGCTGCCCACTATGTTCATTCATTTCCCCGGATTCTAAAACCTCAACACCATGAAGAGAACCATCCTGCTCGCATTGCTAACGATTTCAGCCTTTATCAATATCCAGGCTCAGGATTCAGCCTACGCCCGCCGAATCATCAAGACGCTCTCCTCCGAAAGCATGTACGGACGGGGATTCTGCCACCACGGCGACTCTATCGCCGCCCAGTTCCTTGCCGACGAGATGAAACGCATCGGTCTGCTGCCTCTACAGGTCAACTACATGCAGCACTACTCGCTCGACTGCTACAGCCTCGACGGACCCATTTCGCTCTCAATCAACGGCATCGAGCTGCAGCCATACACCCAATTCCGCATCTGCCCAAGCTCCACATTGACCCGCTCCAACAAATTGAGCGAGGCCAAGTGGTCCAAGCAGCTCAAGGATGGCACTTGGGTGATAGGGGTGAACCAACTCGACACCTACGCACCCATCGCAGGCCCGCAGAAGGACAATCCCGTCTGCATCGAAGTAATTGACACCTTGATTACCAAACGAATCCGCAAAATCAAAGCCGACATACCTCTTCAATTCCACAAAGACTACAAGACGCAGAATGTGGTGGGATACGTCCGTGGCGTCATCGACAGCATGGTGGTCTTCACCGCCCACTACGACCATTGCGGCACCATGGGCGACGGTGTGGTATTTCCCGGTGCGCACGACAATGCTAGCGGGGTGGCGGCAGTGATGGACCTTGCGCGTATAGCCGCCAGCCAAAAGCCATACTACACCATGGTTTTCATGCTTTTCAGCGGGGAGGAGTCTGGACTCAACGGCTCCCATTATGCTGCTGAAAATCCGCTTATTGAATACTCTAAAGTGAAGTTTCTCTGCAATATCGACATGTTTTGTGGCGGGGATGAAGGCATCATGTTCTTCAATGCCAAAAGCCCAAACACCAAACAATTCTATGAGCAGATGAAAGAGCTGAACAACGAGACCCATGCGGCTGTGGAAATCCGGCCCCGCGAAAACCGCCCGAACAGCGACCATTACTGGTTCTCAGGCTACTGTCCGTCAATCTTTCTGCTCACCATGGGCGGCCCGTACGGTGGTTACCACGATCCATACGACATTTGCGAATCCTGCGGCCTAGGACACTACAACGCCTACATGCAATTGATAAAACAACTTGCCGGACTGGAATAATCATCCACAATCCGTTCCCCCGTACGTCACAATACATACTTTCAGAAAATGAAACAGCATTCTTCAAAGCATCTGAAAATTGCATTGATTGTATCAGTTTCAATCCTGGTGATTCTTCAAGTTTTTTTGGTCGTTTTTGCTGTTGTAAAATATATAAGCCAGCTGTATATGTAAGATTAGCAATAATTCCGTACCATAATGAGACATCACCACCAAGAGCATAGAGGGCTACAACATTCCGCAAAACATATATACCGAAAAGAACACTATCAAACACCTTACTTAACATAACAGCGGTACTCGTAAAAACGAAACACAGAAAAAGAAACACATTAGTAATACAAAATCGCCTGCGACCAGAAATCCGAAAACGCTAGAAAAAAGTGAGTTAATGGTAATAAATTAAAGATGTTAGCTGTAATCAGAACAACGAATCACAAAAAAAGTTTTACAGCAGTAAGTTCGTTCAAAACAGCATCGATATAGTAATCTTGCAGGAACGTTATATTATAACAAATACAGAAACAAACGGATAACGATACAATAAGTATGCAGGATTGAACGACCCTAGTGGAGCACGGGCACCTTGCCCGTCTTCTGGAGCACGGGCACCTTGCCCGTCATCAAAAGGCCAAATCTACGGCCGATGTCAATCTGTGTCAGGCGGATGGGTGACAATATGACAGGTTCGGGATGCACTCCGTTGTCTAAGATAATCACCACACTGTGTACGGTGTAGGAATTAAAAAAGCGAGGGTCGCCATGTGGCGGCCCTCGCTTTAGTTTGGATTAATTTGTGACTTGGTTTATTGTCCGGCCTCTTTCTGAAGGGCTTCGATACGAGCCTTGATGGGTTTGAGGTCGTCGTACATCTCAAGACGTGCATAGACGGTGTTGAGAGCGTTGAGGCAGTGGTAGAGGTTTGCACGGTTCATGTTCTGACCCTCGGTATCGAGATTGTCGATATATCCGATAGCGCTGTTGAAGTAAGGGATGGACTGGCGGAAGAAGTTCTTGCTTTCGTCGTTGAGCTTTTCGTAGAGTCCGGTCTCATCATCGGGGGGAACGTTGTTGGCCTCTGTCAGTTTGTCGACAGCGCGGTTGTAGAGCATCTTACCAAGACCGAAGTTGGCGAGGAACTGGTTGGGCAGAGCCTGGAGGGACTCTTTGTAGCGAGCCTCGGCACTGACAAAGTCGTTGACACCCTCGAATACGGCACCGGCAGCGGCCAGAAGGCTGGAGTGGAGCTCGGGTTTGTCGACGGTGAGGTCAAGAGCCTTCTGGATTTCGGCGTTGCCTTGTTCCAGATTGCCTTTCAGCAGATAGGCTTCGGCCATCATCATGTTGGCGTTGTAGTCGTCCTTGGCGGCTTTGGTGTAGTTCTGGGCCACTTTGATGGCTTCGTTGGTGTCGCCAGTTGATTTGTAGATGTCGAAGAGGGTCTTGTAGACAATCTGCTCTTTGCTGCGGGTACGCACCAGGGGCTTGAAGTATTTGAGGATAGCCTCGTTGTTGTGTGCGTTGATGGCGGCTTTACCGGCGAGAAGGTACGACTCGGAGGCGTACTCTTTCTTGCCGCACTCGTTGAAGATTTTGACAGACTCTTCACAATAAGCCATTGCCTGGTCCCAGTCTTGCTGGTTGAAACTGCCGATGGCTTTCTTGTAATACTCGTTGCCGATGAAGCTGAGGATGGTGTTGTTACCCTCGGCATACTCTTTGTCGGTGTCGAGTTCCTTGCAGCGCAGGGCGGCGTTTTTGCACTTGATGAGCCAGTCGGGGTCGAGGTTCTTGTACTTGGATTTTGGCTTGTCTGCTTCGCCGCCGATTTGGCTGTAGATGAGGCCTGCATAGTACCAGGTCTTGGCATCGTTGCGGGTCTGCTCGTGTTCGCAGGCGGGATCGATAAGTTTTTTAGCTTTGTCTAAGTAGCCTCTGTTCTGGGCTTCGCGGGCGCTGGAGACGTTCAGTGACTGGGCTCCGGCGGTGTAGCCGATGACTACGAGAGCCAGGATTAAAGCGATTTTCTTCATGATATTGTTTTTTAGGTTTGTTTTGCTATTATGTATTCATTAATTGTTGTTTCTTGCACGACGGGTCTCCCCTACTCGGTTGCCGGTGGTTCGGCATTGGGGTTATCTCCTTGTGGTTCAGCGGTGTCCGACGGACTTTCGATTGGAGTTTCTTCTTCGTTGTCGGTGGGCACTTTGGTGATGGAGGCGATAAAGTCTTTGCCGCGTAGATTGATAAGCTTAACACCCTGTGTGTTACGGCCAAGGACGCGGAGGTCGCTGACTTTCATACGGATGGTGATGCCCGAGCGGTTGATAATCATGAGGTCTTCCTCGTCGCTGACATTGGTCAGGGCCACGATTCCGCCAGTCTTGTCGGTCACCTTCATGGTTGTCACGCCCTTGCCGCCACGGTGTGTGGGACGGTAGCCTTGGTTCTTGTCGGGGTCGTATTTGAGCTGCGACTTCTTGCCGAAGCCGTTCTCGCTCACTACGAGGATGTCTTCATTTTCGTTGTTGGTGCAAATCATACTGATGACGGCATCGTCGTCGCCATCGAGGGTGATACCTTTCACGCCCGATGCGCCACGGCCCATCTCGCGGAACTCGTCCTCGACGCAGCGTACCACTTTGCCGTTCTTCGAGGCAATGAGCAGTTCGCTCTTGCCATCGGTGAGGCATGCGGTGACTAGTTCGTCGCCCTCGCGGATGCCGACGGCGATGATGCCGTTGGTGCGCGGACGGGAGTAGGCCTCGAGTGAGGTCTTCTTCACCACACCCCGCTTGGTGCACATAACGATGTAGTGGTTCTGCAGGTACTCTGGGTCGCTGAGGTTGCTGACATTCACGAAGGCTTTCACCTTGTCGTCGGGCTCAATATTAATCATATTGAGTATGGGACGGCCTTTGGAATTTTTCTCGCCTTCCGGCACCTCGAAGGCACGCATCCAGTAGCAACGGCCTTTCTCGGTAAAGAACAGGAGGTAGTTGTGGTTAGTGCACATGAAGATATGTTCGACAAAGTCTTCGCTGCGCACCGAGCTGCCTTTGGAGCCGACGCCTCCGCGAGTCTGCGCACGGTATTCGTTGAGGAGTGTGCGTTTGACGTATCCCATGTGGGAGATGGTGATGACCACCTCGTCGTCGGGGATGGTGTCCTCAATGCGGAAGTTAGAGGCTTCGTACTTGATGGCAGTGCGACGGTCGTCGCCGTATTTGTCGCGGATTTCTTCCAGCTCGCCTTTGATGACGCTCATGAGCACATTTCTGTCGCCGAGAATTTCTTTGCAGCGGGCGATGAAACGGAGTTTCTCGTCGTATTCGTCCTGCAGTTTCTGGCGTTCCATGCCGGTGAGCTGACGCAGACGCATCTCGACGATGGCTTGTGCCTGGAGTTCGCTGAACTGCCAGGTGTCCATCAAGCCCTGTTTGGCCTCTTCGACTGATTTGGAGCGTTTGATGAGCTGGATAATTTCGTCGATGATGTCGATGGCGCGGAGGAAACCTTCGAGCAGGTGGGCGCGGCGTTCGGCCTCGGCCATGTCGAATTTGGTGCGGCGGGTGACCACCTCTTCGCGGTGTTCGACGAAATTCTGGATAAGGTCTTTAAGGTTGAGGAGCATGGGGCGGCCATGCACCAGGGCGATGTTGTTAACGGCAAAAGAGCTTTGCAGTTCGCTGAGCTGGAAGAGTTTGTTGAGGATGACGTTGGGGACGACGTCGTGACGCAGCATATACACCACGCGGGTGCCTTCTTTGTCGGACTCGTCGCGGATGTCGGTGATGCCGACAATCTTGCCATCCTTTACCAGCTGGGCTTGGCGCTTGATCATCTCGCTCTTGTTGACGCCATAAGGTATGGTGTGTGCCACGATGATGTTGCGCCCCTTGTTGTCCACATCGATGGAGGTGTCGGCACGGAGCACAATGCTGCCGCGGCCGGTGTTGTAAGCGTCGCGCACGCCGTTGTAGCCATAGATGGTGCCGCCGCCGGGGAAGTCGGGAGCCTTGACGTACTGCATGAGCTCGTCGACGGTGATGTCGTTGTTGTCGATGTATGCTATACAGCCATTGAGGACTTCGCGCAGGTTGTGGGTAGGCATATTGGTGGCCATACCTACGGCGATGCCGTTGGAGCCGTTGACCAGGAGGTTGGGCACCCGCGCCGGGAGGACGGTGGGCTCTTCGCGCTCGTTGGTATAGGTGGGCATCATGTCGACGGTGTCTTTCTTTATGTCGGCCATCATCTCGTTGGCTATCTGCTCCATGCGGCACTCGGTGTAACGCATGGCCGCAGGGCTGTCGCCGTCAATACTGCCGAAGTTACCTTGACCGTCGACCATGGGGTAGCGCATATTCCAAGGCTGCGCCATACGAACCATGGCAAAGTACACCGACGAGTCGCCATGGGGATGGTACTGACCGAGCACCTCGCCGACGACGGTGGCGGACTTGCGGTAACTTGTATTGTAGAACATGCCCATGTCGTTCATGGCAAAAAGTATTCGGCGTTGCACCGGCTTGAGGCCATCTCTGACATCGGGCAGCGCGCGCGACACGATGACCGACATGGCATAGTCGATATAGGCGGTCTTCATGGTAGTTTCGATGTCTACGCGCGTGATTTTTTCGTTTTCAGAAATCATCTCTTACTTATATTATTGTGTTTCAAATGTAAAATGCCACTGTATTTCTACAATTAAAATACAAAGATACTATTTTTTTTTGACATAGCAGATGTTGCAAACATTATTTTATTAACAACCGGGGGATTGTTCCCGTTCAATAGGAATGCTGTGCAGGCATTTGCGCAATAACAAACATTGTCATGTTGAAAATAATTGTGGCACGGAACTTGCTGTATCCTATTTTTGTAGTAATTTTGCATTTCCAATCGTTACAATATGGAACCCAGATTAACAGAACACGCAAAGCAGGCTATTGCCAATAGCCGCGACGAGGCTATACGCTTGAAGAATGGTGCGATAGGTGCCGAACATCTGTTCCTCGGCATCCTCCGCGAGGAGGAGTCGTCGACAGTGAAAATGCTCCGGCAGATGGAGGTAGACATACAGGCCGTGAAGTCTCGCATCGAAGGCATTGTGGGACAACTTGACAGCGACATCCGCTATTCGATGGACAGCGAGATCCCCATGCTGCGACAGACCGAGAAGATTCTCCGCCTGAGCTTTCTCGAGAGCACCCGGCTGAAATCGAAAGAAATCCACACTATACACATGCTCCTCGCCATGCTGCAGGAGGGGGAAAACACCGTGTCGCAGGTGCTGCAGCAGTTCGGTGTCGACCACAAGAAGTGCATAGAGTACCTACAACGCATCGGCGACCTCCCTTCGTCGGTATCGCCGAGCGACTTCGCCGCTCCCCTACCCGATTTCCGTTCACAGACCAGCGAGGACGACAACGACGACCCCTATGCCGACCCCGACGACGACAACCTGCGTCGTCCGGGTGGCGCTTTCAACACTGGCTCGGCACCCAAGTCGGAGAACAAAACTCCGGCACTTGAGAATTTCGGCCGCGACCTCACCCGCATGGCCCGCGAAGGCAAACTGGACCCCATTGTGGGACGCGAACGGGAACTGGAGCGCATCGCGCAGATCCTTTCCCGCCGCAAGAAGAACAACCCCATCCTTATCGGTGAACCCGGCGTGGGCAAGAGCGCCATCGCCGAAGGCCTCGCCCTCCGTATCGTGGAGGGCCGTGTGCCTCGCACCCTCTACGACAAGCGCGTCATCTCGCTCGACCTCGCCTCGCTGGTGGCAGGCACCAAATACCGTGGCCAGTTCGAAGAACGTATGAAGGCCGTACTTAACGAGCTTGAAAAGAATCCCGACATCATCATTTTCATCGACGAGATACACACCATTGTGGGAGCCGGTAGTGCCAGCGGCTCGCTCGACGCCTCCAATATGTTCAAGCCGGCACTTGCCCGCGGCGAAATCCAGTGCATCGGAACCACCACACTCGACGAGTACCGCCAGTACATCGAAAAGGACGGCGCACTCGAACGCCGCTTCCAGAAGATACTGGTGGAGGCCACCACCCCCCAAGAGACCCTCACCATCCTGCAAAACATCAAGCAGAAGTACGAGGACCACCACTTGGTACAGTATACCGACGAGGCACTCAACGCCTGCATCGCACTCACCGAACGCTATGTGAGCGACCGGCTGCTGCCGGACAAGGCCATCGATGCCCTCGACGAAGCAGGCTCCCGCGTCCGCATCGCCCATGTGGAGGTGCCGGATGACATTATCGCCCTCGAAAACGAGATTGCACGTGTGGAAGGACTCAAAAAAGAGGTTCTTGCCCGCAAGAGCTATAACGAGGCCGCCGAATACCGCGACCAGGAACGCGAACTGCGCGAGAAACTTGCCGAACGCAAACGCCAATGGGAGTCCGACGACCGCGACAAACGTGTGCAGGTGACCGACCAGGACGTTGCCGAAGTGGTTGCCATGATGACCGGCGTGCCCGTGCAGCGCATTGCCTCCAACGAAGGCTCACGCCTGCTGCTGATGGAGAGCGAGCTGGAGAATACTGTCGTCGGACAAAACGAAGCCGTCCGCCAGATTTCGAAAGCCATCCGTCGCAACCGCGCAGGACTGAAAGACCCCAACCGTCCCATCGGTTCCTTCATCTTCGTCGGTCCCACCGGTGTCGGCAAGACCTACCTCACCAAGGTGCTGGCCAAATATCTATTCGAGAGCGAGGCCAACATGATCCGCATCGACATGAGCGAGTATATGGAGAAATTCGCCGTCTCGCGCCTCATCGGTGCGCCTCCGGGATACGTCGGCTACGAGGAGGGCGGACAGCTGACCGAGAAGGTTCGGCGCAAGCCCTACTCCATCATCCTGCTCGACGAAATCGAGAAGGCTCATCCCGATGTCTTCAACGTCCTTCTGCAGGTACTCGACGACGGACAACTGACCGACGGGCTGGGTCGCAAGGTGGACTTCAAGAATACCATCATCATCATGACCTCGAACATCGGCACTCGCCAGCTGAAAGACTTCGGCACAGGCGTCGGCTTCAACACCGCCGCCCGTGAGGCAGAACGGGCTTCGCTGGAACGTTCTGTTATCGACAAGGAGATGAAGAAGAAATTTGCCCCCGAGTTCCTCAACCGTATCGACGATGTCATCTTCTTCAACAGTCTGCAACGTGAAGACATACACAAGATTATCGAGATAGAACTAAAGGGTCTCTTTAAGCGGGTGCGCAACATGGGATTCGGCATCGACATCGACGAGAAGGCCAAGGACTTCATCCTCCGCAAGGGGTGGGACGAGCAATACGGTGCCCGTCCGCTGAAACGTGCCATCCAGCATTACATCGAGGACGACCTGGCCGATGAGATTATCAAAGCCGACATCCTGCCGGGCGACACCATCCACATCACCGCCCTCGAAGGCGACACGCAACCCGAAGGCCTCACATTCACCATCGAGAAAGGCTCTACCAGCCAACAATTCGATGCCGCCCTCAGCGAGGCTGCGCCCGCCGAGGTGAGCGTGGAATAAAGAGGCTGACATTGGAATAAACACATTAAAAAGGCTTGCCTCAATGGCAAGCCTTTTTGTATTTCGCAGGTTTTGTGCTAAATAAGATGGAATGAGGTTTGGAGTGTGGAGGCTATAGGGTCGTTGAGGGGACTTCTATCGGTTTTCTTCATGGTGTCTTTGCGACGGAATTGCAGTGTGCCGCCGATGTTGACTGAGGTGCCGTGTAGGCGCGTGTTGTAGTCGAGCGTGAGGAGGTCGGCAATGGGGTCGTAGGTGAAGGGGTGCCGTGTGCCGTTAATACGGACGGATCCGGAGTGTGTCGCGCTGTCGTATTGCCAGAGGAAAGAGGTGCCGGAACAGGTGCGTCCCGCACAATAGTTAATCTGACCACCCCAACCATACTCCCAGAAGTCTAACCCCCAATCCACAGGCATCAGTGTGTCGCTTACCGTCAGTTGCTGTTCTGCTTCCCATGATGTTCTGACAGGAAAGACATATTGCTCCTGACCTTCAGGGTATAGAACTGTATAGCCACCAAGGGTTACATTG
>ONFR01000040.1 GCA_900317125.1 uncultured Bacteroidales bacterium | reverse complement strand
CGTTGATGCGCTTCAGGAAATAGGAGTCGTAATACCAATCCACGGTATCGATATATGGCTCGTTGGAATCGACAGTGTACAGGTATAGATATTCGGCTGATCTCGAATAGTTTAAAATGGGCCTAGGATCATGTTCAATTGGGTTCTTGTCCACCATCGCCCAAAGGCCTTTTATTTTCAACGGCCTTGAAGTGTATTGCCCGAAGAAATGAAGGGGGGGGGGCTGAGTGGAGTCAGGAGTTTCATTGATATCATTTAAATGATACAGACGTGTAATAAAAGTAGTTGCGCTGGCGTTCAAAGCACGGTGTGGTGTCTGAGACGGTGAAAATCTGCGCCTGCAGCCCCGTCCACAGCAGGACGGTGGTGATGATAAATAAAGATATTCTTTTCATAGTAGTATTCTTTTAAAAGTTATCGTTATGCATTTAGTATATTTGTCGGTAAGGGTATATTGTTCGGTACTTGGCAGGCATACACTGCCGTTCTATAGGGATAAAAGCACAAAAATGGGCCGTTTTGTGACATTCGTAGTGTTTTTTTCTTCTTTCTGGGAGGTAGTCCTATTCCTGTGTGGCTATTACGATATATATACCGCTCTCTTCGTCATAGGTAATATCCACTTCGTATCCTTCCGCAATCATATCTTTTGCCCAGCGCTTGGCATCCTCATGGTCGCTCGTTTTGTAGGTCACGGTCTCCTTGGTGGCAACTTGGCGGGTGGTGGTGGCCCTGCTCACCGTGATGCGGTGTCCTTGGCGTGCCAGGGCAAACATCCGTTCCATAAAGGCATGCCATTCTGTCTCGGAATGGATATAGGCGTAGTGGGTCGCTCCATCGATATGGTAAATGACGTTGTGTTTGGAGCAGGTAATCGGGACGACAGAGCTGTCGTCTGTCTCCTTTTGACAACTGATGGCAGTTGTGGCGAGCAGTGCAAGTGCTGCTAATGTGATGATGACGTTTTTCATTTCTTCTGGATATCTTTTTTTATTTCTTTTGACATGTGGTTCAATATGTTGTCTAATAAGTTATTGTCAATGTTATGATAGATGGTAATCCGTTTGTGGTGTGGTGTAAATATCATTATGTCGTGTTTTACATAACGGGGATTTTTTATGCGCTTCGAAGGGTCGTCTGGTGATACATTAAATAAAAAGTAGTGGATTGGATTTTTTTTACTAAATATCTTTTCATTATATTTGTTGAGATGAAGGTCATTTATCAACCAAGCCATTGTAGCGGAGTCCTTTATCAGGATGACCGTCACGTCGAAAACGGTGGAGTCGTCAATACGGAATCCTTCGATGTAGGCCACGTCGAGGTCGGGGTTCGGTGCATAGCGCAGAAAAGCTGCTGATTGGGCGGCAGCGTTGCACATAATCAGGGCTGTCAGGGCTGTAACGATGATGAATCTTTTCATGGCTGAGGAATTAAGGGATTATATTAATGACAATTCGAGGCAGAGGTGGTAGAGGAACCGTTGGGTGTCGCATACTTCGCTGGAGCAGATGAAGGAGGCATAGGTGGCATTTATTGTGGGAGGAATGGCGGAGGGAGGCATGCTGTCGGACGGGAAGAGCACAAGGCTGTCGGCAAGGGCTACGGCGGGCTGGACGGCTGGCGTTGGTGGGTGGGCGGTGGCAGGAGGTGTGGCACTTGGCTCGACATCTAATGCTCGAGGCTTTGCTGCAGGGTGGTGTAGCCTTTGGGGTGCGGGGGTGGAGGGCTGAAAGGCAGCAGGCTCCGCAGCACCTTGTGACGGGAGGGGCAGGGGGGCGGTCTCGGCCACACGCCCGGCCTGGAGTCCATCGGGGTCGGCAGGAGCCACGGGTAGCAGTATGAAGAGTATTACAACCAGGGGGATGAGCATGGCGGCCACTACCCGATAGACCACTCGCGATGGCCGTGACTTTGGCAGCGGCGGAACGGCGTTTGGGGCATGCCTGTTGCCTTCGGCGTAAGCCCGCGCCCGCTGCTCGTCGCTCAGCTCGGGGGTGAGGCTTATGCGCTGCGAGTAGTCCTGCAGGACGCTCTCCAGCGGGTCGATTCTTTGTTTCCTTTTCATGGTTCTGATTCTTTATTAAGCTGATACAGCTTGTCTTTTATTCTGTTGATGCGCCGCAGGGTTTGAAGGTAGCTCTTGCCCATGATGGCGGCAATGTCTTTGATGGAGTTGTGGTCGATATACATCATGATGAGTTCTTGGTCGTAGTCATCAAGATGGCTGATAAGTTTGTATAGCTTGCTGTATAGGTCCTCCGTGTCGTCGGGGTTGGCATGGTTGGTGAGGTTGGCAGTGTAGTCGAAGTGGGCTTGGCGGCGGTCTTCGTCGCGTATGATGTTGAGGGCTTTGCGGTAAAGGATGCTGTAAACCCACGCATGCTCGTGGCTGATGACAGTGCCCCGCGGCAGGTTGTAGAATACTAGCCACAGGTAGGTGGTCAGGTCGCACACTAGCTCGTCGTAGTGGTAAGAGCCGGGCATATAGAACAGTGCACCTATCTTTTTGATAGAGCCCTCGTGTCGACGCACAATGGCGTCGAACAGTTCCCGGCTATCGTCATGACCAGTCATAGTGACGATTGGCTTTACTCGTTGTTTTCCCTCTTCTGTTCTATAGACACCACAGGGGGTGAAAATTATCACTCGGATGCCTCTTTTTAACCTTTTTTAACGCTAGACCCGATTATCCCAAATGGGTTAACCAGACCTGAAAAAAGCGAGATGGATAGTATAGTCGGCCTAAGGACCGATTAGGGGATAAAAAAAAAAGAGGATGCCCGAGTGGGCACCCTCTTTTGGGGAACGGTCGATTAGTAACCGAAGATGTCTTTGAGCGAGAGTTTCTTCACCTTGCCGAACTTGGCGAGGGCGTTGAAGTCCATGTCGGCTTCCTTGCCGAGGCACATGTAGACTTTCTTCTGGTCTTTGATGTACTTGTGGTTGAAGTTGATGACATCCTGCATGGTGACATTGGGATAGGCCTCGAAGAGCATCTTGGCATGGTTTTTCTTGGGGTTGAAGCCCATGCGCTCGTAGTAGAGGTAGCTGTTGATGATACCCATCTTGGTGGTGCGTGCGGTGCGGATGGCACTGATTTCGGCTTCCTTGGCCATGTTGAAGTTGGCTTCGGCCACAGGCATTTGGTCAAAGAGCTCGTTGAAGGCGTTCATGGCGTCGATGAGTTTGTCGTTCTGGGTGGCGATGATGGCGGCATTGGTGAAGTAGCCGTCCTTGTCGCTGGGAGTGGCATAGTAGCTCTGGGCGCTGTAGGCGAGGGAGCGTTTCTCGCGCATCTCCTGGAAGACGATGGCGTTCATCGAGCCACCGAAATATTCGTTGAAGATGTCCATGACGGCTTCGTTCTTGGTGTTGAACTTCTCGCCACGGAAGTGCTCGCGCATGTAGGTCTGGTTGGCGTTGTAGTCGACAAAGTAGACGATATTCTCATTCACAGCCTTGGGAGTGACTTTCTTGTTGGCGGGAGCCTTCTTGTTCATCTTGTAGGTGTAGTTGTTGGCCAGGGCGCGGAAGTTGTCGACGCTCTCGGGGCCGTAGTAGAGGACGCGGTGCTTGTAGTTGAAGAGGCCGTGGAGGGCATCGGTGAGCTGCTGGCAGGTGTAGGCCTTCAACTGTGCTTCGCTGAGGATGTCGAGGGTGGGGGAGTCGGCACCGTAGGTACCGTAGTTGCCGAGGGCACGGAAGCAGTTCTGCTGGTTGTGCTTGGCGTTCTCACGGCCTTTGAGGATGCGGGCGACGAGCATCTGGAGTGCCTGGTCGTTGGGCTGGACATCGGTGATGATTTCGTCAACGAGGGCCATGGCTTTGGTCATGTTCTCGCTCAGGCCGCTGAGGCTGATGTTGATGTTCTCCTGTCCGACGCTGACGCTGTAGTTGCAGGCCAGTTTATAGAACTCCTGCTGGAGCTGCTCGGGGGTGTGCTTGCTGGTGCCAAGGTATTCGAGCACGTCGGCGGCCAGGTCGAGGGTCTTGCCCAGTTGTCCGGCACGGTAGCCGAAGTCGAAGCGGTAGATGAGGTTGAAGGTCTTGTTCTCATTGTTCTTCACATAGAGCACTTCGGCGCCGTTCTTGAGTTTGGACTTGGTGAGGTCCTTGCTGAAGTCGACAAAGACCGGCTCGATGGGCTTCACTTGGCGGGCTTTGATTTCCTTGAGGAAGGCGCTCTCGTTGTCGCGACCCACCTCAATGGGGGTGATAGGAGGTTTGGAGACTTTGAGGATGGGCTCGGGTTCGCCTTTCAACTTGTTGACGATAACGTAGTTGTTGTCTTTGAAGAGACGGTTGGCGAAGGCCACGAGCTCGCGTTTGGTAATCTTGGAAAGCTCGTTGATTTCGTTGCAGACGTCGCCCCAGTTGCGGTGTTCGACATAGGCATAGGCCATCTGGCTGGCGCGGCTGTTGTTGCTCTCGGCGCGTTTCATGATGGAAAGCTTCATGTTGTTGATGGCAGCTTCGAGCATCCAGTCGTCGAATTTGCCTTGCTTCACCAGTGCAATCTGCTCGTCGAAGAGGGCCTGTACCTGCTCGAGGGTCTGTCCCTGCATGGGCTGACCGCCGAACATGAAGGCACCGTAGTCGTTGAGGGTGTAGGTGCCGGCGTAGGCGCCCATGCAACGCTGCTGCTGGTTGATGTTGAGGTCGATGAGACCGCACTTGCCGTTGTTGAGGACACTCTCGAGGAGGTCGGCCAACATGGCATCGTGGCTGCCGTTGCCGCTGTCGAGACGGTAGGCGCGGATGGTGTTCTCGGCATCGAGGCCGGTGACGGTCTTGGTGATGACGGAGGTGATGGGTTTCTCACGCTCGAATTTCAGCTCGGGGACGTTGCCGGGTTTCATGTTGCCCCAGTACTTGTCGATGATGCGGATGGCCTGGTCGGGGTCGAAGTCGCCGGCCATGCTGATGCAGATGTTGTTGGGCACATAGTAGGTGGCCACGAAGTTGCGGATGTTGCGCATGGAGGGGTTCTTGAGGTGCTCCTGGCTGCCGAGGGTGGTCTGGTTGCCGTAGGGGTGGTGGGGGAAGAGGGCGGCAAACATGGCCTCGTTGGCTTTGCGTCCGTCCTTGGTGAGGGACATGTTCTTCTCCTCGTAGATGGTCTCCAACTCGGTGTGGAAAAGACGCAGGACGAGGTTTTGGAAACGGTCGGCCTGAATCTCGCACCAGGTCTCCAACTGGTTGTTGGGGATGTTCTCGACATACATGGTGTAGTCGTTGCTGGTGAAGGCGTTGGTGCCGGTCGAGCCGATGGCGGTCATGGCCTTGTCGTACTCGTTGGCGACGGCAATCTTCGAGGCCTCGTAGCTCAGGCTGTCAATCATGTGGTAGATGGCAGCGCGGGTGGTGGGGTCGTTGAACATGCGGTAGGCTTCGAAGAGGTCTTCAATTTTCTGGATGAGGACTTTCTCCTTCTCCCAGTCGGTGGTGCCGAGACGCTGGGTGCCCTTGAACATCATGTGCTCGAGATAGTGTGCCAGACCGGTGGTCTCGTGCGGGTCGTTGCGCGAACCGGCACGCACGGCGATGTAGGTCTGGATTTTCGGAGCGTCTTTGTAAACGCTCATGAAGACTTTAAGACCGTTGTCCAACGTGTACTCGCGGACGTTCAGCGGGTCGTTGGGATAGGTCTTGTACTGATAGGTTTTCTGAGCCATCATTGTGCCGCAGGTGAGGGCAAAGAAGGCCACAAAACAGCAGATAAAGCGTAGTTGTTTCATTGTATTTTGTTGTTTGTTAATATATTGTGTCTATGTGTCGCAATATGTCAAGACTACAAAGATACACATTTTTGTTGAAATGAAAAGTGAAAAAAATGGATTCGGTTACAATTTGAACGCTTGCCGCACGCGGTTGGTCCATAGCTCCTCCATTCGTATTACGATTAATCACCGATAGGTCAACGTTCGTTCAACGATACTCTATCGTTGAAATATCGTTGATGTATCGTTGAAGTATCGTTGATATGGCGTTGCCATCCAGTCGGCATTGTGCCGTCCCTTTGTTGAAAAAAAACTTGTGGGAATATCGTGGATGGGATGCAATTTTTTTTGTGTATGTGCTTTTAATGTTGTATCTTTGAAGATAATTTTGCGCTGAATGTTTCGGTGCAAGTTTTTTGTATTCAGAGAAATAATATAAGCACATCAGTATGAAAGACAGTGGAAACTTGCTATTGGAGGGCATGGAGAGGCTTGGTTTGATAGCCGCCCGTATCAGACAAAACCAGGGGCCGATACCCCAAATTGAGATTGACATCATTCTGCAGGAGTTGCGCAATCTCTATATGGAAGCGCTTAAATTGGAAGCAGAAGGGATAAAGCCGGCTGCTGCCGACCCCGACAGGATGGCTGCTGAAGCCAAGCGTCAGGCAGAGGAGGAGGCCGCCCGCAAGGCTGCCGAGGCCAAGCGTCAGGCAGAGGAAGAGGCCGCCCGCAAGGCTGCCGAGGCCAAGCGTCAAGCTGAGGAAGAGGCCGCCCGCAAGGCTGCCGAGGCCAAGCGCCAAGCCGAAGAGGAGGCTGCCCGCAAGGCCGCAGAGGCCAAGCGTCAAGCTGAGGAAGAGGCTGCTCGCAAGGCTGCCGAAGCCAAGCGTCAAGCCGAGGAGGAGGCCCGCAAAGCCGCCGAGGCCAAGCGTCAAGCTGAGGAAGAGGCCGCCCGCAAGGCTGCCGAAGCCAAGCGTCAAGCTGAGGAAGAGGCCCGCAAGGCTGCCGAGGCCAAGCGCAAGGCCGAGGAGGAGGCTTTCCGGAAGGCTGCTGCCGAAGAGTTGAAACCCATCTTCGCTCCCGAACCAGTTGAACAGGAATCGGCTCCGGTAATCGAGCCTATGATGGAGAAGATTGAGGGGAACCCCAACGATGAGCTGTTCGCGGACGAGCCCGCCGCACCGGCTAAACCGTCCAAGCAGACCAAGGCCAAAAGCCAGGAGTCCTCGCTGTTTGACTATTTCAAGAACAGCAGTGAAGAGGATCAGCCGAGGGTCCGCACACTGGCCGACACGCTCAACAAGAACAACCGTAATGTGGAGGAGCAGTTGGAGACCCGTGTGAACGCCAAGAAGGTGGATGACCTGCGTACGATTATCAATATCAACGATAAGTTCAGCTTCATGAGTGAACTGTTCCATAACAACATGAAGGCCTACAACGACTTCATCCTGCGACTGAACAGCTA
The DNA here is from genome assembly GCA_900317125.1 of uncultured Bacteroidales bacterium. Taxonomy (GTDB): domain Bacteria; phylum Bacteroidota; class Bacteroidia; order Bacteroidales; family P3; genus Colimorpha. The sequence continues at coordinate 10,564 of ONFR01000040.1, read as the reverse complement.
TACCTCCCGCGAGGAGGCTTTGGCCTATGTGGCAGAGGTGGCGGCACAGTATATGTGGCATGAGAACTCGATGGTGGTGAAAAGTTTCTACAAGGTGTTCGACCGCAAGTTCTAAATGTACAATCCTCAGCAAGCAAACAAACGTTTTTCATCCCCCACAAAACTAACCGACTCATTATGAATAATCGCAAAGCCATCTTGTTCTCAGCCCCCTCGGGCAGTGGCAAGACCACTATCATCAGAGAGATATTGAAACGTTTCGACTGTTTCGAGTTTTCCATATCGGCCACCAGCCGCCAGGCTCGCGAAGGTGAGCAAGACGGAGTGGACTATTACTTCCTTACCCCCGACGAGTTTGAGAAAAGGGTGAATGAAGGGTTGTTCCTGGAATGGGAAGAGGTGTATGCCGGCATCCGCTATGGTACGTTGAAGTCGGAGATTGACCGCATCTGGAGCAACGGGCATGTCATCATCTTCGATGTGGACGTGAACGGAGGCATGAATATCAAGAAGTATTTCGGCTCCGAGGCGTTGGCACTCTTCATCATGCCCCCCAGTATCGAGGTGCTTGAGATGCGTCTGCGCAACCGCGGCACCGAGAGCGAGGAGGCTATTGCAAAACGGCTTGCCCGCAGTGCCGCCGAGCTGAAGATGGCCGACAAGTTCGATGTGACCATCCTGAACGACGATCTGGGTCGCGCAGTGGACGAGACACAGCGCGTGATAAACAACTACCTCAGCAGATGATAATCAAGAAATAAGAGAATGGACGCACTACTGGCTTTTATCAAACGGTACAATTTCGTCTTCGTGTTCCTGCTGTTGGAGATACTGGCAATCATCTTCATTGTCCAGAACAGCAACTACCAGGGTTCGAAGATTGTGCATGCAGGCAATGCCTTGGCAGGGAGGTGCTACGGCACCCTCTCGCTGGTGGGCGATTATTTCGGGCTGCGTAAGGAGAATGAACGTCTGGCGGAGGAGAACGCTTCGCTGCGGGCGCAACTGGAGTCGTCGTATATCAGCTACAACCTGCGTGAGTTCACACGCGAGGACACCGTTTACAAACAGCGTTACAGCTACACTGAGGCCCGCGTGATAAAGAACTCGTGGAACCGGCGCAACAATTACATCATGATTAACAAAGGCCGCAAGCAGGGCATCAAGCTTGACCAGGCGGTCATCTCGCCGCAGGGGATTGTGGGCGTGGTGGTGAACACCACCGACAATTTCTCCACGGTCATGCCGGTGCTGCATTCCAACAGCCGTAACAGTGTCAAGATAGGCCGTATCAACACCAACGGCTCGCTGGTATGGCGTGGGGGCGATTTCCGTTATGCCACGCTGATAGACATCCCTACTACGTATAAACTCTTCCCCAACGATACGATAGTGACCAGCGGCATGGCCAACGATTTCCCCGAAGGGGTGATGGTGGGCTTTGTGGAGCAGGCCATGAGCGAGAAGGGGAGCGGGTTCTACACCATCAAGGTAAGGCTGGCCACCGAGTTCACCAAGTTGGACCATGTTTATATTATCGACAACCGGTTCAAGGCTGAACAGGATTCGCTCATTGCCTGGACTAAGAAAGAGGAGGAGCAGTTATGACAAAGTTGGTGCTAACTAATATTTTCCGTTTTCTGTTGCTTATCGTGCTGCAGATTTTGCTGATTAACTATGTCAGTTTCGGCGGGTACCTGATACCGTTCATCTATATTCTTGCGGTGCTGATGCTGCCTACGCGTCTGGGCAATATCCCGCTGTTGCTGATAGCCTTTGCCGCAGGCGCCATTGTGGACATCTTCTGCAATATTCCCGGCTTCCACACCTTCAGCTGTACGATGATGGCGTTTATCCGGGTGGTGCTGGGCAACAGGATGCTGACACGCGACGACCCGGCCGAGGCCGTCATTGATGTACCCAGTGCCTACACCGTTCCGGCACAGACCTTCGCGCTGTATCTTTTTGTGATGGCGTTGGTGTATAGTTTCTCTTATTGTATGCTTGAGGCTTTCAGCTTCGGCAATTTCTGGATGACCATGCTCTCGATGATTCTCGACACTGTGGCCACCTGGATATTGATGATGTTGAGCCAGTTGTTGATTTCACCCAAGAAAAGATAAGCGCCATGAGACGTGTCGTACTGTTGATGCTGATGATAGCAACGGGATATGCCTCTTCCGGTCAGTCGGCTATAGGCCAGTGGCTGGACCACAACTCATTCATCGCTGTCCGCAAGGTATGCGTTGGAGAGGGTGAAGTGTATGCCGCCACCCGCATGTCGCTGTTCCGTTATGATGTGGCAGAGAATGTGGTGCAGCCCATGACCAAAGTGAACGGACTGACAGATGTGGGCATCAGCACGATGGCATATAATCCCGCCACCCAAATGCTTGCCGTAGCATACAACAACTCGGGTCTGGACCTTGTCCACAAAGGTCAGGTGCACCATATCGCCGACATCCATTACTCCGGTATCGGGGGTGACAAGAAGGTGTACAATATCCGCTTCAATGGCCGCAAGGTTTATCTGGCAACAGGTTTCGGCGTGGTGGTGGTGGATGCCGACCGTCACGAGATAGAGGAGACCTACTATCTGGGTCCCGACGGAGAGAGCGGTGTGGTATATGATATCGCATTCACCGACAGTCTCGTCGTGGCGGCAACAGACCGGGGCATGATGACAGCCCCCAAGGGAAGCCAACGGCTGCATATCTACGAGTCGTGGACGCTGGATACGGTCTCTCCTCTCGCCGGGATGTCAGTCAGGATGCTCGAGGTGAGCCCATGGGCGCTGGTGGCTGCTGCCTGTACCACCAATCCCGACAGTATGACGGTGTTTTATCAATATCCCAGGACGGTGTTTTATCAATATGCCGGCAGTTGGGATACATTGTTCATCGGCAGGGTTCGCTCGCTCAAGTGCCATAATGGGTTAGTTATCCTCAATCGCTTCAACCGCATAGATATTTTCAACGATCGCTTTGAGTGCCAGTATTCACTGGTAGAATTGCCTGAATACGGTCTTGCCATCGAGGATGTCGACGTCGATGCCGACGGCACCCTCTGGATGGGGCATGTATGGGCGGGTCTCATTCAATCCCCCCGAAGTTATACCACCTTCACTTCTCATTCGCCCGTCGGCCCTACCAACGACGATTATGTCTACAGCCTTACAGCTACGTCGAGCAGCCTGTATCTATGCCCCGGCGGCAAGAAACCCACCTACGAGAGTGCCCTTCTCCCCGGGTCGCTTTCCATCTATGAAAAAGGGGAGTGGTCGCAAATCACCAGGTCCGAAGGCATTCCCAATTATCAGGATGTCCTCTACATGGCCGTCGACCCCAAGGACCGTAAGCATATCTCTGCCACATCGTGGGGCTATGGTGTGCTCGACATCCACGACAAAGTCATCGACACCCTTTTCGACCAGACAAATAGCCAGGGGGCCCTTGTTCCCTTCACCAGCGGCTCGTTCACTCATCTGCGTGTCTCAGGCCTTGCCTACGACAAACAGGGTAACCTCTGGATTACCAATTCGCTGGTCGACCGCGGCCTTGCTGTCCGTTACCATGACGGCTCTTGGCGCAATTTCGACATCAGCCCTATCCTTCAAGGCTTGGCCAACGACAAGAAGGAAATTGACAAACTGGTGTGGGACAGTGTCACCGACTATAAATGGTTTATCGGCAAAGCCAACCGCATCTATGTACACGACGGCGTGAACAAACTGGCCTATGTCAACCCCAACAATGGCAGCAAACTGGAGACCCACACCGTCACCTGCCTGGTTCAGGACCGCTCGGGAGACCTTTGGTTCGGCACCGACAAAGGCATTAAGGTCATCTACGACGGCTACCGAGCCTTTGCCAATGGTGGCAGAGGAGAGATGGCGCCGGTCAACTGCAGCAACATCCTCTACAACGAGGACGGCATCAACGAGTACCTAATGGCCTATGAGAGCATCACCTGCATGGCTGTAGATGGAGCCAACCGTAAGTGGGTGGGCACCTCCAACAACGGCCTTTACCTGATTTCCGCCAACGGGTTGGAACAGTTGCACCATTTCACCACGGCCAACAGTCCGCTGGCATCGGACAAGATTGTCGCCCTTGCCGTCCATCCTGAGAGCGGAGTGGTGTATATCGGAACCGACATGGGGCTGCAGTCCTACCGCTCCACCGCCACAGTGGCCTATGCCGAGCCCATGGCCGACATCCATGCCTTCCCCAATCCTGTCCGTCCCGGCTATGACGGCCCCATCGCTGTCAAAGGCTTCACACGCGACGCACTGGTGCATATCACCGATGCCCGCGGACATGTGGTGCATTCCGCTACTGCTTTCGGCGGCCAGGCGGTGTGGGATGGCCGCAACCAGCAAGGAGAGCCTGTGGCAAGTGGCACTTATTTTGTCTTCGCTTCCGACTCGGCGGGCAACATGCGCTCCGTGGCCAAAATACTCATCCTCCGATAAGGGGTCGTAGCATGAATATAAACGCTATAAAACTCATCATTCATCATTCTAAATCCGCCATTCGTTGATACCTACCCTCTCCACACCCGCCCTTGTGTTGCACACCACAGCCTACTCCGAGACCTCGGTGATTGCTAAGATTTTCACCCGTCAGTTGGGTGTGCGCTCATATATCTTGAAAGGGGTGCGCAAGGGAGGCAGCAGGACCAAGCAGAATCTGTTGCAGCCGCTCAGCTATCTCGACTTGGTGGTATACAACAACCCCAAAACCTCCATCAACTACCTCAAGGAGGTGGCTCCCCACAAGGGCATTCCACACAGCCTGGCGACGGCAAGGGTTGACGAAATGTCGCGTCACGCCATGCGATTCTTCATGACAGAATTGCTGTACAAAACACTCCGCGAGGAAGAACCCATGCCCGACCTGTTTGACTATGTCGTCAATATGGCACACTCTCAATCAGCCACTGTCAACGGCCAGTCGCCCATTCTATTTATGCTCTCCGTCTCGCGCCATCTGGGCATTGAACCCTTGGACAACTATTGCTCGTGCGAGCCGCTGTTCGACATGCTCAGCGGCCGGTTCCAGTATGCTGGCGACCAAACCCTCGACCCCTCCTCTTCCCAACTGTTGCATTACTATCTGCAACACCTCCACGACGGAACGCCCGCACCTGTGGCCACCCTCGCCCAGCGTACCGAGCTTATCAACCGTCTGCTCGAATACTTCCAGATGCACCTCAGCGAGTTCCGCAACTTCAAGTCGCATGAAATCTTACATACTGTATTACAATAATAAATTCAACAACTATGAAGAAGATTCTTTTTGTGTTTTTAACCGTAATGTTGGCACTTCCGGCCTTCAGCCAGTCGTGCTACTGGGTGTTCCTCACCGACAAGCAGGGCACCACCTTCGACCCCTACACCTATTTCGACGCCAAAGCCATTGAGCGTTACAACCAATGCGGTGCCGACCTCTACGACATCAGCAACTACCCGCTCAACAACAGCTACGTGTCGCAAATCGACGCCATCGCCACCGAGGAGGTGGGCACTTCCCGCTGGCTCAACGCCGTTGCCGTCATGGCCACCCCTGAGCAGATGAGCCGTATTGAGCAGATGCCTTTCGTCAAAGGCATCCATCAGATTGCCTCCGAGATGCAGATAGCTGCCTGCAAAGCCCTTTCCGAATATTCTGAAAACTCAGAATGCTCCGAAAACTCCGAATTCCCCGCCAACTCCGAAACCCCGCTGCTCCTCCACGAGCAGCTCATCCGCATGGGCGGCCTCGAATTTGCCAAGCAGGGCATTGACGGCAAGGGTGTCCGCATCGCCATCTTCGACGGCGGTTTCCCCAGCGTCAACACCCATCAGGCTTTCAAGCACCTCTTCGACAACCATCAAATCATCAAGACCTGGAACTTCTGTAACGACAAGGAGGATGTCTATGGCTGGAACAGCCACGGCACCATGACCCTCAGCTGTATCGCCGGTATCTCCTATGGCACAAAGAAGATGGGTCTCGCCACAGGGGCTGAGTTCCTCCTCGCCCGCACCGAGGTCGATTTGGAACCTTTCAAAGAGGAAGTTTGGTGGATGCAGGCCATGGAATGGGCCGACAAAAATGGTGCCCAGATTATCAGCAGCTCTCTCGGCTACGGCAAGGAGCGTTATGATATGTGGCAGATGGACGGCACCTCCTATGTGGCCAAAGCCGGCAACATGGCAGCCCGCAAAGGCATATTGGTCTGCAACTCCGCAGGCAACGAGGCCACCACTGCCGCCTGGAAAACCATCATCACCCCCGCAGATGCCGACAGCGTCCTGTGCGTGGGAGGTATCGAAGCCGACCTCAAGCACTACCACCACATCTCTTTCAGCTCCTTTGGCCCCAGCGCCACTGGCACACTGAAACCCAACGTCTGCGCCTACGGCCATGCTTTTGCCGCGCAGCCCAGCGGAAACGATAAATATGGTCAAGTCGATGGCACATCCTTCTCCTGCCCCCTCGTGGCCGGTTTTGCCGCCTGTGCTCTGCAGGCCTGCCCTGGCCTGACCGCCATGCAGCTCTTCCACGAGATTGAGAAGTCCGCCGACCTCTACCCCTATTTCGACTATGCTTTCGGCTACGGTGTACCCCAGGCCTCCTATTTCTGCAACAAAAGACAGAAAGTCGCTGTCCGTCCCTCGTTCCGTTTCGTCGAGAAAGACGATGTGGTTGAGCTTCATCTCCTCACCCCCGTCCTTGCTACCCAAATCAGCCGTCCCCTCTTCTGCAATGTGCAGAACGAACAGGGCACCCTCGACGCCTATCGCCAAATCGAAATTGACAACATGGACACCGCCTCCTGCATCACCTTCGACAAGAAACAGCTCTACCGCCGCACCCTCAACGTCTGGTTCGACGGCTACACCGCCAGTTTCCGCCTCACCGACGAGCAGAACAAGCGCCTCTCCGTCACTGGCCACAGCACCGACTTCTCCTACCAAATGAAGCCTGCCAAGTTCGACAACTTCAGCTATTCGTCCACGCTTAGCAAGCAATGGAAGAAAGGCGACTGGTCCGATGTATCCTCTTTTGGCAACAGTGCCAAATGGCGCGGCGACTTTTATGTCCAGCTCGGCGACATGATTCGCCTCTCCTCTCAGGAATACAAAATCGGGCTCTGGTCCCCCGTCTCGCGTATCGGCGTCCGCGTCATGCGCGCCCTCGCCAAGCCCTACTGTATCGGTCTGGGTCTCGAATACGGCAACACCCGTTACGCTTTCGACCCCGAACGTAGTCATCGTTTCGACAACCTCTTCGCCCTTCCCACCGCCAGTGTCGACCACAAATACTACTACGTCGATGAGGTTACCCTCGAACTCTTCCAGCGTGTCCGCTTCGTCCCCGGTGGTATATTCGGCAAAGGTCTCCACTGGGACCTCGGAGCCTACGCCTCCCGCTGCTGGTACAGCTACCAGGTAGCCTACAAGAACATCCCCCATGCGGCAAAGGGCGATGTAGAAATCAAAGACCCGCAGTATCAGGACAACTACAAGTTCAACTTCGGTGTCACCACCCGCTTCTCCTACGATGCCATCGGCATCTACTTCCGCTACCGCCTCACCGGCTTCGCTATCAACTACGATTCCGACCCCACCAGCCCCACAGCCTTCAAGATGGACCTCCCCCGCTTCGAAGCCGGCATCCAACTTTGCTTCTAAAGCATGACTACAAGATAAAATATGTCTTTCAGGTCGAAAAGGGTTAAGGTGTTAATGCACCTAGCCCTTTTCGGCATTTGTGTGACAAACCCACTGATTTCGAGAGCGGGAGCAGGATGACAATCCATGGTTTTTGACTAATGCGAAAACAAAAACTTGCTATGTCGCTTGAATTTTGTATCTTTGCATTTTAAATTGGATATGTGAAATAGTTGCTCTCGATAATAAATAAACAAATTAGTAATATGACACTCGAAGAATTCCAGAATGAATTGCGTCAGGGTATTCCCAATCCCCTGCCTGCACCTCAGCCTTATGACCCCACAGTGAACCATGCGCCCAAGCGCAAGGACATCCTCACGCCCGCGGAAAAGAAGCTGGCTATCCGCAACGCCCTCCGCTATTTCGACCCGAAGGACCACGCTATGCTGGCTCCCGAGTTTGCCGAGGAGTTGAAGAAATACGGCCGCATTTATATGTACCGTCTGCGTCCTACCTACAAGATGTATGCCCGCCCCATCGACGAGTATCCCGCCAAGTGCCGTCAGGCTGCCGCCATCATGCTGATGATTCAGAACAACCTGGATCCTGCAGTGGCACAGCATCCCCACGAGCTGATTACCTATGGTGGCAACGGCGCCGTGTTCCAGAACTGGGCCCAGTACCGTCTGGTGATGAAATACCTCTCGGAGATGACCGACGAGCAGACACTGGTGATGTACAGCGGCCACCCGATGGGTCTCTATCCCAGCCATAAGGATGCACCTCGCGTGGTGGTGACCAATGGCATGATGATTCCCAACTACTCGAAACCTGACGACTGGGAGCGTTACAACGCCCTCGGTGTGACACAGTACGGCCAGATGACTGCCGGTAGTTATATGTACATCGGCCCGCAGGGCATTGTGCACGGCACTACTATCACCGTGCTGAACGCTGCCCGTAAGCTCGGCGGCGGCACGGCAGGCAAGCTGTTCATCACCGCCGGTCTCGGTGGCATGAGCGGTGCTCAGCCCAAGGCTGGCGACATCGCCGGTGTGGTGAGCATCACCGCCGAAATCAACCCGGCCGCCACGCAAAAGCGCTATGACCAAGGCTGGGTGGACGAAGTGCACGCCGACCTCGACGAGCTCTTTGTGGCTGTGAACAAAGCCCGCGAGCAGAAGATTGCCCGCTCGTTTGCCTATCAGGGCAATGTGGTTGACCTTTGGGAATACTGCGCAGAGAAGGGCATCCAGGTGGATCTGGGCAGCGACCAGACCTCGCTGCACAACCCTTGGGCAGGCGGTTACTATCCCGTGGGCGTCAGCTTCGAGGACGCCAAGGTGATGATGGCCGAAAAGCCGGAACTCTTCAAGGAAAAGGTTCAGGAGTCGTTGCGCCGTCATGTGGCAGCCGTCAACAAACTTACTGCCAAGGGTATGTACTTCTTCGACTATGGCAACGCCTTCCTGCTGGAGAGCAGTCGCGCCGGTGCCGACATCTGGAATGAAGACCACAGCGCTTTCCGCTACCCCTCATACGTGCAGGACATCATGGGCCCGATGTGCTTCGACTACGGCTTCGGTCCCTTCCGTTGGGTGTGCACCAGCGGCAAGCCCGAAGACCTCGACAAGAGCGACCATATCGCTATGGAGGTGTTGGGCGAGATTGCCGCTACGGCTCCTGCCGAGATTCAGCAGCAGATGCACGACAATATCCAGTGGATTAAGGGCGCCAAGGAGAACCACCTGGTGGTTGGCAGCCAGGCCCGTATCCTCTATGCCGACTGCGAGGGCCGTACCAAGATTGCCGCCCGCTTTAACGAGGCCATCAAGAATGGCGAGATTTCCGCACCCATTGTCCTTGGTCGTGACCACCACGATGTGAGCGGTACGGACAGCCCCTTCCGCGAGACCTCTAACATCTATGACGGCAGCAACCGCTGCGCCGATATGGCTGTGCAGAACGTCATTGGCGACAGCTTCCGCGGTGCCACGTGGGTCTCTATCCACAACGGCGGTGGCGTTGGCTGGGGTGAAGTGGTGAACGGTGGTTTCGGTATGGTGCTTGACGGCAGCGAGGCTTGCGACCGCCGTCTGCGCATGATGCTCCACTGGGATGTGAACAACGGCATCAGCCGTCGCTCCTGGGCTCGCAACGAGGGCGCCATGTTTGCCATCAAGCGCGCCATGGACATCTGCCCCGAGCTGAAGGTCACCATGCCCAACTTGGTGGACGATAACCTCCTCGAAGGCCTGTTCTAAGCTCAAGCAAGATAGAGTAACAAAGATGGGGCTGTCCGAAAGGGCGCCCCATTTTCTATGGTTTTGCGAGAGATATAATCGGAAAGGACTGCCATTCAACGCTATTGACTGATTTGGGTCATTATTGTTGGCTATAGTATGATTTGATAGATTGTCTTTATTATTTCTTTTTATTCCATATCGGTCATTAGGAAAGGGAAATATGGTACACTCGTAGTAAACAAACTGTATCGAGATTTTTCCAATGGCGGTCATAAGAAAAATGACATCGTAAAGCATTGCATTTATGTACAAATTTAACGACCGATTGGGGTTAAGAATCAAAGAAACTATTTGGCGAATAGAAAAAAATTGTATATTTGCAGATACAAAAATATATTATTACACCCATTCCACTCATATAAAATACATATTAATAACAATTTATATTTTACCATACAACTTATATACCATAAAAAATGAAAAAAAAGCTATTTCTTATCAGTATCATTCTGGCGTTAGTCTCTGTTGCGAATGTGTCAGCACAAGACTATATTAAGACCAACTCCATCGTTAATCCAGACCATGGAATTCGACACCAAGGGGAAAGATGAGCCTCATCAATTATTATTCGGTACAGCGATGAACAATACAGTAT
>ONFR01000038.1 GCA_900317125.1 uncultured Bacteroidales bacterium | reverse complement strand
TCCTCAAGGGCGCGTGTGTGGCTGGCCAGGTTGCCGTCGGTGAGCTGAAGCAGCTGTTTGAGGGTCGGGAAATCCACCGACTCGTTCACCATCAGCACCGACATGATGGCCAGTCGGGCCTTGCTCTCGAAGGCTTTGTTCAGTCCGTTGAGCAGTTGCAGGGGGTCTGGGGTGGGAGTGGGTGTCATTGTTTGCGGTTTTTAAGGGTGAAGCAGATTCCGAAGATAATGTGCCACAATCCAAATCCCAGGAACCAGAATAGCAGTCCCTGGCTCACGACAAAGCAGTCTATAATGCCAAGTATCAGCTCCCCGTATCCGAGTATGGCAATGTCCGATGTGGTATGGTGGGCGCAGTTTATCAGTGCCAGTCCGTAAAAAACCAGCATGAAGGTCGACGTAAGTCCGTAGTGACCTTGCATCAACAGCGCCAGGCACACCAGTCCGCCAGTCACTGCGGGCACAAAGAAGTGGAACAGGCAACGGCGCACAGTATGGTCGAAGGCGAATCGCTGGTTCACCCGCTTGGTCTTGAAATACGACATCAGGAACACCGTGCCGAACGATACCGCCACCAGCAACGCCGCGCACACTATGGCCACCCATGTGCGTCCCGGAGTGTTGATAGCGTAGTCGGCACTCCACTCCGGCATCCAGTTGTAGGCCTCGTGGTTTCCCATCAGCAGCCATGCCCCTACCGATACAATCGAGGCGTATATTCCGATGATGATAATCGAAAATCCACTGATTGTTTGAAAGCGTGAGGACTTCTGCATGATGTCCTTAATCTCTCTAAGCGTGTTGATTGCGTCGTTGTTGTTCATAATATTCTAAGAGTACTTTGTGATGCAAAGTTACACATTATTTTTGATTCCGCAACTTTTTTTCAAAAAAATATTTCCCCCGCCGCTGTTTTTTCGGTTCATCATCTATGTAAATGCGCCCCTGCCAACGGTCTGGCTAGGGGCGCTTTTATTTTGTGCAGGGCTGTTCATCCACCCGTAATCATGCCGAATTGCGATAGTATTTGCTTCATCGTCGGGTCGAGATAGGTCAGGGCTTTGGTCCGGATGTCGTCTGGAACGGTGTAGAACGCTTCTGCCAGTGCTCCCGTTATGGCCCCTATGGTGTCGCTGTCGCCTCCAATGCTTATGGCATTGCGTATGGCATCCTCAAAGCCGTTGCTTTCCATAAAACAAACTATCGCTTGCGGCACGGTGACCTGGCATGTCTCGTCAAAACTGTTGTGGCATCTCAGATAGTCAACCGTGTAGTCAAGCCGGTAGCCGAAGGTGTTCTCCAAATACCGCTTCACATCGTCTTTGCTTCTCGCGTGGTGCAGCAGGAAAACGGCGCTCGCTGTGGCCTGCGCACCCTTTATGCCTTCGGGATGGTTGTGTGTGGGTTCGGCACTGAGCCGTGCCTGCTCCATCACCTCTTCCATTGTGCCAAAAAGCCATCCCACGGCACTCACCCTCATGGCCGACCCGTTACCGAAACTATTGTACGGTTGTGGGTCGGCACTATGTATCCACCGGGCAAACGAGCCTCCGTAAGCCCCCTTGGGATTTGGATAACGGCGGCACCATTCCAGCAGCGCGTCGCGGTAGCTCTTCTTGTTCATCGCCGCGTCCGCCACCGCACAGGTACAGATGGTGTCGTCGGTAAAGCTGCACCCGTTGCCGAACAGTTCAAACTGCTTTGTGTGTATATTGTCGAATTCAAAACGCGACCCTACAATGTCGCCTACTATTGCTCCAAGCATTTTCGTTTATTGTTTGTATATTATTTCTTTCTGTTGTTTGTCGTTATTGCGCATTCCGTTCTGTCTGTTCCATGGCTTGTGAGCCTCCCGCTTCCTGTCCGTCCTTGTGTCGCGCCGGCTTCCGGCGTGCCTACACAGTTTGTGCCCATGGGTTGGCCTCCTCAGGTGGCAATGGTTGTCTGTGCCTCATGCGTCAGCAGCCACCTTTTCCGTTCCAGTCCGTAGGCAAAGCCCGTGAGTGTCCCGTCCGCCCCCACCACCCTGTGGCACGGCACTATTATGGCAACGGGATTTCTCCCCACCGCCCCGCCCACCGCTTGGGCCGAGCGGCAGCCTATCCTCTCCGCCAGTTGGCCGTAGCTTACGGTTCGCCCGTATGGAATGTGCATCAGCTCTTGCCACACCCTTTGTTGGAACGGGGTGCCCTCCAACTGCAGGTGCGGCATCCAGTTGGGTATCTTCCCCTCGAAATAGCAATCCAGCCAACGGCAGGCCTCGTCCAGCATTGCCTCTCCTTCGCCCGCAGGGGGTAAGTTCTTCGCCTCAAAGCGCAGTCCCGTCAGCCGTTCCCCGCAGCCCTCCAGTACTATCGGCCCCAGCGGCGAGTGGTAAATCGTGCGGCTCAGCTCTTCGCCTGCCCCTTCGGGCTTTCGGGCGGCAGTGCCATCGGCAGGGCTTTTGGCCCGGGGGTGCAACGTCTCGAAATGGTTGTCGGGGCAGGGCGTCTGTGTCGGCTGTTCAGTTTCCGGTTGCATGGTGTGTGTAGTTTATTTCCAGTGGGTCTGGAGTGTCGTTATTGTTTGTTGGTGTTATAGTCTTCCTCTCCTTCGGCGGCCAGGGGCAGTGCCTCCTCGTCGGCATACTGCACCGTGGCATGTTTGAAACGCGAAAGCATATTCTCGTTCAGCAGCACCTCCACCTCCCTCATGGTGTGCTCTATGGCGTTGGGTTTCAGTTGGCACTCCCATATCACTATCACGTTCCACCCGTTGCGGTACAGCAGGTCGTAGTTCTCACGGTCGCGTTGCCGGTTGCGTGCTATCTTGGCTTCCCAGAAGGGGGTGTTGCTTTTCGGCATCCTGAAGGTGGCGCAGCCCTCATGGCCGTGCCAAAAGCACCCGTTCACGAATATGGCTGTGCGGTAGGGCCGCATAACGATGTCCGGCTTTCCGGGCACACTCTTCACATTCAGTCGGTAGCGGTAGCCGTGGTGCCACAGCCACTGCCTCACCTTCAGCTCGGGCTTGGTGCCCCGACTGTGTATGTGCGACATGCAGCGGTGACGCTGTTCGGGTGTCATTGTGTCGGTCATTGCGTTTGTTCGTTTGTTCGTTTCGCACCCCATTCCCTTTCATGGTCTGTCCACTACTTCGCTACTTTTTGTCCATTCTGGCGGTTAAGAGAAGCTTAATAAGAGCTAAGGAACGGCTTAAGAGATAGCGAAGGCGGGAGGGGGCGGGGGTGTGTTAGAATTCTATTGTGTGGGGTTGTATGTCGGGGTCGTGCGAGGCCAGCGACTCTACGCAGAGGGGCGAGAGGCTTTGTTCGCGTATCCATTGCAGGGAGAGGTGTTGCAGGTTTTTGTCGAGGGCGATGCCGCTGGTTATCATGCCGCGCCACGACCGGGTGGCGTAGCCGCCATCGGCAAAGAGGAGTGCGAAGCGGCCGTTGCTGTTTTTCACTTTTAGGGCGCAGAGGCCGCGGGTGTGGCCGGGGATGTTGACCATGACGATGCTGCCGTCGCCCCAGAGGTCGAACGACAAGCCGACGGGGCCTTCCTTGCCGTTCCAGTCGAAGGTTTGCAGGTCCACGCCTTGCCACCAGCGGGGCTGGAAACGGATGCGGGTTTGGAGACCCCTTTGCCGTGTGCCTTCCAGTTCGGCTTTGGAGACGAGTATGTGTTTTGCTTCCTTCACGGCGCGGAGCCCGTTGGCGTGGTCGCAGTCGAGGTGGGAGAGCAGTACGTAGTCGAGGGTGGCGGGGCTGATGCCCAGCTGTTGCAGCTGTTCGTCGATGGCTTCGCCCGGGGCTATGCGCCCTTGGTTTACCTGGTAGAGCATCCAGGAGCCCAGCGAGTGTATCTGTGCCTGTTTGTCGAACACTCCGTTGGGCGACATGTCCCTGTGCCATCCGGTATCGAACAGCAGGAGGCCTTTGGGATGCTCTATCAGGAAGCAGAACACCGGTAGCCACAGCCATTGGCTTTTGGGTGTGGTGATGCCCGACGCCTTGAGAAGGCTGCAGTTGTCGCCCCCAAACGGCAGGTAGGGCGACACTCTCACTTCGCCTGTACGCAAAACGTGTATCTTTATCTTGTCCATGTTGCGGTGTGTTTTATTATGGGGGCTATATATCGATTGGCCTGTGCCTGTGCCTGAGCCGTTGGGGTTTTGTGGCGGATGGTGAAGGCTACTTCGGCAACGGCGACGCCGTTGGCATCACGGATGCCGACGGACGGGGCTGTTTCTGCATTTGCCTTTCAATATCAGCTGTTTCGATATTACGATGGCCCTTGTTTGTTGGGTGCAAATATACGAATAATTTCGGAACCGGGTGTGTGATGCTGCTCGGAGCGGCATGAGGCAAGTTAATTTACAACATTTTATCGCGTAATATCCGTTACGGGGCTGTTGGCTGCAGAGGTAGGAGGAGGTATAGGTGGAAGGGATAGATTTGGAATATACACTTCGCCAGGCTACCGTTACAGACAGAATCTGAGGTGGTAGCCTGGCGAAGAGTATAATGAGAAAGCTACTTGACGATGAGTTTGCGTACCACGGACAAGCCGTTGCAGGCTATGCGGACGAAGTAGGCTCCTTGCGACAGGTTGTTGAGGTCGAGCGAAAGGCTGCAACCGCCATTGCAGTTGATGCTGCGTACCAACACTTCGCGGCCGGTGAGGTCGGATACCGTGATGTCGATAGCGCCTTTGTAGCGTGAGGGCAATCCTTCAAGAATGAGGGAAGTGACATCCTTGGCGGGGTTGGGGACCAGCGTCGCGGAGAATTTAGTTTCGGAGGATTCGGGGGAGTCGATGCCGGCAGGCTGTGGGGTGACGACATTGAGGAGAGAGGCCACCTCGATGGCCAGCCAGTCGTCGGCACAGCGAGTGCGCACGTGGAAGTCGTAGGCGGTGGCGGGAGAGAGCCCGGGGATGGTGCAGTTGTTGGTGGAGACATACAGCTCAGAGCCAGAGCCGGGGGTGTAGCCCGCGGGGCCATATTCTACAATGTAGTCCTGGGCCTGAGGTTCAGCATTCCAGACAAGAGCGACAGAGGTGGGGGTAAGGGCGGAGGTGTCCAAGCCCGTCACAGCGGGACAGGCGAGGGTGGAGAACCGCAGGGTGTCGCTCCAGAGGCCGTCGATTTGGTTGTTGCTGCCACAATAGCCATGCACGTAGGCGAGGTATTCGCTACCGGAGGCAAGTTCCTCGATGGTGTAGGGGTGCTGGTTGACGGTGTAGGCCATGTGACGGTCGCCGGGTTGCCACACCTCGATGCACCAAAGAGTGTCGTTGCCCGAAGCGGACCAGTTGAACGTTGCGGAGTTGTGTGTGATGTCGTAAACGCGTGCGCTGTCGGGGGGCGGGCAGAAGAAGGAGTCGGTGACGATGCTGACAGATGCCCAGTCGCTAAAGCCGAGACTGTCGGCGGTGCAGTTTTGCCGCAGCGACAGCTGGTAGGTGGTGGCGGGTATTAAACCTGTGAAGGTATAGCTGTTGCCGCTGACGGACACCGGTGACGGGTAGCCGGGCGAGAGGGTGAGCTGGTAGTCGCTGCCGGAGCCGCTCCAGTGGACGGTGACGGACTCGTAGCGGGTCACGACGGAGTCGATGGATGGAGGGACGCAAAGGGGCAGATGGCAAGTGTTGGTGTAGAGGCGCATGTCGCCCATATAATAGGTGCCGTAGCCGCCGGGGATGGTGCTGTCGAGGCTGATGGGGACATCGCTTGTGATGACGTAGCTACGATGGATGTCGTCCCTATAGTCGGAATAGCGGTAGTGGCTGGCATACTCGGTGCGAAGGCCGCTGCCGCCGTCCTGCCGCAGCACAGCGACAAGGAGGTTCTGGTGGCCGTCCCACATAAAGGGGCGGTCGAAACTGAAGAGCTGCCAGTCGGTAGTGGCATTGTGGCAGAAATTGGCCGAGTCGATGACTTTTACGAACCGATGGCCCGCATCGGGCATAATAGGGCCGGAGAAGAAGGCGGTGTCGGGCACATTGGCCAGAAAGACACTTATGTTGTTATGGTGGTCGGCGGCGATATTGTCGGCCGGACGGAATGCAAGAGCGGTGATGCCCCCCTCGAGACCGGCCAGATGTGCCGAGTCGATGAGGGTTTGCACATAGCTGTAGGGCATGCCGTTGAAGCCAATGGGCATAGAGGGTGTGGAGTTTTGGTAGAGGGTGCTGTCGAAGTTCTCGCGATAGACGGCATCGCCGCAGAGCTGGGTGGAGAAAAAGCCGCTCACCCATTGGCCGGTGTCGCCCACGCCGCAGATGCTGCGCACATGCACTTCGAGGCGGTCGAGGCTGTGGAGCGCAGGAATGGTGTAGTGGTTGGAGGTGGTGCTGTCGATGGTGCCGCTGCCGGGGGTGAAGCCCGCAAGGCCGTATTCCACTTGGTAGAGCGAAGCACCGTTGCACTGCCAGGAGAGGGAGAGCGAGCTGTCGGTCAAGGCGGAGGTGTCAAGTTGCAGATTGTGGATGATGCAGGTGTCGGGCACACAGCTCACCTGCAGCGCAAAGCCCTCGTAGGTGTAGAAGGCCGCCCAGCCGTCGAATGTGATGGTCAAAGCCCCAGAGGAGGAAAGGATGGGGTCGATGTTGATAGTGTAGTTGTTGTTGAGACCCGAGGTCCAGAGCATGGCTCCCGAGGTGCCCACACCGTCGTAGATGGTGAGAACGGAGCCGCCACCGCAATGCGAGAAGCCGCTGAGGCTAACCAGATGGCCGGGCATGTCGGGGAGGATGACCAGTTGGGAGTGCTGGTAGCTGAAGTCGCCCGCAGGGCCGCCATTGTCGAAGAGGCTCACGCCGCACATGGAGAGTGTGTCGTGCTTGTTGGCGCGCATGTTCCAAGTGCCGGGCACCACCTGCATGGGGCCTTCCCAGCCGGAGGTGTCGCCCTTGGGACAGACGGCGCGCACCCACACATAGTAGGGCGTGCCTGCGGTAAGGCCGTCGAGGGTGCAGGAGGGCGAGGTGAGCGGTACGGAACCGGCCACCGGCGAGGCGTTGGCGGAGGTGTCGATAAAGGTGTGCCACACTGTGCCGCTGTCGGCGGCATCCCATTGCAGCGATACCGAAGTGGCGGTAAGACCGGTCAGGGAGAGGCCCGTAATGTTGGCGCAGGGGGCGGCAAAGTTGATAGACACATCGTCGAAGTAGGCAAGCCAGTTGTCGTTTTCGCCAATGCCGGGACAGCTCAGAACGGCGATGTACTTGCCCGAGCCACTATAGGCGGTGAGGGGCACATCGTAGCGGAACCATTCCTCGCCAGTGATATTCACTGTGTCTATGGCTTGGAAGGTGGAGTCGACATCGGGGTTGTCCATCACGCCCACCACCACGCGGGCCAGGTCGTAGCGGTGGTAGGTGTTTTCGATGTTCTTGGCCCAGAAGGTGAGCTGCAAAGTGTTGAGGGGTAGCAGGGTGGAGTTGATGGCTGGGAGGACAAGCTTTTGGTTGACCACATCATCGTATATGCTCCATTCAAAACGCATGACGTTGGAGCCCGAATGGGCATCGGCGGAAAGACTGAGGATAGTGGTGTTCATGCCTACCCTTCCCTGCCAGCAGGGGATGGCGGTGGGGTTGGTGCCGATGGGGTAGGAGTCGAAATCCTCGACCAGGGGCAGCGTGTCGAGCAGGCTGCAAAGGGTGCGGAAGGTCATGACGGGCGACCAGTGGGTGGTGTAGCTGCCGCACTCGGGCCGCACATACACGTCGTATTGTGTGTAGGGCGTAAGTCCGGTGAGCAGGAGGCTGTCGGTGCGCACATTGGTGACGATGGTGGATGAGTCGGGCACAAAGCCGGCAGGGCCGTAGGCCACATCATAGTAGACCGCCCCCACTGTGTCGGTCCAGCGGACGAGGGCGGAAGTGTCGGTTTTCCAATCGAGCGTGGCCGATGCCAAAGCCTCGCAAGGCACCATACGGCTCACCTCGATGTCGTCGATAAACATCCAAGTGTTCAGAGGGTCGGCGGTGATGATGGCCAAACGACCTGACGGGCGGGAGTAGCGGTCGGTACGCACCGCAGCAGAAAACCAATGCGAATAGTTTGTCACAAACAACGTGTCCAGAGGCACAAAGGTAGACATATCCAGCGGGTCGGTCACCATGCCTATATAGAGGTTGCGGATGGAGCCGCCGTTGCTTCTAGCCCAGAAGTAGAGCTCCAGGCTGTCGGGCGGCGCGTTGAAGGCGGGCAACACTACAGCTCCGCCCTGCAACCGGACCGACCGGGAAGAGGAGTGGCTAAACCTGGAAGAGACGACGGGGAAGTCTCCATCCGTTCCGGGGGTGGTGTACCAGCATGAGGGCATGCTCCACGAGCTTTCGAGGTTCTCGGCATAGGGCAGTGGGGCGTGGGTGCAGTTGGTCAACACGTGTTTCAATACCGAGGTGGAAGAGGAGGTGCAAAAGGCGGTGAGGCGGAAGGTGTAGTGGGTGTTGGGCGAGAGGCCGGTCATGGTGTATGAGGTATCGCCCCACACCAAGCCGCTGGAACGCCAGGCGGTGTCGCCGTCGGTGATGCATTCGACGGTCCACGAAGTGTCCTGATAGCCGGGACTCCACTTCAGCTTTACGGCATCGGCACCCAGAGAGTCGACCCACAGGGTGGGCGGCGGGCAGTTTGCCACAGCGGGTGGGACGGGTTGTGTGTGCAGCCGCATGACGTTGCGATAGGGAGTGCCATAGGTGTGGCTGTATGAGAGGTATTGCAATTGGGTGTGGTCGTAGCGTGAGCTGTTTTGAGTTTGCTCGCAATAAAAATCGCCACCGCCGTAGCTGCCGATGCCCCAGGGACAGTCGAAAGCCACAATGAGGTTGCCGAAACCGTTGTAGTGGAAAGCGGAGTCGAAGTCGTAGTGGTTCCAACCAGCGGTGCAAGCCAGAGAATTATACGCCACCGCTTGGAACAAGGCTCCGAAATGCACCATGCTGTCCAGTCGGGACACATAGGTGTTGGCCAAATAGATGGTACATCCCCCACGGCCTGCGGAGCTGGGATTGGCACAATAGAGGTCGATGCCGGTAATGATGGCTTCGCCGTTGAGCTCGCTACGCAATACAAGCTGCTGGGAGTAGCTGCTGGAGGACGATTCGTAGGGCAGATGTGTTGAACCCACCACCATGTTGGAGGTATCGCCAATGAGGATGACACCCGTGGGGGGCGTTTGTGCCCTTCCCGTGACGGGTAGCAGAAACGCTGCAAAAAGCAGCCAAAGATAGAGTTGTTTCTTCATGATTGTAATTATTATATTGTTGGATTTAAGGTTTTTCGAGATGGAGTTGAGGTTATGGTATAGCTAAAGTGGAGTGACAAATATAAGTGTAGTTGGGTGCGATTTTGGCTCTCTATGCTGTGGATATTTAACAACGATTAACGAATGCATTAACGAAGTGCGGTCCAGGCAGTGGGGAGCAACTTCGTGAAGTAGTACGGACAACAGGCGATTTTCTCACAAAAAAAGTTGGCATAGCTCGGTGGATTCGGGGTGTGTTTTATGTGCCTGGAATGGATAATGGGGTTGAAAATGAGTTTGGTGCGTGTCATCGTGCTGTGTTGATAATTTTGTTTGCCCGATATGACACATGGGGGAAAGGTATGTGACGGGATTAACAAGAGTTAACATTCGTTGGTGTGAGGGAGTGGTGCCAATTGGGGTTGGGAGAAGCTGCGGTGAAGGTTCGCTGAAGGGGGCGAAGTGGGAGGGTTTTGAGGGCGGAGCAAGAGCGAACCTACATCGAACCTACATCGAACCTTCAACGGACCTTCGTCGGGCCGACAGAAGGGGAAGGATTTGGGGCGGTTGTGCGTTTTCTGGGGGTGGAAATGACCTATTGCGAATGGAAACTTTTTGTTGCGCTGCGGTTTTATGGATGGAGTGGGTAAGGATGCCCATTGCGGACACTGTGTGGAAGCGGCTGGTGGAGCAAGGAGGGCAACGGGAGCGGAGAGGATAGGGCGATTGGGGGTTGGGGTTTTTTTGCCGCTGGGGTGCAATAAATTGTGTGCAATGGCGTTAAAGGAGGAAAGAGAATGGAGATGGAAAAGGATGTTCCACGAATACATTGGCTTGTCGCGCTGGTGCCTTTTGCGGTGCTGGTGGTGTTGCAGGTGCTGGTTATCCGTCAGTTCGGCTCGGACGCAATAGACGGTGCGAGCCAGACGGTGCTGCTCTTTTCGGCGGGTGTGGCTGTGGCGATAGCGATGATAGGCTATGGGGTGCGGTGGAGCGAGATAGACGGAGCCATAGGCAATAATATCAAGACCATAGGGCCGGCGGTGATAATACTGTTTCTGATTGGAGCCATTTCGGGCAGCTGGATGATGAGCGGGGTAGTGCCGACGATGATATATTACGGGATGAAGGTGATTACGCCGTCGCTGTTCCTGTTTATGGCGTGCATTATCTGTGCGTTGGTGTCGCTGATTACGGGCAGCTCGTGGACCACGGTGGCCACTGTGGGCATAGCGTTGATAGGGATAGGCACGGCGCAGGGATATGCTGTGGGATGGACAGCGGGGGCGATTATTTCGGGTGCTTATTTCGGTGACAAGATATCGCCGCTGTCGGACACTACGGTGTTGGCGTCGTCGGTGGGCGAGGTGCCGCTGTTCAAGCATATACGCTATATGATGATTACCACTGTGCCGTCGTTTGTCATTGCGCTGGTGGTGTTTCTGGTGGTGAGTCTGAACCACACGGCGGTCGGGTCATCGCAGACGGCCTCGTTTGCCGAGGGGCTGCAGGGCACCTTTGTCATCAGCCCGTGGTTGCTGCTGGTGCCGCTGTTTACGGGGGTGCTGATAGCGATGCGGTTGCCAGCCGCCATCATCTTGTTTCTGTCGGCATTGGCGGCGGGAGTGGTGATGCTTGTCGCTCAGCCGGACATAGTGGCGAGAGTGGGCGAAGGGAATGGTTTCCGCGGACTGATGCTGACCTATTACAGCAGTACGGCGATAGACACGGGCAACGAGACGTTGAGCAACCTGGTGCAGACGCGCGGGATGAAAGGAATGCTGAGCACAGTGTTTCTGATATTCTGTGCTTCGGCCTTCGGAGGCGCTTTGACGGGCGGTGGGATGATGAAGAGCCTGACCGATGCGTTGGCACGCGGGATAAGCGGACGGCGGACGCTGGTGTCGACAACGGTGGCAACAGGATTGTTTTCCAATATGGCTACGGGAGACCAGTATCTGAGCATTGTGCTGACGGGCAATATTTTCAAACAGCTGTACAAGGAAAAGGGGTACGAGGGGCGTTTGCTGAGCCGATCCACAGAGGATTCGGCCACAGTGACATCGGTGCTTGTGCCTTGGAACACTTGCGGCATGACGCAGTCGATGGTGCTGAAGGTGCCGACGCTGGAGTATCTGCCATACTGCTTCTTCAATATCATCTCGCCGCTGATGTCGATTGCTGTCGCCATTGTGGGATACAAGATATTCTGTGCCCCCAAGTCCACCCAGTTGGAAGGACAGGTGAGCTGACTGAGGGGTTGGGTGTCTGGGGCGAGTGTGCTTTTAAGGCTACCAATGTATAGGTGTATGGGCATTATAAGCGGGCCTGATGAGGTGAAACACGTGTTCGTTGCAGAGTGTTTCCCTCTTTGAAAGAACAAAACTCACATTTTTTTGGAGCAATAGAAAAAAAGTTGTACCTTTGTACTTTCTCTTTTGAGAGGACGAGGCAACTGCTAATAACAAACAAGGCGTTGACATCAAGAGGATTATAATCCTACATCACGCTACCACTAAAATGTCAATAATATAAATTACTAGTAATAACAATTAAAATCTACAACTATGTTTTTCCAAGTTTACGGGGCTAATGCCCTTATTCAATGGGGAATGCTGCTTGTCGTCCTTGCAGGCTTGATTCTCTGGAACGAATTTGCCCGTCGCACCAAGATGGGAGGTGCCATCACCTTTTTTGTTATCCCGGTATTGCTTACGGTCTACTTCGTGGCCATTGCCATCGGAGCCCGTTCGGGAGCCGAGTGGGCGCTGAACAACCAGACCCACATCTACATGAACGGCTGGTTCCACTATGCCAAGCTCTATGCGGCTCTCACAGGCTGCATCGGCTTCATGATGATTAAGTATAAGTGGGGCATCGGTGCCAAGCATTGGTTCAAACCGTTCCCCTTCGTCATCGTTGCCATCAATATCCTGATTGCGGTGGTATCCGACTTCGAGAGTGCCGTGATGGGTTGGAACAAGTGGTGGCTCAGCAGCGAGGGCGTATGGCTGTATGGCGGTTGGCACAACGTGTTCAACGGCCTTGCCGGTATCCTCAACATCTTCTGTATGACAGCATGGTGGAATGTCTATGCCTCCAAGGACAAGAAAGACATGATTTGGGCCGATATGACATGGGTCTATATCGTTATCTATGATATCTGGAACTTTGCCTACACCTACAACTGCCTGCCCACCCACAGCTGGTACTGCGGCATTGCCCTGCTGCTGGCTCCTACGGTGGCTGCACTGTTGTGGAACCGCGGTGGCTGGATTCAGAACCGCGCCAACACTTTGGCCATTTGGTGCATGTTTGCACAGGTGTTCCCCCTCTTCCAGGAAACCTTCAAGGATGGTCGCCAATGGTTCAGCTGGGCTGTGCTTCCCGTGCAATATACCGACGGCATCGACACCATCAAGCTGCTCTACGAGGTTGCCGGTGGTGAGGCGGCTGTAGTGGGAACCACAGTCGACAGTGTGGCCGCCAACCCCACCATGATGACCGTTATCAGCGCCTTGGCTTTGGTCACCAACATCATTGCGCTCACCTACATCATCTGCGTCTCGAAGAAACGTCACATCAATCCCTACAAGCAAGACGTCTTCGTCAACCAGAAGTACTACAAAGATGCTATGGCCCGCGCCGATGTGGATTAATGGCAGGGGACTTCTATAAATCACCCTGAAGGGGTGAGATATGCATAACACCGTACAAGCCGAAGGCGCAGTGCGGTGATTATCAGAAGCCACTGATGCGTCCCGATAGGGACGCGACACACTAGCAGATTAATAGAACCCGTTGGCTGTCTATGCTTATGATACAAAGGGGTGTCTCGAAAGGACACCCCTTTTTTTGTTCCGTCTTTCCCCGGAACCACAGATTCTGTTACTCGGTTGGGCTGGACTTCAAATACATCCCAACGAAAACAAACGGGGGGCTACCGAACATTCACCACATCGACAATATTGCGGACTGATACAAATGCTCTTGACCTGTTTGGGTCTCATGATGGTTGTGCCGACGGGTAGGCATACTAAAGCCGCAGCCATACCATCGGTCGGTTGCCTATTTTAATCATGTACTCTGAGTATAATATGTTAGCATATTGGGGCAATTCTATAAGACAGAGTTGGCTGGCCTTCTGCGAGTCTATCAATCGGCCTTGCCTGTCGTATACATACACCGACTCTCCTTCCGCACCTGTGATGACAAGCCATCGTCCTTCCACCGATATGGTCGGCTCGTTTTGTGCCGGTATTAGAGATACGGTTTCGGGACATTCAACAATGTCATAGTAATTGGGATCGGACAGCTTTTCCACTTTTTCCACTTTCCGCTGGTGTGCCTTTTCTCCCATCCGTGGGGTTGTGGCAGTGTCGCTCTGCTTTGGGGCAGCAGGCACTTCCCTCGAGGGTTCGTCTACGGTGTCGGTTATTGTTCCTTCAGGTTCCCCGCCACCGAAAAAGAACATCCTCCATTGTGGCACAACTGCCACAGCTATTGTGGTGGCAACCAGCAATGTTATTATTATCAGCAATGCCCGCCGCATCTTGATTACAGCCCGGTGCATGCGTTGATACACTGCATCGCGGCTCACACCGGTCAGTTCACCTATCTCGTCGCCTTTGTAGCCGGAAAGATACAGCTGCATTGTCCGTTGCTCTACGGGATTGAGAACAGACAGCAGGTCGTCGATTAATTCTTTGCGGGCTAACGTATTTTCGTCAGCCACATTGTCGGCAAGGCTATCGGTTATCGAAACGGTGGGCAACGCTTTACGCCGCCCCATTTGGAACAACACCGAGCGTGCCTGCCATTTTACCCATGCCCTTTCCTGCCCGGGGGAGGTGTTGGGACGCAAATTGTCGAACTTTTCCCACAGCGCAATATAGACCTCCTGCATCATGTCCTGGCAGTGGTCCGGGTCGCCGCCTGACCTTCTCCAGCACATTCGCCACAGCATATCGCGGTGACGCATCACCAGTGTTGTGTATGCATTCTGTCGATCTATCATCATCGATATAATAAACGTATTAGTCATAATAATAGTACACATATTCTTTCCAAAATCTGACACCTGCGCTAAAAAAAACTTCTCCTGTCAGATTACGCCCCCGACATGTGTATTAGATATATGAAAGGTTTTTTGTTCAACATTCAAAAGGAATAACAATGAAACACAAAGACATTCTCATGGTTTTAATGCTGCTGTCCATCCCTGCCATCGCCGCAGCGCAATTATTTGAGGTAGGGGGTATTTCGTATCAGGTTCTGTCGCCGTCAGAACACACTGTTGAGGTGATTCCGCGTTTGTCGTGCACCTACTACAGTGGCAACATCAACATTCCGTCCACAGTGTCGCACAACGATACCATTTATGTTGTTGTGGCATTGGGCGAGGAGGCGTTCTGTTATGCCAGGCTTTCAAGCATTACCATTCCCTCCACGGTAACCCAAATAAAATATGGCTGCTTTCTCTTTGCCTCTGTCCCGTCGTCCATCACCATTCCGGCTTCGGTCACCTACATCGGGCCTCTGGCATTTGCGGCAAATAATCTGACAAATATCACTGTTGACGCGAACAACACCAGCTACATGTCGATGGATGGAATGCTGTTCAGTAAAGACACCACCACCGTTGTGGAATGTATGCTCACAAAAAGCGGAACGGTTTCTTTGCCGCAGGACACTAGGCACATCTCTCCCCTTGCTTTCGCCTATTGCCACAATATTGTTGGCATAACGCTGCCCGAAGGCCTTTCGAGCATCGGCTCCTGGGCGTTTGTGGACAACCAGCGTTTAAACCACGTGGTAATCCCTTCGTCGGTTACGCACTTGGGGGCCTGTCCTTTCCCCAATTGTCCGGCTCTCAGCAGTCTCTCCATTGCTGAGGGGAACACCCATTACTATATGGACGGGATGATGATTTACTCGGTGGGTGGCGACACCCTGGTCTCGGCCCACAGGAGTGCTGACTCGGTCTATTTGCCGTCCACGCTTCGCTATGTCACAGGCTTTGGCGGCAACAGCACTGTCAGGTATGTGCACATCCCCGATGGTGTGAACACCATTGGCAACGAGGCGTTCAATGGCAGCTCGTTGGTGAGTATCGACCTTCCAGCCCGTTTGGCTTCTATCGACGATTGGGCATTCTACAACTGCACATCGCTTGCCCGTGTCGCTATGCCCGTCGCGCTCGACACTATGGGCGAGGGCGTTTTCCACAGCTGCAGCCAGCTCACCTCAATCACCATTCCCAACCGACTGCGAACCATCCCCGAAGCTGCTTTCTTTATGTGCACCTCCCTTTCGCGTATCACTTGGGGCGATTCCGTCGAAGTGATCGATACATCCGCCTTTGGCGACTGCGCTTTCCCAGAGTTGGTGCTGCCCGCCACCCTGCGGTCCATCAGGCAAACTGCCTTCATTGGCGATTACAACGGAAGGCTCAAAAGGGTCATCTTCTCCGCTCCTGTCGACACAATCGAAATGGATGCCTTCTACATGCAGCCCTTGTCAATGCTCCGCTTGAAGAACCTCCAGCCGCCCGTCACCACAGCCGATGGCTGTCTGGACAATACATTTGTCGACACTATCTCTATTCCCTGCGGTAGCCTCAACGCATATCTGGCCGACCCCTACTGGGGGCAGTTCTCCGATGTGTACCGGGAAGACTGCTCTCAAATTGACAGTGCGACGAACCACATGATAACCGTTTATCCAAATCCCGCTACAACCCGTTTGACCATTGGCGTGAATTCCGGCAACTGTCGTGTCGAGCTTGTCAATGCTCTAGGACAATCGGTTTTGTCTCAGTGTGTTGATGGTGGCACGGCCAACATCGATGTCGCCGGCATTGCCCGGGGCATCTACTTTCTCATCCTCCGCACCACAGCCCGTCCCGCAATGCGTAAGGTAGTGTTGCAATAGCATACGGCTGTCCTTTTGTAGATAAAATGCTTATCCCAAGATATCATCCTTTATACCTACCAGCCTACGCCTATTCCTGATTCTAATCCTCAGTGTTCGGGTGTCAGCTACATTCGCCCTCCCGGTTTTATCCATCTCTATTCCAGCTCCATTACCCCTTCACCACCTATCAATCCCTTAGCCACTTGTTTTTTACTGCAATGCTTAAGAAGAGATTAGGAAGGGGTGAATAAGAGCTTAACAGTAAGCGAGGCTGGAAGTAACGGACGAGGGAGATGGTTTGGGAAGGGGATAGAGACAGGCTGGCTTTGGGTCGGGAAGCGAAGGTTGGCGAATATTGGCTCTTATTGAATAGTGGGCAGGGTGATAATTCGCTGAAATTGTTATCAGTGAGGGTTGAAATGCAATTGCTTCCTACTCTCCAATAATGCGGTGATACCTTTTGGCCAATCGGGATTGAAGAAGTGGGGAAGTAGTATCCGCCTGATGGTTGAATTGGCATTGAAGAGGGGTGTAATTTTAGATTTGTTAACACTCATTTTCGACAAAATATTAATGTTTTCTTTCTGTTTGTGAAATTTTATTACGTTGATTTTCATTATTATGAAAAATAATTCTCAAAATAATTTGGTTTATTTTTTAAACCTGTTTATATTTGCAGCGTCAATTCGGAAGAAAGAATTGATGTACACTTATGGCCACAAGTATTATGTAATGAATTTAAAAAATGAAACAACATGGAAAACTCAATTGAAAAGAACAAAGAGATGACGGCTGAGGAAAGCCTGTCGCTCATTACGGAAACTCTGAACAACAGCCGCAAGGAGATTACGCGCCGCAGCGGGAAGTACTACATCCTGTGGGGCATACTGCTCACGGTATTCTCCGTTGTGGTTTATGTGCTTTGGAAAATGACCGACAAAGAGGCGTGGAACTGCCTGTGGTTTGCGATGCCCGTGATAGGATACTTGCTGGCATGGCTGTTGCTGGACAGAAAGCAGGAGGAGCGGGTGAGCAGCGAGGTGAGCCGCATTACCAGTGGCATCTGGATGACTTTCGGCATCTTTGCCAGTGCGGTGGCGGCCTTTACGCTTATCTATTCCCAACTGAATGGCGACAGCAGCAGTATCGGCAGGGTGATAAGGGTCATGGTGTCGATTGGAAGCCTCACAGCCGAGCTTGTGCTGATTTTCGGGTTGGCCGAATGTGCCTGTGGCGTGGCGCTGAAGAACTGGGTTATGAAGATTGCAGGCTTTGTGACTGGCATTGGAGGGTTGGCCATCTACTATATCACGGGGGCCTGTGAGGAGCAGATGTTTATCTTCACCTTTGCCGGCTTGGTGCTGATTGTGACAGGTTTGGTTGTTAAACATCAATACAAGTAAGCTATGTTTCCGAAACTGGATCCACTGCTGCACTCAGAGTTGAGGTTGGCCGTCATGTCGATACTGGCCGGGGTGGAGGAGGCCGATTTCAACTACCTCAAGGAACAGACCGGCGCCACTTCGGGAAACCTGAGTGTGCAGATTGACAAACTGGCCGAGGCGGGATATATAGCCGTAGAGAAGGGGTTCAGAGGCAAGATGCCGCGCACCACCTGCAAAATCACACCGACGGGTTCTGAGGCTTTCAGGGCTTATATCAAGGCATTGAAAAAATACCTGTCGGTCGGGAAATAGCACTAGCAGCACATCCGGTATTCCTGTGGCGGGGAATGCCGGATGTGTATTTGCAGATGCCGGAGGTGAAATGAGCGGAACCGGGTCCCGGAGGGGTAGGGGCTACCACGTTGTGGGGCACAACATGACAGGGGAAGAGAGCCGCTGCCGCTGCTGGCCGCAATATCCTTGTGGGCAAGAACCCTCAGTGGCATGATTTTTTACGGGTTAATGCGTTGTCGGGGAACGGGTGGATGGCTAATACCACCTCCCTCAAACAACGCTTTTCGGAATCTATAATTCGGCTATCTTTGCGTTGTGTGGTTGCACCACGGTGTTGAATCTATAATTTGGGATAAATGGAGCTTAATCATAATAAAAAAGGAATAGTTACGTTATGATAGGAAAAAGTTGTTTTGTGTACTCTTGTCTCAATAGCGATTGGATATGACTAAAATTAAAATCATCAAGCCGCCGAAAGTAAACGTAAATACCCCCAATGACGGTTTCTGGAAACAGATAGGCATGATTATCATCGGTACCACCATTTCGTTGATATTTACCCTTGTTGCCGCCAAGGTGACTGATAATATCCAGCGTGCCAAGGACCGCAAGCTGTCGGCCATGATGGTGATGAGCAATATTGAGAAGTTCGCTCGGAACATGGAGCAGCACGAAAAATATCTGAGCAGCCTCGACAGCACCGCCGCATGGCTCCTCAACACCCCTGTTGAAGACCTCAAACTACTGCCCGACAACGAGCTGAGCAGCCTGATAGACCAAACCACTGCATTTATTTTTATATCGTATGACAAGTCGGCGGAGAGCATCTTCTCCAACAATATCGAGACTTGGAAGAATATGGGCAATGTGCTGTTTATCGACCGTGTGGGGGAATGCTTCTCGTCGATGCACCAAGTGGAGGAATACTGGAACAAATGGATGTCGGATGCCAGCGGAATCATTCTTGATGTCAAGAGCCATCCAGAGAATTACGAGGGCGGCACTATGCCCATTAAAATCATCAGCTCCGAGAAGGTGCGGCACATGATGAAGGGCATCCATTACTTCAGGGCTTGGTTCACAAATGTGGCGGCCACTATGCGATACCAAAACCGAGGCAATATGGCTGCCATCGGCATCACCGAGCAGGAAGTGATGGACTTCACCGACGCCCGCGAACAAGGAGAGGAGATAACAGGTGAGTCTCCTGACATCAGCCAATTTATCACACCCCCCCTCAGCCGCGACAGCCTGACGACAAAACGTGACCTCGACGCACGACTGGAGGAATTGAAGAAATGAGATTCGAGAATGGAGTATTTGCTGATGCAGATGTATGTCTCCATTCTCTTTGTTTCTTTTTTGCGGGGGAGTGTAAGAAATCCGGCTTTTCTGCGTCTATATAGGTAAAGCAAGACAAAACTTCTCCTATGAAACGCATCTCATTCTCCGATACGATATCGAAGCTTCAATGGGGCATCTTCATCGCAGTGATGCTATTTGCTGCATGCGAGCGCAGTGAGTACACCACACGGATTACCGGCACCCTTTATACCGACAGCACGCTTACCGTCCCCGTCGCCAACGACACGGTGTGGTTCTACGATTATACCTATCACGGGAACCATCAGGACAGTACTCCTATAGGCCATGCGCTGACCGACAGCATAGGGCGTTTCGGCTTCCTTGACTGGAATGTCGATTTCAGCACCTATGACCCCCGCTATGAAAGCAAATTCCATGTTGATCATGGAAACTTCATCATCGTTCATTTGACCGACACGCTTTTCTGTGGAGTATACTCCGGTTGGTACAAAGAGCTAATCCTCTACCCGGGCAAAAACTATATACCCCATTATTACGATTGATATGAAGAAACTTATCGTCATCCTGCTGCCTCTTCTGCTTTGCGGCAGCCTGCAAGCACAAGACTCTGTCAAGGCGCGTCGCAATAGCGTTACCATCAGCCCCCTGCCACTGCTCGGCGGGGCGGCACTTGTCTCCTACGAGCGTACTCTCCCCTTCCGCTCTTCGGTTGAGGTGGAGCTGGGCGCCCAGGGCTTTCACTGGGAGCGGCTGCGCGGTGCTGTCTGGAACTGCCACACACGGCCGGGATACGTCGGCACCTTAGGCTATAAGTTCTATTTCCCCCTCAACCGCAACGATGTGCCGATGATGAGACGCGGCGGGCTGGTGCAGACGAGCTGCTATCTCAAACTGCGCCTGGCCTACGTGTACCAGTGGAGTTTCTACGACATCTACACCGGCAACCAAGGCTGGGACATCCTCACCGAGCGGCACACTTATCATGAGCAGGACCTCACCCTTGCGCTGATTTTTGGATTCCAGTTTGTAAGCAAACACGGCTTTGTCCTCTCGCCCTTTGCGGGCTACAACATCCCCATGATGGTTGCCGGTCCCTTCCACACCATCAGTAATCCCGGCATCAGCGCCGCCTACGCCGCCATGCTGACCTACGGTGTCAAAATCGGCTGGGCATTCTAACCTCTCTCCGCCGAAAAACACTTATCACCACTACACAATAAAACAAGGTTGAAAACGTTACTTATAAAACAGCCTTGCAGTATTATGGTTGAGATAAAGAACATCCACGGACAAGTGATTGCTCAGGTTGAGAACCCTGAGGAAGTAGTACGCGATATATACGGTAATATTGTTAAAACATACCCTGCCGACCGGACATACGACCTTGACTTATCAGAGCTTGACTTACGCGAAGCCGACTTTAGGGGATGGGATCTTAGTAATGCTTGGTTTTATCTATCCGACCTGCGTGGTGCCGACTTTAGAGAGGCAGATCTTCGCTATGCCCACTTCGATTATGCAGACTTAGAGGGTGCCGATTTTAGCTATGCAGACCTTTCGTGGAGCAATATCAGAAGCAATATTGCTAGCTATATGTATTGTGATATCAACTTTGAAGGAGCTGACCTTCCTATGAGACACCACCACAACCACTGTTGCTAAGATTGAACGGCATTAACAGATGAGCACCACCTCCTTAAATTAGAAAGGGGATGATGGCATCTAAAAGGAACGGCTGGGGAGGCTATACTGCTTTAACATGTATTCACTAATATGATTTTGTATGATACGGAACGTTTTTTGTATGTTTGTGATGCTGATGGGTGCAGGGGCACTGCTGGCTTGCCGGCCGGCGGCACGGGAGTTCAAGGTGCAAGGACCCGAAGGCGGCATTGCGCTCAAGGTCACCCTCCCCGACGGGTTTGACACCGCCACTGGGCATTGCCCAATGGTGATTCTGATGCACGGCATCTTCTCCAGCAAGGACTATATCCCCATGCCACAATTGGCAAAGGGGCTTGCCAAGGCGGGCATTGCCTCGGTACGTTTCGACTTCAACGGTCACGGCAAGAGTGAAGGCCGCATGCAGGACATGACGATTGAGAAGGAGTTGGCCGACGCTCAGGCTATATGGAACTATGTTTGCTCGCTGCCCTATGTGAACGGCATCGGGCTGTTGGGACACTCGCAGGGCGGTGTAGTGGCTTCGATGACGGCCGGACGGCTGGCGGCGGCTGGCGGTGCTGTGCCGGACGGCATGGTGCTTATTGCACCCGGAGCAGTAATCAAAGAGGCCTGCCAAGGGGGTAAGTTCTTTAACGCCCGCTTCGACCCCAAGAATCCACCCGAGTATATCCGCTGTTGGGGTACGATGAAACTTGGGCGCGAATACCTGCTCTCCACCCAGCAACTCGACATCTACTACGCGGGACCGGTGTTGCTTTTGCATGGCGACAATGACCGCATAGTCCCCATGTGGTGCAGCGAGAAATATCTGCAGACCTACGGCGACAAGGCCAGTCTCCAAGTGGTCAAAGGCGAGAACCACACCATCACCCGCCATCGCAAAGTGGTCATCGCCCACACGGTGGAGTTTTTCAAAAAGGTCTTCAACCTCTGATATTATATCCCTATTATGGATTAATCATTCGAATAATGAGAATCGTACGGAATTATTGTGTTGCACTTGTAACTGGATTTTAAGGCGCCATTTTTTTTGTGCGAGACACAATATTATTATTGTCGTTCCGTTAAATGTTTTTTTTATTGCCTGCCGTACTTGGAAAATAATATCACAATATCATATAACCATCATTTACAAACAATGAGTAATCTTAGATTTAAAGTGTTGCAGGAGGCCTTCGCCAAGAAGGCGGTAACCGTCCAGCCTCCTGCCGGTATGGTTTCCGATTATTACGGCAGTCACATCTTCGGACGAAAACAAATGGCACGCTACCTCTCGGCAGAGACCTACAGGGCTTTCTGCGATGTGCTCGACAACGGGGCCCCGTTCAACCGCGAGATGGCCAACAATGTGGCTGTAGGTATGAAGAACTGGGCACTGGATATGGGCGCCACGCATTACACCCACTGGTTCCAGCCGCTCACCGAGGGCACGGCCGAGAAGCACGACGCCTTTATCGAATATGCCGGACAACCCGGGACCGACGTCATCGAAGAGTTCTCGGGCAAGCTATTGGCTCAGCAGGAAGCCGACGGCTCCAGTTTCCCCAACGGCGGCATCCGCAACACCTTCGAGGCTCGCGGCTACACTGCCTGGGACACCACGTCGCCGGCCTTTATGGTCGATGACACCCTCTGCATCCCCACCGTCTTCGTCTCCTATACCGGCGAGGCGCTCGACTACAAGACCCCGCTGCTCAAGGCATTGTACGCCGTTGACCGCGCCGCCACAGAGGTGTGCCACCTCTTCGACCCCACTGTGCACAAGGTCTATTCTTATCTGGGCTGGGAACAGGAGTATTTCCTCGTCGATGAATCAATCTATTCGGCACGTCCCGACCTGCTGCTGACGGGCCGCACGCTGCTGGGTCACGAGTCTGCGAAGAACCAACAGCTCGAGGACCACTACTTCGGCGCTATCCCCGCCCGTGTGCAGTCGTTTATGAAAGAGCTTGAGTTCGAAGCCTACAAGTATGCCATCCCCTGCAAGACCCGACACAACGAGGTGGCGCCCAACCAGTTCGAGTTGGCACCCATCTATAATGAGACCAACCTGGCCGTCGACCAGAACCTGATACTCATGTCGCTGATGCACAAGGTGGCCAGCCGTCACGGCTTCAAGGTGCTGCTGCACGAGAAACCTTTTGCCGGCGTCAACGGCTCGGGCAAGCATTGCAATTGGTCGCTGGGCACCGACACCGGTGTCGGCCTCCTCACCCCCGGCAAGACGCCCGAGGAGAACCTCCGATTCGTCACCTTCCTGGTCAACGTGATGATGGCCGTCAAGAAGCACAACGCCTTGCTGAAGGCATCCATTATGACTGCCACCAACGCCCACCGTCTGGGTGCCCAGGAGGCGCCCCCTTCCATCATCAGCGTCTTCCTCGGCAGCCAGCTCTCGGCGGTGCTCGACCAACTGGAGAACGCCGACAAGGAGCAGGCCATCATCCTCGACGAGAAACGCCGTATGCAGCTCGGTGTGGCGCATATCCCCGAGGTGTTGGTCGACAATACTGACCGCAACCGCACCTCCCCCTTCGCCTTCACCGGCAACCGCTTCGAGTTCCGCGCTGTGGGCTCCTCGGCCAACTGCGGCTGTGCAATGATAGCCCTCAACACCGCCGTCGCCTCGCAGCTGAAGGAGTTCCGCCGCGAGGTGGATGCCCGTATGGCAGCAGGCGAGCAGAAGGAGCACGCCATCTTCGAGCTGCTGCGCGAGTATATCCGCGAGTCGAAGGCCATCCGTTTCGATGGCAACGGCTACAGCGACGAGTGGCGGCAGGAGGCACAGCAACGCGGCCTGGATTGCGAAAGCAGCGTGCCACTCATCTACGATGCCTACACATCTCCCTCGTCGGTGCAGATGTTCGAGGAGACGGGCGTGATGAACCGCACGGAGCTGGCGGCCCGCAACGAGGTGAAGTGGGACACCTACATCAAGAAAGTGCAGATCGAGGCACGTGTGCTGGGCGACATTGTCCTCAACCACATCATCCCCGTGGCCACCCGCTATCAGTCGACGCTGCTCGACAACGTATACAAGATGCGGCAGGTCTATGACATCGACAAAGCCCGTACCCTCTCGGCGAAGCCCGCAAGCAGGCCAACCACATCGCCAACGAACGGGAGCGTGCCATCGCCTACCACGACACCGTCCTGCCTTACTTCGACCCCATTCGCTACCACGTCGACAAACTCGAACTCATCGTCGACGACGAGCTGTGGCCGCTGCCGAAGTACCGGGAGATTCTCTTCTCGCACTAAAACATCATGCAATCCAATAATAATAATATATAATTTTTATCATCTTATGGACACAAAGTATATTTTCGTTACGGGCGGAGTGGTTTCCTCACTTGGTAAGGGCATCGTCTCCGCCAGCATCGGCCGTCTGCTGCAGGCACGCGGGCAGGCACGCGGCTATAAGGTCACTATTCAGAAATTCGACCCCTACATCAACATCGACCCCGGCACCCTGAACCCCTACGAGCACGGCGAGTGCTACGTCACGGATGACGGTTTTGAGACCGACCTCGACCTCGGTCACTACGAGCGCTTCACGGGTATCCACACCACACGCAACAACAGCATCACCACCGGCCGCATCTACAAGACGGTCATCGACCGCGAACGTCGCGGTGACTATTTGGGCAAGACCATTCAGGTGGTGCCGCATATCACCGACGAGATTAAGCGTCGTATGCTGCGCGAGGACGAGAAGGACGAGCAGCTCGACTTCGTCATCACCGAGGTGGGTGGCACCATCGGCGACATTGAGAGCGCTCCCTTTATGGAGGCCATCCGCCAGCTGCGCTGGCAGCTGGGTCGCAACGCCGTATGCGTACACCTTACCTATGTGCCTTATTTGAAGGCTGCCGACGAACTGAAGACCAAGCCCACTCAGCACAGCGTCAAGGAACTGCAGGGGATGGGCATCCAGCCAGACATTCTGGTGCTCCGCACCGAACGCCACCTCGACGACCACTTGCGCTTGAAGGTCGCCTCCTTCTGCAACGTTGACCTCGAATGTGTGGTGCAGAGCGAGGATATGCCCAGCATCTATGAGGTGCCCGTGAATATGCAGCGCCAAGGTCTCGATGCCGCCATCCTGCGCAAGATAGGCATCCCCGTAGGCGAGACTCCCGAGATGAAATCCTGGCACGAGTTCCTCGACAAGCAGCACAATGCAAAGCGCGAGTTAAACATCGGCTTGGTGGGCAAATATGACCTGCAGGACGCCTACAAAAGCATCCGCGAAAGCCTGAACCTCGCAGGTATCTATAACGATGTGAAGACCAAAATCCACTTCGTCAACAGCGAAGAAATCACGTCCCAGAACATAGCCGAAAAACTTGATGGACTGGCGGGCGTCGTCATCTGCCCAGGCTTCGGCACACGCGGTATCGAGGGCAAGATTATCGCCGCCGAATACACTCGCACCCACGACATTCCCACCTTCGGCATCTGTCTGGGTATGCAGATGATGGTCATCGAGTTCGCCCGCAACGTGCTGGGCTATAAGGACGCCAACAGCCGTGAAATGGACGAGAAGACTCCCCACAATGTCATCGACATTATGGAGGAGCAGAAGAGCATCACCCAGATGGGCGGCACTATGCGCTTGGGCGCCTACGACTGCGAGCTGAAGGAGGGCAGCCGTGTCTATGAGGCCTACGGCAAGGAGAAGCTCATCAAGGAGCGCCACCGTCACCGCTATGAGTTCAACAACGTCTATAAGGACCAATACGAATCGAACGGTATGAGATGCGTGGGCATCAACCCCGCCGCCAACCTGGTGGAGATTGTCGAGATACCCGAGAAACGCTGGTATATAGGCACTCAGTTCCACCCCGAATACAGCTCGTCGGTGCTGAATCCGCACCCCCTGTTTATGTCGTTCGTCAAAGCCTGCCTCTGATATGGAACAGCTGAAACACGAATGCGGCGTGGCGATGATTCGCCTGCTGAAGCCGCTGGATTATTACGCCCACAAGTATGGCTCGTGGGCCTACGGATTCAACAAGCTCTACCTGATGATGGAGAAACAGCACAACCGCGGTCAGGAGGGCGCCGGCATTGCCTCGGTGAGTCTGACTGGCGAACCTGGCACGGAGTATATGTTTCGCGAGAAGGCAGAGGGAAAGGATGCCATCACCGAGATATTCTCGAGGGTGACGAAAGAGATGGCGGGCGAACTCCTGATGGGCCACCTGCGCTATTCCACCACCGGCAAAAGCGGCCTGCAATACGTGCACCCATTCCTGCGGCGCAACAACTGGAGGGCCAAAAACCTGTGCCTCTGCGGCAACTTCAATATGACCAACATCGACGAGGTCTTCCAACTCCTCACCGCCCAGGGCCAGTCGCCGCGTATCTATGGAGACTCATACCTCACCCTCGAGCTTATGGGTCACCGCCTTGACCGCGAGGTCGAGCGGCTCTTCGTGGAAGCCAAGAAGATGGGACTCGAGGGGATCGACATCACACGCCATATCGACGACCACGTGGAGATTGCCAACGTCCTTCGCACCACGATGAGCCACTACGACGGAGGCTATGTGATGTGCGGCCTCACAGGCAGCGGCGAGATGTTCTCCGTGCGCGACCCCTGGGGCATCCGGCCGGCCTTCTATTGCCGTAACGACGAACTGGTAGCCGTGGCCAGCGAACGTCCCGTGCTCCAGACCACCTTCAACC
Organism: uncultured Bacteroidales bacterium; assembly: GCA_900317125.1. Lineage (GTDB taxonomy): Bacteria > Bacteroidota > Bacteroidia > Bacteroidales > P3 > Colimorpha. The sequence goes on along the minus strand of ONFR01000038.1, from coordinate 1,586 downwards.
TCCAGTGCGAGGACATCCACGAGTTGAAGCCCGGCGAGGCGCTTATCGTGCGCCGCAACGGCGAGAGCCGTCTAGAGCAGATACTGCCCGCCAAGAAGCTCAGCGCTTGCTCTTTCGAACGCATCTATTTCAGTCGCGGCTCCGACCGCGACATATACCAGGAGCGCAAACGGTTGGGCGAACAGCTGACGCCGGCCATCCTTAAATCCGTCGACGGCGACCTAAAGAACACCGTCTTCTCCTACATCCCCAACACCGCCGAGGTAGCCTACTACGGCTTGACTGACGGCTTCCGCAAACTGCACGATGAGATACGCACCGAGAAGGTGGTTTGGAAAGACATCAAGATGCGCACCTTCATCGCCGACAACTCCGAACGCAACGACCTGGCCGCGCATGTCTACGACATCAGCTACGGTTCGCTGAGACCCTACGAGGACAATCTCGTCATCATCGACGACAGCATCGTTCGCGGCACCACGCTCCGCGAGAGTATCTTCAAGATCCTCGACCGCCTTCACCCCAAGAAAATCGTGATGGTGAGCAGCTCGCCCCAGATACGCTACCCCGACTACTATGGCATCGATATGCCCCGTCTCGAGGAGTTCTGCGCTTTCCGCGCCACAATGGCATTGATTAAGGAACGTGGGATGCAGCAGCTGGCCGCTGACACATATCAGGCTTGCCTCGACGAGTTGCAGAACCCAAGAGAGGAGATGCAGAACCACGTGCGCTCTCTCTACGAACCTTTCACCGTCGAGGAAATCAACCGGAAAATCGTGGAGATGCTCCGACCTGAAGGTATGCAGGCACCCGTTGAACTCGTCTTCCAGAGTATCGAGGGACTGCACAAGGCTTGCCCCAACCATCCTGGAGACTGGTACTTCACCGGCCATTACCCCACCCCGGGCGGCACACGCCTCGTCAACCAGGCATTTGTAAACTATATCGACAAAAAAGGTCTCCTCGCTTAACCACTCGTTAAGGCTGATGTCCATTCTACAACAAATCCAACGGCTGCCATCCACAAGGATGGCAGCCGTTGCTATTTTAGCGTGTCGCTGTTTTTTAGTAGTTCTGCTTGTTGATTTCGAAGTAGGCTTGCGGGTGGTTGCAGACGGGGCAGACCTCGGGGGCTTGGGTGCCGACCACGATGTGGCCGCAGTTGCGGCATTCCCACACCTTCACCTCGCTCTTAGCGAAGACCTCTTGGGCCTCGACGTTGTGCAGCAGGGCGCGGTAACGCTCCTCGTGGTGTTTCTCGATGGCGGCCGGAAGGCTGGCGGCGGCTGGCGGTGCTGTGCCAGACGGCATGGTGCTTATTGCACCCGGAGCCGTAATCAAAGAGGCCTGCCAGGGAGGAAAGTTTTTTAACGCACGCTTCGACCCCAAGAACCCTCCCGAGTATATCCGCTGTTGGGGCACGATGAAACTTGGGCGCGAGTACCTGCTCTCCACCCAGCAGCTAGACATCTACGGCACCGCGTCAGCCTACGCGGGACCGGTGTTGCTTTTGCATGGCGACAATGACCGCATAGTCCCCATGTGGTGCAGCGAGAAATATCTGCAGACCTACGGCGACAAGG
>ONFR01000037.1 GCA_900317125.1 uncultured Bacteroidales bacterium | reverse complement strand
GATAAGTGTTTTCTTGCCCTCGAAGTCCACGAACAAATGACGCAATGCCTCGGCGTTGAAGTTGACATGATAGGAGAAACCCTGACAGATGAGCAGCCAGACGGCATCGGGCGAGAGCACAAAGGGACGGTGGTCGGCATAGGCCTGATGCATGCCGTCGAAGAAGGGATGGGGCAGTTGCACCAAAGGCTGCGAGCAGCGATTGTGCGCCACGGTTTGGGCTTTCTCTACACCCATTTCATACATCATCTCGGAGATAATCTTGTCGTAGCCGACGGGTGGCAGAACCGAGTCGGGTGCTTTCAGTTTCTCGATGTCGATGATGATGCGCTGAGTGGACACAGTCATTGTGTCCTGTTGCAGGGCAGCCAGAGTGTCGGTGGTGTCATCCACATTACTGCTTCCATTGTTGGAACACGCCACCAACGAAATAGGCAGCAATGACACTAAAATGATTATCCATGTTCTGCGTTTCATAATTGTCAGGTAATAAGTTTATGACTAATAAAGATATTCCGTAAGTATTACTATGCCTGTAACAGCCATACTCCCACCATTCTGGAGATGATATTTGTTACTCTATATTTTGGCGGAGCACTGTGCGACCGTCTTTCTCAACGATGAGGTGATTCTCGCCTTCCGTTGTGGTGACACGATAATAATAGCCGTCGTTCTCGAAAAGGTAGCATCCCTTTTCTTCGTCATATTTACCGCCTGTAATGACAAGGTCGGGCTTGGTGTCGGTCTGTTTGCTTCGCCGCCATGATGCATAGCGATAGCTGCCATTGTCCAGGCGGTCGACACGGACACGGTAGTCCTTGGTGACGAAATAGTATTGCAGGGACTCGTACTCTTTCAGGCTGATGTGCAACCGACGGTTGCCCACAACGTCCAACAAGTCGAAATGGTCTCCCATCCAACGGTAGAGCTTATAATGGTCGGTGAGAATCTGCTCTAAAGTGGATTCAGGGACGTACAGGTTACGACCGACCAGCTCGAAAAGCCAGTAATAGCCCTCGCCGTTGTTGGTGATGGCATACCAGTCGGGGATTTTGTATTCCAACCCCACCTTACTCTCCCCATTGGGGAAGACGTTTGCCTCGCAAAGGGAATCGCCCTGTATGTACCATGCGTCCATCCATGCGGCACCCACGGTGTTGCCTTCGCGGAAGTAGTCGTATGTCAGATATATAGTACTCCCTTTGTTGTCCTGCTGGTGGTGACCCAATGGAGATAATTGGTGGATTTTTAACACTAAGGCCTCCCCGTGGTTGTGGCCTTGGCTGTGTACCCGTCCATCGTCTCCCTTCAGGAGGGTGAAACGTGCAATGTCAGGGCAGGTGCCTCCCTTGCCTGTGTTCCAAGTAATGATGCGCACACGTCCGTCGGCAGAGCGGAGGTCGGAGATGTCAAGGCTTTTGGCCGCCTCCTTAAAGGGGTAGTCCATTGCCTTGTCGGGGATGCATCGTAGCACATCGGTGATGTTGACATGCAGGGTTCGGCCATCAGGGATTGCCACATTCCCACCGTGATGGCACAGCAGACGCTCAACCGAATCCATGCTCACCGTCTTCAACCATGCTGCCACGTCGGCAGCAGTGGTGTCCGTCACGTCGGCATACCCATAATCATCCTCTTCATCCACTATCTCGATGATAGTATCGGCCTCCGAACTTTGTTCCGGGGTCTTCTTCTTATGGCAGGCTGTCAAGCAAACCGCAGCTGCCATTATTATGTACATCCATCTTATTCTCATAGGTATATACTTGTTATTCTCACACTTTTACTTCGCCCCAACGGGATACTTATTCAGCAAAGTCTCCTGACATGTAGACGTTGTGACCGTTTTATTACTTGCCCCAGCTGTCGCGGTCGAGACTGCGGTAGGTGATGGCCTCTTGCAGGTGGTGGGGCTGGATGGCGGGACTGCCCTCGAGGTCGGCGATGGTGCGGCTGACGCGCAGGATGCGGTCGTAGGCACGTGCCGAAAGGCCCAGACGGTTCATGGCAGTCTCGATGATGCTGCGGCACTCGTCGGTGAGGGCGCAGTGCTCGCGGGTGAGCTTACTGGTCATCTGAGCATTGCAGTGGACGCCGGGATGGCCTGCAAAACGGGCTGTCTGGATGGCACGGGCGGCAACGACCCGCTCGCGGATGACGGCACTGCTCTCGCCCTGCTGCATGTTGTTGAGCTGGCTGACAGGCACCGGCGTCACCTCGATGTGCAAGTCGATACGGTCCAGCAGCGGGCCGGAAATCTTGTTCATGTACTTCTTCACCGCTCCGGCAGGACAGGTACACTCCACCGTGGGATGATTGTAGTAGCCACAAGGACATGGATTCATCGCCGCCACCAGCATGAAGGAGGCGGGGTAGTCGATGGTCATCTTGGCGCGGCTGATGGTGACACGCCGCTCCTCCATAGGTTGGCGGAGCACCTCCAGCACCTGACGGCGGAATTCGGGAAGTTCGTCGAGGAAAAGCACCCCATTGTGTGCCAGGGATATTTCACCCGGCTGGGGATTGGTACCTCCGCCCACCAGGGCGACATCGGAAATAGTATGGTGCGGCGAACGGAACGGCCGGATAGCTATCAGCGAGTCCTCCTTCTTCATCTTGCCCGCCACACTGTGGATCTGGGTGGTCTCCAACGACTCCTCCAGACTCAAAGGGGGCAGGATGGAGGGCATACGCTTGGCCAACATGGTTTTGCCTGAACCCGGAGGGCCAATCATGATGACATTGTGGCCGCCTGCAGCGGCAATCTCCAATGCCCGTTTGATACTCTCCTGCCCTTTCACGTCGGCAAAGTCGTACTCGTAATGGTTGAGGTGGTTTGCAAATTCGGCACGGGTGTCGACGATAGTGGGTTCCATCATCTTCTCCCCATTCAGGTGGTCGATAACCTGTTTGACATTCTCGGCCCCGTATACCTCCAGATTGTTGACTATGGCGGCTTCGCGGGCGTTCTCCTTGGGGACGATGATGCCTTTGAACTTCTGCTTGCGGGCCTCGATGGCTATGGGTAGCACCCCTTTGATGGGGCGCAGACTACCGTCGAGAGACAGCTCGCCCATGATGACGTAATGCTCCAGGTCGTCGGCACGCATATTGCCTGCGGCGGCAAGGATACCGATGGCGATGGTGAGGTCATAGGCAGCCCCCTCCTTCCTCAAGTCGGCAGGAGCCATGTTCACCACCACCCGCTTGCCGGGGATGCGCAGACCATACTGCCCTATGGCGGTGGCAATACGCTGCTGGCTCTCCTTCACAGCGCTGTCCGGCAGACCGACAAGGGTGAAATTGACGCCCATCTCGACGCTCACCTCCACGGTGACCATCATGGCGTTGACGCCGCAGATAGCACTGCCGAATGTCTTGACTAACATATACTAAAAATTGAGAATTGAGAGTTGAGAATTGAGAATTGGCTACCGCAACTCGGCACCTCTCAATTCTCAGCTCTCAACTCTCAATTAACCTAACTAGATTACTTCAGGCCGAGTTTCTTCTTCACGAGAGGCATGATGTCGTCGCTGTCCTGGGAATAGAGGACAGTGCCGATGCCGGAGTCGAAGATATAGGTATATCCGTTCTCCTTGCCCACCTCTTCGATAGCCTTCTTGGCGCGGTCGACGATAGGCTTGAGCAGGGCTTCCTGACGCTCTTCAAGCAGTTTCTGGGCATTGGACTGACTCTCTTCGATGCGGGCTCTCATGTTCTGGAGGTCGCTCTCCTTGGTCTTGCGAATCAACTCGGACAGCTGGTCTCTCTTGGCGAGATAGTCATTGTACTTGGTCTCAAACTCCTTGTTCATGGTTTCCAGTTCGGCCTGAAGGGCCTCCACTTCCTTCTGCAAGGCAGCCTGGGCCGAGTCGCGGCCGGGCATAATCTGCATCAGGTCGTTCGAGTTGATGTGACCGAGTTTGATGTTCTTCTGAGCCATGGCGCTGCCACCGAAAGCCAGCAGGGCCATCATTACTACGATAAATCCTTTTTTCATGTTGTGTTTATCAGTTTTGTTTGTTATTATTATTCATGTTGTTTTACATTCTCTCCTTGCGTTCGGCGGCAGGGGGGGCTTGGCGCTGCTTTTCCTGCTGACCCGCTGCAGATTTCTGCCTGCCTTCACCGGCATTGGGATTGATGCCTCCCTCGGGGGCAGCACCCGGTTTCACGCCCAGCATCTCAAGCACCTGGTTGCTGATGTCGTACTTATCCGCCACATACAGCACGGTGGCGGCACCAGCCTTGTCGAAGACAAAGGCGTAGTTCTTCTCGCGTGCCACACGCTCGATGGCGTTATACACACGGTCCTGCACCGGTTTGAGCAACTCCATCTTCCGCTGGTCGAGATCGCCTCCCGGTGCGAAGCGCTGCTGCTGCAGGCTGCGGAGTTCGGCATCCTTGGTGCGTATCTCGTCTTGACGGCGTTGCTTCAAATTCTCTGGCAGCAGATAGGACTCCTGCTGGTATTGCTGGCGCAACTCGTCCACTTCGGCCTGCTTGGCCTCAATTTCCTTGCGCCATTCCTCCACGTACTTGTTCACCTTGTTCAACGCCTGGTTATATTCCGGCACATTCTTCATGATATACTCCGTGTTCACACAGGCATACTTCTGCGCCCTTACGGGGAGAGCCAGCATGAGAAGCGTTGCTATAAGAATCAGTCTGCGCATAGGTAAACGATTGTATTGTCTTTTTGACTGTTAATCCATACTTTGTCCGATGCTGAAGTGTACATGGGAGCCACCGATACCGTCACCGTCGAAACCATAGCCCCAGTCTACACCTATCAAGCCAAACATAGGCATGAACACTCTCACACCGACACCGGCCGACTTGTACACACTGAACGGCTGGAAATCCTTCACATTGTACCAGCTGTTACCGCCTTCAAGGAATCCGAGCAGCCAGATGGTGGCACTGGAGCTCTCAATAACCGGGTGGCGCAGCTCGAGGGTATAACGGGTAAAAATCGATGCACCCTCGTCGGGGCTCAGACGGCTGTCCTCATAACCACGAACCGGGATAATCTCACGGCCATCGTAGGCATAGGCCTGCAAACCGTCGCCACCCACAAAGTAGCGGCCGAAGGGCGAAAGACCAATTTTCTTGTCGTAATAGCCCATCCAGCCGAAACGAGTCTTGGCGTTCAGCACCAAGTCGCCGACCAGGTTCAGCATCCACGAGCCTCTGATATTGATTTTATAGTACTCCGTCCAGTTGAACTTGTCCTGCTCGGTAACATTCTCCACATCCCTGCCACTGATGGCGGTGTAGGGCGGTGTAGCATACAGAGCCACCGACACTTCCGAGCCGCTGCGGGCATAGATAGGTGAGTCGAGCGAATTGCGGCTGATCATAAAGCCGTACGACAAATCGTTGGCCTTGCCGTTGGTGAAAGTCGTGCCGCGGAACAGGGAGTAGTTATTCAGATTGTAGTGCTTGTAGGAAATGGTGTGTGCGACAATGAAGTAATCGTCGGGCCATTTAAGACGCTTGGTGAACGACACAGCAGCACCGCTGATACGCAGGTTGCCATACTGCGACTCGCTCTTCTTATAGAAATAGCCGTTGCTGATAAAGTGGTGGTACACCGACACACTGAGCGACTGCGGCCTGCGGCCTCCCAACCAGGGCTCGGTGAACGAACCACTGAACGAGTAATAATACGTGCCATTGGTGACCGCATTGATGGACAGCTTCTGTCCGTCGCCTACAGGCAGCGGATGCCATGCCTTCTTGTTAAAGATGTTTCGTACAGAGAAGTTGTTCAGCGTCAAGCCTATCTGACCAATAAGCATCCTGTTTCCATAGCCACCCTGCAGCTGTATCTGGCTGGTGTTGCCCTCCTCCACCTTGTACACCACATCCACTGTGCCGTCGTTGGTGTTGGGTTTCACATCGGGTTGGATGGTCTCCTGTTTGAAATAGCCCAACGTGGTCAGCTCGCGGTGACTGCGCATCACGGCGTCGCGGCTGAACAGGTCGCCCGGACGGGTATGCAGCTCGCGCAGAATAACACGGTCGTTGGTCATCGTGTTGCCCTCCACCGACACATTGCGGATACGGGCCTGTTTGCCCTCCACTATGCGGATCTCGATATCGATGGAGTCGTTCTCGACACCCACCTCAACAGGAACGGCCTTGAAGAACAGGTATCCGTTGTCCATATACATGGAGCTGATGTCCGTCCCCGAGGGATTATAGCGCAAGTTGGTTTCCAGCAGTGTGCGGTTGTAGGGGTCACCCTTCTCAATACGCAGATGCTTCAGCAGCAGGTCCGACGGGTAGATGGTGTTGCCGGAGAAAGTGATATTGCGGAACACGAACTTGTTGCCTTCGTGCAGTCTCACCTTCACTATCAGGCGGTCTTCACCCACTTCTTTGCCATCCTCGATACGGGTGGCGGGATAGACGGTATCCCACACCACGCGGGCATCGCGGAAACCATTCTCGTTGTAATAGGTGATGATGCTCTCCAAATCCTCGTTAAACTTCGACTCCTGATATTTCGAACGGCTCCAGAACCCTTTTGTCCAAAAGAAGAATTTCTTGTAATAGTTCACATCGTGGGTATTCTTCATCTGCTGGAGCAGCATGTTGGTGCTTATCTGGCTATTGCCCTCAATAATCAGCGAGTCGATTTTTACCCGGTTGCCGGGTTTCACGTTGAAGATGACATTCACCCTGTTCTCGTTTTTGGCCACGATGGTGTCTTTCTCCACCTCGGTAGTGACGGACACATTGCTGTAACCCTTGTCAAGATAGAAGGCGCGGATGCGGTTGCGCGACGTAGTCAACAGGTTCTCGGTCACCACATCGCCTGTGGCAATGTTCATCTCCTCCTTCAACTTGTCGTTGTCGCTTTTCTTCACGCCGTTAATCTTGAACATGCTCATTTTGGGGCGGCTCTTCAACACGATCTCGAAGAAAATCACGTCGCCTTGAATACGGGTGACATAAATCTGCACATCCTCGAACAAACCCTGTTTCCACAGGCGGTCCACCGCCGTAGCCAGTTTGTCGCCCGGCACCCTTATCCGGTCTCCCACCTGCAGTCCGGCAACCAGCAGAACCATACGGGTGTCGTAATTTTCCGCACCCTGGAAAGTGATGCCGCCTATCTCGTAAGTCTTTGGGGTGAGATAGTCAATGTCGTATTCTTGGTTGCCCACAACAACCTGGGCACTGCCCGTAAATGGTAAGCCGAGCAAAAAGAGCAACGGCAGGATAATGAGTATCTTTTTCATTAAATAGTATGTATACTTCTAACAATCAAATCAATATACAACCTACAGCCATCAAGGCCATAAGTCCTTAGGTTTAATATAACTCCACTTTGCATATTTTATTATTTATTGCCCCAAAAAAAGTTATATTTTCTGCACCTTTCCCCTTCCACAGCGGTGAACCGGAGCCTTGTCGGGAGATATGCTTCCCCAGCCCTTCAAGCCACCTTTGCACATCATGCAGGTTCGCCTTGCAGAAATATGGGATATAACTTTCGACACAGGGTAACATCCAAGAGATATTCCTTATGCTGATGCTGCCGCAGCAATCATGCTATCAACGACTTGCCACCGTCATTGATTCAATATTTCCTCAATGCGGGCGGGTGGGAAAGTAAGGGTGAGCGGCGACTGGCTGCGCGGGGAGGTGTAATAATAGACCAACGTGGCTTGAGCGGACACCAGCAGCTGCGCCAATGGGCGGCCGGCATCGGAGAGCAGTGCTTGCTCTACGGCATCGGTCAGTTGACTCTGTGCATTGGCATTGTTCTCGATGTTGAGCATCGCCAGCTCGTTGACCCGATAAGTGTAAGTCAGCACTCGGTTGACGGAGTCGAACGTGCAACTGAGCATCGTTGTGAGGCTGTCGACGGCAGCGGGGCAGTCCTTATTCACACTTTCGGCTATCATGCTCAACAATAATATCGAGGAATCAGCGGTTTCGATGATGTCGGCAGTATCCGAACCGAAATCCATGTCGTTGTAATAGGTCTCCCACATCCAGGGGGCAATGAACACCTCGGCCGAGTCGGTGCGGGAATAGTTGCCATAGCGGTAGCAGAGAGTGACATCGGCGAGATAGGCAGATGAGGCCATTCCTTCAGCTGCGCCGGAAAGAAGGTTTTGTGCCGTGATGCGGCGAACCTCGTCAGTATGGTTGACGATACGGTCGCGGACAGAGGGCCATACGGTGTCGGGGAAAACATAGGTGTTGGTAACCCTGCGAGCCGCAGTGTCGTAATGCGAAGCTACCAGCATCTGGCCATCATCGTCCAAATGAGCGGGCAAGTCGCCTTGAAGGGTCTGCACCACTTGAGCTATGTAGTCGCGTGCCAGCTGCTCGAGCGGGGGCGATATGGCGTACTGAAGGTCGGCAGTGGTATAGTCGTATCGGGCAGAAACGGGCTTGTCTTTTATGCTTAGTTCCACACGGAGGTCGAAAGTGTGGTCGGCAAGGGGTTGGAGTGACCACAGGTCGTGATGGACAAGGTAGTCGAGAATCTGTTTCTGGGTCTGAGGAGTGATGCTCTGGTCGGGGTCGTACCTGAGAAAGAGCTTGACATAGCGGTAGTCGGTGTTCATGAAGACATGCGTCACCGTGAGGTGGCTGGCTGTGTCGTTGTATGGGATGATGCGCTTGAAAGTCTTGACGAGGTCGTATACAGGTGTGATGTCCTCAACGCCAAGCTTCTGGGCACGGAGGGGTGGCCCTATGGCAAAGAGCAATGCTGTCGCAATAGTGAGCCGCTGTAGCAGTCGTTTCATCCGTACGCCTGTAGATTATGCCTGCGTCACTTGGTCGCCGGTCTTGCCGAAACGGCGTTGACGGTTCTGGAAGTCGTAGACGGCATCGTAGAAGTCTTCGTGGCGGAAGTCGGGCCACAGCTGGTCGCTGAAATAGAGTTCGGTGTATGCCATCTGCCAGAGGAGGAAATTGCTGATGCGCAGCTCGCCGCCGGTGCGGATGAGAAGGTCAGGGTCGGGGTAGTCCTTTGTAACAAGATAGTTTCGTAGGGTCTCCTCGTTGATGTCTGCGGGCAGGAGACGGCCGTCGCGTGCTTCGACACAGATGGAGCGGAGCGCCTGTGCCACCTCCCAGCGGGAGCTGTAGCTGAGCGCCAAAACGAGGGTCATGGCGGTGTTGCCTGCGGTGGTTTCGATGCACTCGAGCAGTTTGGAGCGCGACTTCTCGGGGATGCGGGCGGTGTCGCCAATGGTTTGCAGACGGACATTATTGTCCATCAAGGTTTTGGTCTCGTCACGCACTGCCTTGATAAGGAGTTCCATGAGTCCGTCGATTTCTTCCTGCGGACGATTCCAGTTCTCGGTACTGAAAGTGTAAAGGGTCAGATATTTAACACCGCAAGCGACGGCTGCTTCCACAGCCTGGCGCACGGCGGTCATAGCGTTCTGATGGCCAAAGATACGTTTGTGAGCCTGCTTCTGGGCCCAGCGGCCATTGCCGTCCATGATGATGGCCACATGCTGCGGCACACGCGATTTGTCTATGTCTTCGAGTTTCATTGTTTGAATGTGTTTTCTTGTTGACTTATTTGTGTGTTAGTGGGACTTACACATTCACCCATTGCCACGTTCCCACATTCACAGGGTTTATTTTTCGCACACTTTGCCCCGCATCCAGCCGAAAAGCATCTCGGCCGAGAACGAGAGGCTGACATTGAAGTAGGAGTACCAGTCGTTGAGCGAGTCGTCGCCCCGCTTAATGCCTGGGGCGTTGACATAGCCGGGGTCCACTTCGCCACTGCGGTCGGCCAACACGGCGGCCATGCTTCCTCCACCGGTTTCGTTGAGCACCTGGGCGCCCACATAGGTAGTGCTGACATCGTCGAGATAGTCGGTCCAGGTTTTACGCCAGCCATACTCTACTGTGAGGTGCATGTTGGCTGCCAGCCGCCACCGATAGCCGATGCCGAAAGGCATGGAGACCTCGATTAGCTGGTATTTGACACGGTTGGGGTAAGCACGTGAGCCTTGTCCCTCGGTACCGAGGGGTTGAAGGGCATACCAGTCGGTCTGGCCGGAGGAAGGCTGGGTATACTGCGCCATAGGGTTGAACTTAAACGCACCGAAGCCACAGAAGATGTAGGGTGTGGAACGCTTGTAGGCGGCGGAACGGATGCCGTAGGGGAAGAAGTTGAACTCTGCACGGACAAATCCCTCCATGATTGAGGAGCGGAAACTGAGGTTGCGACGCGCTATATAGTCTGGGTTGCCTCCCTCCACACGGCCATAGGAGGCTCCGAAGGCGAGCAGCCAACGGGTGTCGAAATTGTAGCGTGCTATAAGTCCTGCCGCAGGGTTGACCTTGCCGAACATGCTTTGGTTATTGAGGTCGCCGAGGTAGTTCATCCCTCCCACGGTGATACCCACCTCGCTCCTGTCGAGGAAGTTCTGGGCTCGGAGCGGCTGGACAAGCACTAGAAGGATGGGTAGCAATAACAATCGGCGCATCTCGTAATAGCGTAATATCAGCGTGCTTTGAATCAGAATTCAATCGACCAGCAGATGCTTTCCACCTGCATCAGCAAGTCGCGCTTTGTCCAAGGCTTATTGCGTGGACAATAGACATAACCCATGAGCATGATGACATTCTTCTTGTCGGGCGACAAAAGGGTGTAGGAGACATAGGGGCCTCCCATGAAGTCACCGAAGGAACGCCAGCAGCCACGTGTCTCGATGCAGTAATTGGAGTCGAAGTCCACTTTGCGGAGAGTGATAGGTGCCAGATAGTTGCCTTGTGCATCGCGGCGGCGTTCAATACCGGTGTAGCTGCCATCGGCATTGCTGGGTACATTGCGTTTCATGATGGTGTCCAGACGGTCGAGGATGTGCTGCTCGTCGAACACGTTCTGATTCTCGTAGGGGAAGACATCGACCAGCACACCGATGCCAAAGTCTTTGGCTTCCTTGCGGATCCAGGCAAAGCCATCAAGCTGTTTGGCGATGGCAAACTCGTTGGAGAACATCAGGCCGAACCCGAACTGCTTGCGGATGGCTTCATTGATTTTGAAATTCTCCATCCCCTTGAATGCCTTGATCACCCTGCGGTGCTCGGCATTGTAGACCTGGTCGAGGATATGGTGCTCGTATTTGCGCAACATGTCGCGCAACGAGGCTTGGTCCTTGACAGCAAAGTCGAACACCACCTGTGGGGCGGCATACTCGTCGATGTGCATATACACTTTGTCGGGATTACCGGGATTGACATCACAGAAGATGATGTTGCGGTGGTTCTGGAACATCTCGGTGTTCTTGTAGGACGAAACCGGGATGTTGACAATGTCGAACATTTTCTCCGGGACAGGCAGTCCTACCTGGGGACGGCCAAAGAGGGAGTCGATTAAGGCCTTGGTCTCACCACGATACACATCTTTGTCAGCCACAATCATCAACTCAAGGGTCTTTCCGGAAGAGCCTTTCTTTTGGGGAGGCTCGGACGATTTGGGATTGCATGCCGTGAGTGTCAATGCCACAAGCAGCATGAGTGGGAGCATCTTTTTCATCTTTACGGGGCTTTATGGGATTTATTTATCAATGTAACGGCACTTGTGGCTAAAAATTGCCCTAGGTCGAAAATATTATCTGGGTGCGGTGGAATACCAGGCAAAGAAGTCCTCGATAGCATGGGATATGGGCGTTCGAGGCAGCGCAAGGTCGTTAACAGCATGCCCATTGTCGTAGTACTCGCATACCATCAGCTGCCGGACGTTGCGCGAAGAGAGCTGTGTGGCGATGCCACACTTCCTCAGCAGGTCGCCCAAACATCCTGCCAACCGCAGCAACCCATTGGGGAGCGGCAAGACGAGCTGCCGATAGTGGCATACCTTTGCCTGCAGACGGTAAAACTGACGCAAGGAAAGGTTCTCCCCGGTGAGGAGATAACGGTCGCCATGATGCCCCATAGTGAGGGCATTCACGATGGCGGTGGCGGCATCGGCAACATGGACGAAACTTTTCCCACCTTTTGGAGAGACCATCAACGGTTTGCGGTACCCGGCAAGCAGGAGGGCACCGGAGGAGGGTTTGGTGTCGTATGGCCCCACCATGAATCCAGGATTGACGATGACAATATGCCAGTCGGTATATCGCCGCGCTGCCTGGATTAAGTACTCCTCCCCTTCTTTCTTGCTGCGTCCGTAATACGAGCAGCTGAAGGGGGGCTGCATCGGCTCGAGTTCGGTGGCAAGCCGGAACGCAGTGCCGTAACCGATGGTATTGGCGGTGCTGGTATGGACAAGACGGCAGATGCCCATCTGCGACATAAGACTTACTAATCTATGACACAGATGGGCATTGACTGGTAGATAGTCCTCGTAATGGAGGAGCGACATATCGGTGGTGCCTGCGCAGTTGATGATGGCATCGCAGCCTTGTGCGGCACGATACAAATCATCGTCGTTGAGCAACGAACCCTCGAAAACTGTGAGCAACGAGGATGACTGAGGGAAATCCCCTGTATGCAGCTGGGCAGGGTTGCGTACCAAGGCATGCACTTCGGTCCCTTGCTCCAGCAAAATCCTCAACACATTATGGCCCAGAAGGCCATTGCCACCCAATAACAGAACTGTCATATCATCCGACATTGCATCCCGGGGTGACCAACTGGCTTGGAGACACCAGGATGAGGCGGCCGTCCTTGTCCTCGGCACTGAGAATCATACCTTGGCTTTCGACACCTTTCAGCTTACGCGGAGCGAAGTTTGCAATAAAGCACACCTGCATGCCCACCAGCTTCTCAGGCTCGGGATAGTACTTGGCTATGCCGCTGACAATGGTACGGGTACCCATGCCGTCTTCTATCTTAAACTGCAGAAGTTTGTCGGCCTTGGGCACCTTGGTGCATTCCAGCACCGTGCCCACACGGATGTCCATCTTGCCAAAGTCTTCGAAAGAGACTGTCTCTTTCACTTCGTTGGGCTGCCAGGCGTTGAGCTCGTTCTGACGCTTGGTTTCAAGCAGTTTGTTCACCTGTGCCTCGATGGTGGCATCGTCTATCTGTTCGAATAGGAGTTCGGGTTTCTCAATCACATGGCCCTCCATCAGCAGGTTGGCGTTGCCTGCATGCTGCCATCCCATGGCGGGCAGATTCATGATGCGGTGCATCTTGTCGGCCGTGAAGGGAATGAACGGCGCACAAAGGACTGCGAGATTGGCACAAATCTGCAAGGAGAGGTTGAGGACTGTAGCCGTACGCTCGGGATCGGTCTTTATCAGTTTCCACGGTTCGGTGTCCGTCAGATACTTGTTGCCCAAACGAGCCAGGTTCATCATCTCGGCCAATGCCTCGCGGAAGCGGTAGTTCTCGATGCTGCGCCCCACCTTTTCGGGGTAGGTGGCCATCTCCTTGATAATCTCTTGGTCAAGCTCGTTCCACGCACCGTGAGCGGGGACTTTGCCACCGTAGAACTTGTGGGTGAGCACCAGTGTACGGTTGACAAAATTGCCTAGGATTGCCACCAACTCGGAGTTGTTCTTCAGCTGGAAGTCTTTCCATGTGAAGTCGTTGTCCTTTGTTTCAGGTGCATTGCTGCAAAGGGTATAGCGCAGCACATCCTGTTTGCCGGGGAACTCCTTGAGATACTCGTGCAGCCAGACTGCCCAGTTGCGCGAGGTGCTTATCTTGTCCCCTTCAAGGTTGAGGAACTCGTTTGCCGGCACGTTTGCGGGGAGGATGTAGCTGCCTTCGGCCTTAAGCATGGCGGGGAAGATGATGCAGTGGAACACAATATTGTCCTTACCAATGAAGTGCACCAGCTTGGTGTCCTTGTCCTTCCACCATTTCTCCCAGTCATCGCCTTTCAGCTGTTTGGTGAAACTGATATAACCGATGGGGGCATCGAACCATACATACAGCACTTTGCCCTCGGTGCCCTCGATAGGCACTTTCACACCCCAGTCGAGGTCGCGGGTGACGGCACGGGGTTGAAGACCGGCATCAATCCACGATTTGCACTGGCCATACACATTGGTCTTCCAGTCGCCCTTATGCTGCTGCAGAATCCATTCTCGCAGCCAAGGTTCATCCTGGTCGAGCGGGAGGTACCAATGCTTTGTCTCGCGCATCACAGGGGGATTGCCGCTGAGCATCGATTTGGGGTTAATCAGGTCGGTGGCATTCAAGGAGGTACCGCAAGCCTCGCACTGGTCGCCATAGGCGTGGTCGTTACCGCAGTGAGGGCATGTGCCTGTAATGTAGCGGTCTGCCAAAAACTGATGAGCCTCCTCATCGTAATACTGCATCGAGGTCTTTTCGATGAATTTGCCCTCGTCATACAGTTTCTTGAAATAGGCAGAAGCCGTAGCATGATGTTCCGGACACGAGGTACGGCTGTAGATGTCGAACGAGATTCCCAACTCGGCGAAAGAGTCTTTGATAATCTTGTGGTAGCGATCCACGATGTCCTGTGGAGTCACGCCCTCTTTGCGGGCCTTGATAGTGATGGGCACACCGTGCTCGTCGCTGCCGCCAATGAACATCACATCCTCGCCTTGGGCGCGAAGATAGCGCACATATACATCGGCAGGGACATAGACACCTGCCAGGTGTCCGATATGAACAGGTCCGTTGGCATAAGGCAATGCCGAAGTGACAGTATAACGCTTATATTGCTGGTCTTTTTCGCTGTATGTCATATTTGATTAGTTCTTGTATGTGTAAATAATCTCAGTATCACCAATCTTCTTGGTGGGGTAATGCTTGTCGTTGTATTCGTAGCGGTATTCCTCAAACGTGTCTTCCGGCTGGCGTAAAAGCTCTTGGGTCTGACCCATCATCGAGATGGCAAGTGCAGCGACGAAATGGTTCTCCTGCGTCAGCACATTGGCTCTGGACAGTGTGAGCGGGCTTAACAATGTTCCCCAGTTGCAGAACATAGGGTTGTACATGCTGTCGTAGGTGGCAACTACCGTGTCGGTAAGCGACACCTGCAGCGGGAGATTGCCCCCGGTCATGGCCATGACCATCTGAATGACCTGCAAGACTTGTTCAGGGATTTCAATGAAATTCTGGACTAATTCCAAGTCTTCCGAAGTGACATTCAAAACGAACGAGCCATTCAGAATCTGCTTGTCGACATTCTCGCCGTTCCACTCGAAGTTCATGGTGAAGTTCTTGTTGTCAATCGTGAACTTCGAATCAGGCTGAGCTTTGGCAATCCTGGCCATCTGGACCATTGCCTCAGCCGTCCGGGTACCCAACAGTTTCTCGAAGAAGGAGCCTTGGCCCAGCAGCTGCCCGGCCAGCGTCATGAGGAAGTTATCGTCAATGGAAATAATGCCGCCGCTGATTTTCCCTGCGGCATTGTGCTGAAGGTCCATCGTCACGGCAAGGTTACCGTCATAGTAAACCTCGCACTTGGTCATCTGTTCGCCAGCGTAAGTATAACGCAGCTCCTCGCCCAGATCTTGGTTGGATGCCACTCTGGTAATCAGGTTCCCGTTATAGCTGTAATTCGTGACCTCTCCGTCGGCCCAAGTGATATGGTCCAGATTGTCACCAACCCAGCTCCACTCTTGAGTAGTGTCACCGTTCTCGCTCACAGTGACAACCTTCATGACAGGATGGTACACACCCTCTTTATAGACAGGTATGAGATTCTCTACGACTGGATCCTTTTCCTTTTTACACGACGCAATCGAGACAAGCAGCGCCAGTGTACACAACGTGACAAGTATTTTCTTCATGACTACGGGATTTTGTTGGTTTAATGGGGATGGGTTGATACGCCTTAGATGGCTTTCTTGGCCGTAGTGGTACGTTTAGGGGCGGCCTTGGCCTGTGTGGTGGCTTTGGGCGCAGCCTGCTTGGGGGCGACGGGCTTCTTGGGCGTAGCGGGTTTCTTGGCGGCAGGGGCGTCGGCAGTCTCTTCGGCCTTCTCCTCTTCTTCCTCAGCCGTCAACTTGCCGGCAGCGAGCAGGATGTTATACCACGAGAACAGCTTCTTGGCATCGGACGTGTGCACACGATCGGTATCGTAGTTGGGCAGCACTTTGGCCAACAAGTCGAACAGCACCTTGCTGTCTGCCTTCTTGGGGTCGAAGTCGGTAGGCTTGCCTTCCAAGACATTATAGGCATTTTGGAATATCTCTTCCAGGGGTTTCTCATCTTCGGTAGTAAACATGCGTATTTCGCTCAACTGGCTGATACTACTGCTGGAGAACACGGGGAATTTTTGTCCGTTGACGAGGTTCATAACGATGGCGCCGTTTTTGGTTCTGGACACCAATTCATTCAAGTCAGGTTTGCCCGAAATGGCTAAGATGTTTGTTAAATCCATTGTGTATGATATTATTTTAAAAACTTCCTAGTAACGCGGAATTGCGTTTATTATTATAACGCCGCAGGAAAAAAAATCACTCTTTGTGGAAAGACACCAATCCCTCAATCGGCGACTGCACCATAACACCCAACCGCACACCGCTTCCAATGGCTGCTTCGCCTATCTCCGCCTCGAACGACGAGACCAACCCGCCCACCACATGAAGCGGCAACGAGGCATGCTCTCCGAAATAGGTCATCTGCTCAAAGTACGCCCGAAAGCAGCTGCGGATCACCTCCTGCATGTATTGATTTTCCTTATGGCTGGCAGCGAAGGACGCCAGCGAGGCCAGAAAACGATTGGGGAAGGGACGGCGGTAGATACAGTCGATAAACTCAGCGGTGGTATAGGGGTAATCATCATGGAACATGGCTCTTAAATCCTCTGGCATCCGCTCTTCGAGATAGTCTTTCAGCAGCCTTTTGCCGATATGGTTGCCCGACCCTTCATCGCCCAGTATAAAGCCTGTCGACACGCGTTGAAGGGCCACACGCTGTCCGTTGTAATAGCACATATTGCTTCCCGTACCCAGTATACCCACCATGCCTTCGTGGCTGCCGCAGGTAGCCCGGCAGGCTCCCAGCAGATCACTGTTCACCTCCATGCTGTCAAAGGGCAGGGTCTCCCCCATCCACTCCCTCACGCGCTGGCAGGCACTTTCGGTACCGCAGCCGGCACCGTAGAAGAACACCTGCTCCACCCTCGCTCCTTCAAGACCCAACTGACCACACAGCTGTCGGCCCACCAACGCGAAAACACCTCGGTCGGCCATCCAAGGGTTCAGGCCCTCGGTGACACAATGGCGCTCCTGTTCACCATTCAGCAATACCCAGTGCGTCTTGGTGCTTCCGCTATCGGCAATCAATCGCATAGAAACGTAGGTACTAGATAATGCCTATGATGTCGTTGATATCGTCGATATGATGACGCTGGCAGTAGTCCTGCAGCCCGTCCACAATCTTCACAGTCACCGCAGGGTCGAGGAAGTTGGCAGTGCCCACCTCGATGGCCTTTGCTCCCGCCATCAGGAACTCCAACGCATCGGCAGCACAGCTGATGCCGCCAAGCCCCACGACGGGTATCTGCACCGCATGGGCCACTTGCCACACCATGCGCACCGCCACAGGCTTGACACAGGGACCGCTCAAGCCGCCCGTGATGGTGCTGAGGTAAGGCCGCTGACGTTCCACATCGATGGCCATTCCCAGCATCGTGTTAATCAGCGACACGCTGTCGGCTCCCGCCTGTTCCACCGCTTTGGCTATCTCCACCACGCTGGTCACGTTGGGCGTGAGCTTAACTATCATTGTCTTGTGATACACTTTGCGCACCTCGCCGACCACCTGCGCAGCCATTACGGGGTCGGTACCGAACCCCATGCCGCCCTTTTTCACATTGGGACAGCTGATGTTCAACTCAATACCCGGGATGCAATCCAGCTCGTCAATCTGCTCCGCCACGCTGCAATACTCCTCTATCGACGAGCCGCTCACGTTCACCAGTATGTTCGTATTGATGTCTTTGATGCGGGGATACACCTCCTTGCAGAAAGTGGCTACACCCACATTCTGCAGCCCCACGGCATTCAGCATGCCCGCAGGGGTCTCGGCCATACGCGGATAGGGGTTGCCCTGACGGCGTTCGCCGGTGGTGCCTTTCACGATGATGCCGCCCAGACGGCTTAAATCAATGAAGTCGGCGAACTCCTCGCCGTAGCCAAACGTGCCCGAAGCCGTCATCACCGGATTCTTCAGCACGATGTTGTGTATCTTGGTCTCTAACTTTGCCATGACGTTTCAGTTTTATTTGGTTGCCTCCAACCATTTGGTCAATCTTCTCACATCAAACACCGGTCCCTCCTTGCACACACACTTGTGCCCTTCGTCGGTGTCGCACACACAGCACAGGCAGGCACCTATGCCGCAGGCCATCATATTCTCCAGCGACACCTCGCAAGGGATGCCCTTCTCCAACGCATAGCGTCCCACCGCCTTCATCATCGGCGTCGGTCCGCAGGTGCATATCTGGTCGTAGTCGCCCGCGAAAGCAGTGTGCTGTGTCACTAATCCCTTCTCACCCAGACTTCCGTCCTCGGTGGCGTAGCACACCTTGCCATACTGTCCGAACGCCTCGCGCACAGGTATCAGCTCCTTGGTGCGGCCGCCCAGCAGGATGGTCGGCACCACTCCCTTGACCTGATAGCATTTGGCCAGATGGAACAGCGGGGCGATACCCGCACCGCCGCCCACCAACAGGGGACGCTTGCCTTCCACACCGAACCCATGTCCCAGCGGATATACCAGGTTCAACTCCTCCCCTACCTTCAGCTCCGACAGCTGACGGGTACCTTTGCCCACAATCTGGATGAGCAGGGTGAGGGTGTTCCGTTCCGCATCCACATCGTGGATAGAGATAGGCCTGCGCAACAGCACCTCGCGGCAATGGCGCACTTCCACCTCCACAAACTGGCCGGCAGCAATCGGGGGCAATTGGCCGGGATGGCGCAGCGTAAGCGAGAAATACTGGTCGCCCAACTGCGTTCTGTTTTCAATGACAAAATCGGTGATATGTTTCATACAACGCTCTATTTATCTCATTTTGCCGCCTGCCGCCTGCAAGGCGACAAGCATTTCAAAATGCAAAAATACGAAAAAAAATCGTACCTTTGCAAATTCAAACAAAGAAAACCAATGGAACTACCCTCAAACACCTTGGCCAATGCCGTCGAACACCTCTCCTCGCTGCCTGGTGTAGGCAAGCGTTCCGCACTCCGTTTCGCCCTCCATCTGCTCAAACAACCGGCTGACGAGGTGCTGCTGCTCGCCGATGCTGTCCACAGCCTCACCACCGACATCCACTACTGCCACATCTGCCACTGCCTCAGCGACACCGACACCTGTCCCATCTGCGCCAGCCCCAAACGGAACCAGAGCATCGTCTGTGTGGTGGAGAATGTGCAGGACGTCATGGCCATCGAGAACACGCAGCAATACCAAGGCCTCTACCACGTGCTGGGCGGTGTCATCTCGCCTATCGACGGCATTGGCATCCGCGACCTCAATATCGATACCCTAATCCAGCGTGTCCAGCAGGGCATCCCCTCGCACATCGAGGAGGTCATCCTAGCCCTGCCTACCACCATGGAAGGCGACACCACCGCCTTCTACCTCAACAAACAACTTGCCCCGCTGGGTGTCAAAATCACCACCATCGCCCGCGGCATCGCCATCGGCGACAACCTCGAATACGCCGACGAGATTACCCTCGGACGCAGCATCGTCAACCGCATCCCCTTTGCATAACAGATTCATCATACATACAATCTATCCGACATGAAACGTTCTTTTCTCATCCTTATGCTCACGGCACTCGCCTTCACCGCCTGTGGCCAGAACATCCAACCGGCACCCCAACCCGCTGTGCAGCCTGTGAAACAAGAAGAACAGCTGCTGCAAGACATCGGCGAGATGCTCCTTGTGGGTTTCCGCGGCACCACCCTTAAGGCCGACAACCACATCATCCGCGACATCCAGCAATACCATGTAGGCAGCGTCATCCTTTTTGAATACGACGCTCCCACAGGCACCCGCCACCGCAACGTCCTGTCGCCCTCCCAGCTCAAGGCCCTCTGCTCCGACCTGCAGAAGTACGCCGACGGCAACCTGCTTATCGGCATCGACCAGGAAGGCGGCAACGTGACCCGTATGCGCGCCCGCGACGGCTTCCCCGCCACCATGACCGCCCAGGCCTCCGCCAAAGGGGGCGACGACAGCGTGGCCCGCAACGCTGCCATCATCGCTCAGGAACTCAGCGAGGCAGGTGTCAACCTCGACTTCGCCCCCTGCGTGGATGTCAACATCAACCCTGCCTGCCCCGTCATCGGCAAGCTGGGACGCAGCTTCTCCTCCAACCCCGCCACCGTCACCCGATGCGCCACGATATGGCTCGACGAGCTGAACAAAAAGCAGGTCATCGGCTGCCTGAAACACTTCCCCGGACACGGCAGTGCCACCGGCGACACCCACGCCGGTCTTGTCGACGTATCCGATACCTGGAAAGAAACAGAACTGGAGCCTTACCGCACCCTTATCGACAAAGGCATTGTCGACATGGTGATGGTGGCACATGTCATCAACCGCAACCTCGGCGACGTCCTTCCCGCCTCCCTCTCCCCTGTCATCGTCAAAGAGCTGCTCCGCAACCAACTTGGTTTCAACGGGGTGGTAGTCACCGACGACCTTGCTATGGGGGCCATCACCAGCCATTACGGGTTCGAGGAAGCTTTGCGTCTGGCCATCGTTGCAGGATGCGACCTCCTCTGTCTCTCCAACAACGGAGGCGGCTACGACGCCAATGTGGTGCCCCGTGCCGTCGACACCATCCTCCAGCTGGTGAAGAGCGGACAAGTGTCAGCCGACGACATCCATGCCGCCGCCGAACGCGTCCGTGCGCTGAAAAAGAAGCTCAAGTAATCCTATATCCAGCTGGTGAG
Source organism: uncultured Bacteroidales bacterium (assembly GCA_900317125.1). Taxonomy (GTDB): domain Bacteria; phylum Bacteroidota; class Bacteroidia; order Bacteroidales; family P3; genus Colimorpha. The sequence goes on along the minus strand of ONFR01000037.1, from coordinate 1,736 downwards.
GCTCAGCAACCCCGTGGCCAACAGGTAACGGGCCATCTTGCCAATAAACATCAGCACCAGCGTCCACCACGGGTTCACCCGCATCAGTCCCATGGCGATGGCTATCAAGTCCCCCACTACGGGCAACCACGTCAGCAATGCCGCCCACACACCATAGCGCGCCACCCTGTCGTGTACTTTCATCAGTTTCTCCTTCTTCACCCTGAGGTATTTCTCAAGCCAATCCCACTTGCAGAGCCATCCCAACAGGTAACTAATCATCCCCCCCGTTGTGTTGCCCAGGGTAGCCACCAGCGTTACCACCCACTTGCTGTACCCCATCAGCAAAGCTCCTGCCAACAACGACTCTGAAGCGAACGGTACCACCGTCGCCGCCAGCATACATCCGATAAAGAGGCCTAATAGCCCTAAGTTTTCAAGCATACACCCCTTAACGCCATCCACCCGTATTTATTGCTTCAAGCAACCACCAATAATCTCATGCGCTTCTTTTCTCCACGTATCTCGCGTATCACATGTGGCAACCTCCATTAATAATTCAATTTAATAAAAACATTGCTTTGCAATGAGAATTCATGGTAATGTTGTTTAAACACGAATTATCATTAATTGTCATGAATTTATGGTCATTACATGGCAATTCGTGTTCAAATCTGCCTTGCCCCTCCCTTCACCCCTGGGAGTGGAGTTAGGGTGGAGCTAGACTGGAGTTAGGATGGAGATAGGATGGAGAAACCCTCACCTCTCAGCCTTGTGGACCATGCCCTTTTCAAGCTGCAAAGAAACGATCTTCATGTTGCGGCCACACGACCGTTACAGCGTTACAGTGTTACAGTACAAAAAATGTTATGCCGAAGGCAAATAGAATTTTTTTATCCCAAATCGGTCATTAGCCGACTTATCAATCGGGATAACCGCACTCAGCGGACGGCACGCATGGCCCACTTGGGCCGTTCAATCTCGGCTCGATGTTGCCTGCTTCTCGGCTTGTTTTCCGTTATCATATCGAGTAACGAAGCTATAACGATACTATAACAATGCAGGATTGAACGGCCCCTCTCCGTAGCGAGGGGAAAACGTTGCCGCTCCATGGCGCAGGACGGGTAGGCAGAACAACGTAAGGGGCAAGGGTTTGTTTGTCGGTATGTTTCTTTTTACTTTTTTCCATTGTGTTGAGCCGTCACCGCCGAGGGGTTGAAGAAGGGTCGAAGAGGGAGACTGCTACTGCACATTCTTCAATATCCATCGGCGGAAGAAGGGGTCTTCTATCTCGTATTGCGGTGCACGAACCACATAGCCCGCCTTCATCAGTCGCAAAAGGGAGCTATATGACGTGCTGGGAGCCTGACTGCGGTTCTGCATGGGCATCTGCGAGAGTGCCAGCAGCTTCAAGGTGTAACGGTCGGTGCGGTTCATGTTCTGCCACAGCCGTTCATAGTCCAAGTCGTGCATCTCCACCAGTGACACCACAGCCTTCTCCACAATACCGCCGCGGATATCCTGCCAGCGCATCATCTCCCATACCTGCGATGCCAGCTGCTGCGTGTAGTAGGGATGGCAGGCCGTGAACTGCAGAATCTCGTCTGCCACGCCTTCGGCATCAATCCGGTCGGTGATATAATTGTAGAAGTCGACGTAGGGTATCTTGCCCATGCGAATCATCTGTCCGAAATGGTAGAACGGCGAGCCCTTCTTTTCAAAGATGGCCTCCATCATCGACTCCTGGCTTCCCAGCA
>ONFR01000032.1 GCA_900317125.1 uncultured Bacteroidales bacterium | reverse complement strand
TTAAGCCGATTTTTACAAAAACCTTTTGAATCGATCAAAACGCCTTCTGCTCCTATATTCAGACTGTGTCGCAGCCTGCAAAATGACTATTAGACCAAAATAAATATCATCTTCAAGACCGAAGATCTCTTCGTCGCCACCGAAATCGATGTCCAAATGCGTTACCATGGCTACAAGAAACTGAACGAGATGTAATCCTGCATCAACACTCTAAAACAGCAACGGCTGCCGTCTGTTAGGATGGTAGCCGTTTGGTTTCAGGACTATACACCTCTACCGTTATCTCATTTGATGTTTACAAACGTAACGTCGTTCTCCTTGAGATAATTTGTTATTATCTGATATAAAGGAATGGCTTCTTTTCTAAATGGGTCACTTTCTAAAAGATTATATCTGTCATCATATAGTTCATCATACCAATCCGTTAATTCTTCTTCCCATCTGCCTTTCTTTTTTGCTGTAAGCATCATGTTTAATTCCAAACCCTTTGCAGCATTCAAAGAACGTTGTTTGTCAAATGGACGACCTGTTATTTCGTTTACTTTTTCAGGAGCAAAAGGATTGGTGTCGACAATGAATTTTGCAAATTCATTACGTCCATAATGTATAAGTGTAATAAATGCAGGCCAATCTTTATCATAGAAACTTCCTGTTTCAAGTTGATGCATAAAAAGATAATACGAGGTTGCAAAAACAAGATTTCGCACATTTATATCTTTATATGTCGGATAATCTGAAGGAAATTGGCAAGTAAGAACACTTGCTAATGCTATTGACATTTTTTCTTCATTTGCAAAATTAATGAGTACAGCTGGATTTTCTATCACGCATGAAAGTAAGTCTTTGATTGTATTTACCGTTGCTTCGTCATTAATATCATCACTCGCTTTCATATTTGAAATACAAGAGTTGAGAACTTCGTGAATATTCATAAAATGTGTTATTTAATTCGTTTTTCTGTTTCTCTTCATCGTGCCAGTTGTCATATGCACATAAAAAGAGCGCGGCACTTTAAGTTTTCATCGGTTTTCTGAGGTCTTCGACTACCTAAACACTCCAATTACAACGTACAAGTCCACGCTCAACGCGGAACGTCGTCGCTTTTGTCTGGAGTGTTTTTCGTGAAGTTGTCGAAGTTTCAGAAAAACCAGATAAGCTAACTTCGCTATTTTCTATTCTATGATGTGCATATTAATCTATGCGCTATGATTCATTGGCAATCAATTTCGTTACACATTAATTATTTCTAAAGTCATCCTATGCTTCTGACCTTTTCCACAAAGTTTGACAATTCTCTATCTTGATGTATCATTTTGAAAGGGTCTAGTGCTTGTATTATACCAGGTGCATGACGTAACTTTCCGTATTTTACATTTTTCGGTTTTCCTTTTTTGTCTATCTTATTTGATTCAAGATACCGTTTAAACAAAACGTCCACCACAAAAGAAGGCTTTTGTATTAAGTGCTCGATATCTTTATCTTTTATAAGTTTATCATCTTGTAGGGCTGCACTTTTTAATGACAACCTCTCTTGTTTTGCCCATCTAACAATACACTCTGGCTGCTTTAAGAACCATGCTTCCATCTCTTGAACCCAAAAGAATACACACTCTGACTTGGATGAGGGGAAGGGCTTCCCATCATATAGTTTTTGACGAAACCACTCATGACGTAATTCGGGAGGCCTATCTAAATCTACATAAAGAAAGTCATTACTTCCTTGAGTGATAAAAGATAGCGAAGCCATCTCCCAACCTCCTCCTATTTCAATCTTTATATCTATATCATCGCGGTCAAGTGCTGCTGTAAAAAATCTATTTAATGCTTCGCGAAGTGCTGCTGAATTTTGCTGTATCATAGCATTATGTTCTGCAGTCACAGTCGGGTCTAATCCCGTTACGCCACCTTCAACAAGAACTCTGATTACCATCTTTTACCACCTATTTCACCATTCAACCATAATTGTCCTGGAAGCAGAGAACCTTCGTATTGAGGAAAATCTTCCTCAAAGTATCGTTTTACAATTGTCGAATTATCCTCATCTTTCTCAAAGACAAGCATGTCCTCTAACTCGAAATCATTAAGTAAGAGCGGAGAATGTGTGGCCACAATTAATTGCCTATTTTGTGCGGCAGATTTTATTAAATCGGCAATTGAGTGAATCATGTCTGGGTGCAACCTGCCTTCAGGCTCGTCCAAGCCAACGAACCGCCCACCTTGTTTGTTCAATAATATTGACAACAAAATGATATAGCGTAATGTTCCATCAGAGATAAAACGCATTCCTATTTCATGTCTTAAATTTTTCTCCAAAAGAGTGAGATATATCCTTGAGCCAAACAATTGGAAATGAAAACTTTTAAAAAATTTGTTAATGTCGACTAATCTGCTTTCAATTCTTTCAAATGATACCTGATCCGAGGACATATTGCTTAACAATGCCGTAAGATTTGCCCCATTATATGATAATCTAACGTCACTATTAGTTGTTGCAGGTTCTCTTACAACGCTGTGACTAGAAGTATCAAATGTCTCATATAACGCCATTTGAGCAATTGCGTTACGTATTGTTTGTGAAGGAAGGAATCGTTTCGGGTCGCTTAATTGGCGCAATATCAATTCCTGTTCTGACGTGTCGCCGGCAAATCTTTCTGTTTTAATTCCAGTTTCATGATAAACCGAAAGCACGCCTCTTCCTTTTTCAAATTTCAAAAAAGAAAAAGGTTGCGACCTGTCTCTTTTGTCAGGAGTCCACAATCTTTCTTCTAGCGAGTAGCTGGTTTCGCCCAAAGGCCGAATGATTATTCGATAATATACATCTGACGTGAATGGTGATTTAGGAGAAAACTCTTTAAGTTTTTCTGCATCAAAAACAAATTTAAGAACAATACAATCAGGTGTATTCTCGCCACATGCATTTACAACTTCTCTGAATCCTCCCCATTCCGTTTGAAATAATTTTTCAAAACCGACTCCACACACACCCTCATACAACAACCTAAATGCATTAATAAAGGACGTTTTTCCACTACCATTAATACCCAACAAGATGTTGACTCCTTGATTAAGGTCTATCTTGTTTTCTCCCCTGAATGAGAAGAAATCTTTTATCGTTAGGGACTTTATCATATCAAAATAATTTGTGTTTATAACGCTTCAAATTGACTTTTATTGTGTATTCAGATATTTTTATACCGCAGCGGCTTCGGTCCCGCTTGGGTCAAATCCCCATCCCCATCGCGGAGGATGTTCTCTGTTGCGGCAGATTTGTAATCTGACGGAAAATAATATCTTTAATTCCAGTAACAAGTGCAACACAATAATATCGTACGATTGACGTTATACAAACGATTAATCCATAATATCATAAAACAATGAAGAAATACAAATGCACCATTTGCAAGTATGAGTACGACCCGGCACAGGGCGACCCCACACAGGGCATAGCCCCCGGAACACCTTTTGAGCAGCTCCCTGCCGACTGGAAATGTCCGCGCTGCAAGCAGGGCAAGGACAAATTTGTGCCTGTTGAGGAGCCGAAACCTGCTAATCCCTACGCCGGCACACAGACCGAGAAGAACCTGCATGCCGCCTTTGCTGGCGAGAGCGAGGCCCGCAACAAGTACACCTACTTCGCCTCCAAGGCCAAGAAGGAGGGCTTTGAGCAGATTGCCGCTCTCTTCCTGCAGACCGCCGAGAACGAGAAGGAGCACGCCAAGCTGTGGTTCAAGGAGCTGAACGGCATCGGCACCACTGCCGAGAATCTGGCCGCTGCCGCTGCCGGCGAGAACTACGAGTGGACGGACATGTACGAAGGCTTTGCCCGCACCGCCGAGGCCGAGGGCTTCCCCGAGTTGGCCACCAAGTTCCGGGGCGTAGCCGCCATCGAGAAGCACCACGAGGAGCGTTATCGCGCCCTGCTGCACAACGTCGAGGCCAAAGAGGTCTTTGCCAAGAGCGAAGTGAAGGTGTGGGAATGCCGCAACTGCGGCCACATCGTCGTCGGCACCCAAGCCCCCGAGGTCTGCCCCGTCTGCAACCACCCCCAAGCCTATTTCGAAATCAACCAGCAGAACTATTAATCTGCATGACCCCCTATACACATGAAATCCGAGACCCACAACGGCCTCGGATTTCTGTTTATAGGTTGAAGACCTTTTTGAAAAACTCCACGGTGTGGGCGATGACCACTTTGCGGTGGCGGGTGATGGTGTGGTTTTCGCCTTTGACCACCTGGAGGCTGGCTTTGTCGCCGTAGATCTGCAGATACTTCTCGCTGCACCACATGGGGACGATGCGGTCATTGTCTCCATGCAATAGCAGCACCGGTCCCGCATAGGCTGCTGCGGTGCCGTAGATGTCGAGTTGCTGGGTGGTGAGCAGGTACTCGCGCCCAAGCTTCATCGTGCCCCAGCAGTGGATGTATTCGGGTGGATTTTTGGGGTCGAAGCGGGCGTTAAAGAATTTGCCTCCTTGGCAGGCCTCTTTGATTACGGCTCCGGGAGCGATAAGCACCATGCCGTCCGGCACATCACCGCCTGCCGCAGCCAGCCGTCCGGCCGTCATCGAAGCCACGACACCACCCTGCGAGTGTCCCAACAGCCCGATGCCGTTCACATAGGGCAGCGAGTGTACGTAGTTCCATATTGCCTGTGCGTCGGCCAACTCCTTCTCGATAGTCATATCCTGCATGCGGCCTTCGCTCTTGCCGTGACCGTTGAAGTCGAAGCGAACCGAAGCAATGCCCGCCTTGGCAAGACCCTTAGCCAGTTGGGGCATGGGGATATAGTCCTTGCTGGAGAAGATGCCGTGCATTAGAATCACCATCGGGCAGTGCCCCGTGGCGGTGTCGAACCCATCGGGAAGGGTGACCTTGAGCGAAATGCCGCCTTCGGGTCCCTGCACCTTGAACTCCCGCGCCTCCGGCCTGAATGCCAGCAGTGCCCCTGCACCCATCAGCATCACAAACATACAAAAAACATTCCGTATCATACAAAATCATATTAGTGAATAATCTCGCATATTGTGCTAGTCTTTCCAACCGCCATTAGCCGCTGCAAAAATACACAATAAAATCCGATTAATACACAGTCGGATAAAAAACTTAACTCATTGTTGCATTAGAATGCCCAGCCGATTTTGACACCGTAGGTCAGCCTGGCTTGGTAGGCGGCGCTGATGCCGGGAGCACTGATGGTGTGGAAGGGACCGGCAACCATCAGGGGGATGTTGTAGCCCGCAAAGGGCGAGAGAACAAAGCCGTGTTTGCTTACAAACTGGAATCCATAAATTAGCGCAAGGGTGAGGTCCTGCTCATGGTAAGTGTGCCGCTCGGTGAGGATGTCCCAGCCTTGGTTGCCAGTGTAGATGTCGTAGGAACTCCACTGGTACACGTAGGCCAGGCGCAGTTTGAGATAGCAGCTCGTCTGCACCAGACCGCCGCGTCTCATCATCGGCACATCGTTGTTGTTGAGGGGGAAATAAAACTTATAGCCTAAGGTACCGACGTATCCCGGCCGTGTGTGGCAGTTCCAGACAGCACCGCGCAGCCGCTCCCAGTAGAAGCCCTGGGCACCCAGTTCCACCTCAACCGAAGAGCGGAAGGGGAGAGTACGCTCGTAGGAGACAAGCGCCGACCCGCCGAGCAGTGGCAGGGGGCTGACGGTAACGCTATTGCAACGCACCCTGACAGAGTCTTGTGACTGCAGGCTGCCGCAAAGCAGAAGAGGCAGAAGGATGACAATAAGTTTCTTCATATCAATCGTAATAATGGGGTATATGGTTTTTGCCTGGGTATAGGATTAGGTCTTCGTACCAACCGGAGTATACTCCACAGAAAAGCGTGTCAGTCAAGTGGACGATGATGAAGTTACCATAATCAATTTTGAATTTGCTTTCATACCGGGGGTCGTAACTGCTCACATCGACACTCCAGTCGAGGAAGCCGAAACGGCCTTCCTGGTCGGTCAGAGCATGACCAATAAGAATACTGTCCTGACGGTTCCCGTGATAGGTATAATCGTAGAACCACACCGTGTCGTTGGCGACGGGGACGGAAAGCGTGCTGTCGGTGTAAAGGGTGCCGGTGATCCGTGTGGTGTATTCGCTGCGCTCGCAGGCACCCAACAGTAGCACCGCTGCTACAAGGAGCGGGAGAATATGTTTCATTCGATTAGGTGTTTCAGCTTTCATGGTCTTATTGTCTTCACCTATATAGACGCGATAAAGCATGATTTCTTACACCCCATGTAAAAAAAAGTGACTGGCTCTTGCACCAGAGCCACTAACATATTCACACATCGGCACATGACCATATTCACATTGAATAGTCTTTCTTGACAATGCCGTAAACTTGTGTTGCTGCCACGGCGGCGCATACGGCCAGGAAGGCGACAGTAAGGGTGGGAACCAGGATGTCGGAGTGTTCCAGTATCCAGCTAAACAACTTCAAGCCGGGTTGTGCGGCGGGGTTGGCAATGTGGATGGGGTGCAGCAGGAAACAGACTGCCGCCATCGCGCCTGTCACTCCGCCCGAGGCAAAGGCCACCGCCATTTGGCTTCGGGTTCTCCGCCGCTCGGTCTCGTACAGCTGTTTGACTGCCTCGACGGTCTCCAGCCTTCGCTGCAATTGCGCCATATACTCGTTGCCGTCCCCCAGGTCAGGGCGGTAGTCTTCCAACATCTTTTGTAATGTCCTGTTTCGTTTCATGGCTTTAATATGTTACGTAATTGTTTCAACCCCCGCGACAGCAGCTGTCTTACGGCCACGGGGTTGCTGTGTGTGATGACGGCTATCTCCTTCACGCTGTAGCCCTCAATGTGGTAGAGCAGTATGGCGGCACGGCTGCGCTCGGGCAGTTGTCCGATGGCGTGATACAAAGCCTCGTAGCGGAAAGCCTCGTCGGCAGGGGTGCCGCCCGCGATGTGCTCGTCCAAAGGCTCCACCGTGTGTGAAGGCCGTTTGATGTGGTCGAGAAAAGTGCGGTAGGCAATCTTGAAGAGCCATGTGGAGAACTTGTACCGCTCCACATACCCGCCAGAAGCCAGATAGGCCTTGATGAGGGTCTCCTGGGCTATCTCTTCTGCCTCGTCGCGGTTGCCGCGGCACAGGGAGAGCAGGAACCGTCGCAAGGGCTCCTGCTCCGCCGTTACCAGCTCGATGAACCTTTCACGTGTCATCGCCCTATCAACTCATCAAATCAAACATTCTTTCTCGTTTCGGCCTCGTGTTTCTCGGCTTCAATCTCGTGCCGCATTGTGCGGCGGGCCACGAAGTAGTAGATGAGGAAGGCCACCCCCACAGCGGACAGTGCCGCCCCGAGAACCATCAAGTTGCGGTCGCTGGAAAACCACTCGTTTGTCGAGCGGTGCATGGCAAATTCAATTATCACCGTTGCCGCCCCGACAATTGTCAGGGCCAGGCCCCACAGCAGTTTGCCGAGCAACCGCTCTTTCAGTGGCTTTTGCGGAGTGTTGAGGCTTTTCAGCAATTCCTCAGGCACCTCACCGGGGTTTTTATCCAAGGCTTTGAGGACAATCTCAGCCCGTTTGTTGGTCTCGTTCATCTTGTGGCGGTATATAAACGCTGCAATTAGGATAGGCAGGCCAAATATCAGCACGGCTGCAATCAATTCCGTTAAAGCAATCAATTCCGTTAAATCTTCTAAGCACCAAGGGTCAACTTCAAGTAGAATGAATAAGCTGTTCATTTCATTTTAATATTAAGTTATACATTTTTATTGTCTCTTTGAATCGATTCGTCCGTTAAACGACAGAGGCACCTAAAATGTGACATCGGCTAGCAACTTTTTCTGATAACAATTTGCCGCGGCACATAGTAAACCCAAATCGGCCATTAAGCCGTATGAACGATATGGGACTTTGGGGCGAAACACCAAACGATGGAAAAAATCGCATCCGGAAAGGCCGTCACCCCCGAATCACTGTGACTGTGCCGTCGGGGTTTACTTTCAGTATGCGGCTGGAGCCTGTGGCGGGGTGGCGGAACTCGGGCAGGTCCGGCAGACAGCAGTCCACCCGCTGCTTCAACTCCTCGGCGATGTCGTCATAGCATTGAGGCGAAGGATGGCCGGAGAGGTTGGCTGATGTGCTGACTATGGGACGGCCGAACAGCCTCAGCAGCGTTTGGCAGAAGTCCATCCTCGGCACACGCACCCCCACGGTGCCGTCAGCAGCCAGTAGGTTGTCCGGCAGGGTAGGCGCCACATAGCTGGCAGGCAGCACAACCGTGGTAGGTCTGTCGCTCTCCAACAGCAGAGCCCTCACCTCCTGAGGAACATCGGGCGAAAGCATATCGGCCGTTGCCAGGATGAGCATCGACTTGCTGTGGTCGCGCTCCTTGATGGCATAGATGCGTTCCACCGCCTCGGCACAGGTGGCGTCGCACCCTATGCCCCATATCGTATCGGTGGGGTAGAGGAGTGTCTTTCCCTCGCTCAAGGCCTTCATGGCCTGTTCAAGCAATCCGTTTGTCATGACATCTTAACGATAAAAATCTTTGCAAAGATACGATTAATTAAGATTTTTTTGTATCTTTGCAAGACAAAAAATTTGCACAAAGGACAATTGTTCATTATTAAAATATTAATCATTAAAACGTTACACTTATGAAAGGACATCCAAAAGGTCTAATCGCAGCGGCGTTGAGTAATATGGGTGAACGCTTCGGCTACTATATTATGAACGCTGTGCTGGTGCTGTTCCTTTGCTCCAAATTCGGCCTTGCCGAGGAGAAGGCAACATTAATCTATTCCATATTCTATATGGGTATCTACATTCTGAGCCTGGTAGGCGGTATCATCGCCGACCGTTCCCAGAATTACAAGGGGACCATCCAAACGGGCTTGCTCATTATGGCATCGGGCTATGTCATCCTGGCCATCCCCATCCTGGCCACCGCCGCGAATATCGGCTGGCTGCTGCCCCTTACCTGCATTGCCCTGTTTTTGATTGCCTTCGGTAACGGTCTGTTCAAGGGCAACCTGCAGGCCATCGTGGGACAGATGTATGACGACTTTGAGGTTGAAGCCGCCAAGCAGGGCGAAGAAGCCCTCCGCATTGCCAAGAACAAGCGCGACAGCGGTTTCCAAATCTTCTACATGTTCATCAACGTAGGTGGTCTCATCGCCCCCTTCGTGGCTCCGCTGCTCCGCAGCTGGTGGTTGGGCCAGAACGGCTTTCAATACAATGCCGACCTGCCCGCCCTGTGCCATCAGTTCCTCGCCACCGGCAGTGCCATGGGTGCAGAAGCCCTCACCAAGATGACCGAGCTCTTTGACAACATGCACGTGACCTTGCCCGCCGACACTGTGGCCGCACAGGGGCTCTGCCAGAACTACCTCAACGTGTTCAACACTGGTGTCCACTACAGCTTCATCGCTTCGGTTGCCGCCATGCTCATCTCCCTCACCATCTTCCTCTGCACCAAGAAGAAATTCCCCACTCCCGCCAAGAAAGCCGCTCAGGAGAGCGTCCATTATACTGCCGAAGAGAAAATGGCTATGGCCAAGGAGCTCAAACAGCGTCTCTATGCCATGTTCGCCGTGCTGATTATCGCCGTCTTCTTCTGGTGGTCGTTCCATCAGAACGGTACCTCCATGTCGCTCTTCGCCCGTGACTTCGTCATCACCTCCGCCATCCCGCCCGAGGTCTGGCAGGCCGTGAACCCCTTCTTCGTCATCCTGCTCACCTTCCCCATCATGTGGCTCTTTGAGGGTCTCACCAAACGTGGAAAGGGCATCTCCACTCCGCGCAAGATTGCCATCGGCATGGGTATAGCAGGCTGCGCCTACCTCTTCTTGTCCATCTTCTGCAACATCCAGGGCTATCCCTCGGGTACCGAGTTCCGTGCCCTCGACGCCACCACCGCCGCCGGACTGAAAGCAGCCCCGTGGGTGCTCATCGTCTACTACTTCGGCATGACTGTTGCCGAGTTGTTCATCAGCCCGCTGGGTCTGAGCTTCATCTCCAAGGTTGCTCCCAAGAACCTCCTTGGCCTCTGCCAGGGTCTGTGGCTCGGAGCCACCGCTGTGGGTAACGGCTTCCTCTGGATCGGCCCCGCCCTCTACAACAAGATTCCCATCTGGAAGTGCTGGTTGGTCTTCATGGCCGTCTGCTTCCTCTCGATGATTGTCATGCTGTGCATGGTCAAATGGCTTGAAAAGGTCACCGGCGAGCAGGCTGCTCTGGAAGCTGCCAAACAGAAAGCTGAATAATGCCACATCAGGCCTACAAAAAAAGCCGACATAACAGTCGGCTTTTTTTTATTCCCATAGAAAAAAGAAGGCCTTCTTTTAACCCCAATCGGTCATTAGGCCGACTTCTCAATCGGGATAACCGCACTCTCGATTCACTCTTTACATTTTATCCGACGGACACTCCGACCCCGCCGCAAGGCCCTCCACTCGCCTTCCCTGCCCAGCCTTTGCACCCTCACTACGCCTTCCCTGTCACACCGCAGTGCCGGGAAGTCTCAGCCGTCGGCACGCCATGACCCACTTGGGTCGTTCAATCCCGGCTCGATGTTGCCTGCTTCCCGGCTGGTTACCCGTTATCATGTCGAGTAACGATGCTATAACAATACTATAAGGATGCAGGATTGAACGGCCCCTCTCCGTGGCGAGGGGGAATTGTTGTCGCTTTCGTCGCAGAAGTTGGCACCGATAATAGCTACATCTTCAATAATAAAGAGAGAGAAATAGTTACGGCAATGGCTCCGCCTCCTTTATTCTTCTCTTATTCTACACCGTATGTTACAATGACTTTACGGGCGGGATGGTTTCCCACTTTGACCAGATAGATTCCAGTGGGGATTGCATCATTAGGGACGCTGCGACCTAATATGTCGAAAATATGGACAGTCTCTCCCTCGGCACCTTCAACGATGATGCGACCGCCAATGGAATAGATGTTGCTGTTCTCCACGTCGTGGTCGCCGGTATTTATGTTGCAGTCCTCGACGTAATGGTTGGCAAACTGCCCCCAGTAGTTGTCATCCAACCAGATATTGAGACTTCCACAGGGGATGGCAATGCTGTCGAGACGGCCTATATCATAGAGCGGACCTTCCCCCTTCACGGCAGGGGGAACTGCAGCAGTAAAGCAGATGCAGTCGAGGTTGGCGTGACGATACACAGACTCTCCCATTGTGTCGAGCTGACTATGTATGGTGACGGTGCGCAGGTTATTGGTGCATGCGGCAAAGGCAAGGTCGTCGAGTTTCCTCAGTGTCGGTGGAAGGTCAATATGGACGGCAGACATGGCCCAGAAGGCCGCATGGCCAATCTCTTCGACGGCGTTGCCCCATGTGATGGATGCAAGACGGGGGCAGGAGTTAAAGGCCTCTTTGGGGATGACGCGGAGCGAGTCGGGAATCACAATGGCAGTGAGACTTTCGCACCAAGCAAAAGCCCCTTCGCCCATCGTATACAGAGTCTGTGGCATAGCAATGCTGGTGAGACGGTTGTTTTCAGCAAAAGCGTGTGCGCCTATCGACTTCATGTGTGTCGGCAACGCAATGGTGGAGAAAGAGCATGCGTTAAAGCAGTTGTCGAGGATGTCGGTGACCCCAGCCGGAATGTCAATATTACGTACCCAGGTATTGTTCTCGAAGCCACCAAGGACTTTTACGTTAGGGTTCAGCGCGACAGTGACACCCGACTTGTGGCACGAAACCAACGTGTCGTAACCGCTGCTATATAGCAATAGGCCATCCATAACGTAATGGGTGTTGCCATTGGCAATAGTGAGATTGGAGAGCTGCGGACAATAGGAGAAAGGACAGATGCCGATGCTGGAAACAGTGGAAGGAATGACCACGTTGTTGACCACTGAACAGCAGTTGAAGGCAAAGTCACCGATGGAGACCAACCCTTCAGGCAATGACACGGATGTCATGCGACTATTGAATCCAAAGGCCATCTTGCCAACATGGCGCACAAACGGGGGTACGTTGATTACACCTGCAACCCCGTCAGGCACTATACAGAGCGCAAGGCTGTCCTTACTGTAGAGCCATCCACCGATGGAGCAGTAACGGGGGTTATCCTCGTCCACCGTGATGGCTGTGAGATTCCGTGCCCAGAAAGCAGCATCTCCATATTCCTCAAAATGTGCCGGAAGGTGTAGCGACCCCACGCGGGAATAGAGGAAAGCATGATCGCCTATGCATCGGAGTGAATCAGGCAACTGCAGCGAGGTGAAGTTGCTGTTATAGAAACAATACGACCCGATGCTGCGGATTGTCTGCGGCAGGGTCAGGCTGGTGACCTCACCGCAATTCTCAAAAGCCGACGCACCCAATGCTGTCACAGTATAGGTGATGCCACCATATTCCACTGTCTGTGGGATTGTGATGGCTCCGCGGTAGGGGTTGTCCTGCAGTGTATTGTACGGCTGCACCGCTGCTGTCTGATTTGCAGTGATGCCATACACGATGCCGTCAACCTCAAAATATTGCGCCTTTGCCGTGAAGGCAAAAACCAGCATTGCAACAAGAGTAAAAAGAATCTTCATCTGTTTCATCATTATCTGTATTTGATTATTATTCACTCCATCTCTTTTTGGTTTTTAATTGCCCTATTGTTGACTGCGTCGCGCATAGTCTTCGCGTCTATTGGCTCATAAATGGTCACGCAGCGCAGGTTGAGAAAGATGTAAACGAAAAGGTCATTGGAACGCATGTCTTCTAATTCGATTTTCTTTTCGGGTGTCTCACGATGGGCACGGTAGGAATAGAAACTGAACGGCATCTCAAGAAATTCATGTTTGACCGAATCGGGGAGGCCAAGGTCGTTGAGTATCTCCTCAACCTGTCGAGTGCGTCCAAAAAGACTGTCTATGGCCTCCCAACCCTCATCGGTCTCGGCTTTGAGCAGGGTGACAGGGAGGCGCAGGGTGTCGTTGATTACCTTGTCCTGTACATAGGTGATGCGCACCCCCTCCAGCCGCATATCAGCAAAGTGACGGTAGACATCGCTGCACTCGTCGTGGCTCAACGTGTGCGGAATGAACTTCCACGCTGCAGCGCCACCTGCTAGTAGCAGAGTCAAGAGTGCTATTATTGTACGGGCTTTCATAGGCTGGCAATCAAGGTTTGGTCGATATTTTGAAGGGTCTCCTTACGTGCTTGGGCGTTGCTTAGATAGTGGCCGTCGGGGTCAGGCAGGACGGTGATGACCACGAGGGTGGCGACAGAGACTGCAATAACGGTGTCGGTCAAGAGACGGTACATCGTCTTGCGACGGGCGCACCAACGCGAGAGATCGGCGTTGTGTTGGGCAGCGAGGCGACGCACATGGTCAATGTCGGTCTCCTGGCGGGTTATCTGTTGAAGTATCTCTTTCTCGTTCATAGTTTCGTGGCATTAAGGTGTTCTTGTCTCAGTTTTTCGATAATCCTGCGCTGCTTCTCGCGGATGGTGCGTGGTTTGAGTCCAAGTCGTTCAGCGATTTCAAGGTCTGTGAGGTCTTGCCGCATAAGGGCAAAGAGGCGTTGCTCGTCAAGGGACAAAGTCCGGGCGAGGCCGTCGAGGAGTTCGCGGGTCTCGGAGGCATCGGGGGCGGGCAAATAGTCGTAGTGGCTCTCGTCAACGGAAGGAAGGTCTTTCTCACTCTCGCGTTTGCGATGGGAGAAGACACTGCGGCATTGCCAGACCACCCAGGCGGTCTCCTGCATGGCGTGGACTTCGGGACGCAGCGAGTCGAAATGCACCCACAGGGCAATGTAGCACTCCTGCACGAGGTCGTCGCACAGGCTCTCGTCCCCCGACGAACGTCTCCAGCAGAGTTTGCGTATCAGTCTGCGGTGACGCTCTACCAGGAGGTCGTATCTTTCGTATTTTGTCCTGTCATCAGCCATGCAAAGAGCTTTTTGCCCATATAATAACCAGCTTTTTGGAAATACGGTTGCCAAGGGGGCAAAATTTGTTTTTTTTTTTAACTAAACCTGAGCCTGACAAGTAAATGTAGGCATCAATGCTTAAGCACCCCGAAACCATCCTGCTCACCCTATCGGCAACCATTCTTGCCTTGTTCGTTCTTCAGTTGTTCAACACTTGTTCTTCGGGTGTCGAAATGACGGTGCTAGAACAATGAAACGATAATATAAAAGACGAGCCTCCCGCCACCGGGAGGCTCGCCTTAACGGATTAAAGGCAATCCTTTATTTGTTGTAGCGCTGGCACTCTTTGGGAGTGACGCAGGTGCCGGTGGCGCGGCAGACGAGGATGCGCTCTTCGAGCACCTCGGCGGCGCTGGCGCTGATTTCGGGCAGGGTGCGGATAACCTTGTAAGCCTCGAATTTCATCTTGCGTGAGGTGTTGCCCACGTGGGTGATTTCGCCGTAGGCTTCGATATAGTCACCTGCATAGACAGGGGCTTTGAATTCAACCATGTCGTAGGCGCAGAATAGACCTTCGTCGCCGTCCTGTTTGATGAGAAGTTCCGTGGCCACGTCGCCGAAGAGGTGGACCATGTGCGCGCCGTCGACGAGATTGCCGCCGTAGTGGGCGTCTTTTGCGCTCATGCGAACGCGGAGCATAGATGTAACAGCCATGTTATCTTGAGTTTTTAAAGATTATTTCTTGATGATGAAGTCGACGAAGATGCCGGGGGTCTTGACGTTTTCGGGGGCGATGGTGCCGGTCTTGACGATTTCCTGAGGCTCGACAATTACCACGTCGGCTGCGGTGGCCATCATGGGGCAGAAGTTCTGGGAGGTGCCTTTGTAAACCAGGTTGCCGCTCTCGTCGCAGATGTTGGCTCCGATAATGGCCACGTCGGCACGGATGGGTTTCTCGAGGAGATACTCCTTGCCGTCGACGGTCACTTTCTGCTTGCCGTTCTCAACCACGGTGCCGAGGCCGGTGGTGGTGAGGACGCCGCCGAGGCCTGCACCGGCTGCACGGATTTGCTCGGCCAGGGTGCCCTGGGGCTGGAGGGTGACGTGGAGTTCGCCGGCGTTCATCTGGTCGATGGTATTGTTGTTGGTGCCGATATGGGTGGCTATAAGGTTCTTGACTTGGTGATTGGTGATGAGCTTACCCACGCCCACTTCGGGGTAGGCGGTGTCGTTGCAGATGATGGTGAGGTCTTTGACTCCTTTTTCAACAAGGGCGTCGATAAGAGCAATGGGATTGCCTACGCCGAGGAATCCGCCAACCATTACAGTCATGCCGTCGTGAATTTTGTCGGCAGCTTCTTTTACTGTTACGAATTTGTTCATGATTCTGTATTATTAATTCTTATTTTTATGTGTCGTCACTGAATAGGAGACCGTCGAGGTACGGTGGGAAGGACTGCATTTTTGTTTTTCCGGGTTGTCTTTTGTTGTCTGTTATTGTCTGTTTATGAAACCGTTCTAACAAAAATGAGAGCATCGTATCCCATTCGGTATCAAATTGCAAATATAAGAATTTTTTCTGACACTGAAA
Source organism: uncultured Bacteroidales bacterium (assembly GCA_900317125.1). Taxonomy (GTDB): domain Bacteria; phylum Bacteroidota; class Bacteroidia; order Bacteroidales; family P3; genus Colimorpha. Next base: position 26,068 of record ONFR01000032.1, on the reverse strand, counting down.
AAAATTTTGTCTATTTTGCAAAATCTGTGTACTTTTGCAACGATTTTTGAGTTATTATAAGGCAAAAAATTTAACGGATACTCCGGCAAAAAAGAAATATCGAACGGTATGAAGAGAACAGCAATGATATTGGCGATGGCCATGGCGGTATGCGGTATGGCCAAGGCACAGGATTATGTGGTTCCGGTTGAGACTTGGGACTATGAAGAGATTAACGGCATCAACTACCATGGCTACGCTTTCCATGAGAGTTGGGATGTGGATTTCACCATCGAGAACCAGGATGGCCGCTATACTCCCACCGAGGAGGAGATAGCCGAGGCCGAGCGACTGATACAGAAACGCATTGCCTATGTAAACCGCTATCATATCAACCAGGAGGGCGACTGCCCTGTGATTGACGAGCACATGCGCAAGTACGAGCGCCAGTATGTGGGGTTCACCGACATTACGGGCTGCCATATCGTGTGGGTGAACTTTGTGTGGGATGAGAGTGCTGCAGAACGTTTGACCAAGGACGTTGTACTGACCGAGGGCGGTTGCGGACACTACTGGCACATCAAGGTGAATCTCACCACCCAGAAGGTTTCTGCCCCCGAGGTGAACAGCGCCGGCGATGTGAAGTACCTGCCCCGTGCCAAGAAACCTGCCCACCGTATCAGCCGTCCCAAACGGCCGCAGCCCGCAGGGAAAATCCGCAAGACTGGTATACCGCACAATCCTAACGAGGCCCGCTTCTAATCAACAGCTTAACGGAATGGCGAAGGAGGCGATAGGCGGGAGCCTGCACGCGTTGGCGATGAAGTTCATCAAGTTCGGCGTGGTGGGTGCTAGCGGCATGGTGATTCACGGCGGTCTGCTGTTCCTACTGAAGGAGGTGGCGGGCATGAACCCGTTCATCGCCAATCCCATCGGTTTTATTGCCGCCGCTTCGAGCAATTATTTCCTCAACCGTATCTGGACCTTCCACAGCAAGGAGAAGCAGGTGGGGGTTGAGTATGTCAAGTTCATCCTTGTATCCATCATAGGCTTGGGCATCAACAACGGGAGTCTGTGGCTGATGAGTCGCTTATTGCCCTCGTGGGCAGAGGATTGGAGGTTCTATGTGCTGTGGGTGGTTGCCGTGGGTATCACTACATTGTGGAACTTCTTCGGCAATCTGCTGTTCACATTCCGCAAGAAACAACAATAAAACCTTTCAAGATGAAAGTCATTAATATAGCATTGCCCTTGGCAGCAGGGCGGCGTGCCATGGTATTCGCCCTATTCTTTATGTTCGCCACCATCAGCGCCTCGGCGCAGTCGCTGCGTCCCGATGCTTTTCCGCCCGTGGAGGACACCTTGTCGCCCAAGGCCTTGACCATGGCCACCACGCTGGAGGAGATGGACCGTTGGAACCGCTATCCCACCTACAATGTCTATACAGCCATGATGCAAAGGTTCGTGGAGCGTTATCCCGACCTTTGTCGTGTCGACACCATCGGTGTCTCCATCCAGGGCCGTCTAATCCTCTGTCTGGCCATCACCGGTTCGTCGGACAACGATCTTTACCGCCCCGAATTCTTCTATTCCTCCACCATGCACGGTGACGAGTTGACGGGCTTTTATCTGATGCTGCGCCTGTGCGACACGCTGCTGGGCAGCTATGGCACCTCGCGACAAATCACGAGTCTGCTCGACCGCACCCGCATCTATATCAATCCCCTCTCCAATCCCGACGGCACTTACTACGGCGGCGACAGCACGGTGGCGCTTGCACGGCGCTACAACGCCGACAGCGTGGACCTCAACCGCAATTATCCCGACCCCTTCGGCACTCCCCCGCTGGATTCCCTCCAACCCGAAAACAAGGCCATGATAGCCTATGTCGAGCGGCATAACTTCCTCCTCAGCGCCAATCTCCACGGCGGCTCGGAGGTGATGAACTACCCCTGGGACAGTTTCACCTCGTACGAGCGGCTGAACGAGCACAGCGAGTGGTGGAAGGCTGTGAGCAAACGCTTTGTCGACACGTGCCGGCGGGTGGACAACCGCCGTTTCCGCGATGTCAGACCAGCAGGCTACGTCAACGGTGGCGACTGGTATGTTATCAGCAACGGCCGGCAGGACTACTTCAACTATTATCACAATATGCGGGAAATAACCATGGAGTTGTCCACCGTCAAGAAACTTGCCACCAACCTGCTCGGCCACTACTGGAAAGTGGAGTCGCAGTCGCTCATCAACTATATCGAGGAAATCCACCATCTGGACGATACCGTCGTCGGTGTCCCCCACCATCAGGAAGCGGCCTACAAGGCATTCCCCAACCCGACACGTGGGAAGGTCACCGTTGTTACGCCCCAGGGCGCTCGCTGCTACGACCTCGGCGACCGTCCGGCAGGAATCCATATCATCCGCATCGGCGACATGCCAGTGAAAATCATCAAGCTATAAGCGGCGGCCATGCCCTCCTACAACCATATCTCGGTGGCTGTGCCGGTACTGGCCGAAAAAGAGAACCTTCCCCAGCTGCTCACCCGTCTGCGCCAGCAGACAATTAGCCAATTCACCCTCTACGTATGTGTCAACAATGAGGAGGGCGGTTATGGCTACGACGATAACCAGCAGTGCCTGCAACTGTTGCGGCAAGTTGGCGATATGCCCCTTGTTGTTATCGACCGCAGCTCGCATGGGTTGGGCTGGAGCGGCAAACGCAAAGGGGTAGGGTGGGCCCGAAAACTCCTCTTCGAGCGCATAATGGAGGAGCACGACGACAACGAGCTGGTGGTGAGCCTTGATGCCGACACAGACTTCGACCCTGGTTACCTCGAAGCTGTCCTGTGCAACATGAATGCCTATCCGGCAAGCAGTGCCTTCTCCGTTCCCTATTACCATCCGCTGTGCGGCGACGAAAGCCTCGACCGCCCGATGCTCCGCTATGAGTGCTATATGCGCCACTATCTTATCAACATGTTGCGCATACGCAATCCCTATGCCTTCACCGCCTTGGGCAGCGCCATGGTGTTCCCGCTGTGGGCTTACCGCCGTGTGGGTGGCATCACCCCGCTGCAGGGAGGGGAGGACTTCTACCTGATGCAGAAGTTCGCCAAGACCGGTTCTGTGGTGCTTCATTTTGCCGATGAGGCGTATCGCCATCTTGCTGTACGCCCTCAGGGCAGGGCTTCGGCACGCGTGCCTTTCGGCACCGGACCAGCCGTGGCCGGAGGTCTGGACATCATGGCCGAGCGCTATCCCTTCTACAGCCCTGCCGGATTCGATGCCGTGAAGACTACTTTCGACACCTTCCCCTCCCTGTACGACACCGACCGCGAGACCCCCATGTCCGCTTTCCTCCGTCAGCAGCTCGGCACCGTCGACTTGTGGCAGCCCCTTCGCCGCAACTACCGCACCCGTCAGCATTTCATCCACGCCTGCGCCGAACGTGTCGACGGCCTCCGCATATTGCAGTATCTCAAGAACAACCCAGACTATCGAATGCCCGAAGAGACGCTGCCCGTGTGCTTTGGCGACGACCCCCTGCCGTCGCTCAACGCATATCGCAACCGCCTATTTGCAGAGGAGATGGAACTTCGTCGAAAAAACTCTCCTTCCGCTATCCAATAAAACACCTGTTTCCTCGTTATCACTATTATGGAAGAAAAGAACGTAATCGAAATAAAGAACAAACGTGCTGAGTACGAATACTTTCTGCTCGACGATTATACGGCGGGCATCGTACTGACCGGCACCGAGATAAAGTCTATCCGCGACGGCAAGGCCAACCTAACCGACGCCTACTGCACCTTTATAGGCAACGAACTGTTTGTGCGCCAGATGCACATCTCCGAATATCGTTTCGGCTCATACCTTAACCACGCCGCCAAACGCGACCGCAAGCTCCTCCTCAACAAGCGCGAACTGCACAAGCTGCAGAACAAGATCAAGGAACGCGGTTTCACCATCATCCCGGTCATGCTCTTCGTCAATCCCCAGGGCCGTGCCAAACTCCTTATCTCGCTGGCAAGGGGCAAGAAATTCTACGACAAACGTGAGAGCATCAAAGAGAAAGACACCAAGCGCGACATGCTGCGGCAGCTGCGCTAACCCATCATAATGCCAATGCCTATGAGAGTATTCAAATTCGGAGGAGCCTCCGTCAACAGTGCCCCGGCCGTGCGCAACATGGCCGCTATCGTGGGCCGTTACTGCGACGATGCACTCGTCGTTGTGGTCTCTGCCATGGGGAAGACCACCAACCTGCTAGAGCAGCTGGTGCCGGGAGTCAACACCCTCGACGAGCATCCTGCCCTCCTGCAGCAGACAAAGGACTACCACATGGGCATTGTCCGGCAGCTCTTCACTGATGCTGCCCACCCCGTCTATGCCGACCTCGAACGTCTTTTCTCCCAACTCCAGCGGCAGTCGTCTCTCCCCCCGACCACATACAATTACGACTACAGCCAGACAGTTTGTTTTGGCGAACTCATCTCCACCACCATTGTCAGCCACTACCTGAATAGTATCGGCCTTGAAAACCGGTGGGTCGACATCCGGCAAATCATCCGGACCGACAACCAGCACCGCGAAGGCCTTGTCGACTTCACCGCCACCTGCCGCAATGCCCGTGCCATGTTGCTGTCCGACAGTCCCAGGCTTGTCGTCACCCAAGGTTTCATTGCCGGCAGTGCCGACGGCCACACCTCCACCCTCGGGCGTGAAGGCAGCGACTATAGCGCCTCCATCCTGTCCTACTGCCTCGACGCCGACAGCATGACCATCTGGAAAGACGTCCCCGGCTTCCTCAACGCCGACCCCAAATACTTTCCCGACACCGTCAAGATAGAGCAAATCCCCTACAACGAAGCCATCGAGTTGGCCTACTATGGTGCCAGCGTCATCCACCCCAAAACTGTCAAGCCTATCCAGAACAAGAACATACAGCTCCACATCAAATCATTCCTCAACCCCGATGCCCCAGGCTCCGTCGTAGGGCCGTTCCCCACCATCCGTCCCCTCACGCCCCTCTACATCTTCAAGAAAAACCAGACCCTCCTCTCCGTCCTGCCCAAGGACTTCAGTTTCATTGCGGAGGACAACCTGCAAACCATCTTTGCCGTCCTCGCCAAGCTGAATATCCGTGTCAACCTTATGCAGAACACTGCCCTCAGTTTCTCCCTCTGTATCGACGACAGCCCCATGCTCCTCGACCAACTCCGCGACAACCTGCAAAATCAGTTTCACCTACGTTACAACCAGGGTCTGCAGCTCATCACCATCCGCTACTACACTCAGGACATCATCGACCGCATTGTCGGCTCCAGCACCATCCTCCTCCAGCAGCGCACCCGCACAACAACCCAACTTGTCATACAATGAAACGCCCGTTCCTTGTCCTGTTCCTGTTGCTTCCCCTGCTTTCGTGGGGCCAAAAGGAATACTCCCTCAAAGGAACCGACTTTTGGGTCTCCGTTCCCAACGGCATAGGCATCGACAGCATCCTCATTCAAGTCTGCTCACACACCACATGCACGGCCATATTCACCATCGGCCAGAACATCCTTTCCCTTCCCCTCGAACGCCATCCCATCGACTCCGTTGAAATCAACTCCTACTACTCCAATTACTACATAAACGGCCAAAACTACTACGGTACCGACACGCTCCACTACCCCATTGCATCCCTCATGCTACCTGCCCACCACGTTCATACCACGCTTACAGACACCATCCTCAGTAAAAGCATCCACATCCAGACTACCGACAGTGCCTACGTCCACCTCTACGCCTTCGGCACCAACGGAGGAGCCACCTCCGTCATCCCCACCCATGCCCTCCAGCCAGAATATATCGTGCAGACTTGGCCCGACATCAATGGAGGAGCCTTCGTTATCCTTGCAACAGAGGATAACACCGAAGTCGACATCGTCCTCAACAACCCTTCTATCAACAATCTTCCCGTCAACACCCACCATATTATTACCCTCAATGCCGGCAACACATATCAACTTATCTCCCGAGGGAATGCCCCAAACGATAAAAGCTCTTTTACCGGCACCCAAATCACGGCACTCCGCAACAAGAAAATAGCCGTGTTCCAAAGCAACCGAAACATGACTGTCATCTCAGGCCAAGGCTCAACACAAACTTACGACTACACCTTGATCCAAGCCGTCCCCATAGCCTATGCAGGCAAGGTCTTCAAAGCTTCAAACAGTAACCCCAATGGCACTATTATCACCGCCACGCGTGACAGCTGCATTGTATTTATCAACAACCAGCCCTTCGATACCCTCAATGCCTCAGAATCCAGCTTCGTGACTGTGCCAATAAGCCCTTTAGGCAATAACATAAAAACATCACAACCCAGCATCGTATGCCGATATGACACCCATGGCGACAGCCCTTTCTGCGATTATGTACCTCCTGTCGAATCAGGAGGCTTTGAAGGATTTGTATCCCCCGACTACAGGTTCGAAGAAAAAAAGAATTCGCCTCCTCCGCCCTATTCTTATGAATATCTTTTTGACAAACTTAGAGCATACTTAGACTCGCAATATTCACTGCCATACGACACCATTTTTTTTTCAAGTTATCCTTTCGTCCACCAAAACATCTGGCAGGAACTCTATGGCATTCCTTGGGCCAGGGTTCACACCAACCACAAACGCTTCTCCGCCTACCGAGTCGGAACATTCACCACCTATGTCGTTGACCCCGTATGGTTCAATACCGTTTACACCTACTACCACGGCGGCTCCTACTCCTATAATGTCTGCTATAACATGATTTTTAAAACCAAGATTTTCTATGCCGACGGCATACCCAACCACTCCCTTGCTTTCACTTCATTCTGCCTTGGACACGAAATCTTATTCAACACCAATTGCGACACCAACCAGACATACTTCCACTGGGATTTTGGCGACGGCCATTCTGCCACCGGCCCCATTGTCCGGCACACCTATGCTGCTCCCGGGTGCTATACGGTACAGACCATTATCGACTACGCCAACACTCCATTGAGCGACCACAGCCGCGACACCCTCATTGGCAGCATTACCATATCTCCCCGCGACACCGTTACGTATTACGACAGCTGCTGCATTTTCCCCTATCAGTGGGACGACACGCTTATCTCCTCGCCGGGCGCTCACTTGCGATACAGCAACAACATCGGCAACTGCCTACCAGTCCACCGTCTCATCCTCTCTGTTGATACATCGTCCGTAACAACCTATTTCTCCGATACGATATGTCAGGATGATCAAGTGCCATGGGGATCATATATCTGCACCGCTCCAGGTCCCTACCGCGACACACTCCTTCAAATCAATGGCTGCGACAGTATCCTGCTGCTCAACCTCTCTGTCTGGTCTTATCCCGACATCACCATTAACCGGCTCACTCCCCCCGACCAATTCCCCATCCAGCTGCAAGGCTCGGTCCACAACAACTTTGGCTCCTGCCATTTCACATGGAACTCGTCACCCACTGATGCCTCCTTGCAGGGTCAAGAGCATTCGTCTCGCATCATGGTATCACCGACAGAAAACACCCTCTACAGTCTCACTGCCGAATACGACTCCTTGCCGGGCTGTTACGGACAGTCCCATTACATTGCCGTCCTCCTCGAAAACAATAACCTGTGGATACCCAATGTATTCACTCCTGGACGCGAGTCCAACAACACCTTTTCAGTCAACGCAAACGAGCTCTCTTACTACCACATCACTATTTTCAACCGATTGGGCATGAAAGTGTTCCATTCGGACGACATCAACCAGCCCTGGGACGGTACCAGCAATGGATTGCCCTGCCCCACAGGTACCTACACCTACACTATCGACTACTCTACGAACAATTCGCCCAACGAACTGCTACACCACACCGGCACAGTCACGCTTATCCGATAAACACCCCGTAATAATGAAAACCATCCTTCCAGCACACACCTCTTCCCTCAGCCGCCTCAACCGCATGCTGTCGGGCAAGGCATTCGACAATGCCCGCTTCTTTATCCTCATGGACGAGAACACCTACAACCACTGTCTGCCTCACTTGATATCGAAAGTCGACCGCCTGCAGCAGGCCGAGTTCATGGAGGTGCCCGTGGGCGAAGAGTGCAAGGACATAGCCATCGCCACCCAGCTGTGGCAGACCCTCCTTGAGAGCAACGCCGACCGCAACTGCGTCCTTGTCAACCTTGGAGGTGGCTGCATCACAGACCTCGGCGGCTTCGTGGCAGCAGGCTACAAGCGCGGCATCCGCCACATCAACATCCCCACGACCCTTGTCGGCATGGTCGACGCTGCCATTGGCGGCAAGACTGCCCTTAACCTCGACAACAGCAAAAACCAGATAGGCTTCTTCCACCAGCCCGCCATTGTCTGCATCGAGCCGGCATTCCTCGACACCCTTCCCGACGCCATGCTGCTTGACGGCGTGTTCGAGATGCTCAAGACCTTCATGGTCGGCGACCCCGGCCGGTATGAAAGCCTGTGCGGGATGCTCCTCGACGGCACGTTCGAGGTGTTGCCCGACATGATTGCCGCCTGTGCCGAAATCAAGACCGCTGTCGTCCGCCGCGACCCCTACGACCGTTCCGTCCGCCGCATTCTCAACCTTGGCCACACCTTTGGCCACGCCATCGAGTCCTTCAGCCACCAGCCCGGCCGTCAGCCAGTGGCCCACGGTGCCGCAGTAGGCATAGGCATGGTCTGCGCCCTGCAGCTCTCGGTGACCAAGCTCGGCCTTCCGCAGCATGTGCTCGACCGCTACCGCGCTGTAGCCGCCAAACTCACCGCCATCCCTCGCTACACCCTCCGCGACACAGAAGAACTGCTCACCTATATGCGTCGTGACAAGAAAAACGCCTCCGGCCACATCCTCTGTGTGCTGCTGCAGGACATCGGCGCCCCGGTTATCGACCTTCAAGTCGACGAGAACGAAATACGTAACACCTTGCTGAAATTATGTTAGAACTCCTCGCGCCTGCCAAAAACTGCCAGCAAGGCATCGAAGCCGTCAACCACGGCGCCGACGCCGTCTACATTGGAGCCCCTGCCTTCGGGGCACGGGCGGCCGCCGTCAACACCCTTGCCGACATCGAACAACTGACCCGCTATGCCCATATCTATCACGCCCGGGTCTTCGCCACCGTCAACACCCTCCTCTTCGACAACGAGGTGGACGATGCCGTGCGCATGCTCCATCAGCTCTATGAAGCAGGTGTCGATGCCGCCATCATTCAGGACCTCGGCTTGCTGGAGTGCGACCTGCCGCCCATCGAGCTGCACGCCAGTACCCAGACCCACAACGCCGACCTGCCCCGCATCCAGTTTCTTCAAAGCGTAGGTTTCAGTCGCGTCATCCTGGCCCGCGAGACCTCCCTCCAGCAGATGCAGCACATCCGCAGCAACACCACCGTCGAGCTCGAGGCCTTTGTGCAGGGAGCCCTCTGCGTATGCTATAGCGGCCAGTGCTATCTCAGCCAATACCTCACCGGCCGCAGTGGCAACCGCGGGTGTTGCTCGCAGCCCTGCCGCTCGGCCTATGACCTCTACGATGCCCAAGGCCGCCTGTTGCAGAAAGACAAGCATCTCCTGTCGCTCAAGGACTTCTCCGCCGCCCGGCAGCTGCAGGCCATGGTCGATGCAGGCATCACCTCCTTCAAGATAGAAGGACGCCTAAAGGACATGGACTATGTAAAGAACACCACCGCCTACTACCGCCAGCTGCTCGACAACATCATGGAGGGGAATCCCGCCTGCCGACCCGCCTCGTCGGGCTCGTGCCGCTTCTTCTTCACCCCCGACCTTGAAAAGACTTTCAACCGCGGATTTACCGACTATTTCCTCCGCCAGCGGCAACCCATGGCAAACTTTGCCACACAGAAATCGCTCGGCAAGCGCATCGGCAAGGTGGCCTCCCTGGGTCGCGACACCATCACCCTGGCCACTTCCGAAACATTCACCCCTGGCGACGGCCTCTGCTTCTTCAATGCCCAAGGGCAGCTCGAAGGATTCCTGGTGAACCATGTGCAGGGCTCGGCTATACGCCCTAACCGCATGCCCGACAGCCTTGCCGTCGGCACACCCTTGTGGCGCAACAACGATCAAGCTTTCACCAAGCAGCTGCAAGGCCGCACCGCCGAACGCACCATCCCCATTAATCTCACGCTGACGGATACCCCCGACGGACTGCGGCTCACCCTTGTCGACTGCGATGGCTGCCAGGCCTCGTCCACAGTGGTGTGCGCCAAGGAGACCCCTCGCGACCCTCTCCGTGCCGCCGACCAGCTGCAACGCCAACTCACCAAACTGGGCGACACCCCTTTCCGTGTCGCCGCTTTCACCAACTGTTGCGCCAGCCCTTGGTTCGTACAAGCCTCGGTACTCAACCAGTTGCGCCGTCAGGCAGTGGAAAAGCTTGTTGAAACCCGCATCGAAACCCATCTGCATGAGCGCGGCCATTGCCCAACCCTCGCCCAGCGTCAGGCCGACACTACCCCCTATTTCGAGACTGCCCTCGACTACCGTGCCAACGTCATAAACCAGCTCTCAGAACAATTTTACCGCCGTCATGGCGTGCAGCAGATAGAACGCGGACTCGAACAGACCGGCGACTACGACGGCAAAGCCCTCATGACCACCAAATACTGCCTGCGCTACGAGTTGGGACAGTGTCTGCACCGCAACCCAGATGCGGTGGCTGGTCCCTTGTACCTGCAAAACAATGGCCGCTGGTTCCGGCTCGAGTTCGACTGCTCCAACTGCCGTATGCTGCTCTTCGCCGCAGGGCAAGCCCCGGCTCCTGCCCGCAACTGATGCCCCTATTGTTTCGTAGGTTGATGTGGGTTTATCCATGTCCGGACGGCCTCCCTCCCCATGGTCCGACCACGCAGCAGCGACCTCCCCACTCCTTCCCTGCCCAGCCTTTGCTCCCTCTCCACGTTTCCCCTGTCCCACCGCAGTGCCGGGAAGTCTCAGCGGACGGCACGCCACGACCCACTTGGGTCGTTCAATCTCGGCTCGATGTTGCCTGCTTCCCGGCTTGTTATCCGTCATCATGTCGAGTAACGATGCTATATCAATACTATTACGATACAGGATTGAACGGCCCCTCTCCGCAGCGAGGGAGAATCGTTGCCGCTGACCGGATGGATGATTTGGTGTTAAGTGTCTGTGGTTCAGGATTATTTTGTTTGTTCATGATTAATAAGCTGTCGGATAAAATAAGTGTATATTATTGATTAACAAAGAATAAGACGATTATTTATGCAGGATGCCTTATGGCATAGCCTAAAATGGGTGTAAACGATGGCATAAACGGGCAAAAAACAGTGCTGGACAGGGTGAAGGGGTGAAGGGGTGGGCGGAAAAATAGGTATGATAATCAGTGCAATAGAAAATAATTTAAAGAAAAAAAGAAAAAAAATTTGCGGGATGAGAAAAAAGTAGTATCTTTGCAACAGTTGTTTGACAAAGCTGAAAAAGCCGATGTAACTCAGTTGGTAGAGTAGCTGATTTGTAATCAGCCTGTCGGGGGTTCGAGTCCCTTCATCGGCTCGATGAGCTCCCTCGAATATCGACGGGTACCATCGGGAAAGCAAATGGGGAAGTCGCATAGTGGCAATTGCAACAGACTGTAAATCTGTCCTCTTCGGAGTTCAGTGGTTCGAGTCCACTCTTCCCCACAAACCTACTGAGAAGCGGAAGTAGCTCATTTGGTAGAGCGATAGCCTTCCAAGCTATAGGTGGCGGGTTCGAGCCCCGTCTTCCGCTCAAAGAAAAGCGGAGCAGGGCAAGAGGCAAGCCGACGCTTCGAAGTAAAAAGCTGCAGTAGCTCAGCTGGTAGAGCGCATCCTTGGTAAGGATGAGGTCACCGGTTCAAATCCGGTCTGTAGCTCTTTTTTCATGTCAATTTACGAGGACGAGACTTGTTTCGCCCTCGTAAGATGTGAAAGAAAAAATGATAAATAAAATTGGAATTAATTGTTAACATTAATACGTATTAAAAATGGCAAAAGAAAAATTTGATCGTTCTAAACCGCACGTTAACATCGGCACTATCGGCCACGTTGACCATGGTAAGACAACCCTGACCGCTGCTATCACCAAGGTGCTGGCTGAGAAAGGTCTCTCCGAAGTTAAATCCTTCGACTCTATCGACTCCGCTCCCGAAGAGAAAGAGCGTGGTATTACTATTAACACTGCTCACGTTGAGTATCAGACCGAGACCCGTCACTATGCTCACGTTGACTGCCCCGGCCACGCTGACTATGTGAAGAACATGGTTACCGGTGCTGCCCAGATGGACGGTGCTATCCTGGTTGTTGCTGCTACCGATGGTCCTATGCCCCAGACCCGTGAGCACATTCTGCTCGCCCGTCAGGTTGGTGTTCCCCAGCTGGTTGTTTTCATGAACAAGTGCGACTTGGTTGACGACCCCGAGCTGCTCGACCTCGTTGAGATGGAAATCCGCGAGCTCCTCAACTCCTATGATTTCGATGGCGACCATATCCCCATCATCCGCGGTTCTGCTCTGGCAGCCCTCAACGGCGAGCCCAGCGGCGTGAAGAGCGTTGAAGAATTGATGGAAGCCGTTGACACTTGGATTCCTCTGCCCACCCGTGCCGTTGACAAGCCCTTCCTGATGCCCGTTGAGGACGTCTTCTCCATCACCGGCCGTGGTACCGTTGCTACCGGTCGTATCGAAACCGGCGTTATCCACACTTCCGACCCCGTCGACATTATCGGTATGGGTGCTGAGAAGCTGACCAGTGTTGTTACCGGTGTTGAGATGTTCCGCAAGATTCTTGACGAAGGTGAAGCTGGTGACAATGTGGGTCTGCTGCTCCGCGGTATCGACAAGAACGAGATCCGCCGTGGTATGGTTATCGCTGCCCCCAAGTCGATTCATCCTCACCACAAGTTCGAGGCTACGGTCTATATCCTGAAGAAAGAGGAAGGTGGCCGTCACACCCCGTTCCACAATAAATATCGTCCCCAGTTCTATTTCCGCACCACTGACGTTACCGGTGAGATTTCTCTCCCCGAGGGTCGTGAGATGGTTATGCCCGGCGATAACTTGACGATCACCGTTGATCTGATTTCCGATATCGCTCTGAACGAGAACCTGCGCTTCGCTATCCGCGAGGGTGGCCGTACCGTTGGCTCCGGTCAGGTGACCAAGATTATCGAATAATCATAAATCATGCTTAGAGACGGGTTGAACCCCGTCTCTATTCAGGGGCATAGTTAAATGGTATAATGACGGTCTCCAAAACCGTAGTTGGGAGTTCGATTCTCTCTGCCCCTGCAAAAAATTGATATCAAATGTCTAAGTTCGGAAACTATGTAAAGGAAAGCTACGACGAATTGGTTCATAAAGTGTCGTGGCCTACATTCAAGGAATTGCAGAGCAGTGCCGTTGTGGTGGCTGTCGCTGCATTGATATTAGCCCTCGTTGTGTTCCTGATGGATGTCGTGTTCGGTGTCCAGAGCATGGGATGGAAGGGTTTTCTCGGATACTTTTATGCTTTAATCGGATAAATGTTACAAGGCGGCTGGTCTTGCTTCCCAATTTTTTTGAGATTAGGCGCGCTGTAATGTTTGTTTGAATAAAGGACGTTTCTGCCGGTTGTTGCCGGACGAGAAGCGAGTATAAAAACACTATTCTTTTAAAAAGCATGATGGAACAGCAGTCAAAAAAATGGTATGTCGTCAGAGCCGTGAGCGGCAAGGAGAAGAAAGCCAAGGAGTACATCGAAAGCGAAATGGCCAAGCGTGGCTGGAGCGAGGATGTGCCCCAGGTTCTTATTCCTACCGAGAAGGTCTATGCGATTCGTAATGGAAAAAAGGTGGTCAAAGACCGCACTTATTTTCCCGGTTACGTGTTGATAGAGGCCGACTTGCGCGATGAGATTATCCCTGTTATCCAGAATGTTCCCAATGTATTGGACTTCCTGCGTGAGTCCGACGGCGGCAAGCCTATCCCCATGCGTCAGTATGAGGTGAACCGGATTCTCGGCAAGATGGACGATCAGATTGATGCCATCGAAGGCAACGGCGACACTTATCTGGTAGGCGAGTCGGTCAAGGTTATCGACGGTCCCTTCAGCAGTTTCGCCGGTGTTGTGGAGGAAGTGAACGACGAGAAGAAGAAATTGAAAGTTACGGTCAAGATCTTCGGTCGTAAAACACCTCTCGAGTTGGGTTTCAACCAAGTGGAAAAGGAGTAGTAAAACTTACCAATCAAACTAATTTAAAAATTTAAATCAATGGCAAAAGAAGTTGCAGGATTGATTAAATTACAAATCAAAGGCGGTGCTGCTAACCCTGCTCCTCCCGTTGGACCCGCACTGGGTGCCAAGGGTGTGAACATCATGGAGTTCTGCAAGCAGTTCAACGCCCGTACGCAGGATCAGGCCGGCAAGATCGTTCCGGTCATCATCACTGTGTATACGGACAAGTCTTTTGACTTTGTAGTTAAGACCCCTCCTGTTGCCGTACAGCTGAAGGAAATGTCCAAGGCCGCCAAGGGTTCTGCCGAGCCTAACCGCGTCAAGGTCGCTTCCGTCACTTGGGAGCAGGTGCGTCAGATTGCAGAAGCCAAGATGCCTGACCTTAACTGTTTCACTATTGAATCAGCTATGAGCATGGTTGCCGGCACTGCCCGCAGTATGGGTATCACCGTTAAAGGCGAGAACCCTCTTGCAAAGTAAAACGAATTAATTAACAAGTGGTAGCATCGACATAAGAGCGGTGCGGTGACCACAAAAACCAAGAAACATGGCAAAATTAACGAAGAAACAAAAAGAGGCTTTAGCCAAATTCGACAAGAACCAGATGTACTCGCTTGAGGAAGCTGTTGAGGTCGTGAAGAACATCACCTACACCAAGTTTGATGCTTCGGTGGATATTGACGTCCGTTTGGGTGTTGACCCCCGTAAAGCCAACCAGATGGTGCGTGGTAGTGTGACACTGCCCCATGGCACTGGTAAGACTGTCCGCGTCCTCGTGCTCTGCACTCCTGACAAGGAAGAGGAGGCTAAAGCAGCCGGAGCTGATTATTATGGTCTTGATGAGTACATCACCAAGATTAAAGGCGGTTGGACGGATGTAGACGTTATCATTACCATGCCCAGCGTAATGCCCAAGGTGGGTGCTCTCGGCCGTATTCTGGGTCCCCGTGGCCTGATGCCGAACCCCAAAACTGGCACTGTTACCATGGAGGTCGGTAAAGCCGTCCAGGAGGCCAAAGCCGGTAAGATTGACTTCAAGGTCGACAAGTTTGGTATCATCCACACTGCCGTTGCAAAGGTCTCTTTCGACAGTAACAAGATTGTTGACAATGCCCGCGAGGTGCTGCAGGCCATCATTAAACTGAAACCTGCCGCCGCCAAGGGAACCTACGTGAAGAGTATCTGCATCAGCAGCACCATGAGCGCAGGTGTAAAGGTTGACACTAAAGCCGCCACTCTGTAACATTTAATTATTGAAAGGTCATTATGAGAAAAGAACAAAAAGACCAGCTGATTGACCAATTGTGTGAAGAGATTAAGTCCTATCCTCTTATCTACATTGCTGATATTGGAGGGTTGAACTCTGTTCAGACGAGCAAACTGCGTCGTGCTGCTTTCCGCAAAGAGGTCAAGTTGGAAGTCGTCAAGAATGCTCTTTTGATCAAGGCCATGGAGAGAACGGGTATCGATTATTCCGAACTCTTCCCCGTGATCAAGGGCGAGACAGCCATAATGCTTTCTAACACCAACAATGCACCTGCTAAACTCATCAAAGAGTTCCGCGCTGCGGAGAAAGGTGCTCAGAAACCCGTCTTGAAGGGTGCTTATGTTGAAGAATGCTTCTATATTGGTGAGCAGCATCTCGAGGAACTTGTCAACATCAAGTCCAAGAACGAGCTTATCGCCGACATCGTTGCTCTTCTCCAGTCGCCCATCAAGAACGTTGTTTCTCAGCTCCAGTCGGGTGCAAACACCATCACCGGTGTCCTGAAAACATTAGAGGAGAAAAAGGCTGAATAAGCCAACGGGCAAGGGCTCCCGTAAAACGGCCCGAAAACAATTAATCATTAGTAAAAACAATTAAAATCAATAAAGTCATGGCAGACATCAAAGCTATCGCTGAAGAATTAGTAAACTTAACCGTTAAAGAAGTAAAAGAACTCGCTGACGTTCTGAAAGAAGAATATGGTATCGAACCCGCAGCTGCCGCTGTTGCAGTTGCTGCCGCTCCCGGTGCCGGCGCTGCCGCCGCTGTTGAGGAGAAGACCTCGTTCGACGTTATCCTGAAAGGCGTTCCCGATGCCACCAAGAAACTCGGTGTTGTGAAGGCTGTTAAGGACATGGCCAGCTTGGGTCTGAAAGAGTCCAAGGAACTCGTTGACAACGCTCCTAAGACCGTTAAAGAGGGCGTGAGCAAGGACGAGGCTGAATCCCTGAAGAAGGCTCTCGAAGAGGCTGGTGCCGAAGTTGAGATCAAATAGTAAATACTGTAGGATTTCTACGAGGAATAGGGCCTCCGGCAATACCGGAGTGCCTATTCCTCTTTGCTATGCAATTTTATCTTATAGAGCATAGTCGTTTTTGCATTTCCCCCTCCCATCTCTCTCCAATGGAGCAGTAACAAGCAGTATTATTATTTGTTAATTGTTAACTCTTAATTATTAAGTCCCTTGGATAACAATCAACCTATCGAACAACCCATCGAACAACCCATCGAGGTAGTAAATTTTGCATCTGTTCGCAAATACGAGTACCCGGACTTTCTCGACATTCAGTTGAAATCGTTCCAGGATTTCTTCCAGATTGAGACCAACCCGGATAACCGACTGGACGAAGGTCTTTTCAAAGTGTTTAAGGAGAATTTCCCGATTTCAGATGCACGGAATAATTTCACGTTAGAGTTTCTTGACTATTACATCGACCCTCCGCGCTACACCATTGAGGAGTGTATCGAGCGTGGCCTGACTTACAGCGTGCCGCTGAAAGCCAAGCTGAAATTGTCGTGTAATGATCCGGAGAATGAAGATTTCCAGGCCATTGAACAGCCTGTTTATTTGGGTATGATACCCTACATGACACCCAAGGGAACTTTCGTCATCAATGGTGCCGAGCGTGTAGTGGTTTCGCAGCTCCATCGTTCACCCGGTGTTTTCTTCGGAACGCAGTTTCACTCTAACGGCACCCAGCTCTATTCCGCCCGTATTATCCCGTTCAAAGGGTCGTGGATGGAGTTTACCACCGACATCAACAATGTCATGTATGCTTACATCGACAGAAAGAAAAAGCTCCCGATTACTACGTTGTTGAGAGCTGTCGGTTTTGAGACGGATAAAGATATCCTGGACATCTTCTCTCTTGCAGAAGAGGTCAAGGTTTCCAAGTCCAATTTGAAAAAAGTCATCGGAAAACAGCTTGCCGCCCGAGTCGTTGACTCCTGGACGGAGGACTTTGTTGACGAGGACACCGGTGAGGTCGTTTCTATGGAACGTACCGAAGTCGTCATAGAGCGCGACAAGGAACTCACCGAGGATGATATTGAAAGAATTCTGGAACTTGATGTCAAGACAATCCTTGTCAAAGTCGAGGATCACGACGGCATCGATTATTCAGTCATTTATAACACCCTTAAGAAGGATACCTCAAACAACTCGAAAGAGGCTGTTGAGTATATCTATCGCCAGCTGCGCAATGCCGAGCCCCCAGACGAGGAAACGGCGCGTGGCATTATCGAGAAACTGTTCTTCTCCGACAAGCGTTACGACTTGGGCGAGGTAGGTCGTTACCGTATCAACACCAAGTTGAATCTTGACATCCCCGATACTGTCAGGGTATTGACCCAGACTGATATCACCTCTATCATCAAATATTTGATACAGCTGATAAACCAGAAGGCCGATGTGGACGATATTGACCACTTGTCCAACCGTCGTGTCCGCACAGCAGGTGAGCAGTTGTACAACCAATTCGGTGTTGGTTTGGCCCGTATGTCGCGTACCATCCGCGAGCGTATGAATGTCCGCGACAATGAGGTCTTCACACCCACCGAACTCATTAACGCCAAGACACTCTCTTCGGTCATCAACTCGTTCTTCGGAACCAATCAGCTGTCCCAGTTCATGGATCAGACCAACCCCTTGGCCGAGGTGACGCACAAGCGCCGTATCTCTGCTCTGGGTCCTGGCGGTCTTTCGCGCGAGCGTGCAGGTTTCGAGGTGCGTGACGTCCACTACACACATTATGGCCGCCTCTGTACCATCGAGACTCCTGAAGGCCCCAATATCGGTCTGATTTCCTCTCTTTGCGTGTATGCCAAAATCAACAATCTCGGATTCATCGAAACACCTTATCGCCGTGTTGTCAATGGTCGCGTGATGTTGGATGAGGAGCCTACCTACTACACTGCCGAACTTGAGGAGAACAAGACCGTTGCCCAGGCAACCACACCTCAGGACGAGCAAGGTAATATCATCGCCCAGCGTATCAAGGCCCGCCGTCAGGCCGACTTCCCCATCGTGTCGCCCGAAGAGATTGACCTTATCGACATGGGCTCCAACCAGATTGCTTCCATTGCCGCATCGCTTATTCCTTTCTTGGAGCACGACGACGCTAACCGTGCGTTGATGGGTTCCAACATGATGCGTCAGGCTGTGCCGCTGCTCAATCCCGAAATCCCCATTGTGGGTACCGGTATCGAGAAGTCGGTTGCCGAAGACAGCCGTGTCCTTCTCAATGCTCAGGGCGATGGCGTGGTTGAGTATGTCGACTCCACCAAGATTGTCATCCGCCACAACCGCACTGAGAACGAGCGTCTGGTATCTTTCGATGAGGATGTACGTGAATATAAACTCACCCGTTATCAACGCACCAACCACTCCACCTCCATCAACCTGCGTCCTATCGTGAAGAAGGGTGACAAGGTCAAGAAAGGGCAGGTGCTCTGTGAGGGTTATGCCACCCAAGGCGGCGAGCTGGCTCTTGGCCGCAACATGATGGTCGCCTTCATGCCGTGGAAGGGATACAACTTCGAAGACGCTGTTGTTATCTCCGAGCGCGTTGTACGTGAAGATATCTTTACCTCGGTTCATGTCGAGGAATACACACTTGAAGTCCGCGAGACCAAGCGTGGCCTCGAGGAGCTTACACGCGACATCCCCAATGTCAGCAATGATGCCACCAAGGACCTCGACGAAAACGGTATCATCCGTATTGGTGCCGAAGTTAAGGAAGGCGACATCCTTATTGGTAAAATCACCCCCAAGGGTGAGTCCGATCCCTCTCCGGAAGAGAAACTGCTCCGCGCCATCTTCGGCGACAAGGCCGGCGATGTGAAAGACGCCTCTCTCAAAGTGCCGCCTTCGGTCCGTGGCGTAGTCATCGACAAGAAACTCTTCGCCCGTATCATCCGCGACCGTAAACAGCGTGCCAAGGAGAAAGAGCTTCTGGCCAAACCTGAAGAGGAGTACAATCAGGAGTTGAAAGAACTCAAGGAGAAACTCGTCGACCGTCTGCTCATCATTCTGGCCGGCAAGACCTCCAATGGTGTATACACCAACCATAAAGAGGAAGTGATACCCAAGAAGGTCAAGTTCACCTCCAAGGCTCTTCACGCTATCGATTATACCGAAATCAGCCCCAACAAGTGGACTTCCGACAAGGAGACCAACGACCTTATCAAAGACCTCTTGAACAACTACAATATCAAGAACCGCGAAATCAACGGACGCTTCACCCGTAAGAAATTCGCTCTTACCGTCGGCGACGACCTCCCGAGCGGAATTGTCCAGATGGCCAAAGTCTACATTGCCATGAAGCGCAAACTGCGCATCGGTGACAAGATGGCAGGCCGTCACGGTAACAAGGGTATTGTCTCCAAGATTGTCCGTGCCGAGGATATGCCTTTCCTTGCCGATGGTACTCCTGTCGACATCGTGCTGAACCCTCTGGGCGTGCCTTCGCGTATGAACCTGGGTCAGATTTATGAGACCGTCCTGGGTTGGGCTGGCAAGAAACTCAACAAGCGTTTCAAGACCCCGATTTTCGACGGTGCCACCCTCGAGCAAATCAACGGATACATGCGTGAGGCCGGTCTGCCTGAGAATGGCCGTACCTACCTCTACGACGGCGAAACCGGCGACCGCTTCGACCAGCCTGCTACCGTCGGTTATATCTACATGCTCAAACTGCACCACATGATTGACGACAAGATGCACGCACGTAGCATTGGACCTTACTCTCTCATCACCCAGCAGCCCCTTGGCGGTAAAGCCAACTTCGGTGGTCAGCGTTTCGGAGAGATGGAGGTCTGGGCTCTTGAGGCTTTCGGTGCCTCCCATGTGTTGCAGGAAGTCCTCACTGTCAAGTCCGACGATGTCATGGGACGTGCCAAGGCATACGAGTCGATTGTCAAAGGCGACAACATGCCCGTCCCCGGCATCCCCGAGTCGTTCAACGTCCTTGTCCATGAACTCCGTGGCCTTGGATTAGAGGTAACATTTGATTAATTCTGAATTAGGACTGCCAACCAAAAGGAAACAGTTTTAGTTCTTAATTCATACAAAAATAAGATGGCTTTTAAACAAGAATCACAGTTAAGGAATGATTTCAATTCGATAACCGTCAGCCTGGCCTCGCCCGAGTCAATCAAAAAACGCTCTTTCGGCGAAGTGACCAAGCCTGAGACTATCAACTACCGCACCTACAAGCCCGAGCGCGACGGCCTCTTCTGCGAGAAGATTTTCGGCCCCACTCGCGACTGGGAGTGCCATTGCGGAAAATATAAGCGCATCCGCTACAAAGGCATCGTGTGCGACCGTTGCGGTGTAGAGGTTACCGAAAAGAAAGTCCGTCGTGAGCGCATGGGACACATCGAACTCACTGTCCCTGTCGCCCACATCTGGTTTTTCCGTTCCCTTCCCAATAAAATCGGAACCTTGCTCGATGTCCCTAGCAAGAGACTCGAACAAGTAATCTATTACGAAAAATTTATCGTGCTCCAGCCCGGCAAAGCCATGCTGAATGAGATGCCGGTCAAGAAACTCGACCTTCTCACCGAGGAGGAATACTACGCCATCATGGAAAACCTCCCCGAAGGCAACGACCAGCTGGACGACACCGATCCCAACAAATTCATCGTTGGTATGGGGTCCGAAGCCCTTTATAAGCTCCTTTGCGACCTCGACCTCGACCAGATTAGTTTCGAACTCCGCGACCGTGCCTCGAAGGAATCTTCCAACCAACGCAAACAGGATGCCCTTAAGCGTCTTAACATAGTCGAAGCTTTCCGCGAGAGCCGCAGACGTATGCAAGAGCGCGGCATGGACAACCGTCCCGAGTGGATGATCATGACTATCATTCCCGTCATTCCTCCCGACCTCCGTCCCCTCGTCCCCCTCGATGGCGGCCGTTTCGCCACCAGCGACATCAACGAGCTCTATCGTCGCGTCATTATCCGCAACAACCGTCTTAAACGCCTCTTCGAAATCAAGGCTCCCGAAGTCATCATGCGCAACGAGAAGCGTATGCTCCAGGAGTCTGTCGACTCGCTGTTCGACAACAGCCGCAAAGTCTCCAGCGTCAAATCCGACAGCAACCGCTCCCTCAAGTCGCTCTCCGACTCACTCAAGGGTAAGCAAGGCCGTTTCCGTCAGAACTTGCTGGGTAAACGTGTCGACTACTCAGGCCGTTCGGTTATTGTCGTCGGACCCGAACTGAAGATGCATGAGTGCGGTCTCCCCAAAGACATGGCTTCCGAGCTGTTCAAACCCTTTATCATCCGCAAACTCCTTGAGCGCGGCTTGGTCAAAACCGTTAAGTCCGCCAAGCGTGTTGTCGACCGTAAAGACCCCGTTGTGTGGGAGATCCTCGAGAACATACTGAAGGGCCATCCCATCATGCTCAACCGAGCACCGACCCTGCACCGTCTGGGTATTCAGGCTTTCCAGCCCAAACTGGTCGAAGGCAAGGCCATCCGTCTGCACCCGCTGGTGTGTACCGGCTTCAACGCCGACTTCGACGGTGACCAGATGGCTGTCCATGTCCCACTGGGCAATGCCGCCATCCTCGAGGCACAGCTCCTCATGCTCTCCACCCACAACATCCTCAACCCCGCCAACGGTGCTCCTATCACCGTTCCGTCGCAGGACATGGTGTTGGGTCTGTACTACATGACCAAACCCCGCCGTTCCACCGAAACCGAGTCCGTCAAGGGTCAAGGTTATCGCTTCTATTCTCCCGAAGAGGTAATCATCGCCTACAACGAAAAACGCGTCTCCCTCAATGCCTGTATCAGTGTGCGCATTGATGCCAAAGGCCGCGACGAGTTCCAGTTTGTCAAGTCCGACAAGACCTTCATGGAGGTTATCAAAGACCGTGACGGCAAAATCCTCACCGACATCGACTGCTCAACCCCGGCCGAAGAAGCTGAACGTTGCCGCACCGAATACGAAATCAAGCGCGACAAGGATGGTTACCCCATCGTCGACGAAAAAGGCCACTTCATCAAAACCGACCGCATCCGCACTACCGTCGGACGTGTTATCTTTAACGAAGTGGTACCCGAAGAGTACGGCTATGTGAACATGGTCCTCGGCAAGAAGTCGCTCCGCGACATCATCGGCGACCTCTTCACCGCCTGTGGCAATGCCGTTACCGCCAACTTCCTCGACGATATCAAGAATATGGGATACCGTCAGGCATTCCGCGGTGGCCTCTCCTTCAACCTGGGCGACGTTATCATCCCCAACGAGAAAGAAGAACTCATCGACAAAGCCAACGACGAAGTCGAGGAGGTCCTTGGACAGTACTCCATGGGTCTTATCACCAACAACGAGCGCTACAATCACGTTATCGATATCTGGACCAACACCAACAACAAGCTCACCGAAACCCTCATGAAGCAGCTGAAGGCCGACAACCAGGGCTTCAACCCCATCTACATGATGTACGACTCTGGTGCGCGTGGTAGTAAGGAACAGATTCGTCAGCTCTCCGGCATGCGCGGACTGATGGCTAAGCCTCAGAAAGCTGGTGCCGCCGGCAACGAGATTATCGAGAACCCCATTATCTCCAACTTTAAAGAAGGCCTCTCCGTGCTGGAGTACTTCATCTCCACACACGGTGCCCGTAAAGGTTTGGCCGATACCGCTCTTAAGACCGCTGACGCTGGTTACCTCACCCGTCGTCTTGTCGACGTGGCCCACGACGTCATCATCACCATGGAGGACTGCGGCACCCTGCGTGGCCTGCCCACCACCGCCCTCAAGAAAGGTGAAGACATTGTCGTCTCCCTCGGTGAGAAACTCCTCGGCCGTACTTCGGTACACGACATCTATCATCCCCACACCGGCGAGCTCATCGTAGCCGCAGGACAGGAATTGACCGAGGACATCTGCAAAATCATCGACGAATCACCCATCGAAGAAGTCGAGATCCGTTCCGTGCTCACCTGCGAAGCCAAACACGGTGTCTGCGCCAAGTGCTACGGTCGTAACCTCGCTACCGGCAAAATGGTGCAGAAAGGTGAAGCTGTCGGCGTCATTGCTGCACAGGCCATTGGTGAGCCTGGTACCCAGCTTACACTGCGAACCTTCCACGTTGGTGGTGTCGCCGGTGGAAACATCGGTACCAACTCCAGCCTCTCGGCAAAATACGAAGGCCGTCTCGAAATCGACGAGCTCCGCTCCATCCCCTACACCGACCCCGACGGCAAGGAGTATGAGATTGTCATGGGCCGTTCGGCCGAGATGCGCATCGTCGACGAGAACACTGGAGTAACCCTCTTCTCCGCACTGCTGCCCTACGGCGCCAAGCTCTACAAAAAAGCCGGTGACCATCTGTCGAAGAACGACAGCATTGCCGAGTGGGATCCTTACAACGCAGTCATTATCTCCGATGTGGCTGGACGTGTATCGTTCGAGAACGTCATCGAGAATGTCACTTACCGTGTCGAGAGCGACGCCCAGACCGGACTTCAGGACAAAGTGGTCATCGAGAGCCGCCAGCGTACCAAGAACCCCACCCTCAACATCGTCGACGGTGAAGGCAACATCCTCAAGGTATACGACCTTCCTGTAGGTGCCCACATCGGTGTCGACAAGGGTCAGCAGCTCAAGGCTGGTGACATCATGGTCAAAATACCGCGCAGCTTCGGTAAGGCTGGCGACATCACGGGCGGTCTGCCCCGTGTCACCGAGCTCTTTGAGGCCCGCAACCCGTCCGATCCCGCCATCGTGGCCGAAATCGACGGTATTGTCTCCATCGACAAGAAACTCAAGCGCAACAACCGTCAAATCACCATCACCAGCAAGACCGGTGAACAGCGTACCTACCTCATCCCCACGTCCAAGCAGATTCTTGCTCAGGACAGCGACTATGTCAAGGCAGGTACTCCGCTCTCCGACGGTGCTATCACTCCCGCCGACATCCTCGCCATCAAGGGCCCGATGAAGGTGCAGGAATACATCGTCAACGAGGTGCAGGAGGTCTACCGCCTGCAAGGTGTGAAAATCAACGATAAACACTTCGAAGTCATCGTCCGCCAGATGATGCGCAAAGTCGAAATCGAAGATCCGGGCGACACCCGCTACCTCGAAGGCGAGCTGGTCAACAAGATTGACTTCCACGAGACCAACGACGAAATCTTCGGCATGAAAGTGGTTGAAGACAACGGCGACAGCGAGAACATCCAGAATGGACAGATTATCTCTGCACGTCGTCTGCGCGACGAGAACTCCATCCTGCGCCGTCAGGACAAGAAACTCATCACTGTACGCGACGCTCACCCCGCCACTGCCAAGCAAATCCTGCAAGGTATCACCCGCGCCTCGTTGCAGACCAAGAGTTTCATCTCCGCTGCCTCCTTCCAGGAGACCACCAAAGTCCTCACCGAGGCCGCCATCAATGCCCGTCAGGACTACCTCGAAGGCATGAAGGAGAATGTCATCGTCGGTCACCTCATCCCCGCTGGTACAGGTCTTCGCGAATACGAAAACCTTATCGTGGGAAGCAAAGAAGAGTTAGAAAAAGCAAACCTCTAATCAATAAGACACTATGGCTAACAATCGCAACATCCAAGGCCCGCAGGATCTGAAACTGGACATGTCGTCCGATGTGGCTAACGGCACCTACAGCAACTTGGCAATCATCTCACATAGTCCGAGCGAGATAGTCCTCGACTTCGCACAGATGCTGCCCGGCACACCCAATGCCACCGTCCGTTCGCGTGTTATCATGAACCCTATTCATGCCAAACGCCTTCTGGCTGCCCTCAACGACAATATCCAGAAGTACGAGCGCACCTTCGGAACCATTGTCGACCCTCAGTCCGCCATCAACGCAGACACTGTTCCTTACGACATCCTCGGGAAAGCTTGACCATCAGCAATCCCGCATCACAATAGCCACGGCCCAGGCCGTGGCTTTTTTGTTTCAAGTCGCCTCACGCAGTCCCAATCTTTTAAACCTAAATCGGTCATTAGGAAACTGGAAACTCCTCCCCCTCGCTACGGAGAGGGGCCGTTCAATCCTGCATCGTTATAGTATCGTTATAGCTTCGTTACTCGATTTGATAACGGAAAACAATCCGAGAAGCAGGCAACATCGAGCCGAGGTTGAACGACCCAAGTGGGTTTAATTGTTCGATGTAATCTTGGCATAGAGTGAAATGTAAAAAAGGGGGTGTGACAAGTGACGAATGGAGTAAAGTTGGAGGTATGAGGGGCCGTCGATGAACTGTACAGAAAGGAGGAATGGGCATGGCTGAGTTTGACAATAACATATACACTTGCAATGGTTCATGTAGTACCGGCCGGCAAGGGTGTGTGAGTATATAAGATGGTAATATTATTGTGACGAAAAAAAACGTCATAAAATGGTATAAATTCTTGAAAAAAGGTATTCATAGAAGCATTTTTTTTAGAATTACTGTTGATATATGTCCGACCGACTAAATAAAAAAAGAAAAAGTATAGATTCAACCTCGAAGTGCAACACTGTTGTGCAAAGATAGTAAGAATTTTTGTTTCGGGGAAGAATAATCCAAATTTTTTCTAGGTCGAAGGTTTA
>ONFR01000042.1 GCA_900317125.1 uncultured Bacteroidales bacterium | reverse complement strand
TTTTGTCCCCACCAAATTTCGACTGAAAAAACAGCCTACTTTTTGTCCACTCGGACTCTTCGTCTCAAAAACAGCCTACTTTTTGTCCATTACGCCGAATAAAATTAAGCCTTTTTTTATTTGAATAATTATTGGAGGTTGTCGTTTAAAAGAGAAAGGGTGGAGAGCTTGGTGCTTTCCACCCTTTTTGGTATGGGCTTTGAGCCCCGGGTCGTTGTGTCTGCTTTAGGATATCAGGGAGTGCGCAACACTTCGATGACACCGTTGTGCTGTACTGAGCCGTCGCTGCCTTGGCCGACGAAACGGTAGTAGTAGGTGCCGTCGGGGGCGTTGGTGCTGTTGGGGTCCCAGAAGTGTTCTTCCTGACTGATGTTGTTGACCTCGTATACGGTATGTCCCCAGCGGTCGTAGATGGTCAGCTTGTTGTATGGGTAGCGGTTGTACTCCAACAGGTTGCCGATGGTGAACCGGTCGTTGTAGTTGTCGTTGTTCGGGGTGACAATGTTGGGGAATTGCAACGTGGAGGGGACAATCTTGACGGTGTCGGACACGGTGTCGGAGCAGAAGAGGGTGTCGCCTGTGAGACCGATGTTCTGCTGGGTGAGGATAAGCCATACGAGGTAGGAGGCGGGCAGCTGCATGTCGACAGTGTCCCAGCGGTAGGCGGGGTTGGTGACGTAGGCAGTGTCGAGGTCGTCGGGGTTGTCGGGTTGCTTTTCGAACAGCCATAGCGAGGAGCAGGTGGAGTCGAGCGGTATGGAGGTGTTGTGGAACGCGGTCCAGGGATGCAGCTCGGAGACGAGTGTGGAATCCCAGTAGAAGTCGGCTGTGGGCGATTGGATGACGTGGACACCTGTGGGGTTGAAGAGGGTGTCGGTGCATCCGGTGGAGTCGGCGATGCTGAGGTAGAAGGTGTAGCGGCCGGTCTCGAAGGTATGGGTGAAGAAGGCCAGGGAGTCGTAAGGGCTGGGGCCTTGCGAGTGGATGGTGGTGTCGCTGAAGTGCCAGATGCTGGAGGCGGTATGGGTGGAGCGGTTGCGGAAGTAGAGGGTGTAGGGCGAGCAGCCTTCCCACAGGGTGTCGGCGAGGGTTACCCAGTGGAGGGTGTCGTCGGACACCTCCCAGAGCGGTTTGAAGAGGTCGTCGTTGCGAAGAAGGGTGGTGGTGTAAATACTGTCGCAACCGTTGACGGTAATGAACGAGTCGATGATGATGGCGGGTGCGAAGTAGGTGAGGTTGTTGTGATAATAGGGTTGCCGCGGGCAGAGGTAGACGGTGTCGTAGAAGTCGTAGCGCGGGTACATGGTGAGCGCCAGGTGGAAGGCGCTGTCGCAGCCATGGATGGTGGGGAAGGAGCGGGTATAGTCGCCAGCAGAGGTGATGAGGGTGTCTATGAAGGGATAGACTATACCGTTGCATACGGTGTCGGTGGTGTAGGAGTGGTAGGCGTGGAAGACGGTGAGTGCGAGATGAACGACACTGTCGCATCCGGCGGTGGAGTGGAGGCTGTCGATGTAGTTGCCCGATTCGTAGACGGTTCGGTTGTAGAGCGTGTAGCCGAGGTCATCGCATGCGATGGCAGTGTCTTGCACCTCGAAGGCAGGCCTGGTGAGGAGGGTGAGATGATAGACGCTGTCGCATGAGTAGATGTTTTGGTAGGCACTGACCAGATGTTGTGTGGTGTAGGGGTCGGAGCCGGAGGGGATGTGTATGCCGTAGCGGTTGTACTCCTGGTTGGTGCAGAGGGTGTCGGTGATATAGAAGTCGTGGACGGGGTTGACGGTGAGGTATACCAAAGACTCGCGGATGCTGTCGGACCGGAACACTTGGCGGACGATGTATTCGCCTGGGAGGGTGAGCGCAGAGTCGCCCAGCTGGAAGGTGTCGCCGTTGCAGATGACGGGGTAGAGGGTGTCGTATTGGATGCAGGGCGAGGGGATGGCAATGCGCATGACGGTGTCCTTTGTGCAGGTGCCGCCGGCGAGTGAGGCGGTGAGGCGGACGTTGAAGTAGCCGGGGTTGAAGATGTGGGCCGGGTGGCGGGAGTAGGAGGTGGTGCCGTCGCCGA
Organism: uncultured Bacteroidales bacterium; assembly: GCA_900317125.1. Lineage (GTDB taxonomy): Bacteria > Bacteroidota > Bacteroidia > Bacteroidales > P3 > Colimorpha. The sequence continues at coordinate 13,187 of ONFR01000042.1, read as the reverse complement.
AGTCCCAGATGTAGGAGTCGCACTCCATGTTGGAGAGGATGGTGTAGGAGGGGTCGGTGGCCACACGGCTGAGGTTCTGGAAACGAAGCTTGACGCGGCAGCCTATGGTGTCGATGGCTTGGTAGTCGAACTCGGCAAAGGGGAAGATGTTGCCCACGATGGCGGTTTTTTCAAAATAGCACGAGGCACTGGAGTCGCCGATGAAGGAGGCACGGCAGCGGTAGACACCGGTTTGGTTGCTGAAGAATTCGCGTGTGGTGTCGAGGGTGACGTTGGCGCTGTCGATATTGTACCAGCGGTAGCGGAAGCCTTCGGGGGCGGTGAAATTGTTGCTGTCGACTATGCCGCATGCCCCTGAGCGGATGTATTTCTGGTCGCATTCGAGGGTGAAGTAGGCATAGCCGAAGTGGCCTGTCTCTGCACAGTCGTAGGTGGTGAGTTTGATGTAGATGCGTCGGCCTTGGAGGGGTTCGAGGTCGACACCCACGGCAGTCCAGTCTTTCCAGAGGACGGTGTTGGTGTCGTAATGGTACACGTTCCAGTCCAGTTGGTCGGAGGAGACGAAGTCGGCGGCGTAGCATCGGGTGTCGAGGGGGTTGTTGTATTCGTCGGTGATGGTGAACTGGAAACGGGGCTGGGACTGCGGGTCGTGGCCGGGATTCTCAAGCACGGCGGCATAGCGCAGGAGCATGATGTCGGCAGAGGCGGTGTCGACGATGTATTCGTATGAGATGCTTTCGGCTTCACCACCATAGTTCCAGTTGCCAAGGCGGACGGAGTGGTCGTGGCCTTCGGGAATGGAGCGGAGCAGGCCACCGGTGCGGGGGTCGCGGTAGGTGGTGTCGAGCATGACGGTGTGGCGGGAATACATGTTCTCGGGACCGTAGTCGACAACTCCCTGGTAGCTGTCGGGGTTTCCGAAATCGCCGGTGCGGCAGATGGTGTGGCAGGAGTAGAGGTTGGCGAAGTCGATGCAGTTGTCGCCACCGGCACAGAATTCGAACCAGGTGGTGTCGATGCACTCAACGGCATTGTTGGTGATGTAGACGTAGTAGTAGGTGCCGTCGACGAGGTTTTCGAGGTGGACGGTCTTGCTGTTGACGGCAATGGAGTCCATGTGTTCGCGGTCGGAGCCATACCAGAAGGTCCATTGGGTGGCAGTGCTGTGGTCGTCCCAGCGGATGCGGCAGGTGGAGTCGGTCATGAGGTCGGCGCGGATGTTGCCGATGGTGTTGAAGGAGACATCGAACTGGAAGCCGGAGGAGGAGAGGGTGTCGCCGTTGCAGTGGTATTCAATACGGATGTGTCCAGTGTTGGAATGGACCTCGAAATGGTCGTCGTCGCCGCTCCAATTGTAGCATAACCAGTTCCAAGAACCTTCGTCCAAGATGGAGAGGTAGTCGCCCCCGCGGATGTGAGCTCTGCCTCGGAGGGTGATGGGGTCGCCGGTATTGGTGTGCAGATGGAGGCTCTCGTTATTGTTGAAATGATAGTTGTTGACGGCTCCAGGGTCTTGGATGATATAGCATTCGTTGATGTTGAGGATGCGGGAGGAGTCCTGGTTGCAGGGTACGATGATGATAGTGGTGTCGCAGGCGGTGATGAAGTATTTCTTGACAGGGGCTTTGCAGTCGTCAAGTTCTTCGTTGCTCCAGAGGTAACAGACATACTGGCGGTCGGCAACGAGGTTGGTGAAATCATAGCTGCGCGTGGTGGTGGTGACGGTGTCGAGACTGGTCTCCGCTTCGCCGTAGGCAATCCACCATTGGGAGGCACCGGAGGTATCAATCCAGGTGAGGTGGGCTGTGCTGCAGGTGACGTTGGAGGCGGTGATTTGGTAGATGGCATAGTTCATCAATACATTGAAGTCGAAGCCCTCGCCGTTGTTATGGGGTTGGCCATCGGTTCGGGTGTATATCTCGACATGGCCGTTGTCGGAAGAGACAAAGAGGTTGCCGATGCCGCCATAACTGGTGTAGGTGGGACTGGCATTGATATTAAGTCTGCTGGCACCTAGGTTGAATTGCCCTTGGAGAGAGAGGTTCCGGCCATCGGCGGAATAGAAGTAGTGTGTCCCCTCATGGTCGGGGAAGGGTGGATTGAGTCCGCCATTGTCGTAGAGGTGTATGCATTCGGAGACGGGGAGGTAGTCGGTGGTATTTTCGACATGGGAGTGACGTCCACATCGATTGAGGTAGTAGTTTTGGTATTGCGCAAGCCAGATGTCGGGGTCGTGGTGCATGCGGATGCCGTAGATGGATGGGATGACGCAGTCGTTGGAGCTGAAGTTGCTTTCAATCTGGAGGTAGCATTGTGTGTTGCGTTTCAGGCCTGTGAGGGTGGCCTGGTTGGTGGTGGTGGTGATGGTGCGGAGGGAGTCGATGTGCGTGCCGTAGGTGATGGTCCACTGGTTGGCCACAGAGGTGTCCTGCCAGGTGATGGCCATGGAGGTGTCGGTCATCCAGAGAGTGTCGAGTGCGTTTAGGGTGGGGTAGAAGGTGATGTGCAGGACAAAGCCGGAGCTGTTGATGGCTTCGTTGCTCTTGAGGGTGAGGTAGGCGATGCCGTCGGAATACCAGTTGTCGAGTCCCCAATAGTGGTAATTACCACCAGAGCCGTCGCTGTTGAATGAGAGTCGGTCGGAGACATCGGTGCTACCTTGGAGCCGGAATCCGAGTCCCGTGGTGGAACGGATGACGACGGTGGAGGAGTCGCTGGAGTAGTAGTCGCCTATTCCACCGGGGTCGTAGACGGTATAGCATTCGCCGGGGGTGACCCAGACGGTGTCGCGCGAGTGGGAGTTCATCACGATGTCGTTGGCTCCAAGGGTGGTGAAGTGATGGGTTTGGAGGTTACAGCCTTCGGTGAAAGGGGTGCGGCTGATGCGTAGTTGATACTTGGTGCCGGGGAGGAGGTTGTTGAGTGTGGTTTGGTTGGTGTTTGAGGAGAATGTGGTCCAAGAGGTGCCGGAGGAGTAGCCGACATACCAGGGACCGGTGTAGCCGCTATTGTCTGTCCACTGAATTTCGGCAGAGTGTTGCTTGACGTGGGTGAATCTTACATCTTCGATGGGGACGGTGTCCTGGTCGATATGGATGAAGAACCCTCGGCGGACATTCTTCTGGTTGGAGCGCCAACGTATACGGAGGAATCCATTACTGCTTTGTGCACGTACTTGGGCGTTGTTGTACCATGTGTAGTATCCGTCGACTTCGACGTTGAGGCTCTCGCTGTTGTAGGGGTCGGTCCCCATCCCTAGGTGGTCCTCACCGTCGTAGCCATTGTACTGCAGATCGCGCATATCTTCGTAGTCGAACTCGCCGGTGACGAAGAAATTGCTGTGGTCGGCAGTGACGATGATCAACTGGCTGGTGTCGTTGTTGAAGTAGTTGTGGTCTTTGCCGCCGGCATCGTAGATGGTGTAGCAGGTGCCGGGAGTGACGACGAGGGTGTCGATACCACGGTAGGGCATGATGGCGGTGTTCTCGGGGACACCCTGGGTGATGAAGGCGCGGCGGTCGGAGTATGAGCACTGCGATTCAGCTCCTTGACGGGTGACATAGTAGACATACTGTGTGCCAGGGGTTAGTCCGGTGAGGGTTGCGGTGGGGGTAGTGGTGGTGATGGAGGCGAAGTTGTCCTCGTCGTTGCCGTAGTAGAGCCGCCAACCGGTGACAGAGGGGTCGGGGTCGGTCCACGAGAGGGTGGCGCCGGTGGTAGTGATGCTGGAAGCATGCAGCTGGCTGATGGCGGTGTCCATCTGGATGATGCTGAACTCGAAACCGATGCCGTTGTCGTCGCAGTCGGAGGTGAAACCAATGGTGCAGAAGCCATCGGCACAGTAGATTTCATATTGGCTGTTGTTGCCGTCATAGCTGTGCCATCCGCCTTCGTAATAGACAAACAGGCGGTCGGGGCCTGGGACATTATACCATCCCTTCAACCAGAAGCCTCTGCCGTTGGCAGTGTGGAAGGTGTAGGTGGAGTAGTCGGCTTGGAAATAGTTGTGGCTTCCGCCTCCGGCATCCACTACCGTGTAGCAGCTACCGGGTTGCAACGTAATGGTGTCGTTATTGCGGTAGGGCATGATGAGGGTGTCGGCAGAGCCGGTGGTGATAAAGGCGTGACGGAAGGGAGTGACACAGGGCGAGGTGATGTTGCCTTCGATGGTGTAGATGTATTGTGTGCCCGGGGTGAGACCTGTCAGCGTGAGGCTGGGGGTAGAGACTGTGCGTGTGGTCCAGTCGCTCTCGTTGTCGGTATAGCGGACGGTCCACTGGGTCGATTGCGAGGTGTCGCTCCACTGGAGGGTAGCCGTGGTGGCGGTGAGGCCGGTGACCGTGGGGGTGATGATGCGGTTGTTCTCCCACACTATGCGGTAGTGGAACTTGTAGTTGTAGGCAAATGTGAATCCTGCATTGCCAAAGGGGAAGTATATTCTGTGCGGTTTGCGGTTGCCGTTGTCGCCCCATGAAGAGCGTCCGGAGCCAATTACGTCATCCGCCGACCAGGAGTAGCTGTAATAGTCTCCTCCCCCCATTTTATACCATCCGTCAGCATAGAATCCTGTGCTGTCGGTGGAGGAGAGGCTCATGCCAACCCACCCGGAGGAAAGCCGGTTGTTGCCGGGTCCGGACACACCGTTGATGGTGTAGCAGGTGTCGCTGGTCAAGTTGAAATGCGTGCCGCCGGGGGTGTTGTAGAGGTTGTGCTGGCTGTTGGGGACTATGAAGTACTGGCGGGAGATATCCATGCACGGCACTGCGTTGTTTTTGATATAATAGCCATAGTACGTGTCGTTGCGCAAGCCGGTAAGGGTTACCGATTTGGTGTTGCTGGTGGCGGTCATGAGCGAGTCCTCGTCGCAGAAGTAGGTGATAGTCCACTCGGTGGCTTCGCTGGCGTTGTCCTGCCAGGTGATGGTCATGCTGCTGTCGGCATAGGAATGGGCATCCCAGTCGGAGATGCTGTTAGGATATTCAACCTCTATCTCGTAGCCGCGGAACGAAGCATAGTTGTTGGAATGAAAGTGAATCAACGCACAGGTGTCGGGGTGACGCCACCAGTAGTCATGGCTCTGCCATGTGGCCGACCCGGAGCCGCAGTATTGGCGATTGTAGTTATTGGTGTCGTTGCCGTAGTAAATGCGGACGAAGTCGTTGCAGTCGGCGTTTACCCCCGTCTGATAATTCACTTTCAGACGGAAAGGCCCCGAGGTGGAGACAATGAAAAGCCACGAATCCTCGTTGTTGGAATAGTTTGAAAAGCCACCGGGGTCGAGTATGGTATAACAGTTCTGCCGGTTGATAGTCAGCGTGTCTGACCCATGGTGGGGCATTACTACCACCTGTTGTGCAAACGACACACTGGGCAGGAGGGCAGTGAGCAGTATGAGAATCCCGATGGAACGGAGTCTATTGTTGTATTGCATAGATTATTGATGATGTTTCTTATACATTAAATCTTGCAAAGGTACGACTTTTTTTTCAAATAAAAGGATTGGTTTTTGAATAAAAAGGGAAACCTCCCCGTGAGGAGGTTTCCGCTGTGATATCAAAAATGTCAATAAAGTATTGGTTTCCAATTATTGTTGCACGGTTCTACGTGCTGTTTGCCTGTCGCTTTTTCTGGTTGAAGGGGAGTGTTGTTGTTTGTGTTTTAACCCGTTTCAATCAGCCGTTTGGGTGGGTTTTTGGTGCAATTTTAGGGGGGAGGTTAACTGCATTTCGACCAACCGCAGTTGGGGCAGCTCTTGCAGCCGCCGGTGTAGATGATCTTCCCACCGCAGTCGGGACAGGTTTCGCCGGTCTCGGTGCCGTCCTTGATGTAGCGTTTCAGTGCACGGGCCACACCGTTGGACCAGGTGGTGATGCTGTCGACGTCGAAATTCAGTTTGCCGATGAGGTCCACCACATTGGGGATGGGCATGCCGTGGCGCAGGATACCGCTGATGAGCTTAGCATAGTTCCAGTACTCTTTCTTGAACATGCGCGAAAGGCCCTCCATGGTGACGTGGTAGCCGTCCTGGTCGAGGAATTGGAAGTCGTAGCGGGCGTGCTCGTCTCCTTTTTCCTTGACGCGTATCACCCAGCCTTTCTCCACCCATTTGGGCAGGACGAAGTTCTCAGCACGCCCGGTGAAAATCTCGTAAGGACGGTGTTCGTACATGCCCACCACAGCAATCCAGTCTTCTTTCTCGTTCTTGAAACGGACCACCTCGGCCTCCAGTTTCTTGGGACGTTTGGGTGCCTTGTTCTCGTTGAACTCGTTGTCGTTGCAGTTCTTGTTCTCGCTTTTCGATACGAGTACACCGTGGCGCGACCCGTCGCGGTAGATGGTGCAGCCCTTGCAGCCCGATTCCCATGCCGTCTGATAGATTGTGCTTACTATTTCCTCCGTAGTTTCCTTCGGGATGTTGACGGTGACGCTGATGGAATGGTCTACCCATTTCTGGATGGCTCCCTGCATTTTTACTTTGTTCACCCAGTCGATGTCGGCCGAGGTGGCTTTGTAGTAGGGCGATTCGGCGATGAGGCGGTCAAGTTCCTTGTCATCCAGGCTGTCGATTTGCTCTTTGGTGTATCCTTTCAGTTTCAGCCAATCGACGAATTTGGGATGCAGTACGTTGTATTCTTCAAAGTAGTCGCCGTTCTCGTCCTTGACCACTTTGTGTTTCGAAGTGTCTTTATCGTTGGGGTTGATTTTCTTGCGGCGTTTATAGCTCACCAGGAACACCGGTTCGATGCCTGAGGTGGTCTGGGTGCAGATACTCACGGTGCCTGTGGGGGCGATGGTGAGCAGTGCGATGTTGCGGCGGCCGTTCTGAACCATCTCGGTGTAGAGTTTCGGGTCGGCCTCGGCCAGACGCTGGATGAAGGGATTCAGCTTCTCGCGGTTGGCGTCGTAGAGGGGGAAACTGCCGCGCTCTTTGGCCATGTTGACCGAGGAGCCGTAGGCGGCGCAGGCGAGGGTGCGTTGCACCTTGACGGCGAAGTCGGTGGCTTCGTCGGTGCCGTAACGCAGACCCATGCCGGCCAGCATGTCGCCCTCGGCGGTGATGCCCAAGCCGGTGCGGCGGCCTTCGAGGCACTTCATCTTGATGTTGAGCCACAGGTTGCGCTCCACGCTCTTGATGTCGTCGCTCTCGGGGTCGCTGTCAATCTTGGCCAGAATCTTGTTCACCTTCTCCAGCTCAAGGTCGATAAGGTCGTCCATCAGACGTTGCGCCTTTGCGATATGGTCGCGGAACTTGTCGAAATTGAAGCTGGCTTCGGGGGTGAAGGGATTGTCCACATAGCTGAACAGGTTTACGGCTATCAGACGGCAGCTGTCGTAAGGGCACAGCGGTATCTCGCCGCAGGGGTTGGTAGAGACGGTGCGGTAGCCGAAGTCGGCATAGCAGTCGGGCACGCTTTCGCGCAGGATGGTGTCCCAAAACAGCACGCCTGGCTCTGCCGAAGCCCAGGCATTGTGGATAATCTTGTTCCACAGCTTGCGGGCATCAATCTCCTGACGCACCAGCGGATTGGGCGAGTCGACAGGGTATTGCTGCACGAACGGCTTGCCGTCGCGCACACACCGCATAAACTCATCCGTAATCTTCACGCTCACATTGGCACCCGTAATCTTGCCCTGCTCCAGCTTGGCGTCGATAAACTGCTCGGCATTGGGGTGCTTGATGCTGATGCTCAGCATCAGTGCACCGCGACGGCCGCCCTGTGCCACCTCGCGGGTGGTGTTGCTGTATCGCTCCATAAAGGGGACGATACCTGTGGAGGTAAGGGCACTGTTCTTCACCGGGCTGCCGGCGGGACGTATATGGGTCAAGTCGTGTCCCACACCGCCGCGACGTTTCATTAGCTGCACCTGCTCCTGGTCTATCTTCATGATTCCGCCATACGAGTCGCTGGCACCGCTGTTGCCTATCACAAAGCAGTTCGACAGCGACACCACCTGGAAATCGTTGCCGATGCCCGACATGGGGCTGCCCTGTGGAATGACATAGCGGAAATCTTTCAGCAACTCATAGATGGTCTCCTCCGACATGGGATTGGGGTAGTTGCGCTCGATGCGGGCAAACTCCGACGCCAGACGGTGGTGCATCATATCGGGGTTCAGCTCGTAAATCTTGTCGTCGTCGCGCAGGGCATATTTATTCATCCATACATTGGCTGCAAGTTCGTCGCCGCCAAAGTATTCGATGGACGATTTCATAATCTCATCAGGCTTGTATTGTGTATATGTCTTCGGCCTAATGTGTTGATTATCACTACCAAAATCTAAAAACATGTCGGACTGCATGGGTGCTTTTCTTTATAAGTTTGACATTAACAAATGATTACCGCGATGGTGCTATTTTTTTTCAGAGTGCTAAAGTACACAATACTTTTCTAATAACAGGAAATGAGTTATCAACATTTGCCATCTGAAATGGATTATCAAGTTGTGGCACAATGGTTAATACGATAATAACGCGCAGGAAATCCACAGTTCTGAAAAAAAGCGTAATTTTGCATTGTCAAATTGCAGAAGAAATGAAATATAGAACAGTGTTTTTACTTGTCGTGCTGGCGGTATCGATGCTGTCGGTTGCATGTAATAATAAAGCCGCGAAGGGTACTGAAGAGGTTTTTGCCAAAGTGGAGAAACCGGATGACTATGTGGAATGGGACAGGCAATACTGGGACAGCACGAACCATTATCTTCTATTGGTGAAATGGATTGGCGACACGACGATACGGTTCGACTACCGGGTGTTTGATTCGCTGGGGAACTATCGGTATGTCGGAGGTACGGCGGTGAACAAATACGGCTGGTTGGCCTGTGAGTTTATAGAGAGTGGCGACGCCCTCATCCCGGCGGACGAATACTTGTGGGAGGACAGCGTCTCATACGGCGTCCGGTTTGAAAAGGACTCTTACAAAGATACCACGTACCGGGGAAGCGTTTCCCTCGGCATCCGCATCGGGCTGAACGATTCACTCCGCGCAATAGTGCGGTCGTACAACGAAAGGTGGAACTCGCCGATGCTGTCTCATGTCGAGCCACAGTACCCGTAGTCTTCCAACGAATAATCCCAATTCAGACATAAACCCAAATGACCGATTGGGGTTTATAAAGGTCTCCAATTGAAAAAAAAATTGTATCTTTGCAAAATAAAAACAAGATAACAGGATTGCTTGCATTAGTTATCCCATTATTTGAAAAAACAAGGAGGTTTTGATAGAATCGTATGGCTAAACAAAATACTACCAAGCAAACCAAAACGATGGAAGCGGCTCTGTGGGAGTCGTGCAACAAACTGCGCGGCGCTGTCGAGCCTGCCGAATACAAGCATGTGGTACTGAGTCTTATCTTCCTCAAATATGCTGGCGACCGCTTCGAGCAACGCAAGCAGGAACTCATAGCGCAAGGGCTGAAAGAGTATGTCGATACAGTAGAGTTCTACACAGCGGAGAATGTCTTCTATCTTACGCCCAAGTGCCGCTGGTCGTACATCATGGAGAATGCCAAGCAGCCCAACATCTTCCAGATTATCGACGACGCACTTGTCGACATCGAGAAGAAGAACAAGCAGCTGGAGGGTGCCTTGCCCTACAACTACTATTCCAACCTCGGCTTGGACAAGACCAAGTTCGCCTCATTGCTCGACGAAATCAACAAGCTGGACACCGTCGCTGATGCCGAGAATGACCTCATCGGTCGCGTCTATGAGTATTTTCTTGGCAAGTTCGCCATTGCCGAGGGCAAGGGCAAAGGTGAATACTATACACCCAAGTCGATTGTCAACCTTATCGCCGAGCTTATCGAGCCGTACGACGGCAAGATTTACGACCCGTGCTGTGGCTCGGGCGGCATGTTCGTGCAGTCGATGAAGTTCGTCAAGGCCCATCACGGCAATATGAAGAACGTGAGCGTCTATGGCCAGGAAAACACCAACACCACCTTCAAGCTGGCGCGTATGAACCTCGCCATCCGGGGCATCTCGGCCGACATCCGTCAGGGCGACACCTTCCACAACGACCACCATCCCGATCTCAAGGCCGACTACATCATGGCCAATCCGCCCTTCAACCAGAAGGACTGGCGCGAGGCCAACCAGCTCACCTCCGACCCACGCTGGAGCGGATACGATGTGCCACCCACCTCCAACGCCAACTACGGCTGGATATTGAACATCCTGTCAAAACTCTCCACCCGTGGCGTGGCGGGATTCCTGCTCGCCAACGGTGCACTGAGTGCCGACGGCACCGAGCTAGCCATACGCCGCAAGCTCATCGAGAACGACAAGGTGGAGGCCATCATCATCCTGCCGCGCAATATGTTCTACTCCACCGACATCAGCGTCACGCTCTGGATACTGAACAACAACAAGAAAGCCCGTGTGGAGACCAAGAACGGCGAAGAGGTGCACTACCGCGACCGTGAAGGCGAAGTACTCTTCATCGACCTGCGGCAGAAAGGAGAGCCCTTCGAGAAGAAATACATCCAGTTCTCGCCAGAGCAGATACGCGAGATTGCCGACACCTACCACAATTGGCAGCGTGCCGGCCACGAGCAGACCTACCACAATGAGCCCGAGTACTGCTACTCCGCCACAAAGAAAGAGATAGAACAGAAAGGCTACAGTCTCGTCCCCAGCAAGTACATCGAGTTTCGCAACCGCGATGAACAGATAGACTTCGACAGCAAGATGAGGGAACTGCAAACCGACCTCTGCGACCTGCTGAAACAGGAAGAGGAAAGCACAAAAGATCTGAAAGACCTGTTTGATAAATTAGGGTATAAACTATAAGAAAAATGGAGCAGGATAATCAGATAGCGATATATCAGACTGAAGACGGACAGACGCGGATTGATGTCCGGCTGGAGGACGAAACTGTATGGTTGACCGCCAATCAGATGGCTGTGCTTTTCGATAGAGACGAGAAGACTCTCAGAAAGCATATCAATAATGTTTTCCGTGAAGGAGAATTGGAGAGAATTAACAACACGCATTTTTTGCGTGTTGATGGCGTAAAGCAGACAGTTGCCTGCTATAACCTTGATGGCAACGAGAAAGACGAATCGTTCAAGAGCAGCATCGGGCAGATATACCAAACTTTCGATGGAGTGGAACTCTACCCAAGTGTAGAGGAGAAGGCTGCCATGTTGCTGTACCTCGTCACCAAGAATCACTCTTTCAGTGATGGCAACAAACGCATTGCAGCCACGCTTTTTTTGTGGTTCTTGAACAACAACGGTGTTCTCTACCGAGCGGATGGCACCAAGCGAATTGCCAACAACACCTTGGTTGCATTGACGCTGATGATTGCCGAGAGCAAGGCAGAAGAGAAAGACGTGATGGTAAAAGTAGTGGTCAACCTTATCAATCAACGCAATGACGAATAATCAAATGGAATATCATAGATTAGGCGATTACATCCGCGAGGTGAATGTCCGCAACCGGGAGTTGAAGGTGACAAACTTGCTAAGACTAAGTATGACAAAGCAATTTCGTCCATCAACATCCAACAATGTCGGAGTTGATTTGAGCAACTATAAGATTGTCGATCATAATACATTTGCTTATAATCCAATGTCTGTTATTCGTATACATAAAGTTTCAATTGCTATTAATGAAACAGCAAATCCAATTATTGTTTCTCCTGAAAAGTTAGAGTATATAATCTGATAAACTTTGATAATTTTGCAAGAATTATCAAGAATTATCAAATATTATTCGTATCTTTGCATCTTGAAAACGCAAATAAAGATATGATAGAAACACCTCCAAAAACCAGAGACAGAGCCTGTTTTGATTATATAACAGGGAATGTTGATAGTGCCATTTATCCGTTGATAGACAAGATAAATGACGGATATGAATATTGGGACAAGGTTAAATACAAGAAACCGTTGCCCAAAGGGGTGACTCCAGAAATACTTTGGTCTTACGTCAAAGCGTCACGTTTACAAGGACGGATGAATATTTGGCCCAATTACGGTGTAAAACTTCAGGTTACCAACCAGATGCAACGTTTTTGCCACGACTTTGATATGCAATTCGGCAGTTTTTTCGAAAGCGACAACCCTGCCGCAAAGGCAGAAAAGATGCAATACCAGACCTATTCACGGATGGAGGAGGCCATCTATTCCAGTATGATGGAAGGGGCATCTACAACACGCAGGATAGCAAAAGAGATGTTGGTGAGGGGTATTTCGCCCAAGGATAAGTCTCAGCAGATGATATACAACAACTACCAGACTATGCAGTATATTGCACAGCACAAAGATGACCTCCTGACAGAAGAACGGTTGTTGTATATACACGGCCTTATGACCCACAAAACCTTGAAGAACGAGACTGATGCTGGCAGATTCAGAGTTGACGAAGACAATATTGTCATCCAAAACGAATTGACAGGCGACATTGTCTTCACACCACCTGCCGCATCCGACATAAGGCTGTTTGTCAAGGATTTGTGTCATTTCTTTAACAGAAGTGACAAAGGACCATTCATTCATCCTATTATTCGCGGCATCATTGTCCATTATATGATCGCCTATGTCCATCCTTTTGTTGATGGAAACGGCCGTACAGCCAGAGCGCTCTTCTATTGGTATATGATGCGCGAAGGTTACCAACTGACGGAATATATGTCTATCTCCAGAATGATAATGGAGTCAAAGACAAGTTACGAATATGCCTACCGCTATGCCGATTTGGATGACAACGATATTGGCTACTTCGTTGCATACAACCTCCGCATCTTGGGTCGTTCTTATCAGAAATTGAAAGAATACGTCAATCGGAAACAGCAGGAGAAACGGGCAGCCAAAACTCTAATGACCAAAGGTGGCATTAGCGAGCGGCAGTCGATGATTTTGCAGCATTTCCACGACAATCCTGACGATATGCTGACGGTCAAGGATGTGGAAAGAAACCTTGCGGTGACAACGATGACTGCACGAAAAGACCTGTCGTTGTTGGTTGAGGCCGGGTATCTCAAAGAATTACAGATAAACAATGTCAAACGTGGATACATTAGAGGAAGTCAATTTGAAGAGTTAATTGGAAGATAAAGCAATGGGCACAGAATTTCACAGATTAGGCGATTACATCCGCGAGGTGAATGTCCGCAACCGGGAGTTGAAGGTTACGAAACTTGTGGGTCTTACGATTGACAAGGCGTTTATTCCTTCGG
>ONFR01000036.1 GCA_900317125.1 uncultured Bacteroidales bacterium | reverse complement strand
GAACTACTCACCACCGAAACGGAAGAGTCTATTTTCTAAGAGTGGATTGTGTTTTCTAGCATAGAACTCGCTCATGTGTACAATCTGAATAAAGTCGGTTTGAAAAACTTCGAAAGGTTAGTAGAAGAACATGGTATACTGAGATTGAAAGATGCGATTGAATACTTCGGTGTTCAGTCGCACTTTTTTTATGATGCTTGACGACATCGGCAGCAGCGGTACCTCTTGCTCAAAATAAATAATGAGAAAAGCCAAACCAAGGACGGTACCTCCACAGCGGGGTTCCTTTTTTTATGTGGGCAATAAAAATGAGAATTCGGCGTTAATAAAGTTAGAAACAGTTAATACATCGCCACATGGATATAACAGGCAGGCCCTTCGCCTATCTGTTAGAATTGAATGGTAGGATTGGGACATAGAGAAGATTGAGGCCAATTTTGAGGCATTGTCAAGTAATGATTTGTCATTAATCAAAGATATAAAAATATGAAGAAAGTAATCGTTATATCAACCAGTCTCCGTCCAGGCTCGAACAGCCACGCTATGGCGGAGCAGTTTGCCAAAGGTGCTGAAGCCGCTGGGCATCAAGTGGAGTTTGTCTCACTAAGGGGCAAGGAAATCAAGTTTTGTGTCGGCTGCCTGTCGTGCCAACAAACGGGTGCCTGCATCTTCAAGGACGATGTACCCTCCATCATGGAGAGCGTCCTCAACGCCGATGTTGTCTGCTGGGCAACACCTATCTACTACTATGAGATGAGCGGCCAGATGAAGACCCTCATCGACCGCATGAACGCCATGTTCCCCAAGGACTACCGCTTCCGCGATGTTTACCTGCTGACCACAGCTTTCGAGAATGAGGCCCACGTTCCCGCGCGTGCCGAGAGCGGTCTGCAAGGCTGGATTGACTGTTTCGGTAAGTCTGCGCTCAAAGGCCATCTCTTCTGTGGCGGCGTAGGTGCCCCCAACGAGATTGCCGGAAACGCCAAGCTCCAGGAAGCCTACGAAATGGGAAAAAACATTTAAGAATTCGTTAATTCGTAAATGTGTTAATTCGTAAATCAAAAAAGACTAACACATTCACACATTAACACATTAACACATTCATCACCACCACCTATGCAAAAAGCACTAACACTTTTAGTCCATATGACCCTTTCAGCATTGCCTTCAATGGCACAAATCGACCTTCACAGCCACGCCATCACTCAGGGCTACCTCGAATACATCAAGGCCAACGGTGCCGAGATGGACGAGGGTTTCCCCATCCCGAGCTGGGATGCAAAGCGGCATATCGCCTTTATGGACAAGGCCGACATCCAGACCTCAGTGCTCACCATGCCAGCACCGCAACCATTCTTTGGCAATGCAGATGCCTCGGCAGCGGTGTGCCGCAGATACAACGAGGAATGCGCTGCACTGAAGGCACGCTACCCCGGCCGTTTCTTGTTCTGCGCCGCACTGCCCCTGCCCGATGTGCCGCACGCTCTTGAGGAGGCACGCTATGCCCTTGAAGTGTTGGGAGCCGACGGCATCAAGCTGGCCACGAACAGCTACGGGCAATACCTCGGCGACCCCGCCCTCGACACACTGATGTCCTACCTCAACCAACAGAACGCCGTTATCATCCTACACCCCCACAAGCCCTCGGCAGTCAACGCGAAGCTGATTGCCGACGTGCCACTGGCAAGCTACGAATACCTAGCCGAGACCTCGCGCGCTATTCTCAACATGATAGCCCACAACGTGCTTGTGCGCTATCCACACCTGAAGGTGGTGGTGCCGCACTGCGGCTCGTTCCTGCCCAACGCCCTGCCGCGTTTCCGCTCGCTGCTGCCAGTAATGGTGAAACAGGGCATCATGCAGCCTGTGGATGTCGACGCCAACCTGTCGCGCCTCTACTACGACCTGGCGGGAGCGCCCACCGACGACGTCATCGACGCCCTCCTGACCATCACCACGCCCGACCACATCCTCTATGGCAGCGACTACCCCTACGTGGCCGAGCCGGTTCTCGTCAGTGGAAAGCAGGCTCTGGAAGAACGCCTCGCCTCGCACGGGCTAAATCCACAGGACATCTTCACCGACAACGCCCGACGCCTCTTCGGAGAAGCCATCCCCCTGCGCCAATATGGCGAACGCATCGTCCGCCTTGCCGAAATCGAAGTGGTACCGTCGATGCTTGAAGAGTATCTTGTCTATGCAAAAGAAGTCGGCGAGACCTCCACGAAAACGGAGCCCGGTGTGCTGACCCTCTTCTCCATGCAAACCAAAGAAGATCCTTGCAAGATTTACATATTAGAAATCTACGCCGACCACGACGCCTACCAGAGCCACATCCAGACCCCCCACTTCAAGAAATACAAAGAAGGCACCGCCAAGATGGTGAAAAGCCTGAAACTGATTGACACCAACCCTCTGGCAGGAAAAATCATCAAATAAATCGCCGCATCTCCACATCAACTTTATATTACAATTGTTTGAGGGTGTCTTCTTAGGCACCCTCTTTTTACATTTGATTCACACACACACTATTTCTTCACGACACCGAATCCTTCTTGCTCCCATATATATCGCACACGATATAATGTTAAAGTGTCATAATTTTCTTGTTTTATGCTTGGTAATTCCAGAAAAGGTTGTATCTTTGTATCGTGAACGATATAAATTACTAACACTATAAAATATTAATATTGTGGATTTTACAAACACTTTACAAGCATCACAACTCATTGTGAACAGTCTTACCGAGGGCGCTTTCGTCCACAAAATGCAGGGTCAGCTCTTCAAATCGCAGGGCTTCGAGAAACTCGGACAGAAGTACATCGACCATTACACCGAGGAGATGGAATGGGTGGAGAAGTACACCGACCGCATGCTCGACCTCGGCTGCGTACCGCAGGTGAAGCTCAACAAGGAGTGCAAACTCATTGAGGATGCCAAAGCCTACATCGAAGAAGACCTCCGCATCCAGCGCGAAGGCGTCGAAACGCTTTACAAGATGATGCCCACGCTCAACTGCGACCCCACCACCTACGATCTCACCAAGGCCTATCTCGCCGACGAAGAAGAAGACCTCTACTGGAGCGAGGAACAACTCGACCTGATTGAGAAAATCGGCATGCAGAACTGGCTTATGCGCCAAATGTAAAACAAAGTGGCCCCAATGGGCTTAAAGGGATGAGAAGTATAGGAGGAACCCCTTACGGTTTAAGAGCATAAAAGTATGCGTACCACCAAGCTCCATAAACTCGAAACCTTTTAAACCTCATCCCTTTAAACAAAGAAAACCTTTCAAAACATCATCGCCATGGACAGACGAGAGTTTATAAAGAAGTCGGCAATGGCCACAGCGGCAGGTGTCGTAATGGCCTCGCCCATTGGCTCGGTTCTGGCTCAAGAGGACCACACAGCAACAAGAAAAATGAAAGTACTGCTCATCAATGGCAGTCCACGCAAAGCAGGCAACACCTTCCTTGCACTGACCGAGGCTGCCCATCAACTGGAAAAGAACGGCATCGACACCGAAATCATACAGATTGGAACACAGGCCATCCATGGATGTGTGGCCTGCAACCACTGTAGCCAGACCGGACGGTGCGTGTTCGACGACGACATGTGCAACACTGTCATCGACAAAATGGCTCAGTCCGACGCCATCATTGTGGGCTCACCCACCTACTACGGCCAGCCCAACGGCACAGTGCTGAATCTTGTACAACGCCTCTGCTATGCCGCCTCGCATGTGATGCAGAACAAACCTGCATCGGCAGTGGCCGTATGTCGTCGCGGCGGAGCATCGGCTGTTTACCAAACCATGCTCATGCCCTTCCAGATGCTCAACATGCCTGTGGTCACTTCGCAGTACTGGAACATTGTCTACGGGCGCACCGAGGGTGAAGCCGCTCTCGATGCCGAAGGATTGCAGACCATGCGCACCATGGCCGACAACATGGCCTTCCTGCTGAAGAAAATCCATGCCGGCGGCAACCCCCAGTACCCCCAGCGGGAACCCCACCAAGCAACATCATTTATTAAATAATTAAAATTAAAATTAGAATCACTATGTCAACAATATACGACTTCAAAGCCATTGCCAGCAATGGCAAAGAGATTGACTTCGCCGACTTCAAAGGCAAAGTCCTCATGATTATCAACACCGCCAGCAAGTGCGGTTTCACCCCCCAGTTCGACGGACTGGAGAAACTCAACGAGAAATACGCCGACCGCGGACTGGTCATGTTCGGCTTCCCCTGCAACCAGTTTGCCAACCAAGATCCCGGCACCGACAGCGAAATCAACGAGTTCTGCCGCATCAATTATGGCGTCACTTTCCAGATTATGCAGAAAATCGACGTCAACGGCAAGGATGCTCACCCCATCTTCAACTACCTCAAAGAACAGGCTCCCACCGAGGAACACAAAGGCCTCAAAGCCAAAGCCGCCGCAGCCATGTTCAACAAGATTAGCAAGTCTATGGAAAAGGACAGCGACATCAAGTGGAACTTCACCAAATTCCTCATCTCACGCGATGGCACCAAGGTAGAGCGTTTCGCCCCCACTACCGAGCCCAAAGACATTGAGTCCGCCATCGAAGCAATGCTTTAATCCAAAGAGGTGCGATATGAATAACACCATACATGCATTTTTCCATGGTATCGCAACCGAAAGGAAGCAACAGCATAAAAAAGATGCAATGTGGTGATTCTCTGAAACAAGTAATTGCACCCCGTAAGGAACACGACACGAAAACAGATAAATAGAACCTGCCTTAATTATGTACGACCAACTGAAACTGGAGAACCAACTCTGTTTCCGCCTCTACACCGCCTCGCGGCTCATCACGCAGGCCTATCGCCCCTTTTTCGAGCCTCTGGGCATCACCTATCCCCAGTACCTTGTACTATTGGTGCTATGGGAGCATGACAACCTCCCCGTCAGCGAGATTACCTCGCGGCTCATGCTCGAAACCAACACCGTCACCCCACTACTCCAGCGTATGGAACGCGAAGGCCTGATTGTCCGCACCCGCGGCACCGTCGACACTCGTCAGCGGATAGTGAGCCTCACCAAAAAAGGACACGACATGCAGGAACGAGCCAAAGACATCCCC
The DNA here is from genome assembly GCA_900317125.1 of uncultured Bacteroidales bacterium. Taxonomy (GTDB): domain Bacteria; phylum Bacteroidota; class Bacteroidia; order Bacteroidales; family P3; genus Colimorpha. The sequence goes on along the minus strand of ONFR01000036.1, from coordinate 17,483 downwards.
TCCTGCATGTCGAAAACCTGGGAAGGCAACCATCCCATGGTCGACGACATGATAGCCATGAAAACAACGCTCGACAACATAATTGAAACCTTGAAGAGATAATCGCAACGCCCCCTCTTCGGGGGGACGAATACCAAGCGGATATGGTATTACTATGGACTGACAAATTCCACACTTCTACCAAAAACCGTTTAAGTACAAACATTATTTACAATTACATCCCGTAGAATGATTGACCTAAGCAATTACATGGCCGAGCGTATCCGTGCCATCATGGGCAAGATATATCTCAACGTGCTCAGCAATCCCCGCGAAGCCGCCTTTGTGACACGCCTGCAGCAACGCTTCGCCCAGACCGAGCGCCGCCGTGCCGTCCTGCTGGCCGAAGAGAACATCGAGGTACCTCCTTTCCTCATTGCCAGCATAGCCACCACCTGCAACCTCCACTGCAAAGGCTGCTATGCCCGCCAAAACGGCATCGCCGCCGACCCCGGCACACCTGCCAAAAGCACCCTCACACCGCAGCAGTGGCGGACCATCTTCGAGGAGGCTGCCGACCTCGGCATCAACTTTGCCCTCCTTGCCGGTGGCGAACCCCTTACACGCCGTGACCTCCTCGAGCAGATTGCTGAAATCAAAGAGATGATTTTCCCCATCTTCACCAACGGCACCATGATTGGCCCCGCCTATCTGCAGTTCTTCCGCGAGCATCTCAACATGGTACCCGTCATCAGCCTCGAAGGTGATGCCTCTGCCACCGACAATCGTCGCGGCCGCGGAGTATACGAACGTGCGCTACGTGCCATGGCCGACCTCAAAGCTGCCAAACTCTTCTACGGCGTGAGCATCACGGTTACAACCGAAAACTACCAGGCCGTCACTGCCGAGTCCTACATCCGGCAACTCCACGACCTAGGCTGCAAAATGATATTCTTCGTAGAATATGTGCCCATCGACGAGCACACCCAGCACCTTGCTTTCCGCGACGAGCATGTGGCACACATGGAGCAGATTCTCGACTCGCTGCGCCAGTCCTCCGCCCGCGACCTGGTGCTCTTCTCCTTCCCCGGCGACGAGAAAGCCCTCGGCGGCTGCCTTGCCGCAGGACGCGGATTCTTCCACATCGGCCCCGACGGTGCTGCCGAGCCCTGCCCCTTCTCACCCTATTCCGATAGCAATGTCACCCAAATAGGACTCCGTGCCGCGCTCCAGTCGCCGCTCTTCCGCCGCATCCGCGACTCCCGCGCCCTTGGCTGGGAGCACACCGGTGGTTGCACCCTCTTCGAACACAAAGACGAAGTGGCCGCCATGCTCAGCTGACGGCCACTTCTCCCCTTTCTGAAAGGTCTACTGCAGGCGGCTTTCCACCACCTTCCAGTCCACTATCTGCCACAGCGCGGCAAGATAGTCGGCTCGACGGTTCTGGTAGTCTAGATAATAGGCATGCTCCCACACATCGAAAGTCAACAACGGCACCAATCCGCTTTGCACCGGATTGTTGGCGTTGACCTCTTGGGTAATCACCAGGCGGCCTTCGGCATTCATCGACAGCCACACCCAGCCCGAGCCGAACAGCGTAGTGCCCTTCTGCTCAAACTCTTTCTTGAAGTTCTCAACCGAGCCGAAATCCCTTACTATCATCTCCAGCATCTTGCCCTCAGGCTCATGGTGTTCTTTACCGAACTGCTCGAAATACATGACATGGTTCAACACCTGACCGGCATTGTTGAACAGACCGCCTTTCGACTTCTTTATCACCTCGCTGATAGGCAGGTTCTCCAGACCGCTGCCGGGCAGCAGCTTGTTCAGGTTGTCCACATACGCCTTCAAATGTTTGCCGTGGTGAAAACCAAGGGTGTTTCCACTAATCACGCCCAGTGCCTCGGGGGCATAAGGCAACTGCATCATCTCGAAAATCCCATTGACGGGTAGAATGTCTCTCATAATTTTGTAATATTAGGTTTTTTAAATCTCTGTAATAACGCAAGACCAACCACATTATTGCATCCACCCTCACCTATTCTGTCACAATTGTAATAAAATAATCGCTAAGACCAATTTCTTACTGCGTAAAGAAGAAAAAAATGTATCTTTGCAAAACAAACAACACACCCCACACTCTATAGAACAGCATGATACCCAAGGCCACACGACAACAGTTAAGAGACTATGCCGAGCGATACGAAACCCCTTCGTTCCTCATCGGCGACCCGTCATGGTTCATGCACCAGGTCAGCGGCATGGCCAATCAGGAGGCCATGGCTTTCCTTGCCTCCTGCCTCAGCTATGGCAGCCGCCAACAGTTCATGCCCAAAATACAATGGATCCTCGACCGTTCGCAGGGCGATGTCCACCAGTGGATAGCTTCCGGAGCCTTCGCCCAGTCGCTGCAGGCAGGCGACAGCCACTGCTACTACCGCCTCTTCACTGTTGGCCAGATGCACCACTTCCTGTCCGTCTATCGTAGTCTGCTGTGCGACCACGGCACGCTGGGCAGCTACGTTGCCCACCACGCAAACACGGGCCTCGAGGCCGTCGAGGCCATCAGTTCCTACTTCGGTACACGTGGCGTCAGCGTCGTGGTGCCACGCGATACCCAGTCGGCATGCAAACGGCTCTGCATGTTCCTGCGGTGGATGGTACGCAGCGGCTCGCCTGTCGACCTCGGCCTGTGGGCTGACTTCATCGACCGCCGCACACTCATCATGCCCCTCGACACCCACGTGCTGGCCGAATCGCAACGGTTGGGACTGCTCAAATGCGGCTCCGCCACCATGTCGGCAGCCCGCCGCCTCACGCAGTCAATGCTCGAAATCTTCCCCAACGACCCACTAAAGGGCGACTTTGCCCTGTTTGGGTATGGCATTGCCAGATAAGGCTTTGTTTTCGTATACAGCAAGGCACACGTTGAGTTTAGGGAACCGAAGAGGCAAAGGCCATTCCGTAGAGGAGAACGAGGCAGTGCGTGACACAAAATACCGTAAACAATTGTAATCCAGCCAAAAACCGGCAACAGACCCCGGACGTTTACCTCTCGGTCTGATTCCCCTGTCACTCAATAGTTTACCCATTATATATTTTCTATTTAGTTTCTATTTAGTTTAGCTTTTATTTATGTAAGGTAAACAAAAGGTAGACGAATGGTTGGGTAAGTGTAGTAATAAATACGTTGTGTCTTCCACTTGCCGTTGTAGTTTTGGTGACATGCTATATTCTACATTATAGTGGCATACCGTTCCAACAGAAAACCAAAAACCGATTTGGGTTTTAAAAGAATGATAAATTGTTATTAATTCGAGAAAAAGTAGTATTTTTGCATTTTGTTATAAAACATTGTAGCACACTACTCCACCACGGATTGAATGATAGCAAATGTAGCCGCTCATTAACATTTACACATAATAGAGCAAATATATTAGTGATTTAATTTTATACACAATGAAAAGAAAATCTTTATTAATTGTAATCCTGCTGTGCCTCCTCACCCCATGGGCGGCGAGGGCGCAATTAGTGTTGTTTAGCGAAGACTTTAACACTCCTGTGGCAGGCTCGCAATTTCTGCCTACGGGATGGTACAATGAGGGCGGCGGCAACTCATGGCAGGCCACCCAGTACAATCCTTTTCCCTCTGAGGGTTCCTATTGCGTGTTCACCTCTCAAGACAGTCCCAGAGGTGTCAAACTGGTTCGCCAGCTGCCTGCCTTCCCTTCGGGGATAACCTCGGCGCAGCTTAGCTTCAAGCATATCCATCCCGTTAGAGACAACTACTATGTGGATGTGTTGAATGTCTACTGTCGCACAACCGGTTCCAGTGCATGGAACTTGATTGGCTATTTCCAAGTTAGTGGTTATAACGATTTCGCAAACTGGACTTTGGGAGAGCTCAATCTGCCAGTCAATGCCACAGCCATCGCTTTCGAGGTGGCCAACACCAGCAATGGCGGCGGTGTGGGTATCGATGACCTGGCTATCGTCTGTACCAACTGCCCCTGCCCGGTCCCCACCAACCTGACGGCCACAGTTACAAGCTCGGAAAACTCCACTTCCGATGCCGTTTCCGCCACATTGAACTGGACAGGTTACTCCGAAAACTACAATGTGCGCTATCGGACAGCTGGATCTGACGCTTGGACGGAGTCCACCGTCTCCACAAACAGTTTAGCCCTGCTCAACCTCGCTCGCGGAACCACCTTCGAATGGCAGGTGCAGGCCGTGTGCGGCATTGACTACGAGAGTGAATGGAGCATTCTTTCCTCATTCACCACGCCTCCCCCATGCACTACCCCGACCGACATCAGTGTCGCCGACATTACGCCCGCTTCGGCTGTTGTCAGCTGGCAGGGGACAGCTACTGCCTACAATGTAAAGTATCGGCGTCTTCCCGTCTCCACCGATGCCACCGTTGTCCTCACTGTCGGCGATGTGTGGGAAGACGACACTGGATACCAAATGCTGCTCGACAGTGATGCCACCGCCTACGGAAACATTATTCCTGAAGTAGGTCCTTTCAATAGAGAAGGCGATGTATCGGATGAAATCTACTCCCAATTCGAATACAAGATTCCAGAAAATGCCGACGGTTCTCTCACCACACAAAACATCGTATTAAACAGCAGCGTTTCCATCACAATCCCTGCCGGCACTTACGACTGGTGCATCACCAACCCATCTCCTGGCGACCAAATGTGGATTGCCTCTGAAAACGGTAATGTTGGCGGACGTCAGAATGACTATCAGTTTGAAGGCGGCAAGGTATATGAATTCACCGTTACTCTTGACGATTACGGCAACGACAGGGTTGATGTCAACATCACCACTGTTGCACCCTCCTCAGGCTCCGTTACCGAAGACGAACCGTGGACTTTGGTTGAAAATGTAACTTCGCCATACACCATCAACGGTCTCGTTGACGGAACCATGTATGAGGTGGAGGTGCAGGCCGTGTGCGATGACGGAAACAACAGCCAGTGGTGCCACTCCATCTTTACCACTCCGTCGGCATGTGCTGTGCCGACAGCGTTAAGTTCCACCGACATCTTGTCAGACGGTGCCACCCTCTCATGGACAGGCTATCAGGAGGGCTACAACATCCGCTATCGTACCGCTGGCGAATCAGCTGTTCCTTTCTTCGAGGATTTCGAGGGTACTATTTCTGACGGTTGGGGGATAATTGATGCCGACGGTGACGGAGAAAATTGGTATTTAGGATATTACGGTGATGGCCATAGTGGCAATTATGCCATGGGCTCAGAAAGTTGGAACCAAAATGATGGAGCATTTGATCCCGACAACTGGCTTATCACTCCGCAGCTGCCACTGATAGGTACCATGAAGGTTTGGGTGAGAAGTTACCGCTCCTCTTATCCGGACAATTTTGCCATCTACCTCTCCACTACTGGCAACAATGTTGCCGACTTCACAACCACTCTGATTAACGAAACCACGGCTCCATACGAGTATACGGAATATACCGCCGACCTGAGCAGCTACAACGGTCAGCTTGGCTATATCGCCATCCGCCATTTTGACTGCCCCGACCAGTATGCCCTGCTGGTCGACGATTTCGGCATCTATAATGACAACCCTATTCCTGCAGGCGAGTGGCAGACTGTTACTGTAACAGACAACACCCTCGACATCGACGGGCTGACGGCAAGCACCCTTTACGAGTGGCAAGTGCAGGGCGTCAACTGCGACGGCAACGGGAGCGCTACCGAATGGAGCGAGAGTGCCTTCTTCACCACAGCGCTGCCAGCAGTCAACGTCTTGGCCGACCAGTGGTATGCCATTGCCGTACCCTCCCACGACGACGGTGAAACCACACTTGGCGTCGCCAACGTCACCGGCCTCCTCGATGCCGACTACGACCTCTTCCGCTACAACGAAGCCGACGGCACCTGGGAGAATCAGAAAGCCAGCGACGGCTCTGCCGAAGGCTTCTCCTCCTTCGACCCCGGCCGTGGATATATCTACCGCCGCACCACCGATGCCACCCTCACCTTCAACGGCACCTCCAACAGCGACAACTACTCCTACACCCTCACCGGCTCATGCCCCGACAACAACCTCAAGGGCTTCAACCTCATCGGAAACCCCTATCCCCATGCCATCTATAAGGGCGTGGCCTTCCCCGCCGACAACCTCACCTCCGGCTACTACTCGCTCGAGCCCAACGGCACCTGGCTTGCACACCAGGACTCCGACCCCATTGGCATCGGACAGGGCGTGCTCGTACAGATGAGCGGCGACGGACAAGCGGTCCTGCCATTCACCGAGGGTTCCTCTGCCCCCACCGAGGGTTCTAAATCCACCGGCAACAAAGGGCTGCAATTCTCACTCACTGGACTCGGCTACACCGATGTAGCATACGCCCTCTTCGCCCGTGGCGAAGGCCTGCGCAAGGTGTCGCACCTCAACTCCGGGGCTCCCACCCTCAGTATCCCCCAGGAAAGCACCGACTATGCCATCGCCGCCCTCGACGGCAATACCGAAGCCTTCCCGCTGAAGCTCCACGCCGTCCCAGGCGAATACACAATTTCTTTCAACGCCATCCCCTCTATAGCCTACTGCCACCTGATAGACCGTCTCGCAGGCCGCGACATCGACCTCCTGCGCCAGCCCGCTTACACCTTCACCTCCAACGGCAACGATGGCGACCGCCTCCTCGTCAGGCTCAGACCTGCCAGCGAAGACGGCATCTTTGCCTATCAGAACGGCAACAGCATCGTCGTCAGCGGCGAGGGTGAGCTACAGGTCTTTGACGTAACCGGCCGGCTGCTCTCTTCCGTCCGGCTCGACGGCACCCTCTCTGCCGACCGCGCCTCCCTGGGCATCCTCCGCAGCGGTGTCTATCTTCTCCGCCTCCTTGGCAATGACATGAAAACCCAAAAAATTGTAGTAAAATAAAGCATTGAACATATCATGAAAAGAACAATAATTCTCATCCTGCCTCTTTGCCTGCTGTTTGCCATCGGCTGCAAGAAAGACAACAGCCGCATCAGCATCTTTGCCGAGAACATGTCTGGCGTCAGCAAGGTGTGGGTTAACCCTGCCAACGTGAACGGCGCCACTTGGATTGCAGGCGAAACCATCAATCTCAATGGCAATGTATACACCATTGCCTCCGACGACGACGGCTTCTATGTCGCAAACACCTCTGTGCCTCTCGAGGCTGCTTTGTCCGCCGTCTATCCGGCTACGACCGGCAGCAACGGAAACGATGTGACTGTAGAGAACAGCAGCACGTCGCGCACTGTGACCTTGAACAGTCTTGCCGTCAACTTCAACGGTGACGGTCACGATATCGTCTTCCCGATGGCGGCTTACGCAGCCTCCGGCAGCAACAAGCTGCTTTTCCAGCATCTCACCGGCGGTCTGAAACTGAATCTCACCAACGCCACTGCAACCTCCTTGTCCTCCCTCAAGGTCATCACCTATGGCGATGGTCCCATTCAGCCCGTCATTCTGGACAACATCACCGTTACCACCCGCTGGGCCGCACAGGGGCCGAATGTCCCCACTGGAGGCGTGGGCCAAATTGAGGGCGACTACGATATCAAGTACTGCAGTGAAATGAACTTCACCATGATGGACAACGGCAGCACGGGTGTGGAAGTCCCCACCACCGGGGGAGGGCTCACCTTCTGCGTGCCTGTGACGGTCTGCTCTGTGAAGCGGCTTGTCGTTATCGGCTACAGTGCCAGCGGCTCACCGCTCTTCTCCAAGACCATGACACTCGCCAATGCCCAGTCCATCGAGCGCAACCACATGTACCCCATTCCACCCATCCAAATCAATTAAGCCATGAAGAAGATAAAACATTATACATCACCCGCAGTGAAAGTGGTGGCATTCCATGTAGAGCACGGTTTCGCCGCTTCCGGAGAGCTGAGACTGTCCCTCTTCAACGATGAATTGGAGGAGGGATACAACGCCCAGAGTCAGGAAAACTGGGTGGAAGAACCCAGTTCCTCATTCGATAGATGGGACAATTGATAGTGACCATCAAATAGGATGTGGCCGTCAAACGGCTTCAAATGCATAATTCCCTGCCTATTACAGGTTGTTTTGCTTTTTGATGTCTTGCAGGAATTCAGGCAGACCGTTGGGGCAAGAGACGAGGGGCAGGACAACACCGACTCTTGGCGAGCGCATCAGGTAGATGTTGGTCTTGGTGAAATGGATGGCTGTTAGCTGCTTGTAGGCTATGTTGGCATTTGCGTTGGAAGTCGACTGCTCGTAGTGGTCGTCGAAGAAAAGGATGGTCTGCTCAGAGCCTTCTTTCACGACATATTGACGGTAGTATCTTTTGGCCGTGCGGTCAACACCGAATGTGAACAGCCACACGCAGACGAGCATGCCTGCCAACAGGCCTATGGCTGCGGGTATATTAGTGCCTGTCACAAAGTGTTCGATGGCAAATGCCAATATAATTACGCCGCACACGATGATGATGGTCAAGTTCTTCTTGTTGCTGTGAGCCACAAAGCGGCTGAACCGCACAAATTCCTCTTCGGTGAGAGCTGTCTTTACACTGTATAGGGGTTCCATTGGGTGTATTGTTTATTGTATGGTGATTGTCAGTTTGTAATATACGGGTGTGCCGTGTGGAGCAAGGGTTGTGGGTTTGTAGCCACCTACCCATCCCCATTGGCTGTTGCCATTGGAAACGGCTTTGACAAGCAGTTCGTTGTCGCTTATCCAGCAGAGGTTGAAGTCGCAATCTTCATTCCAGCGATAGTCGAGATAGTGGCACAGCGGAATCATGTGGTGTGCCGAACTGTTATAGTAATAGAACCACAGCGAGCCGTGGAAGTCACAGTCGTGTCCCTCCTGCCCGACGAATATGCGGTTTGTCCCATAGGTGCGAGTCTCGGACTGCATGAAAGTGGTGTCGATGAGGTGGTCTTCGGTCATCATGAACGACTCGTTGGTCAAGGGGGCGTACATGACAAACTCGTATTGCTTGGTTTGGGGGAAGTGGTAGATGGGGCGGCAAGATTTGCACATCTCCTGTAGTATTTCGCTGCTGTCGTAGTCGTAGCCTCTTATTATATCATACCGCCTTGAGGCGGGATTGGATAGTTCGTATAGTTCGACATACAGAGTGCTGTTGGTGTCCACGGGGATGGGCTGTAGGGTATAGCGGTCAGTTAGCAGTTGCTCATACTGCTTTTGCGTGATTTGCTCGGGGATGATGGCTATGCGGTTGTCGGCGGAGAAGGTGGAATAGCCGTTGATAGAGTCCACCTTGAAGTTCTCGTCATCGGCTGCAATGTACTCTTTGATGTCGGCAAAGTCTGCACTTGTGAGGCTCTGCGTGCCGCAATTGCAGGCGGTTAACAGTCCGATGGCACAGATAATGGTGCTGAGTAGAGCTTTTTTCTTCATAGGGTGAGAGTGTTTTATTCATTATTCATAACGCTTATAGACGTGTTTTATTGTGTTATATGACAGCGTATAAGTTGGAAGAATGTTTCAGATTGATATTTTTTTTGTACTTTTGCATTGTATTTGCAAGCATATTTTTTAGTTTTTACCTTTTAGTTTTAGTTCCATACGATGGATGATTCTGTTTCAAAGATGGGTGTGGGCGGACTGCTGAAGAAGCTGCTGCCTTTTGTGCTGCCGTATAGGTGGCTGCTGATATTGACTTTGATACTCACTTTTGTGGGGTCGATGATGGCACAGGTGAACGCTGTGGTGCTGGACCGCGCGGTGGATGCTATCAATGCCCTGCTTCATGTGGAGGGGGGCTTTGACTGGAGCGAGGCGGCACGTCTGCTGCTTATTGTCAGCGCGGTGTTGCTGGGCAAGGAGGTGCTGGCTGCGGTGATTACCTTTGGGCAGCGCATCTTCGGTGAGAAGATTCGGATTAACGTCAGCCGCGACCTGTCGCTGCGGGTAGTGGACCGCATCCTGCAGTTCCGCATGGCTTTCTTCAGCAACGAGGGCAACGAGCCAGGCAAGCTGCAAACCCGCATCGACCGAGGTGTGATGAGCCTGAGCAATACGGTCAAGAACTTCTTTATAGACATCCTGCCTTTGTTCACCAGTGCAGTGATGGCGTTGGTGCTGATGTTTGCCGCCAATGTGTATGTTGGGTTGGTTGCGTTAGCCATTATACCGATATACTTCTTCATTACCGCCCGCCAAGGGGTGCGGATGAAAGGGTGGCGCCGCCGCGTGTTCGGCACCCACCAGGCGTTGAACCACAGCATCATGAACATCATCGAGAGCATGGGCGTCATCAAGTCGTTCAACCGCGAGCGGCTGGAGGCCGACCGTCAGGCGAAGCTGCAGAACGACTCCACCGACCAGCAGATGGCCACACGGCGCATCAGCTTCCTCTTCGAGGGGTTGAAGACCTTTGTGGAGCAGATTGGCACCGTGCTGATTATCATCCTTACCGCCTACCTGGTGCTGATTGACTACCCGGGCATGACCATTGGTAAGATTATGTACCACGTGCTGCTGTTCAGCAATGTCAGCGCGCCGATACGTCAGCTGCACCGCATCTACGACGACCTGAACGACGCACTGATATATGCCGAAGGCTTTTTCGGCATACTGGAGGCCGAGGGCGAAGTGGAGCCGACCGGCAGCCATCGTCCCACCATGGTGAGGGGTGCTTTTGAGCTTAAACACGTGGAGTTTACCTACAGCAACGGCACCCATGCCATCCGCGACCTCAGCATGACCATCGAGCCGGGCAAGACCACCGCTTTGGTGGGGTTAAGCGGTGCGGGCAAGACCACCATTGTCAACCTGTTGGACAAGTTCTACGCCCCCGACAGCGGCAGCATCACATTGGACGGCATGCCGCTGAAGGAATGGGACACCCAGGTGCTGCGCGACAACATCGGGCTGGTGCTGCAGAAGAACCATATCTTCAGCGGCACCATCGAGGAGAATATCCGCTACGGCAACCCGTCGGCAACCCGCGAGGAGGTGGAACAAGCCGCACGGCAGGCATATATCTATGACCAGATTGTGGCACTGCCCGGCGGGTTCGAGGCCAATGCCCTTCAGCTGAGCGGCGGCCAGCAGCAACGGATTGCCATTGCACGCATGTTCCTGAAGAATCCGCCCATTATCTTCCTCGACGAGCCCACCGCCAGTCTCGACGCTATCGCTACGGAGCAGATAAAATCCTCTATCGATGCCATCAAGCAGGGCCGCACGGTCATTGTCATCAGCCACAATATCGGACAGATTATCGACTCCGACGCGTTGTATGTGCTGGATAAGGGGCACGCTGTGCAGCACGGCACACCCACAGAGGTGTATCAACAAGGGGGATTGTACAAGGAAATTTTCGATGCCTCAGCGAGAAGCATGAACGTGGACAAAATCGCCGACACCGTTAATTTGAATGTGTGAATGTGTTATCGTGTTAATGCGTAAGTCGAATTCAAGAGTGAACTAATAAACAGGTAGGCACTTTCACAGTCCGACAACTGACTAAAGAGATAACGAATTAACACATTAACGAATTAACACACTAACGAATTAACACATTAACGAATTAACACAATAATAGAGACATGCAATACTATATCGTTGATGCTTTTACCAACAAGCCCTTTGGCGGCAACCCTGCCGGGGTGGTGCTACTTGATAAAGATTTCCCTACAGACAGCTTGATGCAACAGGTGGCAGCCGAATTACGCTATTCGGAGACAGCCTTTGTGCAAAGGAATGGCGCAAATGAGTTCACCGTGCGCTATTTCACCCCCAAAAGCGAGGTGGACCTCTGCGGGCACGCCACGATAGCTTCCTTCGGTTTGTTGAAACAGGAGGGTATCGTGCCAAGAGGTTCCACATGCCTGAACCACACGCTGGCTGGTGACTTAACAGTGCGTGTGGGCGACAACGTGATGATGGAGATGGCAACACCACGAGTGGTGGAACGAGAGGTGGACGTAGAGCGACTGTGCCACATAATGGGATGCCAAGTACCTGACATGCCTGTGGAGATTGTCTCCACCGGACTGCCGGACATCATCCTGCCAGTTAGCTCCCTTGCTGAATTGGAGGCCTTGCATCCCGACATGGAGGCACTGACCCTGTTGAGCCGAGAGCTGGAAGTGGTGGGGGTGCATGCCTTCTCCGCCGTCGGCGACCAGTTCACGGCCCATGTCCGCAATTTTGCCCCACTCTATGGGGTCGACGAGGAGTCCGCCACAGGTACTGCCAATGCCGCACTGACACACTACCTCCAACATCGGGGCATGATAGTCCCCGGCAAAGACTACACTTTTATGCAGGGCGAGAAGATGGGACGCCCGTCGGTGGTGGAGACGTCCCTCACTCCCGACGGTCAAGTATACGTAGGAGGACGTTGGTACACCGTGGCCAAAGGCGAACTACTAATATAACAAAAGAATGCTCCGCAATGGGAGCATTCTTTCTATCTGCATAATACTATCCTTGGTGTCTCGCAACACCTGAGGAAGATTATTTCTTGTGGAGCGTGGTCTCGCCACCAAGGTCGATAATTTGGCTGGTTTGGGCTTGGAAGGTGCCAGTGAGGGTCTTGGCCTTGAGGTCGATGCTAAAGTCGATTGAAGGATCAAGAATACCAGCCTGAGGACCACCAGCAGCGATATTGACATAACCATGGTCGGTATTCTGGCGAACGCCGTAGCCAGTGATACCTACAGTGCGAACCAACTCTTCGTAGCCAGTAATGTTCAGTTTGTAAGACAACGAACCAAAAGTGGCTGCATTTTCGGGATTCATGGTGAGTGTCCAGACAATGGTGTAGTTCACATTCTGTTTCTCTTCAAGGGTTGCGGTACCAGAGTATGAACCCTCCCATGTGCCAACGAGATCGGCTTTGGTGGGGAGCTTGGTGTTGTCTTCTTTGTTCTCCTTATTGCAGGAAACCATCAGGGCTCCGCAGAAGAGAACCGTCGTGAGAATCGTGAATAATTTTTTCATTTGTAAATAAATATTAAGTTGTTAATAAATGTTTTCTTTCGTGTCGACAGGGGGAGTAATGATTAGTTAATGAGAGTGCCAATAACTCACAATAGTAGCCTTTACCTGTTCAAAATCTTTCATTTATAAAAAGACGTTTCTAATAATTGTGACACAATTACAGAGTGCAAATATACATTTTTTTCCTTATTCAGATAACATTTTTCTATTTGAGACTACAAGCATACTAGTTTACATTGGGTTGCCAAAAAGCAGTGGCCGCAAGGGATGCGTACTCAAACAAGTGGTTAGCAACTGATTAAATCCAGCAATTCGTGCGACAGCAGCCATTGTTTTCGGTCGAGGCCATAGGCGTAGCCAGTCAAATGACCGTCGGAGCCAATCACGCGGTGGCATGGGATAATCAGTGCGATGGGGTTGCGTCCTACGGCACCTCCCACGGCCTGTGCCGAGCTACAGTGGAGCCGCTGGGCAATGTAACCGTATGAGACCGTATGACCGTAAGGAATGGCAAGTAACTCACGCCATACCGACTGCTGGAAAGGCGTTCCCCTAGGGGCAAGCCGTGGGGTGAAATCAGGCCTGGCTCCACTGAAATAAAGGTCGAGCCAACGACAGGCATCCGCCAAGGGCGGGATGTCCTGTGCCTGCTCCACGCAAGGGGATTCTGCAAACCGCAGCCCCTTCAACGCCGTGCCGTCACTGGTCAGCACAATATCGCCCAGCGGAGAGCAGTACACCCCCGTCAGCTCCTGCGTTGTCCTGTTTACCGTCATGATGTTACATTATGTCGTTCGGCCTGCAAAGATACGCAAATTCCCCGATATAATCGCAAAAATGTGTTCTCAATCCAGTAGTGCTTCTATAGGCACAGTGCTGTCCATCAATCCGACACGGGTGTCTGATGCATGGCGGTTCACACCGGTGTAGGCAAGCGAGGCATCCTCATAACGGCGGAATTTCAGGATGGCGTCGTTCATTTGAGCTCGGTTGAACACACCGATGCGCAGCAATAGGTCGAAATCGTCAATGGTCAAACCTGTGACACGCTCGAAAAGCTTTGGCTCCAATTTGCGGATGACATCCTCAAGGCTCTCCTCGCGATAGTCGGTGAGGTACATGAAGATGGGGATACGTGTGGCAAACTTCATCAGCTTTTCCTGCACTTCGCGCCGCTTGCTGCGGTACTCCTTTTCTTCAGCGGTGAGTTCCTTTTTCTTCTTTGGATCGGGATTGTCCCCTGTCTCGCGCTTCAGTTTCTTTATCTTCTCGGCACGGTTGACGATGTTCTCGATGATGTCGCTGCCCAGGGCGCGGAACCCTTCTATCTTCATGATGGTGGCCAAGGCTTCGGGGTTGTCCAGCACCCGCTGTAGGGTGGCGTTGTCCACATTCACCAACTGGGCACTGTTCCAACGTCGTGCCAGCAGGGTGCCGCTGGTGCCGTTGTCCACAAAGTCGAGTATCTCGGTGGCATCCACCCGTTTCATCGAGCTGCCGTCAAACTGGAGAATGGGCAGGAAATTGATGAAATCGTTTACTTTGTCGGTGATACGGCGGTTGCTGTCTACTTCCAACTGATTGGCGTAGGTCACCACCTCGCGCAGGGCACGGTTGGGGGCAAAGTCGAAGACATAGCAGGTGGGCTTCAGGATTGTCTTTTTCGTAGGGTCGTCCTTGTCGGTGGCTGTCCAAGGGCTTTGCACACGGAAAGCCGTCTGGAAATAGGTCTCGGGGCTGGAGCAGTTGCGCAACATCAGCAATCCGCCCAAAGGCCGCAGGGTTACGCCTGTTGTCAGCTTGCCGCATGTCAGCGTGATGGTGCGTGTGGTCAGTGGGTTATCGCCCATCGCCTTGCGTACTGGCCCCAGTGCATCCACGCCGATACCGGCCTTTGTGCCGCTGCAGTTGATGATTTTATATGTCTGATAGAAACCGTTGGCCGGACGGTGCAACAACGCCTCCATAGCGTCGCACGAGGCCACATTGGGCAGAAACCACATGGTGTGGGCACAGAGGTCGAGCAGGCGGGTGTCCTCAAAGGGCAGTGCCGGCCGCACATTGAGTGGCGAGCTGCCGTCGCCGAAGATGGATGCTTTGCCGCGGATAATGTCGAGCCACTTCTGCACGGCTTTCTCGTGGACAAAGGTGGCAACCTCTTTGCCTTTGCCAGGCTCCGCACGGAAGAACTCGTTGAGGTCGAATCCGTCCATGTCCCACTGTTCTATCATGGCTCCGAGGTCTTGTGGCATCTGGTAGGTCATCATCACCATGGTGGGCATTTCCAGATAGGGGCCACCGATGGCCTCTTTCCGTGCCTGCTCGTCCTGATAGGTCCAGTTGAATATCTGGTTCTCCATAAACTCGCCTGTAGCAAGAGCGCGGAACGGTGTACCGCTGAGGTAGAGATAATGCCGACCTGTAATGGGCACATCGTCATCATCCCATGCGCGACCGCTCTCTACGTCGATACCGCCCTCGCGCATCACCTCATCCTCTTCCACCTGTCGCCTCTTGGCATCGGCATCGCCAAGGTCGAGCAGACTCTTGGCGTTGTCGTTCCATGCCCCGAAATGGTATTCGTCCAGAACAATTAAGTCCCAGTTGATGCTGTGTACCCACTCATTCTTGGGCTTGATGTTGCCGTAGCGGTCACGCCCCAGATAGTCTTGGAATGAGCCAAAGACAACCAATGGGAATGTGCTATTGTGAGAATGTGTTAATGCGTTAGTGCCTTCTGTGTCTCGGCTGCTGTAATACCGCCACCCTTCAAAGTCGCGGTGCCGCAGCAAGTCGTCGCGCCACGAGTCCTCCACGGCGGGCTTAAAGGTGAGCACCAGTACCCGCTTTGCCTTCATCCTCTTGGCCAGCTGGTAGGTGGCAAAAGTCTTGCCGAAACGCATCTTGGCATTCCACAGATAGTGGCTGGGGCGGTCGGGCTCCTCTTCGTCCATCTTTGCGAAGTAGTCGGCAGTGTCTTTTACTGCTTTCTCCTGCTCTGGTCGCATCGTGTAGTCGAGGTCGCGTACTGTCTCCACGTGCGTCTCGCGATGTCGCACCGCCACGTATGCGGCCTGTGCCTCGCGAAGCGAACAGCGGCACCACTCGCCGATAAGTTCTTTGCCCATACGGCGCAGCACCTCATGCAGGTCGTGGTCGCTAAAACTCTCGCCGCTGCCATCGGCATAGAAGGCGTTGTTGTGCCACAGCAAGTGGTAGGTCTTGTGTGGCTCGGTGATAGGGTGCTGCTCGTCGATGCGCTTCCTCACGTCGGCACGTGTCGTTTGCCCGATCTTAATCCAGCCGGGGAACGACGTGTCGTCGTACATGTAAATCTGCGGCACCGTGCGCCGCATCGTGGGTAGTATCTGTTCTATTGTCGCCATAATCTTTGTTGTTTATGGCGCTCTTTGTGATAAGAAAATGATGGAGCCTCATCCCTGTCGGGGTGTCCTCTCCTTCATTCATTACCTCAAAGAGCGTTCTGTTTATGTTTTGCCGAACTTTTCCCTCGGCATAGGTTTGCTCATCAAATTAGCAGGCCATTCCCTCCGGTCAGGCAGCTTTGTGGGTTCTATGATCACCCTTCGATCCTTCGGTGATCCTTCGACGAAAATTGGTCGTATCACACCTTCGATGTGTGCCGGAGGCACAGACTCTCAATAACCCCGCACAAGCGTGGGGTAGCGACCAAAGGGAGTTACCCCTTTTAAAGCGCAGTGTGGGGAGAACGAGATGGAGGGTACCAGTAGTGCCGGAGGCACTTACTCTCAATAACCCCGCACAAGCGTGGGGTAGCAACCAAAGGGAGCGCCCCCTTTTAAAGCGCAGTGTGGGGTAGGCCAAGATGTGCACGACAGCGTCTCGGAGAGACGCGCTCTCAAATCCATTAAAATATTTCTCCCCATATCTCGTTATCCTCACATGAGTTATATCCAGTCTTTCTATCATATAGTGTTCCGCACATATCGGAGTGAGCAGACTATCGCCATCGAGCACGACCGCGAGCTCTATGCGGTCATCATGGTGCAGACCAACAGCCTGCATGGGAAGATTTACCGCATTGGCGCCATCTCTGTTGCCCAGTATGTGCAGGCTGTGAAGACCTTTACTAGCAAGTGGCTCAAGGCAAATCCCGCTTTCCCTCATTTCAGTGGATGGGCGCATGAGTATGCGGCTTTCTCCTATAGTATACACGACAAGGACAGGATAGTGAACTATATCAAGGGACAGAAGGAACACCATAAAAGAGTCAGCTTTGAAGAGGAGTACCGTGCCTTGCTGGAAGAGAGTGGGCTTGTCATAAGAGAGGAGTACTTCCTCAAAGACTGATGGATTGAGAGCGCGTGCCTCCGGCACGCAGTCGAGGACACGTGTCGCATGCCCCCACACTGCACCCTTTCGGGCTTGTGAGGGGTTATTGAGAGTGAGCCCCTCCGGGGCTCTGGCTGTCGCATCTAAGACGAGATGGTGTGAACTGATAGTGCCGGAGGCACTTCCTCTCAATAACCCCGCACAAGCGTGGGTCGCGACCGAAG
>ONFR01000027.1 GCA_900317125.1 uncultured Bacteroidales bacterium | reverse complement strand
CTCGTCGACTATTCCTTGAGGAGTTGCTCCCCAGCAGAGCTCCTCTCCGCTTCGTCGACGGTGCAAAGATACGACTTGTTTTTGTCCCCACCAAATTTCAACTGAAAAAACAGCCTACTTTTTGTCCACTCGGACTCTTCGTCTCAAAAACAGCCTACTTTTTGTCCATTACGCCGTGATTCCTTATTATCCCTGCCCGGCTGAGCAAATAGAATCCCATACAACTAAACGAGCGGAGCCTCCATTGTTGGGGACACCGCTCGTTTCCTTTTGTGTTAGTGTTTGGGTTAATGTACTGGGAATAGGATCGCGGGAGGATTACTTCTTCTTGGTGAGGAGGGAGACTACCCACAGCAGGAGGCAGGAACCGATTAAGGCGGTGACAAGATAGCCGATAAAGGTTCTTCCCCAGTTGATGCCAAACCAGGCGAGCAGATTTCCACCCAAGAATCCACCAACGATACCAACCAGAAGGTTGACAAGAAAACCAAATCCGGAGCCTTTCATCAACTTGCCAGCCAGAAAGCCAGCCAACGCTCCAACAATAACTGTTAATAATGTACCTAACATAACAATAAGTTTTAATATAATTTTCCTAATAACGAACTCGTTGCATCTTTATTGTAACAAACCTGTATTTTTAACAATATGCACCCGCTGCAGCCTGCGTGGCTTCCGACTACAAGCGTTTAGGAAGCGGGTAGCGTCGTTCAATACAGTATTATTACAGCATCGTTATCGGATCGTTTTCCTTCATACAAACAGAAAAGGATGCTACAACAAAGGGACAAGGATACTGGATTGAACGAACTTACAGCCAAAGAACGTCAATCGATGCAGCAGGATTAAACCCTATAGCCAATATGGGGTTACCAGATGATTAGCCGTATAGTGTGAAGGCTATTTGGCGAACTGCATGACCACCTCCTCGGCATAGGTCTTGGAGACGGGGATTAGCCGGTCGCAGTAGGCGATTTCGAGCACCAGGCCATCTTTTTCCTTTCGCACGTACTTGACATTGTCGAGGTTGACCAAATACCCCCGGTGGCAGCGTACCATGCCCTGCGATGAGAAAGTCTCTGCTATGCTTTTCAATGAGTTGTGCAGCACAAGCGAATCCTCCTTGTCGCCGCTGATGTAGTGGATAACGGTGTAATTGTCGGCGGCCTCGATATACAGCACATTGCTGCGCTTGGTGACGAATACAAGGCGGTTGCCTTTGTCGTAGAACTGGACGACACTGTCGCGGGCGGAGGGGTCGGACTGCGAGGCATTCTCCTTCAGCTGACTGGTGAGCGAGGCTATCTCGATACGTTTTTGCTGGAGGAGGAAAATCAACGCTGTGACAATATACGGCATAGTGAGCAGCGTGACAATCACCAATGTGACACGTCCCGACAAATAGAAAAATCCGAGGTCCTCGTTCTCGTTCAGCCACCAAGCGATGGCGGTAAGGGAGACAACGAGAAAGAGAAACTCGACCGCAATCCATATCAGATAAGAGGAAAGGGACATGTCGACCCGCCGGTGCACTATATATAAAAGTCGGCGACTGACAGTGAAGACCACGAGGCCTGAGAAGACCAGGACAAGGGTGTAGAACCGGTTGCTGAGCATGGAGAGCGGAAGCGGCGGATTTAACAATCCGAGCGGCCTGTATACAACGACAAAAAAGGCACAAAACAGCACCACAAGCGCAAAGAAAAGAGCAATGGTCTTTTTTTGTGTCAGGAACTTGGGAATGTATAATTTTAACTGACTTACGAATGTCATTACATCGAAATATTTAACAAATTTCGCCCAAAATAGGCGTTTTTCGCCCAAAATAACGCTACTTCGCCAACAATATTGCCTCGTGTACTAAATTTAACATTAAGAAATGGAACTTTCGTTGTTTCTTTGCAAATTAAAAATCTGTAAAAAGAGGGTAATTGTACCCGCGTTTACAAAAGTAAAAAGAACTACAAAAAACCAACTATGAAGATTATCGGAACAGGAAGCGCTCTGCCGAAAAAGGTAGTGACGAACGACATGTTGACAGAGTTCTTCGACACCAGCGACGAATGGATTCGCACCCGAACGGGAATCGAAACCCGCCGCATCATGACAGACGAAAGTTTATTAGACTTAGCCATTACTGCTTCCCGCAACGCCATCGAGGCAGCAGGGTTGAAAGCAGAAGACCTTGATTACATCATTTGTTCAAATGTGAACAACAACTACGTCTACCCCTCGCTGAGCTGCATGGTGCAGGGAGCCATCGGTGCCACCTGCCCTTGCTTTGACATCAGGATTGCATGTGCCGGCTTTGTGTATGCCATGGACATTGCCGAGTCGTTCCTCACCACGGGACGTGCCGGGAAGATTCTGGTACTTGCCGCGGAGGAGCCCACCCGCTTCTGCCATTGGAAGCAGAGAGAGACCAGTGTGCTGTTTGGCGACGGTGCCGCAGCCGCTGTAGTGGAAGCCGGCAGCGAATACATGGGAGCCCGCATGACCACCATCAGCAACACGGAAGTCCTTTACCAACGCAACCGCCTGGAGCCTACACCATTTGAGGTGGAGGGCGTGTATGTGGACCACCCGATGGTGATGCTTGGCCGCGAGGTGTTCCGCATGGCAGTATCGAACTGCTCGGCAGAAATCAACCACCTGCTGAAGAGCAAAGGATACCAGGTGTCGGACGTGAAATACTTCATCCTTCACCAGGCCAACATGCGCATCATCAAAGGCATTCAGCAATACTTGGAGGGTACGGACGAGCAATTCCCCACCACGGTGCAGAAATACGGCAACACATCATCGGCCAGCATTCCCATCCTGCTGGACGAACTGGTAAAAGACAACAAGATAGCCCGCGGCGACTTGATAGTGATGAGCGGATTCGGTTCGGGATTCACCACAGGGTCGTTGCTGATGAAATATTAATCAAGCCCCATAAGCCACGGCTTGACAGAAAACAGAGTTATAAATTAAAAAACGATTATCATGAACAAGGTATATATTACAGGCCTCGGGTGTGTGACACCGCTTGGCAACAACATCGAAACATTATGGGAAGGGCTGATAGCAGGCCGCTGCGGCATTGCCCCCATCGCCGCTCCCCACAGCGACACACTGCCCATCCATGTAGCCGGTGAAGTGAAGGACTTCAATCCCGAAGACTACGATATCGACAGAGGCACCGCCCGCCGCAACGACATGTACACCCTCTTTGCCCTGGCTGCCGCCCACCAGGCCATGACAGACAGCGGTCTGAAGGTTGGCGAGGACGTGGAGCCCATGCGCATAGGCTGCGCCGTCGGTTCGGGTATCGGTGGCATCAAGACCTTCAACACCGAGCATACCAAACTGCTGGAGGAAGGCACTCGCCGCGTGTCGCCGCACTTCATCCCCATGATGATTGCCAACATCGGGTCGGCCAACGTGGCCATCAAGTACAACTGCCAAGGCCCCAACCTGCCCGTCGTGACGGCTTGCGCCACCGGCACCCATGCCGTGGGCGAGGCTTACCGCCTGATACGCGAAGGACGTGCCGACGCCATGATTTGCGGCGGTGCCGAGAGCGCCATCTGCGACATTGCCCTGGCCGGCTTCAACAACATGAAGGCCCTCACACAGAACGAGGACCCGCTGTCGGCTTCGGTCCCCTTCGACGCCCGCCGCAAAGGCTTTGTGATGGGCGAAGGCGCCGGCATCCTGATTCTCGAAAGCGAAGAGTGCGCCCGTAAACGCGGTGCCAAGATTTATGCCGAGGTTAGCGGCTATGGCAACACCTGCGACGCTTACCACTACACCGCCCCCCATCCCGAGGGACGCAACGCCGCCGAGGCCATCCGCCTGGCAGCCGAAGAGGCCGGTTTCACCCCGAACGAGAAGATGTACATCAACGCCCATGGCACCAGCACACCGCTGAACGACGCCAGCGAGACGATGGCCATCAAGAGAGCGTTGGGCGAGGATGTGGCCCGCAAGGTGGAGATCAGTTCCACCAAATCGATGCTGGGACACATGCTTGGCGCTGCCGGAGCCGTAGAGCTGATTATCTGCGCCCTGGCCATCAAGAACGGCATACTGCCCCCGACCATCGGCTACAAGGAGCCCGACCCTGCCTGCGACCTGGACTATATCCCCAACACGGCACGCAAGAGCCAGGTGGACATCACCCTGTCCAATTCCTTCGGCTTTGGCGGTCAGAACGCCTGTGTGGCTTTAAGACGCGTTAAATAATTGGTATTATTCACCATTAAACATTCAAGACACTATGTTGACAAGAGAAGAAATAAAGCAATTCCTGCCCCACCGCGAGCCCATGCTGCTGGTGGATGATATGGAGCTGGACGGTGACATGGCCATATCGCACTACCACGTGCGCGGCGACGAGTTTTTCCTGCAGGGGCACTTCCCCGGCAAGCCCATTGTGCCAGGTGTGATACTGTGCGAAATCATGGGACAGTCGTCGGCCATCCTTATCCTTGACGAGCTGAAAAACCGTCTGACGCTGTACAGCGGACTGAACGACGTCCGTTTCCGCCAGCCCGTTGTCCCCGGCGACACCATCACGGTGAAAGCCCGCATCACGGCCAGAAAAGGACTCATCTTCTTCGTCGATGCCACAGCCTACGTGGAAGACAAGGTGGCCTGCAAGGGCAAACTGTCGTTTGTGCTTGTTGACAAAGAGAAGGAATAGCAGATTTTTCGAGCGCCACACAATAAAGAAGCGACAAGTACGTTAATTAGTATTAATGCAACGGGGCAGCATGTGCGCCTCCGAGCATGATAATAATGTAACTTAAAACTAAAGACATGAATCTATTAGAAAACAAAATAGCCCTTATCACCGGTGCCGCCCGCGGCATTGGCCGCCGCACGGCAGAGCTCTTTGCCGAAGAGGGTGCCACGGTGATTGTCACCGACCTGAAAGAGACCGACAGCAGCGTTGAGCTGATGCAGAAGCTGCAAGGTATCAACCCCGAAAGCTCTTTCTACACGGCCAACGCCGCCGACTGGGCACAGACGGAAGAACTGGCCAAGACCATCATAGCGCGTTACGGCCGCGTCGACGCCATCGTGAACAATGCCGGCATCACCCGCGACAACCTGTTGCTGCGCATGACTCCCGAAGACTGGGACCTCGTGATACAGATTAACCTGCGCTCGGTGTTCAACTACTGCAAAGCATTCATCCCCTACATGATGAAAAAGCGCAGCGGCAGCATCATCAACACCAGCTCCGTGGTAGGCGTGAACGGCAACGGCGGACAGTGCAACTATTCAGCCGCCAAGGCCGGTATCATTGGTTTCACCAAGTCCTTCGCCCAAGAGTTCGGCTCGCGCAACATCCGTTGCAACGCCATTGCTCCCGGCTTCATCCAGACCGCCATGACCGATGCCATTCCCGACGATGCCCGCCAGAAATGGCTGGACGACATCCCCATGCGCCGTGCAGGCACCGAACTGGATGTGGCACGTGTGAGCCTCTTCCTGGCTTCGGACCTCTCGGAGTACGTTACCGGTCAGGTAATCTGCATCGACGGAGGTATCAGTTTATAAACCAGCAATAACTTGTGCGGAGGCGCCCTCGGGTACACTCCGCACGCAATTTTTAACTAAGACCGCTAATAAATGAAAGCATACGTTTTTCCCGGACAGGGAGCCCAGTTCGTAGGAATGGGCAAAGACCTTTATGACAACAACGACCGTTGCCGCGAAATGTTTGAGCGTGCCAACGAGATTATTGGTTTCCGCATTACCGACCTGATGTTTGCCGGCACCCCCGAGGACCTGAAACAGACCAAGGTGACACAGCCTGCCATCTTCCTCCACTCAGTCATCCTGGCCACCTATATGGGCAGTGAATTCATGCCCGATATGGTGGGCGGCCATTCCCTCGGCGAATTCAGTGCACTGGTGGCCACCGGTGCCATGGGTTTTGAGGACGGCCTGCGCCTGGTCATCGCCCGTGCCAACGCCATGCAGCGCTGCTGCGAGATGCAACCCTCCACCATGGCCGCCATCCTCAAGCTGGATGACAAGACCGTCGAAGATGTCTGCGCCGAAGTAACAGCTGCAGGCCAGGTGGTTGTGGCAGCCAACTATAACACCCCCGGACAGCTGGTCATCAGCGGTACCGTGGAAGGTGTGGCCCAAGCCTGCGAGAAAGTGAAAGAGCTGAAAGGCCGTGCCGTGCCGCTGGCAGTGGGCGGAGCATTCCACAGCCCCCTCATGGAGCCTGCCCGCATAGAGCTGGCCGAGGCCATTGAACGCACCCAGTTCCATACCCCCATCTGCCCCTGCTACCAGAATGTGTGCGCCACCCCGGTCGACAACCCCGACCAGATAAAGCGCAATCTGGTTGCCCAGCTCACGTCGCCTGTGCGCTGGACCGCCACGGTACAGAACATGATTGCCGACGGCGCCACCGAATTCATCGAGGTGGGACCCGGCACCGCACTGCAAGGCATGGTGAAGCGTATCAGTCCCGAGACCGACGCCCACTCCGCCTGCTGAACAAGGCAACAGCAGTGTGCGGCCAGACAGCCGCACACCACAAAAGCAAAAACAACCCGATTATTGAATCCTTAATTTAAAGACAATGAGTATAAAAATCGTAGTACTGGCCAAGCAGGTCCCCGACACCCGCAATGTGGGGCCGGAGGCCATGACCCCCGAAGGCACTATCAATCGTTCAGCCCTTCCGGCCGTGTACAATCCCGAAGACCTCAACGCCCTTGAGATGGCTCTCCGTGTCAAGGAGCAGATGCCCGGTGCCACCATCACGGTGGTGACCATGGGACCCCCGCGCGCTGAGGAAATCATCCGCGAAGCCATCTACCGCGGAGCCGACGACGGCTTTGTACTGTCCGACCGCCGTTTTGCCGGTGCCGACACGCTGGCAACCTCCTACGCCATCTCCTGCGCCGTCAAGAAACTGGGTCATGTCGACCTGGTGTTCGGCGGACGCCAAGCCATCGACGGCGACACTGCCCAGGTAGGTCCCCAGGTGGCCGAGAAGATGGATATACCCCAAATCACCTATGCCGAGGAGCTGCTGGATGTGAATGAGAAGAGCATCCGCATCAAGCGTCGTATCGCCAGCGGCACCGAGGTTGTAGAGGCTCCCCTGCCCGTGCTCGTCACCGTGTGCGGCAGCGCACCCCGTCCCCGTTTCCGTCACGCCCACCTGGTGCTGAAAAACCGTCACCTCGAAGTCCCCGTATGGACAGCCGACGACGTCAACCCCGAGTTCGACCGTCTGGGTCTCTCCGGTTCCCCCACCAAGGTGAAAAACGTGGACAGCGTGGTGTTGACCCAGAAAGACAACATCCGCGTTGAAAACACGCAGGAGTCGCTTAACGACCTTATCTCAAATCTTGTTACCAACCACATCATTGGATAAATCATGAACAGCATACTCGTATATATTGAAATCAACGAATCCGGCCGCGTTGCCGACGTCAGCCTCGAGCTCTGCTCCAAAGGCCGCCGCCTGGCCGACCGCCTGGGTGGTCAGCTTGAAGCCATAGTGGCTGGCAACAACCTTGCCGACCTCGAACAGCAACTGTATCCCTATGGTGTCGACACCATCCTTTATGCCAACGATCCGCGCTTGTCGCCCTATCGCACCCTGCCCCATTTCAGCATCGTCGACGGCATCATCCGCGAACGTCAGCCCGAAGTGGTGCTCTACGGTGCCACCAGCGTGGGCCGCGACCTTGCGCCCCGCATCGCCTCCCACCTGCGCTGCGGCCTCACCGCCGACTGCACAGCCCTCGAGATTGGCGACCACACCGACCTCCGCACCGGCAAGGAATACCACGACATCCTGTACCAAATCCGCCCCGCCTTTGGCGGCAACATCGTGGCCACCATTGTCAGCCCCGAGACGCGTCCGCAGATGGCCACCGTGCGCGAAGGCGTGATGCGCAAAGAGATTGTCGATGCCAACCACAAAGGCCAACTCATCAACATCGATGCCGCAAAATACCTGCGTGCCGAGGACGACTGCCTGAAGGTTATCAGCCGTCAAATCGACCCCCAGGGTGTCGACATCAAGGGTGCCTCCATCATCGTGGCCGGTGGCTACGGCATGGGCAGCCGCGAGAACTTCGACATGCTGTATAAATTCGCCAACATGATAGGCGGTGAAGTGGGCGCCAGCCGCGCCGCCATCGATGCAGGCTTCTGCGACAACGACCGCCAGATTGGCCAGACCGGTGTCACCGTGCGTCCCAAACTGTATATCGCCTGCGGCATCTCCGGCGCTGTGCAGCACCGCGTAGGCATGGAGCAGTCGGGTCAGATTATCTCCATCAACACCGACCCCGATGCACCCATCAACTCCATTGCCGACTACACCATCATCGGCGACGTGTGCGAGATTATCCCCCGCCTTATGAACGCCTACCAGTCGTGCAAAAAATAATAACCCTTGCAAACATCAACCATGAATTATTATAGCGACAACGAAAGTCTGAAGTTCTACCTTCAGCACCCCGATATCGAAAAGATAGCCGTCCTCCGCGAAAACAACTTTGAAGAGGCAGGCAAATACCCCGACGCTCCCGCCAACGTGGCTGAAGCCGTGGAGGGATACCAGCAAGCCATGGACCTTATCGGTGAAATCACCGGCGAGGTCATTGCCCCCAACGCCGCTTTGGTCGACGCCGAAGGCCCCCGTGTCGAGAACGGTCGTGTGGTGTATGCCACAGGCACACAGCAAAACCACGAGACCCTCACGCAGTCCGGACTCTACGGCATCAAGCAACGCCGCAAATACCACGGTCTCAACATGCCCGGTACCGTCACCACCATGGCTGGCGAGATTGTTGCCCGTGCCGATGTAGGCTTTGCCACCATCTGGATGCTTCAGGATTGCGCCGACACCATCGAGGACTTCGCCTCCGAAGCCATCAAGGACAAATACCTGCCCCGCATCTACCAAGGTGCCACCTGCAGCATGGACCTCACCGAGCCCGATGCCGGTTCCGACCTGCAATCTGTCCGTCTCAAAGCCACCTTCGACGAGGCTGCCAACTGCTGGCGTCTCAATGGTGTCAAGCGCTTCATCACCAATGGTGATGCCGACATTCACCTCGTGCTTGCCCGTTCCGAGGAGGGCACTACCGACGGCCGCGGTCTCTCCTACTTCGTGTATGACCGCAACGACGGCGGCCTCACCGTACGCCGTATCGAGCACAAGATGGGCATCATTGGTTCTCCCACTGCCGAGTTGGTCTTCACCAATGCTCCCTGCCAGCTGGTCGGCGAACGCCGTCTGGGCCTTATCAAATACACCATGTCGCTCATGAACGGAGCCCGTCTCGGTGTCGGCGCACAGGCTGTGGGCCTTTGCGAAGCCGCCTGCCGCGAGGCTGTGGACTATGCCGCCGCCCGCGAACAGTTTGGCAAGACCATCGACCAGATGATCCCCGTGCAGGACATCCTCCACACCATGCGTGCCAAAACCGACGCTGTGCGTTCCCTCCTGTATGAGACTGCCCGCCAGGTAGACCTCGCCAACTGCTACGACCGCCTCTCCAAGGTCCGTCCGCTCACCGGCGAAGAGCGTCAAGCCATGAAGGCACATCTGCGCAATGCCGACTGCCTCACTCCCATCACCAAACTCATGGCCAGCGAATACTCCAACCAGTGTGCCTACGACTGCATCCAGATCCATGGCGGCAGCGGCTTCATGAAAGAGTATACCTGCGAGCGCCTCTATCGCGACGCCCGAATCCTCAGCATCTACGAAGGCACCTCGCAACTCCAGGTTGTGGCCGCCACCAAAGGTATCAGCAACGGCAGTTACCTTAAACGTATCGCCGACTACGATGCCATGCCCGTCACGGCTGAACTCGAGCCCTTGCGCGACGTACTCCGCCAGATGACCGCCGACTATCAGGTCATGCACGATAAGCTCACTGCCGACGGAGCCGGAGAGCCCTTTGAGCACAATGTCCGCGGTCTTGCCGAGAGCCTTGCCTACATCATCATGGGCTACCTCCTGCTGCAAGACACCTGCCGCGACAACCGTTTCCTCGACTCCTGCCGCCGCATCATCCGCCTCGGTCGTGCCGAGATGGCCAAGCACCAGTGCGAAATCGACTGCACATTGTAACTTTTTTGTATATTTTAAAGAAAAGTATTATCTTTGTAGCATAAACAAAAAACATCACACTATGAATAAGAGCAGATATATCAAATCGTTATGCTTGGGTATCGCATTACTGTGTGCAGGTTATACAGTAAAAGCCCAACAAGTTGAAACATCAATTTTCCTCAATGGGACACTTCCCATGGCTAATTTCAACGACAACGTAGCTGAACAGCTCGAGAAGTTCGGTCCTGGTTCTTTCCAGGTCTTGGACCGCAGCCAGATTGGTAAGGGTGCTTCCGCCGGTTTGGGTGCTACCGCCCGTTTCGGACTCTGGTTCGACGTAGGAGTTGGCGAGCTGCAGCCCTTTGCCGAAGTGAGTTTTCTGTGGAACAGCTCGGGTCCCTCCATCCGCAAGGCCTACGACACCCATGCCGACTCGCTGAACCAGTATCCCACGGCTCCTCACTATTTCAACGTCCCTGTCATGCTGGGTCTTAAATATCGCTACCAGCTTATGCCCGACCTGAAACCCTTTGCCGAGCTGGGCATTGGTTACGATTTCCTTTTCATCACCAAGAACGGCTACCCCAAGAGCACTTTCTACTACAAACCCAACGGTGGTCTGGCTTGGATGATTGGCCTTGGCACCTATTTGGGCGAACATGTGACCGTCAGCCTCAACTACACCGGCCTTGGCAGCCACCTCATCGAGCCCACCAAGAAATCCGCTCCCGACCCCAACGAAGAGAGCTATACCGGACGTACCCGCTCCTCTTTAGGCACGCTGGGTCTCCGTGTTGGTTTCCACTTCTAATCGAAGCAACCAACGCATAATAAAACGGTCGACTTACACTGGTAAGCCGACCGTTTTATTATGCGTGACAGGGAACTCACTTGATATCCAGAGTCAGGGCAGGTCTGCCACATAGTGTCCCTTCCAGGCGGTCGCCGATAGCCACGGGACCGACACCTGCAGGTGTGCCAGTGAAAATCATATCGCCTGTACGCAATGTCATAAAACGGGAGATAAGGGCTATCAGCTGGTCGACAGCAAAAATCATATCGCGCGTATTGCCCTGCTGCACCACTTCGCCGTTACGGCTGAGCGAGAAATCAAGATTGTCAATCGGGCGGCCAAGCTCTTCCAGCGTCACAAACGGGCCGATAACCGCGCTCCCGTCGAAACCCTTGGACACCAGCCACGGCAACCCCGCCGCCTTGGCGTCACGCTGCAGGTCGCGCGCCGTGAAATCGATACCCAACGCCACAGCATTGTAATATCGGTGAGCAAACTGAGGCTCAATACACTTCCCGAGCCTGTCAATTCTCACCACCACCTCCACCTCGTGCTGCAGGTCGTGGGTAAAATCCGGGTAGAACAAGGGCAGCTGTTTAGGATTCAGCGCACTGTCTGGTTTCAGAAAGAAAGTGGGTTCTTTCGGCACGGCGGCCTTCATCTCGCCCGCATGAGGGGCATAATTGCGTACGACGCACAAAATCTTCATAATCCTATCAAACTATTGTCAAGATTCAACCTGCAACCCTGCTCCAGCCCAAATGTCACGAACATGGGTTGCCCGGCAATCCTGTTATCATACAATCATTTAATATAGTGGTAATCCACAATATCGATTCTACGGGCATGGGCAGCCTCCATACTATACACCGACCGCACGTTCCGCGGATTGCGCAGGGGGTCGGAAGGAGCCACCGTGTTGCTGTCGGCAGCGCCGTGGGCAACGGTCTCCAGCTTCAGGGCGCCGTTGTTCCAGAAAGGCAGCAGCGCCTGCTCGTTCCAACGGAGCAGTTGCTTGCGGAAACTGTCGATACGCCTTTTGGAGAGGTTCACATTATACAGGCTCTCAAACAGAGGGCTGGCAAACCCGTCGACGGTGATGCACACTTTTCTTCCTGCCTTCAAGTCGGCGTACAGCAGTTCCAGAAACTCCAGCATATCGTTGTACCCCTTTTTCAGCTCATAGTCGAAAAACATGTCTACCGCACCCTGTACCGAATCCCATTTCCGCCTGTCCACTGGACTTGGTTGCGCTCCCTTATACTCGTCGCGCAACTGGTAATACCGCTTAAACGTGGCGGCATAATCCAGCACGGTCGTTGTGTCGAGGGTGCAGGGAGTTGGTTCGTCGTTATGGAAATATAGGCTCAGAGGCAGCAAATCCAACGCGCTGTGGCTGGGCGGCAGCTCCTGCGGAGCGGGGCGCACCGTGTCGGGGCGGAACAACCGCCTCCAGCGGAACAGGTCGTTGCAGCAGTTGCTGTCGGTTTGATACAACGAGCCGGGCCTGTTCGACGACAGGAACCCGCATGCCACCACTGCCTCGGTCGTATCCTTGCGCTCCTGCACACAACGGCAGCGGCAGGGCTGCAGGGTGAAGAAAAGGTCGTCGTAGGCGCTGTTCACCCCCTTGCCGAGTGTTCGGGGGAGCTGCCAGCTGTTGCGGAAACCCTCCGACATGTAAATATCGAAGCCGCCCAAACCTCCAGCCCTGTTGCTGGAGAAATAGAGACAACCCTCCTCGTTCGAGTAGAAGGGGGTCACATCGTTACTGTCGCTGTTCACCATACCGCCCAAATTCGTGCTGTTGCCCGGTTTCCCCACATCAATCATCACGGCATACCAAATATCCATTCCCCCCAACCCGCCGGGACGGTCGGAGCTGAAATAGAGAATCGTCTTGCCGTCGGGCAGATAACCCACGGCGGGGTGAGTACATGTATACCCCTCCACATTCACGTCGCCGCTCACCAACTGGGCTTTGCTCCAGCGTTTATTCTTGCGTTTGGAGTAATAAATCTGGTACACGTCGTCCTTTCCGCTCCCACAACGGGTGAAATAGAGCACATCGTTCTTCGCGTCATAGGCCACATTGGAACTGTTCATCCCGCTGGCATTCATCCCCCAGCGGCAGAGCGCCCCTTCGCCCAACTGCCCATCGGCACCTACGGGTGCCTGCATCACTTGGGTGAGTACAGGGGTGAAATCCACCAGATAGAGCCTGTTGGCCTCGTCGTTCATCATCGTGGTATACAGCAGCACGCTGTCGTCCACCAGCACTCCGCCCGTCTCGCTGCCCGGCGTGTTGATACCTGGTGCAATATGGGTCACCTCATAGCGCGTCTGTCCGCTGAGGCACCAAGCCGCTATTATTGTCGATACAAATATAACCAATCTTTTCATCATACGTTCAACTATTTATTATCATACCGGCATCAACCGGAAACATAACATTGTCCATCCTTTAACCGCAGACGAGTCGGCCTAATACTGAGGGCACTTCAACGCCTTTGTCTTCTTGTTGCCTTTGGCCAGACGGTACACCAGTCCTGCCTCGAAAGCACCCATCCCACCGCTGGCTACAGCAAGACCCGAGATGTTGGCATCGTAGCTGAAGGTGAACAGCAGCGAATTGTACTCCAACATCAGGTTGGCAATCAGCGCGTCGGCCGCTCTCATCGCCACTCCGGCACGCAGGCTCACCTCGCGTGAGCCGCCCTCCTCGATATACCATTTCACATCGCCGCCGAACACCACTTCCCGATGCTTCCCCTGCACCTGGCTCATCAGCACCGGCAACAGCGAGATGCTCTGCCAGCAGCGGTACTCGGCCCGTGCAAACAGACTGTAACGACGCGCCAGATAGGTCTCGTCAAGCTTCATATATGAGATATTCGGACGGTTGAGATTGCGTAACGAAAGTCCTGCCTTGAGGTGGAAATCGGGGGTGGGTTGCCAATACCAGGCCAGACCGGCCGCGAGCAGAGGGTAGTGTACCTTCCGCACCTCAAATCCCTCGCCAGCCTCTTCCATCTCGGCCTGCGACGGGTCGAAGCCACTCTGCGCCCAACCGACCTCCACGCCTACCGACAGCACACTAGAGCCACTGCGGTTCAACGCCTGATAATAGGCTGTCGACAGATGTCCCGACACCGTGCCGTAGTTCAGTGTGCCAGCCTTGTCGGCAAACAGCGTGCCACCCACACTCAATCCCCGTCGACCACCGCCACGCCATACAGCCATCTCGCCCGATGCCGCCAGCGTGCTGAAAGGCACGCTCACAGAGGCCCACTGGTTGCGATACACCACGCCGAAACGTCCCAACCCCTCGTAGAACCCCGAGTAGGCGGGATTCAGCAGCACCGGGTCTGCATCCACTTGCGAGAAATGGATGTCCTGGGCGGCACACATCCATGCCCCCAGCAGCGCAGCCATTATTGCCATACAACGTTTCATCGTCGCGTAACTTTGTTGTTATCATCTACCGGGTCCTGAGCCCGAATCGTCTCGTATGCTTGCATGCCCCCTTGCCTTCGGTGCTTTGCACGGAACACCCTCACCGTCACCACGACCGCCAGCCTGCCACCTAATCCTTGGCGTATGGAGGCAGCGAAATATCGGCAAACTCGCCCTTCAGATATTTGAAGTACCCCGCAATGCCCACCATGGCGGCATTGTCGGTGCAGTACTGCATCTTGGGGACAAACACCTGCAGGCGTCTGCGCTTGCCCATTCTCTCCACTTCACTGCGCAGCAGGCTGTTGGCGGAAACCCCTCCGGCGATGGCGACCTGCTTCACGCCGGTGTCTTTCACAGCACGTTCCAACTTCTTCATCAGGAAACCCACAATACACTGCTGTATCGACGCGCACAAATCGGCCTTGTTCCGTTCAATGAATGCCTCATCCTCGGCCAGACGGTCGCGCAGGAAATAGAGGAACGACGTCTTGATGCCACTAAAGCTGTAGTCATATCCCGGAATATGGGGTGTGGCGAAATGGAAAGCGTCGGCATTGCCCTCTTTGGCCAGACGGTCGATAATCGGGCCGCCGGGATAGCCCAGATCCATGATTTTCGCGGCCTTGTCGATGGCCTCGCCTGCGGCATCGTCGATTGTCTGTCCCAGCACCTCCATGTCGAAATGGTCGCGCAGCAGCAGAATCTGCGTATGGCCTCCGCTCACCAGCAGACAGATGAACGGGAACTGCGGCACCACACTGTCGTCCGTCTCCTTGATAAAGTGCGACAGGACATGTGCCTGCAAGTGGTTCACCTCTATCAGCGGGATACCCAATGCCTGGGCAAAGCCCTTGGCAAACGACACCCCCACCATCAGCGAACCCAGCAGGCCGGGACCCCGGGTGAACGACACCGCACTGATGTCGCCCCGCGACACGCCGGCATTGCTTATCGCCGCATCCACCACGGGCACGATATTCTGCTGATGGGCACGCGATGCCAACTCGGGCACCACGCCACCGTATTGCTCATGCACCTTCTGCGAGGCTATCACATTGCTCAGCAGTCGGTCGCCACGAAGCACAGCGGCCGACGTATCGTCGCACGACGACTCGATAGACAGTATAACTGGCTTATCCATATCAGTAATCCTTTGTAGTTTATCAGCAGTAGCAGTATGCAGTTAACAGAATGCAAAGGTACAAAGAAAATCTCAATTATCACAAAAAAAATTATCCCTTGCCCCCTTACATGTCCAAGCAGACTCCAACCGACCTCCTCTCACCAAATTGCGGACGCCCTTTTTCCCGACGGAATGAGGGCCAAAAATGATTGACATAAGTGTGCAAACAGAGTGGAGCAACGCTGGAGTTACACTGGAGACAGAGCGAAGGCAGAGCCGGAAAAAGGAGGAAGAAGGAGGGAGCGGCAGGATGCTCGGCGCGCAGTCGGCCCGACGCAATGTCATGCTTTATTTTTTTTAAGAGCCAAAATAATATTTTGCATATACAGACGTTATTAATCGAAATCCCTGCGAGCAAAGGCCGATACAAGTCGCATGCCATATTGCGGCACCCTCCGCCGCAGGGAAGTAGAGATAACATGGGCAAAGAGAAAAAGCATGTTGTTAGGCGTATTCTGTTGGGCTTGGCACTGGGGCTGTATATACTGGTGGCCATACTCAACAGCACGGTGGTGCAATCGTATCTGGGTGCCGCCGTGGGCAGTTATTTCTCGAAAGAATGGGGCGGCAAAGTGCGTATCGGGGCGCTGCACGCCAGTCCGTTCAGCCATGTGATTCTGGACAAAATAGAACTGATTTCACCCACCAACGACACGATATACTATGGCGACCGCATCACCTGCCGGTTCAAGCGGTTCCCCTACCGTGGTTCGGGGTTGGTATTTCGCTCGGTGGAGCTGTGGAACGGCCGCTACCATCTGCACACTTTCCGCACTCCCGAGGGGAAATCAAGCATCAACCTTGATTTCATCATCAAATACTTTGCCGAACGCGCCTCGCACGAGCCTAAACCGCCCGCCGGGCCCTTCACAGTGGAGGTGGGCGAGCTGCGACTGCACAATATCGACTATATCCAAGACCTGCCCGAACCCAAAAATTATGTGTCCCGTGAACATGGTGTCGACATCCCGCACATGCGCTATTGGGACATCAGCGGGGTGATGCGCAATGTAAAGGTAGTGAACGACCACGTGAAAGTGAGAATCGTGTCGCTGAGCACCACCGAGGAGTCGGGGCTGCACATTGCCGACCTCTCCATGGATGCCGAGGTGAGCAGCCAAGGCATCAACGTGGCCAACCTCGACCTGCAAACCGACGACAGCCGTGTGTTTATGGATGCGCGGCTCGACTACGACGGGTGGGAAGAGATGAGCGACTATTGCAACACCGTAGTACACGACGTGGTGCTGAAAGAGGGCACCGAGGTGAACCTGAAGGATGCCGCCTGGTGGGCACCTGCACTATGGGGCGTTGACGCCACAGTGACGACACGCGGACACGTGTTCGGCACCATCGCCGACCTAACCGCCGAGAAGCTGTTGGCAGCGTTCGGCAACAACAGCAATCTGTTTCTCGACGCCCATATCAAGGGGCTGCCCAATATACAGCAAACCACCTTACAAGCCATCCTCCACCGCATGCACACCAACTATGGCGACCTGGCGGCGGTACAGCTTCCCGAGTCGGTAACCTTCGAGCTGCCTGCTCTGGTGAAAAACATGTCGGTGATGGACTTGAGCGCCGAGGTGAACGGCGGCATGCAGGACATAGAGGCCTGGGTGAACATGAACAGCATGATTGGCGACCTGGAGACCCACGCCCGACTGACATACGACACGGCCAAACGTGACTACACCTATTGGGGCGATGTGGATTCGCGGATGCTGGGCATCCGCGCCCTGCTGCCCAACGAATGGGTTTGGCGGACGGGGATGCACCTGTCGTTCAGAGGGGCAGGCCTGGATCCGGAGACGATGGACGCCAACATTGAAGGTCGGTTGTACAATACCCTGTTCCGCGGGGTGACGCTGGACCGCACTTCCTTCTCCGCCGAGATGGCCGCAGGCGAGCTGAACGCCGAAGCCGGTCTGCACGACACACTGATAGGGCTGGACCTCACCGCCTCGGCCAACCTGAAAGAGAATTCATATCAAGCGGACATGTACCTGAACAACGCCCACCTTACTGCCCTGCACCTGTTCAAAGCCGACTCGGCGGTAAGGTTGTCCACGCGCCTGCGCGCCAACATCCAAGGCAAAGAGCTGGAGCAGCTGTCGGGCTTTGTTTCGCTGGACAACACACAGCTACAGTTGGGGGACCGCGAGTTGACCATGCGCAACATCGTGTTGCAAGCCCTCTCGGAGCAGGTGGGGACCATCGAGGTGCCTCCTACGTCAAAGGTGGCAGAACGGCGCAGGAAAACCGCACCAACAACAGGCAACATCTATCACAAAAACCTGTCGCTGGGCTGCGACTGGCTGGAGGCTTCGGTCGATGGACATTTCGCCTACACCGACCTGCCACTCATCGGACATGACTTCTGCCGCCAATACCTGCCTTTGTATTATAATCCCTACAAGCCCACGGCCGACGGCAAGACACCCATGCCCGCAGGCATGGAGCGGCTGGCAGGCGACGATTTGCACATTGAGTTGACATGGTACGACCGCGAAGACACCTTCGACGAATGGGTGCAGGGGGTGGATATAGCCTACGGCACCAGTATCATCGGCAACTACAATTATGGCGAGTCGCTGAAACTGGTTATGCTGAGCGACTCGATAAAGGTTGGTAATCTGGCTTTGACCGATTTGGGTCTGAATGCCGGCTCATTGGGCGAGCAATACAGGATGCGGCTAAGCGCCAACGACTTGCGCATAGGGGCCTCCACACTGATGCAAAACCCCGAACTGACGGCCAGCATGGGACGCAATATCTCCACCCTGGCGGTGAAATGGATTAGCGACAACCCACGCGCCATCTTGTCTCGGGGCGATATGGAGCTCTTTGTCACCAGCACCGAAGAGGGGAACAGGATTGTCGTTTCCAAGCCCGATTTCTACGTCATGGGCGAGCCGTGGAACCTGATTTCAGGCAACGGGATATGGATCAGCAACGAACGCACCGAGGTCGACGACCTGAGAATTTACGGCCAGGGGCAGTGGGTGCGTATTGACGCCGACATTGCAGGCGGCAACACCAAAGGGAAAAGCGACGGCAACGACTATGTGCAGGCCCAATTCTCCGACTTCTCGGTCGAGCAGTTGTGCTCGCTGCTCCTTTCCGGCAGCAACATCAAGGTGGACGGCACTCTCGACGGCAATCTCCGCGTGAAGGATATCAGCACCGCACCGTTTATCAATGCCGACCTACAGGTGAGCAGTCTCTCGGTGAACGAGATGCCATTGGGCAACCTACAGATACAGACTCACCAGCAGCCCGACGACAGCCGGTTGTATGTCGACGTGACCGCACAAGCCCGCGACTATACGCCTTTGGCCCTGCACGGCAGCGTGCTGCCCATGAAGAATACCATGCAGCTGGACTTCGACCTGGCCGCCGACCGCCTGCCCATGGTTGCCCTGCAGCCCTTCCTCGCCACAGTGACCGACAGGCTTGAAGGCACCGTAAGCGGAGCCCTGGGCGTGGAGGGAACACTCAAAGCTCCGCACATCAACGGCTCGCTGGCCATCAACCAAGGGGCCATCAAACTGTCTGCCACCGGCGTAGATTACCGCATCGACGACAGCGTGACGGTTGTCGAGAACATTGTTACCTTGAAGGATTTCACCATCCGCGACCTTGAGAACAACACGGCATACGTCGACGGAGCCATCCAGCTGATGCCCGAATTGCTGCTGAACCTGCACATGCACACCCCGCGCATTATGGCGTTGAACAAACCCGCCGACGGAGAGTCGTTCTACGGCAAACTCATGGCACAGGCCGAGGCCGATATCAAAGGTCCTGTCAACAACATGCAAATCACCATGGGCGCCACGGCGTTGAACGGGAGCGACATCTACGTGCCTATCAGCAACCGAAAACAGGTGAGCGAGAACGAGTATATCGTCTTCCGGCAACCTCCCAGCGCCACCACCACGCGCACCCCGCGCCGTCCGCGGACAACCACCCACAGCAGCCCCTTCTCGTTGCAGGCCACCTTGTCGGTGACCCCAGGGGTGACCGTACACCTGCCCATGGACTTCGACCAGCTGACGGCCAACGTGACCGCCGTGGGACGCGGCGACATCCAGGTGGCAATGCGCAACGGCAAAGAGCCCGACATTCTGGGCGACTACCAGTTCACTTCGGGCAACTTCTCCCTGTCGCTGCTGCAGCTTATCAACAAGAATTTCGTCATCGGAGAGGGCAGCACACTCAACTTCCCCGGCAATATCAACGATGCAAGGTTCAACATCAACGCTGTATACAGCCAACGCGTGAATCTCGCCTCCCTTACCGGTGGCAATCCGTCGGCTCCCATGACCGACACCTACGTGCAGGTAGAAGATGTCATCACCCTGTCGGGAACGCTGCAGGACCCCTCAATCAAGTTCGACATCCTATTGCCCAATGCCGAACAAGGGGTGGCAGACCAGGTGTTCTCCTATATCGACAGGAACAACGAGCGCGACATCCTCAACCAGTCCATCTCCCTGCTATTGCTTGGGCAATTCTCCCCTGCCGGAACTTCTGAGAGCGAAACCAATGCCCTGACGGGCGGAGGCGGTCTCGGACTGCTCACCTCCTCGGCAAGCTCTATCGTGTCCAATCTGGTGAAGGTGGTGGACGTCAACTTCAAATACCAGGCTGGTTCGACAAGCGGCAAAGGCCAGTTCGACGTGGGCATCAGAAAGCAATGGAACAAGTTCTATTTCGAATCAACCTTCGGCTACGGCAACAACGCTTCAGGCATCGAAAGCCCCACGTCCAATGTGCTGGTAGGCGACGTAGAGGCAGGATACCGTTTCACCCCCTACTTCAACCTGTATGGATTCCACCGTTCCAACACCAGCTACTATACTCGCACCGAAATGCCCTACAAGCAGGGCGTGGGCGTGAAACTGACCAAAGACTTCGACCACATCTACGAATTGCTGCCTTGGCTGAGGCGAAAGGAAAAAGTATCCGAAGAGTGATTTTGAACGATTATAGACTATGAGAATATCCGAGCAATACTATTCGATAAAGAACAACATACTGTTCTGTGTGGCGGTGCCGCTGTTTGTGATGCTGTTTATGGTGATATACCAACCGCTGTTCTATGGCGAGGCCGACATGCTGCAGCATGAATGGCACGAGCATGAGAGTTTATGCCTGCCCGTGGTGTGCGCCATCACGCTGGGGGTACTGGCTGCAAGCCGCACCCTGCTGTGCCTGACCTTGGTGCGTCACAACCTGAGCCGACGGGAGTGGTTGCTGTGGCAAGCCACCGAGTGGGTAGTCGGTAGTCTCTTTGTCGACCTGTTCCTGTCGCTGTTCTTCGGCATGGGCTATTTCGCCCTTCTGCCCCATATACTGCTCACCGCCTTTGCCCTTGTGGTAGTGCCCTACATCTGCTACTGGCTGGCCATCGAACTCATCGACCGCGACATCCGGCTGCGGCAGTCGGACAAGCTGCTCGAGGAGATGCGGCAAGGCATCGAGCGCAACGAAGTTGGCATGATACGTTTTGCCGACGAAAAGGGTAACGTGAAGCTGGTGGTGGGTGCCGACAGAGTGATTTACCTCGAATCGGCAGGCAACTACGTCACCATCTGTTACGACGACGACGGGAAACTGGTGCGTTACAGTCTCCGCAACACCCTCAAGGCCATGGACAGTCTTGCTGGAACCAACGGCCTTGTGCGCTGCCACCGCTCTTTCCTCGTGAACCTGAACCATGTACGCACCCTGCGGCGTACACCGCAAGGCATTTATGCCGAGATTGGCCATTCTGGCGTGGACGACATCCCCGTCTCCAAGTCATACGCCTCCGACCTGATACGTCTGTTCGGCAGTTGATGCATCTTTGACTAGAAACTCGCAATCATGTACAGACAATCAATAGCTCCAGCACCCGCAACAGGTAGACGCCGTCATACCACCTTCCTCCACGTGCCAACAACAAACACCCGCCGCTGGTGGGCATACACCGTGCTGTTAGCCCTCTTCTCTGTTGCCACTCTTCCGCATGCTTTCGCCCAACGCGACTTTACCGCCGACTCGATAGCCTTTGTCAATGCCGACTGGCACACCGACACGCTCGACGGCTTTTTCTTCAAGCACCACCACTTTATGCACCGCCAGGTGTTCAACTCCAACCAATGCTTCAGCATTATCGAAATACCGTCCGGCTCCACCTCTTATCTGACCTTTGCCGCCGACAGCACGCTGACCACTGTCTCTACCTTTGCGACACGCGACAGCGCCCAAGCCGCCATCAACGGCTCCTATTTCAATATGCGCACCGGTGAGCCTGTCTGCTACTTACGCATCAACGGAAAGGAGTTGGGCGAGAACACCCCCTCCGCCACCGACAGCATCCACCGCAAATATTATCAGAACGCTATCATCCGACTGCTCTCCACTCGCCGACCCCGATTTGTACTGCCCGACAGCAGCCGTATAGCCGAACGCCTAATGGCGGACAGCAACCTCATGACCGCAGGTCCTATGCTGATACAACGTGGCATCGACGTCCCCCAACGACTCGATCGGAGCTTCGTCTACCGGCGCCATAACCGCACAGCCATGGGACTCAAGCCCGACGGCACCGTGGTGATGCTTGTGGTTGACGGACGCCATCGAGGCGAAGCCGAGGGGCTTAGCCTGCCCGAACTCACACGCATCATGCGCTGGCTGGGATGCCGCGATGCAGTGAATCTGGACGGCGGCGGCTCCTCCACCATGTACATCCGCGACCGCGGCAGCGACGGCATCGTCAACAACCCGTCGGACAACGGCCGTTTCGACCCCTCAGGCCAACGGCGTGTCGCCAACGCCATCCTTGTAGTCAAACGCCGCTAAAGCATGTCCTTCAGCAACAATTCCAGTAGCAAACAAAAAGAAAAGCAACCCAGTGCGTACTAATTACAGATGGCTTGTTAAATATCGCCTCATTAATGCTTAATGGTTCGGTACCAATCTTGTCTCCTTAATGGTGATAGCTTGTCTGCATAAGACTTTGCCTTCTCCATATCACCCCGCGTATGGAACAAATATGCAAGGTCCAAAATCATTAATTCACTATCCGCATACTTAAGATATTCATTGATACTAATGTTAGAGCGTCCAATTTCCTCTTTCTCATCTTCTGTGATGTCGTAATCAAATATCGTTTCCATGTGTTCTTTAACGCATAGTAACGTTATTTATTGTCCGAGTGGAGATGATTTTTACATTATAGGCACGCCACGAACCACTTGGGTCGTTCAATCCCAGCTCGATGTTGCCTGCTTCCCGCCTTGTTATCCGTTATAACATCGAGTAACGATGCTATAACGACACTATAACGATGCAGGATTGAACGGCCCCTCTCCGTAGCGAGGGGGAATCGTTGCCGCTCCGCGGCGCAGGGCGGGTAGGCAGAACAAAGTACGGGGCAGGGCTTATTCCCGTGCATTGCACGATTCGGCAGTTACTCCATATCGTATAGGAGTTTTCGGTTTCCTAATGACAGATTTGGGATTAAGTATATGGGAAACAACTGGTGGAAGCCACGAAAAAAGAGAGTCCCCGCCATTGGTTGCGAGGACTCACCAAAAGTGTTCTTTCGACACCGGTTTTTACTTCTTCTTTTTTTCGTCGACAGCGATGTCGTCGGGGTTGAGGATGGGGTCGTCCATCTCGTTGCATATCAGTGTGCGTTCGTTGAGCGAACTGCATACTGTCCCCGCCACGGTAGCGGTGGTGCGAGGACCGGTCCATCGACCGCCTACCTTTTCGTAGCAGCGACAGTTTTTGGTTCCGCATGAGGTGAACACCATTGCCGCTATTGCGGCCAAAGTCAGGAGGGTAACCTTGTGTGCGTTTGTTCTTGTCATTATTCTAAGATTTTAATATTGCTATTGGTTTTCTGTTTCCCCTTCGGAGGAGAACGACGAGGAGAATGTAGCCACATGGCTGCCCACCTCTATCTCGTCTACAAAGAGCCAGGCCTGTTCGCCGGAGCTGATATGCCATTCGGGCATTTTGCCATAGTTGATGGCCTTGACGCGTACATAACGGGCTGTGGCGTATGGGCCGTGGCAGGTGAACTTGTGCTGTACGCTCTCTTCCTGCCGCTCGCGGACAGCGGCGAACTCGGTGTTGTCGAGCTGTGCCCAAGGCCTGAAGGTCTTACCGTCGGAGGAGATGCTCACTTCGATGCGTTTGGGGAAGAAAATCCAGGCGCGCATGTTGTCGAGGCAATCGACCGAAACGGAAGTGAGGGTCTTGGAGGAGAGGAGGTCGATGACCACTTCCATGTCGGTTTGCCAGCCCTGCCAGCCACCAATACGGAAATTGGGGGTGCCGTAGAGACGGTCGATGAGGCCATCGGGGCCGTTCTCGCTATACTGGGGTGCAGGCTTGGTGATGTAGCGCAGCTGCTTGTCGGCAATGAAGCGGGTGAGTGTCTGGCTCACCAAAGGGCTGTAGCGCCCAGTGGCGGGATTGTAGGCAACCGCATTGATGGTGATGTCGCGATTGACAAGGATGGGGGCAGTGTAGCGATAGGAGTTGGTGTCGGGGGTGCGACCGTCTAAGGTATAATAGATAACCGATTTGCCGTCCACTGATTCATGATTCTCGGGGTCGCCGTTGACAATTTGGCGTGCCGTGAGGGTGACAAAGAGAGAATCCTTGAAACACTGCTGCCAATCGCTGAAAACGGGGGCGGGAGGAGTACGCAGCTCCTCGGGGAAGAGGGTCTTAGAGCGGGGCGAGAAGGACTTGCCGTCCCAGAACATGCCGGGCTGCCAGTCGGACTTGTTGATGACTATATCCTCCTTGCCGGTGTGAATAGTGATGCGGTCGAAAAGAGGGGTGACGGTCACATACTCGCCACTGCCGGGGATAACAGGATAGAAGCCCATGGCGCTCATCACATACCAGGCACTCATCTGTCCGCAGTCCTCATTGCCGCACAGGCCGTCGGGTTTGGTGCTGTAGAGGTCGTCCAATATCTCATGGACAACATGGTCGAGTTTATCGGTGGCGCCGAGCCAGGCATAAAGGTAGGCGGCATGATGCGAGGGCTCGTTGCCGTGGGCATACTGGCCTATCATGCCGGTGATGTCGCTCTGTTCGCGACCGGTGGTCTCGCTGCTGGTGTTGAAGAGGGAGTCGAGGAATGCCTCGGCCTTGGCCTTGCCGCCCATCTGGGCAATCCAGCCCGGCACATCGTGCGGCACATAGGTGCTGTACTGCCAGCTGTTGGCCTCGGTGAAGTGGTTGTTGACCTCGGTGGGATTGAAGGGAGTGACGAATCCGCCATTGCGACGGGCGTGCATGAACCCGTCGGAGTCCATGACGTTCTGCCACGACTGGGCACGGCGCATATAGGTGTCGTACACCTCGTTGAGATAGCGGTAGCGGGCATTGGTGTCGGGTTTTCCGTTACGGTTCATTTCATTGAAGGCATAGCGGGCAATGCACCAGTCGTCGAAAGCATATTCAAGGGTCTTGGAGACCGTCTCGTTGTCCAACTTGCTGTCGAGGTAGCCCTGTTGTGCATACGACTGGTGGGCATCGGTGCGGTTGGAGGTGGTAACCATGGCCTCAAGCAGCGCCATCCGCCGTGCAGGCGTCCACTTGTCCAGCAGCCCTGCCTCTTGAGCGGTGAGGATGACGGGACAGGCATGGTAGCCAATCATGCAGTGGGTCTCGTGGGCGGCGAGTTCCCACATGGTCAGTTCACCACCTGTCTCGTATTGCAGCATCATGGTATTTATCCATTCTTCGGTACGTTCCGGCTCAATAATTGCCATCAACGGGTGCAGTGTGCGGTAGGTGTCCCACAGCGAGAAGACGGTGTAGACAGGTTGGTTGGAGGTGTAAATCGTGTCGTTCATGGCACGATAGCGGCCGTCGACATCGCTCCACAGATAGGGTGATGTGTAGCAGTGGTAGAGAGCGGTATAGAAATTGCCCCGCTCCTCTCGGCTGCCGCCCTCCACGGCTATCTTGCCCAATGCCTGCTCCCAGAGCTGGCGGGCATCGTTTCGCATCGCGGCAAATACACGGTCCTGGCGTGTGGCGAGATTCTTGGCTGCACCTTCGGCATCCACGCCCGAAATGGAGACATACACCTCGGCCTCCTTGCTGTCGTCGGGAAGAATGACCAATGCTTTTTTGCCACCGTCGAAATACTGTATGTCCACTATGGGTTCGCTGCATTGCAGGGCAAAATAGCACCACTGGTCGGGATTCCAGGCGTTGCTTTCGCGCCAGCCCGTGAGGGTGGTGCCGACAGGGAACTGGTGCGTTCCGTCGGCAGATGCCTTGGGACGGTTGAAGCCGGCAGAGATGACCTTGTCACGATGACGGAGGTCCACCACGAAGCCTTTGGGTCCCCGGCCGGGGAATGTATACCTGTGGCACGCCACACGGTCGGTGGCAGTAAGCTCAACCATCACACGGCTACGGTCCAACACGACACGGTAGTATCCGGGGCGTGCCTTCTCTCCGCGATGGCTGAAAGAAGAGCAGAACTCGGACTGGGGCATATCGGACGAGAAACGGAATGTCTTCCCCTCGGCCACAACGGGCATGAGCAGGATGTCGCCGTAATCCTCGCAACCAGTACCGTTGAGGTGGGTATGGCTGAAACCGTATAGGGTGTCGTCGCTATAGTGATAGCAGCTGCAGCCGTCCCAGCCCTCAAGACGGGTATCGGGTCCGGGCTGTATCTGTCCAAAGGGAACAATGGCACCAGGATAGGTGTGGCCATGGCCGTCGGTACCCACAAGCGGGTTGACATAGCGGCTGTATCCGCTCTCGCAGCTATACAGCAGCGCAAACATCAGCAGGCCACACAATGGGAAAAGGAGTCTCTTACGCATAATGAAAATGTTGAATGGTGTAACAGGCTATTACTTTTTCAATTTGATGAGGGCTGCCGCTCCAAGTATGGCCACTTCGTTGGTGGCCAGCTCCGACATGCGTATCTCGCACCGTCCTTTGTAGATGTTGAGAAGGTTTTCCTCGAATGCCTCGCGAAGGGGCTGCAGCAAGGGCTCACCCACCTTGGTGGGGCCACCCATAAGGAAGATGGCCTCGGGGGCTGAGAAGGTGCAGGCGTTGGCGCATGCCAAGCCCAACCAGTTGGCCACCATGCAGTAGGTTTCCTTAGCCAATGGGTCGCCGGCGTTGGCAGCATCGCCAATCATCTTGCTGGTGATGTAACTGTCCTCGATATCGGCGGTTATCCATCCCTTCATGCGCGGAGCTTCCTGCGGGACACCTTTTTCGTTGCGCAGCTCGATATAGGTCTGCACGATACCACGGGCCGAGGTGTAAGTCTCCAGACAGCCTTTGCGGCCACAGGTGCAACGCCGTCCGTTGGGGATGAGTATGTTGTGACCCAGCTCGCCTGCGGTGCCGGTCGAGCCGTGAACCAACCGTCCGTCGACGACAATGCCACTGCCCACACCGGTGCCAAGTGTTATCATGATGAAGTGCTCCATGCCCTTGGCTCCACCATACACATACTCGCCGTAGGCGGCGGCGTTGGCATCGTTGCTAAGCACAAAGGGGATGCTGGTATGTTTGCCGAACTCTTTCTGGAAATCCAGCAGACCGCGTATCGGCAGATTCGGAGCCCATTCCACACAGCCGGTATAAAAATTGCCGTTGGGGGCACCCATGCCGATGCCCGTCAACTCGTCCATGCGGATGGAGGTGACCCCTGCCTCGGGGTCTCCTTCGGCCAGCATCTCCTTTATCTGGTCGATAATATCTTGCACGTAAGGCTCTATCAGGGCATAGTTGCCGGTGGGCAGACTGCGGCGCGACACAATCTTCGAGTCATCACGAACC
Source organism: uncultured Bacteroidales bacterium (assembly GCA_900317125.1). Taxonomy (GTDB): domain Bacteria; phylum Bacteroidota; class Bacteroidia; order Bacteroidales; family P3; genus Colimorpha. The sequence continues at coordinate 67,955 of ONFR01000027.1, read as the reverse complement.
AATCCCAAGTCGGTGTTGGTGCCACCGACGTCAATTCCTATTGCATAAGTGTTTTGCATAATGTTTAATTTTAATTGATTGAATTTGCAAAAATACACATTTTTTCTCAATTAATATGTGCATGTCAGTTTTCTTTTGTATTTTTGCAACATGGAAGAACCTATCACAGAAAAAATATTCTCTCTCGAAGAGATTGACTACACACGCTTTTGGGGTGACAACGACAAGATTCTCGACTTCGTCAGAATCCTTTTCCCAAAACTGAAAATCATTGCCAGAGGAGACATGCTGAAAGTGGTGGGGAGCGCCGAGGACATCGACCATTTCGACGGCAAACTGCAGGCCATGAAGACTTACTACGACAAGGTAGGACGGCTGAACGAGAACGTCATCATGCAGATATTTGAAAATGGCGGCTCCACACCCGAGGCGGAAACCAACGAGGAAATCCTCGTGCACGGGCGCAACGGTCTTCTTGTCCGTGCCCGCACCCCCAACCAACGGCGACTGGTAGAGGCCGTGAAGGAGAACGACATGGTTTTCGCCATCGGTCCTGCCGGCACAGGCAAAACCTATACGGCTGTAGCTCTCGCTGTCCGTGCTTTGAAGAACAAGGAGATACGCCGCATCATCTTGACGCGTCCCGCTGTGGAGGCCGGCGAGAACCTCGGATTCCTGCCTGGCGACCTGCGCGACAAACTCGACCCCTACCTGCAGCCCCTCTACGATGCCCTGCGCGACATGATACCGCAGCAGAAGCTCCTCTCCTACTGGGAGGACAACACCATCGAGATTGCCCCCCTCGCCTTCATGCGCGGACGCACCCTCGACAACGCCTTTGTCATCCTCGACGAGGCACAGAACGCCACCTCTGCCCAGCTGAAGATGTTCCTCACCCGCATGGGACGCAATGCCAAATTCGTCATCACCGGCGACATCACCCAGATTGACTTGCCACGCCACCAGCAGAGCGGACTGGTTCAGGCCATGCACATCCTCGATGGCATCAGCGGCATCAGCATCATCCACCTCGACAACAGCGACGTGATACGCCACAAACTGGTCACTAAGATTATCCGTGCCTACGACGGCGAACCGCCGCAGGTATTAACTTGACAATCCCTCCTGTCATGAAAAGTCACCCTAATTGCAAAATCAACCTCGGCCTGCACGTTGTGGGCAAACGCCCTGACGGCTACCACAACTTGGAGACCATTTTCCTGCCCGTCCACGACCTCTGCGACGAGCTGGAGATAAACCCCACGGCAGCATCCAACACCACCATGCGGCAGGAAGGCATCCTCCTCGACAACACCCCCGATGACAACCTCTGCATGAAAGCCTACCGCCTGCTGCAGGAGGAGTTCGGCATCCCGCCGGTGGAGATACTGCTGCACAAGCACATCCCCTTTGGGGCAGGCCTCGGCGGCGGCAGCAGCGATGCCGCCTTCACCCTCAAGATGCTCAACGACATGTTCTCGCTGGGGCTTGCAACCGCCGACCTCGAGCAGCGGGCTGCACGGATAGGTGCCGACTGCGCCTTCTTCATCCAGAACCGCCCCGCCTACGCCACCGGCATAGGCGACCAACTGGAACCTATCGACCTCGACCTGTCCGCCTACCGCATAGCCATCGAGATACCACCCGACGAGCATGTCAGCACCCGCGAGGCCTACGCAGGCCTGCATCTGCAGGGCGGCAGTCGTCCCGACCTGCGGAAGGCGGTGCGCCAACCCGTGCCGCAGTGGCGTGAAACCATCGTCAACGACTTCGAAGCCTCCGTATTCCCAGCCCATCCCGCCATCGCTGCGCTGAAAGACGACATGTACCGCCGTGGCGCACACTACGCAGCCATGACCGGCAGCGGCGCCGCCGTGTTCGGGCTGTTTCCCCTCTGATTTTCTTGCCACCTGTCAGAGCCACCTCCAGCAGGGGCTTTGCCTTTATCCCCAAAAAATAATTTGTCCATACGAAAAAAAGTTAGTATCTTTGCAAATTCAAAACATTGGCAAATCATGGACAATAACGACACTACACTCTTGGCATCCAGTGGTGATTACCACCAGCTGATATGCTATCAAAAGACTGTGATTGTGTATGACTTGACCTATTGGTTCTGCGAGCGATATATGGAGCGAAGCAAAGACCGCACCGTCGACCAGATGGTGCAGGCGGCACGCAGCGGAAAGCAAAACATCGTGGAAGGCATTACCGACGGGGCGGCCAGCAAAGAGTCGGAACTGAAGCTGCTAAAAGTAGCCGCAGGAAGCCTCCACGAGTTGCACGAGGACTACGACGATTGGCTCCGCACTCACCTACATCCCATCTGGGCGAAAGACAGTGTCGAAATGAAAGCACTTTGGGCTATAGGAAAAGAGCATAGCGATTCGGAGTACTTCATGCAGTTGGCTCGGACTCGTCCACCGCAAACCACCGCCAATATTGCCCGTGGAATGACCGAACAAGCCATCTTCTTTCTCGACCGACTGATCCAATCCAAAGTGAAACAGTTTGTCGAGAATGGCGGATTGAAAGAACAAATGTATCGCGTCAGGCAGCAATACCGGCAACAATCGGGATATTACAACAAAGGAAGTAATGGAATCAATGGAATGAACGGATTCAATTAATTCAATTAATTCCATTAAATCAATAGAACTCAATAAATAAAACAACAAATATCATGGTAGATTACAAGAAAATCGGACTCGTGAACACCCGCGAGATGTTCAAGAAGGCAGTCAACGGCGGCTATGCCATTCCCGCCTTCAATTTCAATAACATGGAGCAGATGCAGGCCATCATCCAGGCCGCCGTCGAGACCAAGAGCCCCGTCATCCTTCAGGTTTCCAAGGGTGCCCGCGACTATGCCAACCCGACCCTCCTGCGCTACATGGCCGAGGGTGCCGTGGAGTATGCCAAAGAGCTTGGTTGCCCCAACCCCCAGATTGTGCTGCACCTTGACCACGGCGACAGCTTCGAGACCTGCAAGAGCTGCATCGACATGGGTTTCTCCAGCGTGATGTACGACGGCAGCGCCCTGCCCTATGAAGAGAATATCAGAATCTCCCGTCAGGTGGTAGAATATGCCCACAAGTACGACGTCACCGTTGAGTGCGAACTCGGCGTGCTGGCCGGCGTAGAGGACGAAGTGGCCTCCGAAGTGAGCCACTACACCAAACCCGAAGAGGTCATCGACTTCGCCACCCGCACCGGTTGCGACTCCCTGGCCATCAGCATCGGCACCAGCCACGGCGCCTACAAGTTCAAACCCGAGCAGTGCACCGTCGACCCGCAGACCGGCCGCCTCGTACCTCCTCCCCTGGCCTTCGACGTTCTCGAAGCTGTCGAGAAGAAACTCCCCGGCTTCCCCATCGTGCTCCACGGCTCCAGCTCCGTGCCCCAGGAAGAGGTTGACATCATCAACGCTAACGGTGGCGCCCTCAAGGCAGCCGTAGGCATCCCGCGCAAGGCCGCCAAGAGCGCCGTCTGCAAGATTAACATCGACAGCGACAGCCGTCTGGCCATGACCGCCGCCATCCGCAAACACATGGCAGAGCATCCCGACCACTTCGACCCGCGCCAGTATCTCAAACCTGCCCGCGAGAGCATGAAGAAGATGTACATCCACAAGATCGTCAACGTCCTCGGCTCCAACGATAAGCTCTAAGTGAGCCGTCGCGACCGGATGGGAGCAACGTCTCACCCTTGAGCCGTCGCGACCGGATGGGAGCAACGTCTCGCCATTGAGCCGTCGCGACCGGATGGGAGCAACTTCTCGCCCTTTGAGCCGCACTCCCATCCCAAGGTTTGGGAAACCCGGCACACCGAGACATCCAAACCAACAACCTCAACCTTGACATTCAGCGGACAGGCAAACGCCATCCGCCGAATGTCGAGGTTGAAAATATTTCACGAACCAAAAAATGCAACAATGAAGAAAATGATAATAATTGCAGCGTTGCTGTTGGCAGCTGCATCCGGCAAAGGACAAGTGCTAGGCGAATCCAGCACGTACGGTAACAACCGTGGTATAGGTATCTATATAGGAACGCAAAACACCTTTGGACGGAGTTTTGTTTATCAGGACAATTATACGGAGTGGCAGGTAGTCAACCCCGAAAAATATAAGACTCAGGTTATCAACCCTGTCTTCGGTTTGGGCTGGTGGTCGGAGTTTCCAAAAGACCGCCTTGTGATTGGCCTCCAGATATTGGGCAGCTATTGCATTGAGAAATATCAGGTCACCCTAGACTCGGAATCTCTGAAAGGAAACAACAAAGACATAAGCCTGGACTTGAATTTATATGTAGGGTGGCACTTCAGCGAGCAACTCATGGCCGGTGTCGGTGTAATGGGAGAGAACAGGCTGACTGCGGGTAGTGACTGGAAAGTTGACATTTTCAATACACACAGTAAAGTCGGCCCCATGGCATTAGTGCGCTATGACTTTGCCGAGAACTTTTATGTCTCGCTACAAGGCGGCTACAGCCTTTTGAATCTGGGTGGCCTTAACAAAGACAGGGACACCCTCAAACCAATGGGAGACAACAGCTATTATGCGGTGGATTCCAAGTTGAAAACTCTGACCGTGAGATTGGGAGTTGGAACAAGTTTTTAAAAGTTGAAAAGTTTGGATATTGATAGTTGATTTCCAAAATTGTTTTCAACTCTTTTTTCCTCGAGTGTGTAAAAAACACGCATCTTTGAGCAAAATACCAATGAAATTAAAAACAGATAATATTATGAGACGTTTATTATCTTTTTTGGCTGTGGCAATGCTGGCGATAAGCGCAATGGCACAGCCTTCGATGCCGACATTCCGCTTCGGCGAAACGAATAAGGGTTTCGACCACCTGATGTCGCACAACAGCCACATTTTAGCCGAAAAGGATGGCGAAATACTTGTTGCCACTTATGAAAACCGCAGTTTCCTGGGTAGTTTCTTTCCGTGTGGACTGCAGGTGGTTGCGGCAGACACAAACATGAAGGTGCTACGTCAGGTTTCGCTGCCCGAGACAAAAATGAGCCAAATAGTGTTTGCCAACTATGTGGACGGCAAGGTATATCTGCTGTACCGTGGCGTAATTGTGGCCGATTATTATCGTGCCGTTATCGACCCTCAAAGCATGACGTTGGAGCGTTGCGAGAAGGTGTTCGACAATATACCCGGAAAGAATTTGAAAACATACAATTGGAGTGCCCAGTCGGATAACGGGTTGTTTTATGCCGTGGCAGACGTGTTTGTCAATTCGGTCTCAAACGAGATGGTTCACCGTCAGTTGTTGCTGGACGAAAAACTGGAATTGTTGTGGGAGAAACATTTCGAGGCCGACATGATGAGCAACCTGCACGTTAGCGACGACGGCGTGGTGTATCTGTTTGGCTCACGGTACGACAAGGCGAGCCATGAGACCATCGTTTCTATGCATGTGCTGGACGTGGACGACGAAAAGAGTGTGGAGGGGAGTGTGAAGGTGGGAGAAGTGTACCGGCTGACGCTACTGAATATCGTGGGAAGCGGTGGGTCACCATCGGTACAATATGCCGTGGCAGCGGGCTACATCCGCACACCCAAGTCGCCCAAGAATAAAGACTGTTTCGACCAGATGGTGGGCATTGCCCTCAACCTGCGCACGGGCGACGTAAAGGCCTCAACGGAGCGTTTCACCAGCGACGAACTTAACGTGTTTGGCAACAAGTCTACCAAAAAAGAGAACGAAGTGGGCATGGTAGACGCGCTGACAATGGCAAACAGTGCGGAAACCGGCTATGGCGGCGTGCTTCTGCTGCAACGCATCTGGAAGGTTACTACCAGTTCAACCAGCTCACCCGACGTGAACGAATATTTTACAATGGGGTCGCTGGCGTTGGCTGTCGACACCACTGGCACGATACTTTGGCACAAGCCTTTCCGTACAGTGAATTCGGAACGCACATTTCAGGCGGCCGACATACCCTGCTATGGCGATGCGCCTATGCTGGCGGAGGGCGACAATGTGTATGTGATGCTGCCTGAGCCAGCTAAGCCCTCGGCGACATACGACATTGCTTCTTCGGAATCAAGGATTGCCTTGGGCATTCGCGCCCATTCGTATGTCATCTACGGCATTGACCGACAGGGCACGTTAGCCAAGCAGATCTCCATTCCTAAAGACAAGGGGTCACTGATGGACAACTTTGTGCGTCAGGCTCCCGGCAAGTATATCGGAATCTATTCATACCACAAAGAATCCAATCTTGTACATGTCAATTTCTAAACATATAGCCATGCTGCTAATGTTGGCAGCTGGTGTAGCTGGCGTTGCCCAACAGAATTATGACCTGAACAACTTCACCGGCATCAAGTCGGAAGGGCCTATCCCTGCAGACCTCCGCAAGGGGTTAGGCGAATTGTACAGCGAGGACAAACAGCGGGTGCGCGACTATAATGATGGAAAACTTGCCAACCGCGACCGCGTACTGGAGGCATCGTACCACATCAACCGCCTCACCAGCAACGGACGCATCCTATATGGCGACCCTATCACCCGCATGGTGGAACGCATCGCCGACACACTGTTGAAGGACTACCCCGGTTTGCGTGGCGAACTGCGTTTCTACACAGTCAAAAGCTCTTCGGTGAACGCCTTTGCCACTGGGCAGGGCATGATATTTGTCACCACGGGTTTGGTGGCACAGGTGGAGAACGAGGCACAGCTGGCCTACGTCATCAGCCACGAGATAGTGCACTACTACCGCAAACACAACATGGAGGTGCTCACCCGCCGCATCAAGAATAGCGACGACGAGGCCGAGCAGATGGCCAACTTTCTGAAGTACCACTACCGCTCGCGCGAAATGGAAAACGAGGCCGACAGCCTCGGGTTGCGTCTGTTCTATATAGGCAGTCCCTACGACAAGCGTGTGACCGACGGCGTGTTTGATGTGCTGCAGTATGCCATGCTACCGTTTGACGAGGTGCCGTTCGACACCACCTATTTCAATTCGCCCTACTACCGCCTGCCCAGCCATTATTTCCTTGAGAAGGTGGCGCCCATCTCGTCGCGCGACGACTATCCCGACAGCCTTAGCACGCATCCCAACATCAAGAAGCGCCGTGCCCGCACGGGCGACATACTGTCCCACTACGAGGGTGGCAGTGCCTTTGTGGTGACCACGCCCGACGAGTTTGTCCACCTGCAAGGGTTGGCACGCTTCGAGTGCATCAGGCAAAACCTTATCTATTCAAACTATACCAGGGCGTTCTACGACTGCTATGTGTTGCAACAACAGTATCCGAACAATGCCTTTCTTGCCCGCTCGATGGCGCAGGCGCTGTATGGCATTGCCATGTATAAGACCTACTACAACACCAACTCCATTGTCGGTGACTATAGGCAATATGAGGGAGAAGTGCAACAGGTGTACTACCTGTTTAGCAAATTGACGGCCGCGGAGGCGACATTGGTGGCGATGCGCGAGGTATGGAAGATGCACCGCCTTTATCCCGACGACCCACAGCTGTCGGCAATGGGGCGGGATTTGCTGTTGGCGTTACGCGACAAGCACAGCCTGTCGAGAGCCTCGTTTGCTGCCACATACGACACTGCCACAGTAGGGGTAGGATCGCAGCAGACGGCCATGACCAACCAGAAGTATGCCCGCATCCGTCAGAAACAGCAGCAGAGCCATATCGCCGACCAATCGCGCTATGCCTTTACCGACTTTATGATGGAGAATGACAGCTTCCGTTCATTTATGGATAGTTGTCTTGATGGCGAAGAAGCACACGATACGGTTGACCACAGTACGAAGGCGACGTTCTTGTATGCCCCGCAATATATCGTGGTGGAGAATAGCAAGGATGCAAGCATCAAATACCGCAAGAGCGACCGCATGGAACAGGCGCTTGTGGGCAAGGTATTAGAGGCGGCCAAGGCTGCAGGAATGTCGATAGTGGACTTCTCCGACCCCGCCATGCGCAAGCATGCCGACGCCGAGTTCTACAACGATTTTGTCACCATCAACGAATGGACTAACGAGTTTTGGAAAAGCAAAGGCAATGTGCCATTGAGCCTTTCCACCCAACCTTTGATGAACGACCTCAACCAACGCTATTGCACCGACAAGCTGAGCCTGAACATGGTGGTGAATAGAGAATATGAGCGGTTGGGGCCGCTGTATCAGATAGCGTTGGGAGTCATTGCCGCTCCATCGTTCCCCATTTTTGCATACAAGTATTTTGCCAATAGGGAGTTGACAGTTACGCGCAACCTTTTGATTGATACCCGCAGGGCAAGGATTGTGAACGACCAAGCGAAGGAGCATTATTTTACCGACAGTCGCGATTTAGTGACTAACGACATTTATTCCACCTATCACCAGGCTTTATCTCATGGTACACCTGGGTTCTTGGGTCGCAGACTTGCCATTAGTGGACAGGTGGGCATGGATTTCCCTGTGATGAACAGGCTTTTTGAACGTTATCCCGAACGGTGGATTGACTTGCGGCCAGGCATCGCAATAGAGTGGGTGACTGCACCGCGGCACTCGTTGGCTGTGGGGGTTGATTACAACAAAACCAGTTTCTATGTCAACGAGGGCTTTGTGACAGGCTCTGCCTCCAGGCCGCAAACAGGCAACCTTTACGACACTCGTATTCTGAGTGCTGCACTCTCCTATAGGTGGTATACTAGTAATGCATATGCCCCGCTGGGTCCTTATGTGGGTGCGGGAGTGTATGCGAGCAGGCTGGGGCTCACACCTCGGGCAGAACAGGTGTTGAGGAATTGGCTGACGGATTCGACCTTCAACCGTTATGGCATTCAGATAGAGACAGGTCGTAACTATATGCTCGCCAACAAGGTGCTGCTCAATATCGGTTTGCGATATTCGTTCACGATAGCCAATCCTTTCTCATACGATGACTGGGGAATCGTTCCCACAGAGCAGGACCGTATACGTCATAAGCAGATCAACGCCCTGAGGCAGGTGAACGCCGACCTTTGGATGGCGCAGCTGGTGATAGTCAATGTTGGGTTGGGATTTATGCCTTTTTAACGGGTGCGCTTATTCTTTAATCCCCAATCGGCCATATTACATCAGGGCGTACTTTTTTTTCAAAAAAACTGTAAGATTTCACCACCCTTTGCGACTACTATACAGGACTAACAAAAAACAACATCCATGCAAAGTACAAAACTAACAATCGTAATGCTGGCCGCCGTGCTGCTGTTCGGTGGCTGCGGACTGGTGAAGTTCTGCATTGAGAAACCCAGCGACATCGCCAACGCACACAAGTACACCGACCAGCGGCCGCTGACCATCGACGGCCTGAAACACCTGATGAAGGACGACACCACGCATTACAAGGTGGTGGTCTTCTACAGCCACTGCTGCGGCCCCTGCCAGGAGCAGATGAAACTCGTCTTCAACCGGCTCTACAATGCCGACACAGCCCATGTGCGTTGGTATTTCGTGCTGGAGGACTGCTCATCGCTGAAATACAACAACACCAAATACCTCAAGCGTTACGGCATCGAAACACCCTACATGTACTACCTCCGCGACGACGACCCGCGTTTCTGCACCGGCGCCGACGACAGATTCCTCAACATCGCCCAGTATGTATTTGACAGCCAGTTTGAGCTGGAGGATGTCATCGACGGCGTTCCCTGCATGTTCGTGGTCAACCCACAGGGCAAACTGAAACTGGAGTACCGCCAGTATTCCAACAAAGTGGTAGTTGCCAACTACGAAAGTCTGTACGAACTACTCTACAAGGAGGTTTACCCCGAACTGGTGCCACAGGAAAAGCCCCTCCGAGTGCAAGACCTCGACTTCGACCACCGCGACACCGCAGACTGGACATCCTTCGGCAACTACGACCGCAAGTCCCGAGTCTGCACTCCTGACGGGAAATGCTACTAGCAATCAAAGCATCCATCGTCGCCCCCGCTATAATTCGTTGGTCGAGGATTCACACAATAACACGTTAACACATTCATTAATTTCCAAGACCAATTCTGTTTTTTCGTATTATTTTCGTATTTTTGCAGATAGCATGGGTATGCCCGTATGCCAAGAAAACAACTATTGCTGTACACGTTACGTGTGCGGCAATTGGGTGTATGGGGCTTGAATACCGCCTTCAAAACACGATTTGACAATGATAAAGATACACGGCGCGCGCGTCAATAATTTGAAGAACATCTCTGTCGATATACCGCAGGGGAAACTGGTGGTCATCACCGGCCTGAGCGGTAGCGGCAAGTCGAGCCTGGCCTTCGACACCCTCTATGCCGAAGGGCAACGACGCTATGTGGAGAGCCTTTCGAGCTATGCACGCCAGTTTATGGGCCGTATGGCCAAACCCGAAGTGGACCTCATCGAGAATATTGCCCCTGCCGTAGCCATCGAGCAGAAGGTGAACACCAGCAATCCCCGCTCTACCGTAGGCACCTCCACCGAACTATACGAATACCTGAAGCTGCTGTTAGCCCGCATAGGCCGCACCTTCTCACCCATCTCGGGCGTAGAGGTAAAACGCCATTCGGTGAGCGATGTGGTCGACTACATCTACAGCCTGGACGAAGGGACCCGCGTGACGCTCTTCGCCCCCCTGCTTCACGACAAAAGCCACCCCTTGCGCCCCCAGCTCGAAATGCTACAGCAGGAAGGGTTCATGCGCATCGATGTGAAGGGGACTGTCGTGAGGATTGACGATTTCCTGGCCTCGGCCAGCAACGAGCAGGAGGTGGCTTTGCTTGTCGACCGCATCCAGACCCACCATGGCGACGACGACCAGATGGCCCGTATCGCCGAGTCGGTGCAGACAGCCTTCTTCGAAGGACGTGGCAGCTGTGCCGTGCGGTCCGAAAGCCCCCAGGGCGGCGACCCGCAGACACTCCATTTCAGCAACCGCTTCGAGGCCGACGGAATCACCTTCGAGAAGCCAAACCCCAACTTTTTCAGCTTCAACAACCCTTATGGCGCCTGCCCCACTTGTGGCGGATACGGCAATGTAATGGGCATCAGCGAGAGTCTCGTGGTTCCGAACAAATTCCTCTCCATCTACGACGACGCTGTGGTATGTTGGCACGGCGAAAAGATGTCGGAATGGAAGAACCACCTGATACGCGTGTCGGGCAAAATAGGTTTCCCCATCCACACGCCTTACAACGAGCTCACCCCCGAGCAACTCGACCTCCTCTGGCACGGGCAGTCGACACAAGGAGATAATAAAAAGGCCAACCCGGCAGACAGGAAGGTTTTGTGGGAAGGCATTGACGGCTTCTTTGCCTGGCTGGAGGAGCAGAGCTACAAGATACAATACCGCGTCATGCTGTCGCGCTATCGCGGCAAGACCACCTGTCCCGACTGTCACGGTTCGCGCCTGCGCAAGGATGCCTCATACGTGAAAGTGTGCGGCAAATCCATCACCGAGCTTATGGATATGCCCATCAGCGACTTCGCAGCGTGGCTCAAATCCATCACCACACCCGACGACGGCACTCCCACCCTCACCGAACACGAGCAGCAGGTGGTGCGCAGACTGCTCTCGGAGCTGAACAGCCGGACAGCCTACTTGCTTGACGTGGGATTAGGCTACCTCACGCTGGGACGGTTGTCCAACACCCTCAGCGGCGGCGAGAGCCAGCGTATCAACCTGGCCACCTCGCTGGGCAGCTCGCTGGTGGGCAGCATGTACATCCTTGACGAGCCCTCCATCGGTCTGCATCCCCGCGACACGGACCGACTCATCCTTATCCTCAAACAGCTGCGCGACTTAGGCAACACCGTCATCGTGGTGGAACACGACGAGGAAATCATGCGTGCCGCCGACTATATTATCGACATCGGTCCCGGTGCCGGACGCTTGGGCGGAGAGGTGGTGTATGCCGGCACCCCCCAAGGGCTGGTGGACAATCCTCCCGAACAGTCGCTCACCGCGCAGTACCTCCTCGGCCGCCGCTCCATTCCCCTCCCTTCCTCCCGCCGCCGCTGGCGCGACCGCATCAACATCCACGATGCCTGCTGCAACAATCTGCACCACGTCGATGTGAGCATTCCCCTTGGTGTCCTCACCGTGGTGACAGGGGTGAGCGGTTCGGGCAAAACCACGCTGGTGAAGCAAGTGCTCTACGACGTACTACAGAAAAGGCTCGAAGGCATACACGACTACGTGGGCAAATGCGCCGCCCTTGACGGCGACGTGTCAAGGATAGGCGGTGTGGAACTGGTGGACCAGAACCCCATCGGCCGTTCCACCCGCAGCAACCCCGCCACCTACATCAAAGCCTACGACGAGATACGCCAACTCTATGCCGAGCAGCCCCTGGCCAAAGCCCGCGGCTACAAACCCGGCTACTTCTCCTTCAACACCGAAGGGGGACGCTGCGAAGTGTGCGAGGGCGAAGGCTACGTCACCGTGGGCATGCAGTTCATGGCCGACATGCACCTGCTGTGCGAGGAGTGCCATGGCACCCGCTTCAAAGAGGAGACCCTGGAGGTAACCTACAAAGGAGTCAACATATCGCAAGTGCTCGACATGACTGTCGACCAAGCCATCGACTTCTTTCAAGAAGAGTCCTCCATCATATCCCGCCTCAAGCCTTTGCAAGAGGTGGGTCTTGGATACCTCAAACTGGGGCAATCCTCCAGTTCGCTCAGCGGTGGCGAGGCACAGCGTGTAAAGCTTGCCTCCTACCTTGTAAGGGGCGAAGCGGTGACGCCCAAACTCTTCATCTTCGACGAGCCTTCCACCGGCCTGCACTTCCACGACATCCAGAAGCTCATCTCCTCCTTCAACAGCCTCATCGAACGTGGTCACAGCATCTTGGTCATCGAACACCACCCCGACATCATCAAGGTGGCCGACTGGATTATCGACATGGGACCCGAAGGCGGACGCGACGGCGGACGGGTGGTATTTGCCGGCACTCCCGAAGACCTGGTCGACTGTCCCGACTCCTATACCGCCCGCTACCTGAAAGAGAAAATCACAAAAAAGTAACCCTTAATCGGTCCTATCGACCTTATAGCAAAAGACACTCTTATGAAAGACCTTATCCGCAAAATCCGACGCACTGCCAACTGGGGGCTGTATGGCTCCATAGCTGTGGTGCTCGTTGCCGTCATCTTCCATTTCAGCCCCTGGCACATCACCTACCAGTCCGCCCAGGTATCCCGCTGGATGCTCATCTCCGGTGCCACCCTGTCCGTCCTGGCCGTGGCCATGGCGCTGCTGACCATTCGCAAAACCACTCCCCGACTGCGACAGCTCGACAGCCTCGAGGCCAAAATGCAAGGCTATTCCACCTATATCTCCAACCTCTACCGCGGTTCCCTGGCCATCGTCATCATCGAGTGCGTGCTCATCGTGCTCATGTCCGACACCTCGCTGCTCATGATTACCATCCTGCTGGTGCTTCTGCTCTTCCTCTCCTACCCCAACATGTACAAGATGAAGAACGACTTGGGACTCACCGACGACGAGATGACCTCGCTGTTCGGCTCCAACTATGTCCGCGACCCACAGCCGGACAAAACCGACCTGCTGCCTCGCGACAATAACTCCAACGACCAATGAACAATACCATTGCTGCCATCTCCACACCCCATGGCATAGGGGGCATTGCCGTCGTCCGGCTCTCGGGGCCCGACGCACGTACTATTGCCTCCCGCCATGTCAGTCTCCCCCCGCAGGCCGGAACGGCCCGTTTCACCCCGTTCCGCATCGGCGACACCCTGCTGGACGAGGTGGTAGTGACGCTCTTCCTTGCCCCGCACTCCTATACCGGACAGGACACCGTGGAGTTCTCCTGCCACGGTTCCCTCTACATCCAGCAGACCCTCCTGCAGGCACTCATCGACAGCGGTGCCCGACTGGCCGAGCCGGGCGAATTCACCCGCCAGGCCTTCCTCAGCGGTCGGCTCAACCTCAGCCAGGCCGAGGCCGTGGCCGACCTTATCGACTCCACCAATGCCGCCTCCCACCGTCTTGCCGTCAGCCAGCTGCGCGGGGGCTATGCCAAAGAGCTGGAGCAACTCCGTCAGCAACTTATCGACCTCACCGCCCTCCTCGAGCTCGAACTCGATTTCAGCGACGAGGATGTGGAGTTTGCCGACCGCAGCCAACTCCTCTCGCTGGTCTCTCAAACCAGCACCCGCGTTAACGCACTGCGGGAGTCCTTCCACATGGGCAACGCCCTCAAGCGTGGCATCCCTGTGGCCATCACCGCGCCATCGTCAGCGACATCCCCGGCACCACACGCGACACCATCGAAGAGACCTTTGTCATCAATGGGACCCCTTTCCGCATTATCGACACCGCTGGCCTACGCCACAGCGACGACCCCATCGAATTCCTCGGCATCCAGCGCACCATCGAAACCGTAGTACAAGCCGACATCATTCTCTATGTCCACGATGCAACACAACCCTTCGTCCAAGCCCTCGACGACCTGCAAGAGCTGCAGGACATCCGTTCCTTTGACGGCAAGCACCTCTTCTTTGTCCACAACAAAATAGACCTTCTCCAAGAAAACCCCACTGCCCCCTACCGCACATTCCCCATCTCTGCCAAAAAGGGCTTAGGGCTTGACGCCCTCACTGAAGCCCTCGACAAGGCAGCCCGCACCGACCTGGAACATGCTCCCGATGTGATGCTCACCAACGTGCGCCACTACGAAGCCCTCGGCCACGTAGACCAAGCCCTGCTGCATGTTGCCAAAGGACTGGCCACCGGACTGCCCGCCGACCTCGTGGTCATCGACCTCCGCGACGCCCTCCACCACCTAGGCACCATCACCGGTCAAGTCACCACCGACGAGGTGCTTGGCACCATCTTCTCACGTTTCTGCATCGGAAAATAACACAGTCAACCAATATTATTCACCCTTAAATACACAAAGCTATGGAAATCCCTCGTTTCAACATCACCGTACCTCCCGACATGAGGTCTATCAACCAAATCATCATCCACTGCTCTGCCACTCCCGAAGGACGCGATGTCACCGTGGATCAGATACGCCGCATGCATATTCAAAACAACCATTGGAACGACATCGGCTACCACTATGTCATCTACCGCGACGGCTCCATCCATCCTGGCCGTCCCCTCGCCAAAGAAGGTGCCCACACCAAAAACCACAACGCCCATTCCATCGGCATCTGCTATATCGGGGGCATGGACAGTGAGTACAAAAAAGCCAAGGACACCCGCACGCCTCAACAGAAGGAGGCCCTGCTGCAGCTCGTCAAACAGCTCTTCGAACTCTTTGGTCCCCTCCAAGTAAACGGCCACAACGAATACGCGGCCAAAGCCTGCCCCAGTTTCAGCGTCAAGGATTGGGTGAAACAGAACCCCATCACCGTCGGTCCCAAGCCCAATATTCCTTCCTCTGGGCAGAAGAAAGAGTCCAACTGGCTAGCAAGGCTCATCGAGCTCATCATCAAACTCTTCTCCAAGAAGACAGAGAAACCGGCAGAGGCTCCTGCAGAGGCTCCCTACAATATGCCCCGCACACGACGCAGCCCTATTCCTGTGGACACCATACCCCTCGAAGAGAACTTCGAAGAGCTTGACGCCCCCGAAGAACCCGGCTGGTGGAACGAAAACTTCTAATACACAAGGTATTCTAGAATACACCGAGCAGACGGCTCATCGTCCCATGCGGATGGATGAGCCGTCCACTTTTATCCTAGATCGGACAAGAGGGCTGAGAAATACAGATGCAACATATCACCAATTCAAAAAAAAATTGTAACTTTGCACCTGTGTATCGGGGAAACCGGCACTTCAAAAAAAACGATACATCAGTACTTTGAAACAACTACACATCACCGGGGTCGGCCCTGCAACGGGGCTGCCAAGAGGGAATCACGTGCAATCCGTGAGCTGTCGCGCAACTGTAATTCCGCCGCTGACGGACAGAAAACATGTCATTGGGGGCACTCCCCCCGAGAAGACTTCTGTCCCGAGACGATAAGCCAGGAGACCTGCCCTGATGATACGGCAATGCCTTCGCGTCAAAAGGCTCTTGTCGCGCCCGGTGTACGGGCTGACAACATACCCCTTTCTTTCCTCTAACTGAAGAACGCGAGCATCGCCTCATATGAATAACAAAACAAAACACAATAATACAATGAACTGGAAAGAAGACTACAAAAGGAAAGTATCCAAGCCCGAAGATGCCATCTACGACATCCGCGATGGCCAATGCGTGGTGATGGGCCATGCAGCAGCAGCACCGCGACTGATTCAGCAAACACTGGCCGACCATTGCGAGGACTACAACGACGTGCTCATCTTCCACATGACCACCCTGGGCGACAACCCCTGCTACAAGCCCTGCTGCTACGGTCATTTCCGTCATGTGAGCAACTTCCTTTCGGCCAACTCACGCGAAGTAGTTGAGCGGCGGGAGGGAGACTTTTTCCCCGCCTACTTCAAGGATGTGCCCTCTATGATAGGGAGCGACATTCCCTGCGATGTGGCCGTGTTCCAAGCCACTCCCCCCAACGAGGAAGGCTACTGCTCGCTCGGTGTGAGCTGCGACTATGCCAAAGCCGCCATCCGCGCCGCCAAGACTGTCATTGTCGAGACCAACGAGATGATGCCCTTCACCTACGGCGACACCATGATCCATGTCTCCCAAATCGACCATATCATCCCCTGTTCCTACCCCTTGCAGGAATTAATACTACCCCCTCCAGGCGACGTGGAACTGGCCATCGGACAGCATTGCGCCTCGCTGGTGGCCAACGGCTCCACCCTGCAGCTGGGCATTGGTGCCATTCCCGACGCCGTCCTGCAGGCCCTCACCGACAAAAAAGACCTCGGCATCCACAGCGAGATGTTCTCCAACGGCGTGATGGAACTGATGCGCAAAGGCGTCATCAACGGCCGACGCAAGACCCTCCACCGCGGCAAGGCCGTTGTGACATTCATTATGGGTTCCAAAGAACTATACGACTTTGTCGACCAGAACCCCGACGTCGAATTCCACCCCGTCGACTACGTCAACAGCCCACTCATCATCGCCAAAAACGAACGCATGATCTCCATCAACTCGTGCCTCGAAGTCGACCTTCAAGGCCAAGTGTCGAGCGAGACCATCGGCATGCGGCAGTACAGCGGCATCGGTGGACAGGTCGACTTCATCCGCGGTGCCTCCCTGGCACGCGAAGGCAAAGCCATCATCGCCATGCCCAGCACTGCGGCAGGCGGCACCATCTCGCGCATCAAACCCTTCCTTACCGAAGGCGCCGCCGTCAGCACCTCGCGCAACGACGTCGACTACATCGTCACCGAATATGGCATCGCCCGCCTCAAAGGCCGCACCCTCCAGCACCGCGCCGAAGACCTCATCCGCATCGCACACCCCGACTTCCGTCCCGCCTTGGTCGAGGAGTATGAGAAACGTTTCAATTGTTCCTACCCCGAATAACATTGGGAATTGAGAATTGAGAATTGAGAATTGAGAGTTAAGAATTGAGAATTGGGATACGTATTCAACTTTTTTTCGTATCTTTGCCCCTTGAACAAAAATACACACCAATGCTGCAACTGCAATATATAAAGGAACATACCGAGGAAATCATCGAACGCCTCAAGATTAAGAATGTCGAAAACGTCGAAGAGCGCATCGCCGAAATCATCCGTTTCGACGCTGAACGCCGCGCCCTGCAACAGAAAGCCGACGCCGTGAAGGCCGAGCAGAACGCCATCGCCAAGGAGATAGGCATGCTCTTCAAACAAGGCAAGCGCGACGAAGCCGAAGCCAAGAAAGCCCGCACCGCCGACCTCAAGGCCCAGGAGAAGGAACTCGACGACCAGCAAGCCGCCGTCGACGCCGACCTCAACGCCAAACTCATCTCCCTGCCCAACGCACCGCACATCACCGTGCCGCGGGGCAAGAGCGAGGCCGACAACGTCGTTGTGGCGGAGTTCGGCACCAAACCCAACCTGCCTGAAGGCGCCCTGCCCCACTGGGACCTCTGCGCCAAGTACAACATTGTCGACTTCGAACTCGGCAATAAGATAACCGGAGCAGGTTTCCCCGTCTACAAAGGCAAGGGAGCCCGTCTGCAACGCGCCCTCATCGACTTCTTCCTCGACCAAGCCACTGCCGCCGGATACGTGGAGATAATGCCTCCGCTCATGGTCAACGAAGCCTCGGGCCTCGGCACCGGCCAGCTGCCCGACAAGGAGGGACAGATGTACGCCATCCCACTAGACGGCTTCTATATGATACCCACCGCCGAAGTGCCCATCACCAACCTCTACCGCAACGTCATCGTCAGTCCCGACCAATTCCCCATCCGCCACGTAGGCTACTCCGAGTGTTTCCGTCGCGAGGCGGGAAGCTACGGCAAGGATGTCCGCGGCCTGAACCGCCTGCATGAGTTCAGCAAAGTGGAGATCGTCGTCATCGAGCACCCCGACCGCAGCTACGACACCCTCGAAGATATGAAACGCCATGTGGGCGGACTGCTAGACAAACTGGGTCTCCCCTATCACATCCTCAAACTCTGTGGCGGCGACATCAGCTTCACCTCCGCCATGACCTTCGACTTCGAAGTATGGAGCGCCGCGCAGCAGAAATGGCTCGAGGTCTCCTCCGTCTCCAACTTCGAGACTTTCCAGGCCAACCGCATGAAACTGCGCTTCAAGGACACCGACGGCAAGACCAAACTGGCCCACACCCTCAACGGCAGCGCCCTCGCCCTGCCCCGCATCGTGGCCGCCCTGCTGGAGAACAACCAGACCCCCGACGGCATCGTCATGCCCGAATGTCTGCGCCCCTACCTCGGCTTCGACAAAATCAACTAAACCACGCCATCAATGGTTCGCCATACCCCACGCCGGCATCCCGCCAGTGTGGGGTTTCTGTTTCCTATCACGGCATACGTTCGGATATATCAAATCTATCGGGCAGTTTACTGATTTTTGGGGTGATTTAGGTCAACAAAGGGAGCGTCCTCCTTCCGCCCTACATTCGCTATGTATTTTCTATTTTATTTAGATATACTTTCTATATTATTTCTCTTCAAGTGTGTATGCACAGTCAAAGCCGAATGTACGACATGAACAAGCACCGAGTGCAGGACGGTGCTACAACTATGTGTCAGTCAGGCGACATGAGTGTCTACTGCTTGCGATAGCGTCCGCCTAGTTCGGGGTCGTCGAAAATGGAGAGATAGGTGGCCCCGTCGTCGCCGGTGGTAATTTCTATGCGGTGCCAGTCGCCCTCGTAGAAGTCGGCCATCAGCGTATAGCCCATGCGGTCGCCAAGCAACTTGTACTTATATTCCGTGCGCTGGGTATAGCGGTTCTTGTTTGTGGTGGTTTTGAGGGTACCATATTGCGAGAAATCGAGCTTGAAGGAGGAGACCTCGACAGGCTCCCAATGGCCGACGATGGATTCGGTATAGTCCACCGTGCGCTTTGCCTTGGCCTCGTAGCGCGGGGCATCGGGGGCAGGCTCTTCGTTTTGGACGGGCGCCGCCGCCTCTACGGCCTCGGTCTTACTGCTTTTCCCCTTCGACGGCGGTATGACGATAAGGAACATAAACAGCCAGAACAGGGTGGTGAGGAGGAATGTGGAGATGACGGTGATAAGGGTTTCTTTCTTCATGTATTGTATTATATAATAGGTTAGTCTCTATGTTCAATCGGCATGGATGCGTATCTCTGATTAACTCGTTGATAGAATGCAAGGACAATGACTGCAACCAGTGCCGACATACTATGCCAGCTGGACAGTGGACCGCCTCCACTGTTGAAGAGGGGATAGTGGTGCAGGGCAAAGAAGAATATCACACCTGCCCCCAACAGTACCAAGCGATGGTGCAGGCCGAGCACGTTGGAGCAGTCCACTATATGAAGCCGCTTGGCAAGGGCGGAATCAGGCAGTCCGTATGCTACAAGAGCTATGAGTGTGATAACAAGATTCATGTGCGTATAATTAGCAAAACATTGGATTTGCAAATATACACTTTTTTTTGGAAACGGCAACCCCCATTTACCCGAATCGGTCATTGGAGAAGACATTAGGAAAGTTTTTTTTATTCATATTGATAAGATTGGGGATTTTTGCGTAAATTTGCACTATGAATATAAAGGATATGAAGTGGTATAATACATTGCAGTTCATCATGCTATGTATTACATTCCCAATTGTGGCAATCGATTGGCAGCTTGGGTTGTGGTCGACGCTGGCTCTTGGCGTTGCCACAGTGGTCAAGATTGTTGCCGAAAAGCAGGTTGGAAATCCATCGCTCGACGCACCGTTGCGTGTGACGCTATTGACTGTTGCAGTTTTTTTGCTGTGCTATGTAGCCAGCGTGTTCTACAGCCAGAATGTGGACAGGGCACTGGTGGTGGTGTCGCGCAAGGCCGTGATGCTCGTAGTCCCTTTGTGTGTCCTGTTGTCGGACACTTCCTACCTCAGGCGTGACCATCTGCGGGTGATGTTCTACGGGTTGCTTGTAGCCATTGGGGGAATGTTTTTCTATAACCTGTGCACCAACACATTCGAGGAGCGGAACCATACATACGTGGCCTTGTACACCCTGCCGACGGTGTGGTTTATCTACAGCGAGTTGTCGCAGCGCCGTGGAGCCATGCCTTTGTGGCAGAAACTGATGCTCTATGCCGCTGCAGTGATGACAATGGTGTTCATTATCTACATCGACTCGCGTGCGGGCATCCTGTGCCTCTACGGTGTCGAGGTGCTGTGTGCCTTGCATTTTGCCCAAAAGCGCGGATGGCGGAAAGGTGTGCTACTAGCACTCCTGTCGGTGGGACTCACCTTCACTGCCGAGAAGACGCTGCCCAACCACAACAGCCGTCTGCCGATAGCCTCCTTGGCGAGTACACAGGCTGTAGAAACCGACGACGGGACCGTTGTCGACACTGTGGCCACGACGGCACCAGCCTACGGGAAGTACAACGATGCCCGCATGGCCATCAACGTCACCGCTGTTAAGACGGTTGCCGACAGTCCGGTGTTCGGCTACGGAGTGGGTGACTATGACACCGTGCTAACAAAGCGCTTGGGCACCGAGGGGTACCCAAGCCTGGAGGAGCAACAGCTAAACGCTCACAACCAATACACCGAGACGGCCCTTGCCATCGGTATTGTTGGGTTGGCGGCAATGCTGTGGTGGCTGGTGATGCCGCTGTGTGTGGCCTGGCGGCGGAAGACAGGGTTCTGGCCAGTCATGGTGCTGACATTCATCGTCATGTTCTGCTTACTCTTCGAGTCGATGCTGGAACGCCAAATGGGCATGCAATTCGTTTCGCTGCTATATGCCCTGATGGTCTTGATAATGACGGTTGACCAAGGCGAGACGCACACCGGACAACAACCAGTTGAAACGAAAGACTGAACAGCACCATGTCATTACGCAGCCAATCGGTAACAGGGGTAAAATGGAACGCAGTGGGGACACTTACCACCACGGCGTTGCAGATGCTCAAGCTGTTTATCTTGGCACGCATACTCACCAAGCAAGACTTTGGCCTGCTGGCCATTGCCACCATGTTTCTCGGCTTCACTGAGATATTTGCCAATATGGGCCTCGCCACAGGCATTATCCACAAGCAAAACATCACCCGCGACCAATACTCGTCGGTCTTTTGGCTAAACCTGATGCTCAGTGTGGCGCTGTGGCTGCTGCTCTGTGCCTTTACGCCGCTGATAGCAGGCTACTATCATCAGCCCGCCCTGAAACAACTTATCCCGTTGCTGTCGTTCACACTGGTGATTGACTCGTTTGGCAAAATGTTCTACACCTTGAAGACCAAAGAGCTGGACTTTAAATTCATCTCCATCGTGCAGATAGTCGGTGTCACCCTCGGGGTAGTACTGACGGTGGTGCTGGCCTTGCAAGGCTTTGGGGTCTTCAGCCTCGCATGGGGTGCCCTGCTACAGGCTGCCATCACCCAGAGCGTCTATGCCTTGTCGGGACTCAAGGCCTACCGCATCAGGCTGCATTTCCGACTGAGTGAAATACGCGAGTTGGTCTCGATTGGGCTTTATCAGCTCGGCATGCAGGTGATTGACTATGCAGCGAATAAACTTGACATCTTCCTCATAGGGCGCTTCTTCAGTGCCGAGGTGCTGGGCGTGTATAATCTGGCCAAAGAATTGCTGTACAAAGCTGTGCAACTCATCAACCCCATCGTCACCAATGTTGCGGCCCCGGCATTTGCACGCTTCCAGGACGATATGCCAAAGATGCGTCGTTCATACGCCGAGGTGCTGCATCTGCTCTCATTCATCAACTTCCCGATATTCATGGCGTTCTTCCTCTTTGCAGAGCCGCTCACGGTGCTGCTCTATGGAAGCGGGATGGTGGAGATGGTGTGGTTTGTGAGAGTGCTCTCGGTGTGGGGTATGCTGCAGTCGATAGGTAACCCGGCGGGGATACTCATGGTGTCGCTAGGCCGCACCGATTTAGGCTTCAGGTGGACGCTGGTGCGCATCGTGTTTGTGCTGGCAGGCACACTGGTGGCTAGCCGGATAAGCATACAGGCTATGGCCTGGACACAGGTGCTGCTGGCCTTCATCTTCCTCTTTGCCTATTGGCGCATGATGGTGTACAAATGCATCCAGATGCCACTGAAGAGCTACCTTGGTGCAGTGTCGTGGCCGCTGCTGGGCATTGTTGTGGCAGCACTGCCCGCATTGCCGTTGTTGTTTTTCGCCACAGGGCAGGAGGAGCCGTTGCGCACCATTATGCTGTATGCCGACATGGCCGTTTTCGGACTCGCCTACTTGGCCTTCTACTGGTTCACACGGCGCGAGATGCTGCTGCAGTTGCCCATTTTTAGAACAGGAAAAGACGCATGAGACTGATATTCCATATACCGCTGAAAATTGACCGCAACGACCCATCGGCCAGCCAGATTCGTCCACAAAAGTTGATGACGGCCTTTGCCGAACTTGGCTGGGAGATGGACGTGGTGGAGGGCAGCGCACGCGACCGCAAGCAGCAGATTACCAAGATAAAGAGAAAGATAAGGCAGGGAGTACACTACGATTTCGTATACAGTGAATCGTCGACCATGCCCACACTGCTCACCGAGCCACACCATCTGCCTACACACCCATGTCTGGATTTCGGATTCATGGCCTACTGCAAGCGACACGGCATTCCCGTGGGGCTGTTCTACCGCGATATACACTGGCAGTACGCCAATAAGGGAGAGGGATTCAAGCAAAGGGTGGCGCGATATTTCTATTTCTACGACCTGTGGCAATACGGCCGACTGCTCGACGTCCTGTTTCTGCCCACGCTGCCGATGCTTGAACATGTGCCGCACAAGTTCAGCTGCAGTGTGGTGGAGCTGCCATCGGGGTTGATTCATTCTGGCCGACGGATTGAGGAAAACAGCGGTCGGGAAGCAATGGAATTGCTATATGTGGGTGGTGTTGGTGGAAACTACAACCTGAAGCCATTGATAGGTGCAGTGTCGACGATGGAGGGTGTAAGGCTTACTTTCTGCTGCCGCACATACGACTGGGAGACTGTAAAAGAAGACTATGCACCCTGTCTTGGCCCCCATGTGGAGGTGGTGCACCTTGACGGGGACGACCTTGATGCAGCATACGGCAAAGCCGACCTGTTTGTGATGCCTATGAGCACGGAATACGTGCGCTTTGCTGCGCCATACAAGCTGTTTGAGGCCATCGGTCACGGATTGCCCATAGTGGCCGCCAAAGACACATGGAGTGGCGATTTTGTGGAACGGAACGGCATTGGCTGCGCTTGCACGAACGATGCCGAATCGCTCAAGCAGACGATAGCATCGCTGCGCGACAACCCACAGAGGTTGTCACAGATGCGTGAAGCACTGCCCGCCGTGGCAGAACAGAACACTTGGACCGCACGCTGCCAACAGATTGCATCCGCCCTGTTGAAGAAAAAGATATAAGCAAAGATGGCATTCACACTATATAAGCACGGGTGGCTATGGATAGGCCCCGACTACGAGGAGCCTCAGTTGAGCCGTACCGAATGCAAGGCATTGCTGAAGAGAGGCGGCTGGCTGGTGCGCAACACCTATGATTTCGACTGTGGTGAAGAGACCGGCTTTTGGTATGTGGTGAAAGACTCGTTCGGGGGCATGGAGGAACTGAGCAGCAAGATGCGCAACCAGCTGCGGCGCAGCATGGCCAACTATACGTTTCGGCGTATGACGCGCGACGAGCTGCTGTCCATGGGTTATGAAGTGCACCGAGCTGCCGCCGAGGGTTATAAGGTGAAGGCCAGAGTACCCACGGAAGCGGATTTCCGCAACGAAATAATAAATGGACCCGAGAATGAATACTGGGGTGCCTTCGACAAAGGCGACGGGCATCCGGCCGCTTTCGCCAAGAATATCGTGTACGAACAGATGTGCGACTACTCTGTAATGAAAGCCCGACCCGACGATTTACCGCACTACCCGTACTACGGATTGATATATACAATGAACGAGTACTATTTGAAGGAGTGCGGGTTGAAGTATGTCAACGATGGCGGGAGAAGCATCACCGGGCATTCGAACATTCAGCCCTTTCTCATACAGAAGTTCAATTTCCGCAAAGCCTATTGCAGGATAAACATCATGTATAAACCCTGGCTGACTGTGATGGTCAAGGCGTTGTTCCCATTCAGGAAGTGGGTTCCTGTGGCATCGGTGCGCAGCCTGCTCAATCAGGAAGAGATGACGCGCTTGTAGATGCCCATCATGGTGTCCACGTTGCGCTCCCAGTCGTAGAGGTCGGCCACACGCTGGCGTGCTGCGGCACCCATTTGGGCGCGTAGCTGCGGATTGTCGATAAAGCGTTCAATGGCTGCGGCAGCAGCCTCGGGGTTGTCTTTGGGCACAACGAAGCCCGTGACATTGTTATCTACCACCTCGCAGAACCCTTCGGCATCAGAGGTGACCACAGGACAAGCACAGGACATCGCCTCGACAGCAACGACGCCGAAGCTCTCCTCACGGCTCAAGGACACCGACACGTCGAACTTGGCGTAGAGCTTTGGCAGCTCTTGGTTAGGAATGTAGCCAAGAAAGTCGACAAGTTGGCGGATGCCAAGTTCTTCACAAAGGTTTATGAGTTGGTCGCGGTCAGGGCCGGTGCCGGCAATAAGCAGGCGCATGTCGGTCTGCGGGTGATGCCGATGGACAAGGGCAAAGGCGCGGATGAGGGTGTCGATGCCGTAGCAGTATTTAAGGGTCTTGACGTTGCCGACAACAAAAGATGCCGGTTTATCGGTAGCGGGGACTGGACAAAACCGCTGCATGTCGACACCGAAGGGAGTAACAGATATAGGTTTGGGCGTGTATAGATTGGTCTCGCGAGCCATACAATGGCTGGTAGAAAGAATGTGGTCGGCCTTCTTGAGTGTGAAAGTGAGCAGATGGCGGTAGAGGCTGCCTTGACGCGGATAGCTATAGACATCGCTGCCCCACACCGACAGCACGTATGGGTGGAATCCGGATAGGGCGCCAATGAGGCCAAAGCTGCATGCATAGTGGGCATGCAGGAAGTCGGGGCGGAAGGCTTTTATTTGTTTGCGGAGCAGGCGGACTGCCTTGAGATATACTATCTTGTCGAGTATCCGTTGCGAAATGGCAGCACTGTCGCGCAACACGAAGTCACAACTGTATACCTTCACATTGGGCATACCGTCGTAGGGCGACAAGTCGCAGCGCAGCAGATTGAAGAGCAATATCTCGCATCCTCGCTGGCTGAGAGAGCGTACCCATCGAAGGGTGTGGATGCTGTCGGCGTCGGATAAGAGCAGTACTTTCATATTTCAATTTTCAATTCTCATTTCCCAACTCCCACGTAATCGATGAACTTTTGCGACAGTGTGTGGTATTCGAGGTTTTCGAGGGCATATTTTCTTCCTTTGGCACCCATGGCGGCACGTTCGTCGGGGGACATGTCGGCTATCGTCTGTATGGCTTCGCGCACCTGGTCGACATTCTCAGCCTCCACCTGTATGCCGCAGCCGACACGCTCTGTCTCACTGCCCGGCTCGTCAACAGACTTGACAATGGGCTTTCCTGCCAGCATATAATCAATCATCTTGTTGGCGGAAGTACCGTATTTGTGAAGGAAACTATGGACGCCGCCTTCGTAGCAGATATCAAACTGTTGTACCACATTGGGTATGCAGGTCTTATCCACCGGTGGGAGAAAATAGAAATCCTTGAGACCATAGCTTTGCGCCAATTGTATCAACTCCTCTTTCTGCGGACCACTGCCCACCATGACGTATGCCAAATCATTACGCTCTTTGAGTGCGTTGGCCGCCTTGATGAGAACGTCCATGGCTGTCGACTGGGTATGTCCTCCAGCAAAACCGATGATGGTTTTACCTTCCTCATGAAGCTTGGCCAAAAGGGCTGCATGCTCCTGTGGCAACGAACTATTCCCAGCATTTTCCCACTCCTCTTTTAGATATCCATTGGGCACACAGCAAAAACGGTCTTCCGTGAGCCCATGCCGCTTCATATGGGGAAAGGCCTTGTCGAGCATCGAGACAACCATGTCGCAATGTTTGTAGGCATAGTTCTCGCAGTGCTGCAGCATGACAATGAACGGGTGCCATTTCTTGTATCCGCCGATAACCATCACCGACAGCGGCCACAAGTCGTGTACCTCGTAGACCAACTTGGCATGGGTGCGGCGGGCGATATAATGGCATGGATATATGTCGAATGTGTATACCGACGAGGCGATGACCATGTCCGGCTGAAAGGCTATCAGCTCTTTGCTATGTTTGTAGACCTGATGGCAGAACTGGAACATGGAGAGCACACGTTTCCATCCGTTGCCCTCATATTCGACGGTAGGCAGCCACAGATAGTTGATGCCTTCAAGGCATTCCCGTCCAACCGGTGGCTGTGCTTTGCGAAGGTGCGAGAAGGAGGCTCCCACTACTGTCACCTGATGGCCCATACCCACCCACTCGCGGGCCATATAATAGGAGCGATACTCCATGCCATATTGCGGCGCTCCGGCGTAGTGGCTTATCATCAAGATATTCATAGGAAAAGTCTTATTACTTCAAACGACTCGGCATACTGGCAGCCCACCTGCACTCCGCGGGTACGGGCCAGTGAACGTACAAACTCGGAGGAGGTATAGTCACGAAAATCCTGGCTTTTGTATTCCCGCAGGGCCTGGCATTTTGCTTCGATATGACGTTCTTCCAACTGGACAAAACAGTCGGTGTCGAATGTCAGATTGTTCCATATCAGCTCATATCCAAGCAAAGTAGTCTTCTTGAAGGCACGTATCGCCTCTTGGGCCACGGTGGTATGATCTTGGTGTATGTCGTGGGAAGAGGGCATGAATACCAAGTCGTAACGCCGTTCGTTGCGCAACTTTACCATGTCCTCCAGAAGCTCCTGCCGCACATAGTTCAATTTGCGGACCTCATAATGGTAGATGTACAGGTTTTCGGGAGGGATGCCCAGCTTGAGGGTAGCATTACGGACCTCGGTGGCAAGGATGTCCTTGGGAAACCCTTCGGGAACCGACTGGTCGGCAGTGGAAAAGGCTGCATAGTAAACATTTTTCCCTTCCTCGATAAACTTACTGATAGTACCGCCCAAGCCCAATTCACCGTCGTCGGTATGCGGTGCCAATACGAGTATGTTCTCTATATTCATGGTAAAAAATCATTTTTCAATTCTCAATTCTCAACTCTCAATTCTTATTTCTCAATTCTCTTGCTGGCACACCGGCCACAATGGTGTCCGCTGCCACATCTTTCAGCACCACAGCCCCAATGCCTGCAAATCCCCTATATCCTATTGTCACCTTTTCTTTCACAGTCACGTTGGGGGCCAGATAGCTCTGGGGGCTCAATACAGCCCCGCCGCAAACAATGGCGCCAACGGTAACCATACTTCCTTCACCGATATGGCTGTTGTGGCCTATCTGCACCAAGTCGTCAATTTTCACATTGTTCTCGATAACCGTACTGCCAAGGGTGGCGCGCTCTACCGTGGTGTTACTGCCAATAAAGACATTATTGCCCACAATGACATCACCGAAATGCGGGAAATGCACGGGCTCTCCCTGCTCGTTACGCTCAAATCCGAATCCCTCCTGCCCTAGCACGGCACCCGACTTTATCTCACAATGGTGTCCAAGCACCACGCGGTTGTCAAGTACCACATTGGGATGAAGCACGCAGCCGTCGCCCACCACGCATTGTGCAGACACATAACATCCAGCTCCGATAAAGACATCCTTCCCGATTGTGGCTCCGGACTCGATATTAGCTGTAGGGTGAATGAACCCTTTGGGCTTTTCCTGTACGAAGAAATTGGACAATGCCCTGATATAATCCAAGCGTGGATTGTCGGAAATGATATGGCTACAAGTCAGTTTGCCGACGTAGTCGCGTGTGACTATGGCCAAAATATCATTGTATTTGTTCAGAGCAAGAACCGTCTCATCGCTATATTTCTTTGCGAAAACAATACTGTGAGGCAGGGGTGCGGACAACTGGGCATAACGCTCTATGGCTGTGTCTTCTCCATTTAAAGTCGCCCCCAGGTACTTGGCTATATCATTTGCTGTTATCTTCATAATGCTTATAAATTAAACACCGAATGGTGAAATATCTGCCCCCCTTGTCGGAAACTTCGTAGAATACGTATATCTGCTCATTTCATGTATCTATTGGGGATTTTAATTGCTGTTGTTTCTTATTGGCACATCATCTTTTGTCACCGTGAAAAATATGTTCTTGGTGGCATTATTATCCGATACATCAGTTGTTTGTTCAAACTGCTGTTTCATTTTTCACAATTCTATACATTGCAAAAATACGAAAAAATCCCCTTATACAAAAAAAAGTTGTATTTTTGCATCATACAAACAAACCTAAAGGAGATATGTATTTTATCATCGCCACCATAGCAATCATTGCCCTTGAGCTGCTCTATTTTTTCGCAGCCAAACGTTTCCATATCGTCGACCGACCCAACGAGCGCAGTTCACACCACCGCGTGGCGCTACTCGGTGCCGGCATCATCTTCTACCTCGCCGTGCTGTTCTACTCACTCACCCACGGCCTGGCATTCCACAATTTCCTCATCGCCATCACCGTCTTGGCAGTGGTAAGCTTTGTGGACGACCTGCATCCATTGCCCTCTTGGCTGCGACTTTTCACACAGATTGCCACAGTGCTTCTCACCTTCTGGCCTGACATCTCGGCCATTGCCCCGTGGCAGCTTGTCGTGCTCATCGTCTTCTTCACGGGAGTCCTCAATATATACAACTTCATGGACGGCATCAACGGCATGCTTGCCGCCTATTCGCTTGTGGTGGTTGGCACTTTCGGCTATCTCGACATCTTCGAACACTGGTTTATCGACATTGAATTCATCGCCACCGTCATGATAGCCATCCTCGTCTTCGGCTTCTTCAACTTCCGCACCAATGCACGCTGTTTCTCCGGCGATGTGGGCAGCATCAGTATGGGTCTTATCGTGCTGTACCTGCTTGTTCGCTATGTCAACTCTTATCCGGGCTCGGGTCTGAACGTCAGCCGTATCTGCTTTATCATCGTCTTCTTGGCCGATGGTTTTCTCACCATCGCCAAGCGGTTCCTTTCCGGACGCAATATTTTTGCCGCCCACCGCGAGCATGCCTACGAGACCATGGTCAACGACCTTCACGTGCCATACCTCTTTGTCTCGGCCGGTTATGCCCTCCTGCAACTCGTCATCAATATCGGCTACATCCTTGTCTCCGACAAGAACTTCTACACCATAGCGGTCGCCCTGATCCTGATTCTCGCTTACGGTCTGTTCTTCTTCTTCGGCAACCGTTCCGGCAAAATACACCCCATCCAATAAGAAACGCCACTGTTTGAGAGATAGCAAACGGATTGAGCCGCTTCACCCAGCTGATGCCCAACCCCGCCCACGAGCTGGTGAGCGTCATCTATGAACTCAACGGACGACAAATGCTGGAGCAAGAGGTCCACGCCATCGCCACCAAGAAACTGCTGGTGGAGTGGCAATTCTGTCACCTGCCGAAGAGGATACCTTGCGAAAAAAAGTTGATAAACAAAAAAAAATGTGTATCTTTGCAAATAAAACCTTTACTGCTCAAAGGTTAGGTTTTGGAATTAACGTATATATAAATAATAACATTACAGCACTTTATGCAAGAGATTAAAATTGCAGTCATTGGACTTGGATATGTCGGTCTGCCTTTGGCAAGACTTTTTTCCACTAAGTATAAGACGGTTGGATACGATTTGAGCAAGGCTCGCGTGGATGCTTTGATGGCAGGCCACGACGCCACACTCGAGGTGAGCGACGAGCTGCTGCAGGAGGCCATCACAAAATACGGTCTGTTGTGCTCAAGCAACATTGACGACATACGCGACTGCAATTTCTACGTCGTGGCAGTGCCCACTCCGGTGGACCGCAACAACAACCCCGACCTCACACCGCTCTACGGCGCCAGCGAGGTGGTGGGCAAGGTTATAAGCAAGGGCGACACCGTGGTGTACGAGTCCACCGTCTATCCCGGTGTCACCGAGGACGAGTGCCTGCCCGTGGTGGAGCGTGTCTCCGGCCTGAAATACAACGTCGACTTCTTTGCCGGCTACAGCCCCGAGCGCATCAACCCCGGCGACAAGGTACATACGGTGGAGAAGATCAAGAAAATCACCTCAGGCTCCACTCCCGAAGTGGCCGACCTGGTGGACAGTGTGTATGCCTCGGTGCTGCAGAACGGCACCCACAGGGCTTCGAGCATCAAGGTGGCCGAGGCCGCCAAGGTCATCGAGAACAGCCAGCGCGACATCAACATCGCTTTCGTCAACGAGCTGTCGAAGATTTTCAACCTGATGGGCATCGACACCCAGGATGTGCTGGAAGCCGCCGGTACGAAATGGAACTTCATCAAGATGAACCCCGGTCTGGTGGGTGGACACTGCATCTCGGTCGACCCCTACTATCTGGCCCAGTGCGCCCAACGCCTCGGCTACAACCCCGAAATCATCCTGGCAGGCCGCCGCATGAACGACGGCATGGGTGCCTATGTGGCCGACCAGACCGTGAAGCTGATGCTGAAGAAAGGCATCCAGGTACTCCACTCGAAGATTATCATCATGGGGTTCACCTTCAAGGAGAACTGTCCCGATGTGCGCAACACCCGCGTGATTGACATCTACCACGCCCTGCAGGAATACAATGCCGACATCACCGTGTTCGACCCATGGGCCTCGCCCGAGCGGGTGAAACACGAATACGGCATCGACATCGTGAACGAGCTGCCCAAAGAGCGGTTCTCCGCCGCCATCATCGCCGTGGCCCACCGCCAGTTCCGCGAGATGGAGATTGACTTCAACAGCCTGCTGGAGCCCAACCACGTGATTTACGATGTCAAAGCCATCATGCCCCGCGAGCTGGTGGACGGAAGACTGTAATGGATGTTGATAGGTTGGATGTTTATCATGTTGCGAGTCGTATAAACGTATCAACATAT
This sequence comes from uncultured Bacteroidales bacterium, assembly GCA_900317125.1. GTDB lineage: Bacteria > Bacteroidota > Bacteroidia > Bacteroidales > P3 > Colimorpha. The sequence goes on along the minus strand of ONFR01000027.1, from coordinate 36,435 downwards.
AAACATATCAACGATAATAACGAACTAACGAATTAACGAATTCAAAAATGGCCAATTTTGCATTGATAGGAGCTGCGGGATACATCGCCCCGCGTCACTTAAAAGCCATAGCCGATACCGGCAACACCTTGGTGGCAGCCTACGACAAGTTCGACAGCGTGGGAAGGCTGGACAGCTTTTTCCCCGACTGCTCGTTCTTCACCGAGCAGGAGCAGTTCGACCGCTTCTGCTCAAAACAGCAGCACACCGACAACCCCCTCCACTGGGTCTCCATCTGCACCCCCAACTACACCCACGACGCTTTTATCCGCTACGGGCTGCGGCTGGGCTGCGACGTGATATGCGAGAAACCCCTGGTCTTGAACCCCTATAACATCGACAACCTCATAGGGATGGAAGAGGAAACCGGCCACAAGGCCTACACCATCCTCCAGCTGCGCCTGCACGACAGCATCGTCGCACTGAAAAAGAAGGTGGCCGAAGGTCCCAAGGACAAGGTGTATGATGTCGACCTCACCTACATCACTTCGCGCGGCAAGTGGTATTACTCGTCGTGGAAGGGCGATGTACACAAAAGCGGCGGCGTGGCCACCAACATCGGTGTCCACTTCTACGACATGCTGCAGTGGGTCTTCGGACCGGTGCAGCACAGCGTAGTACACGTCATGTCGCACGACCGTGTGGCAGGCTTCCTTGAGCTGAAGCAGGCCCGTGTACGCTATTTCCTGAGCATCAATGCCGACTGTCTGCCTCCCAACGCAGTGCAAGGTGAGAAACGCACCTACCGCACCATCATGATTGACGGCGACGAGTTCGAGTTCAGCCAGGGCTTCACCGAGCTGCACACCCGCAGCTACGAGGAGATTCTGGCCGGTCGGGGCTTCCGCATCAACGAGGCCCGTCCCTGCATCCAGATGGTCAGCGACATCCGCCACTCCACCCCCATCGGGCTGAAGGGCGACTACCACCCCTTGGCTCGGCTGCCGCTGGCGCAGCACCCCTTTGGTTGGGTGGATATGCGGTACTAATAAACGGTCCCCGAGACCACCAAACCCTATAACAACAGAAAAAAAGATGTATCTGGCGTCTCCAAATGTGAAGGGCTATCGACAAGAGGAAGTAAAGATTTGAATTCGTTAATGTGCTAACTCGTTAATCGATTAACACATTAACGAATTAACTTATTCAAGCAATCACACATTCAAGATAATATGGAATTTAGAGACTTGAAAAAACAGTACGCTGCGCTCAAGCAGGATATCGACCGGGCAATGACCGAGGTGGCTGCCTCGGGTGCCTTTATTATGGGAAACCCCGTCAGGGAACTGGAGGCCGAACTGGCCGAGTATGTAGGGGTGAAGCACTGCCTAGCCTGTGCCAACGGCACCGACGCCCTTACCCTGGCCTTGAAGGCCCTGGGCGTGGGCAAAGGCGATGCAGTCTTCGTGCCCGATTTCACCTTCTTCGCCTCGGCCGAAGTGGTGTCGCTCGAAGGCGCCACTCCCGTCTTTGTCGATGTCGACCCCCGCACCTTTAACATGGATGCCAAAAGTCTGGACGATGCCATCCGCTCGGTACACGACCACATGACCCTGCGTCCCAAAGCGGTGATTGCCGTGGACCTCTTCGGCCTGCCCGCCGACTTCACGGCCATCCGCGCCATCACCAAACGCGAAGGCATGTACCTCATCGAGGACGGTGCCCAAGGCTTTGGCGGAAGCATCAAGCTGCCCAAGCCCGACGGCGACGGCTTTGTGGTGCGCCGTGCCTGCAGTTTCGGCGACATCTCCACCACCTCCTTCTTCCCTGCCAAGCCCCTGGGGTGCTATGGCGACGGCGGTGCTGTATTCACTGATAACGACGAGTGGGCCGCCCTCATCGAGTCCTACCGCGTTCACGGCAAAGGCAGCTATAAATACGACAATGTCCGCATCGGTCTCAACTCGCGCCTCGACACCCTCCAGGCCGCTATCCTGCGGGTGAAATTCAAAGCCTTCAAGGAGCACGAGCTGGCCGACGTCAACCGAAACGCCGAGTACTACACCCAGCTCATCAGCGGCATGACCCGCTTCATCAGCAAGGAGATTCAAATCACCCCGCCCTATATCCCCGCCGGCTTCTCCAGCAGCTGGGCGCAATACACCATCCAGCTGAGTGTCCCCTCCGGCAACGGCACCTTCAACCGCGAGGTGCTGCAGGCCAAACTCAAAGCCAAGGGCATCCCCACCATGGTCTACTACCCCACCCCCATGAGCGGCCAGACCGCCTTCAAAGAGGTGCACAGCTTCGCCCTCACCCCCCATGCCCACACGCTCTCCAAGAGCGTGCTCTCCCTGCCCATGCACCCCTACCTCACCCGCGAGGAAATCCGCACCGTGGCCGAGCAGCTGATTTATAGTATCTAACCTTCACACCCCCACAAGGCACAGGCTTCAATCATGAAGATACTCACCATCATCGGGGCACGCCCCCAAATCATCAAAGCCGCCGCCGTCAGCCGTGCGGTGCGCGACCTTTTCCCTTCGCAAATCGAGGAGTCCATCCTCCACACCGGCCAGCACTACGACAACAACATGTCGCAGGTCTTCTTCGACCAGCTGGGCATCCCCCAGCCCGACTTCAACCTCGGGGTCGGCTCCGGCTCCCATGGCCTCCAGACCGCCCGCATGATTAGCGGCATCGAGGAGGTGCTGCTCAACAATCCCTTCGACGGCATCATCCTCTACGGCGACACCAACTCCACCCTCGCCGGTGCTGTGGCGGCCTCCAAAATCCACGTCCCCGTGTTCCATATCGAGGCCGGCCTGCGCTCCTTCAACATGGCCATGCCCGAGGAAATCAACCGCATCGTCTGCGACCAGCTCTCCAGCATCTGCTTCGCCCCCACCCAGACGGCTGTCGACAACCTCCGCCGCGAGGGCTTCACCGACAGCCCTGCCACCTTCCGCAACGGCAAAGGCCGCCGCGTGTGCAACTGCGGCGATGTGATGTACGACAACAGCATGTACTTTGCCACCCTCGCGCAACAGCACAGCACCATCATGCAGCAACTATCGCTCCAACCCGGTGCCTACATCCTTGCCACCATCCACCGCGACAACAACACCGACAACCCCGAGCGGCTCTCCGCCATCCTCCGCGCCCTCGTCGACATAGCCGTGCAGGACAACATCCGCATCGTGCTCCCCCTGCACCCCCGCACCAAGAAGATTCTCGACACCAACCCCTCCCTCCTCCCCCCATACGCCGACAGCCTCACCATCATCCCGCCAGCCAGCTTCTTCGACATCAACATGCTCGAGCAGAACGCCCGCATCGTCATGACCGACAGCGGCGGCGTGCAGAAAGAGGCTTTCTTCTTCGAGAAACCCTGCGTCATCCTCCGTCCCGAGACCGAGTGGGTGGAGATTGTCGACCACGGTGCTGGCATCATCGCCGACGCCGACTACAACCGCATCGTCAGCGCCTACCGCCAGCTGGTCGACCACCCCGTCCATTTCCCACACCTCTTCGGCGACGCCCATGCCGCCGAGAAGATTCTGCAAACCATTCTCGACTATTAACACCCGCGCCATGACCCTCCACACCGACGCCCTGCACCGCATCGCCTACGCCACCGACGCTTCCGCCTATCGCGAAATACCCCTTGCCGTGGCCTACCCCGCCACCCAAGAGGAGCTTGTCGAGCTCATCCATCTGGCCCGCCAACGCGGCACCCATCTCATCCCCCGCGCCGGCGGCACCAGCATCGCCGGACAGGTTGTGGGCAACGGCATCGTGGTGGACATCAGCCGCCACCTCAACCATATCATCGAAATCAATGCCGCCGAACGCTACGCCTGGGTGGAACCCGGCGTGGTGCGCGACGAGCTCAACCTAGCCCTCAAACCCCACGGCCTCTTCTTCAGCCCCGAGACCTCCACCAGCAACCGCTGCTGCATCGGCGGCATGGTGGGCAACAACTCCTGCGGCACCCACTCGCTCGTCTACGGCAGCACACGCCACCATGTGCTCGAAATCCGCGGCCTCCTTGCCGACGGCACCCCCTTCACCACCGCCTCGCGCCAGGGCAGCCCCTTGCTCGACAAGATATACGCCCAGCTCGAAGCCTGGAAGGCCGACCCCGACATCCGCCGCCTTATCGCCGACCACTTCCCCGACCCCTCCCTGCGCCGCCGCAGCTGCGGCTACGCCATCGACGAGGCGCTCGACCCTAACCTCAGCGCCCTCCCCGGCAGCCCCGCCCAGCCCGACGAAATCGACCTCTGCAAACTGATTTGCGGCAGCGAGGGCACCCTCTGCTTCATCACCGCCGTCAAGGTCTCACTCGACCCCCTCCCGCCAGCCGAACAGATGGTGCTCTGCGCCCACTGCCATTCCCTGCCCGACAGCTACCGCGCCAACCTCACCGCCCTGCACCACCAGCCTGTGGCCATCGAGCTCATGGACGGCAAAATCCTTGAGCTCTGCCGCAACAACCGCACTCAGGACCGCAACCGATTCTTTATCCAGGGCGAACCCGCCGCCCTCCTCATCGCCGAATTCAACGGCCCCGATATGGAGAGCCATGCCGACGCCCTAGAACGCGAACTCCTCGACCAAGGACTCGCCTACCATTGCAGCCGCGTCTTCGGTGCCGACATCAGCCGTGTGTGGGCCCTCCGCAAGGCCGGCCTCGGCGTCCTCACCGGCGTTAAGGGCGACAACAAACCCATCGGCGTCGTCGAGGACACCGCCGTGGCCCCGGAACGCCTGCCTCAATACCTCGACGATTTCCAGCAGATGATGCAACGCCTCGGCCTCGAGTGCGTCTATTATGGCCACATCAGCACCGGCGAGCTGCATCTGCGCCCCATCATCAATATCAAAGAGGCCCGTGGCCGACAGCTTTTCCGTCGGGTGGCCGAGGAGAGTGCCCTCCTGGTGCGCAAACACCGCGGCAGCCTCAGCGGCGAACACGGCGACGGCCGTCTGCGCGGCGAGTTCATCCCCCTCATGTACGGCGACGAGGTCTACCAGCTCATGCGTCAGGTAAAGCAGTGCTGGGACCCCGACGGCATCTTCAACATGCACAAAATCGTCGACGCCCCGCCCATGGACCAAGGGCTCCGCTACGACGTCGACCAGACATACCTCTGCCCCAACCACGACCTGATGTGCAGCATCGAGCAGTGCAACGGAGCAGGCGACTGCCGCAAGAGCAATGCCATCGGCGGCACCCTCTGCCCCGCCTACAAAGTCTCCGGCGACGAGCTGCAGTCCACCCGCGCCCGCGCCAACATCCTCCGCGAACTCCTCACCCGCGGCCTACCAGCCCAGTCCACCCTGTCGGACCTGTCAGACAAGTCCGACAAGTCCGACCAGTCCTCCCAGCCCCTAATCGAGCAAGCCCTCTACAGCTGCCTGGCCTGCAAAGGCTGCAAAGGCGAATGCCCCTCCAATGTCGACATGACCCGCATCCGCGCCCAGGTGCTGCAGATGCTCTACGACCGCCACGGCACCCCCTTCCGCAGCTGGATGGTGGCACGCATGGCCATGGTGGAACGCCTCGGCCATCTGGTCTACCCCTTCTACAACTACTTTGCCACCGCACGCTGGTCGTCGGCCATCATCAAGCGCATCGTCTCCTTCAGTCCCCAGCGTGCCATCCCGCCCCTCTCGCCGCGCTCCATGCGCCGGCTGGTCAAGGCCGACGACACCGTCAAGCAAGCCACCCGCAAGGTTTACCTCTTCGCCGACGAATTCACCGACCTACAGGAGGCCGAGCTGGGACGCACCTTCGCACGCCTGCTCACCGCCTTGGGCTACCAAGTCATCATCCCCGACCATGCCGAGAGCGGCCGCGCCGCCATCTCCAAAGGATGCCTGCACCTGGCCTCCTCCTTCGCCCGCCGCAATGTCGAGCGGCTGCGCCACCTCGTCACCGACGACACCCCGCTCGTGGGCATTGAACCCAGCTGCATCCTCACCTTCCGCGACGAATACCCCGACCTCGTGCCACCCGAACTCCGCGACGACGCCGTCCGGCTGGGCCGCAACTGCCTCCTCTACGACGAATTCATCATGCGCGAAGTGGCCCGCGGCAACATCCGAGCCGAGCAGTTCAGCGCCCTCCCCGTCGAGGTATGGCTCCACGGCCACTGCCACCAGAAAGCACTGGTGGGCATCGAGAAGACTGCCGCCATGCTACGCCTGCTCAAAGGCATCACCCTCCACGTCATCCCCTCGGGATGCTGCGGCATGGCAGGCTCCTTCGGCTACGAGAAGGAGCACTACGCCACCTCCATCGCCATCGGCGAGATGGTCCTCTTCCCCACCCTGCGCCGCGCCCTGCCACAGGGCGACGCCACCGCCACCGTCACTCCCACCCTCGTGGCCGCCCCCGGCACCTCCTGCCGACAGCAAATCCTCGACGGCACCGGCATCCACGCCCTCCATCCCGTCGAAATCATGTACCGCTGGCTCGCCCGCTGACACCCCCATTAATGGATTCCACGTATCACGCGTATCATCTCCTTGTGATACGCGTGATACATGGAGTATTCTATTGGCCATTAAGCAGAAACCTCGGAGTAAATGACGAATCGTGCAACGCATGGGGATAAACCCTGCCCTGTAGTTGTTTCGAGCAGATTGGCCGCATCGCTGTCGAAGGCGTAGCGGGCTACGGCGAGACAGGGATGTGGACAAGATGCCGAAAGAAATGCTGATATGGCATGGACAGACTCGAAATAGACGAGATTGATTGAAAAGTCGGTCTAATGACTGATTTGGGTTTAATAGCATACCCGATTGATAGATGGGACATTTCTCCGTCGGAGATTTCGAATAGGTATATTCCAATGACCGATTTGAGAATATCTCTTCCGTGTGATACGAGTGATACGTGGAGCCCCACCTGGCATGTCTGGAAATACAAAAGCCCCCGTCGAAACGACAGGGGCTTTAACCTAAAAACCTAAAACAAATTACTTCTTACTTCTTGGCATATTTCTTGTACTTGCTCATGAACTTATCGACGCGTCCAGCGGTGTCGACCAGTTTCAGTTTGCCGGTAAAGAAAGGATGGGATGTGTTGGAGATTTCCAACTTCACAACAGGATACTCGTTGCCGTCGGTGTAGGTGACAGTCTCTTTGGTGGCTGCGCAGCTTCTGGTCAAAATCATGTTGTCGTTGGACATGTCTTTAAACACAACCAGTCTGTAATTCTCGGGATGGATACCTTTTTTCATCTTTTTGAGTTCTTTTTGCCGTTTTAAGCAGTGGCTCGTAAACGATTGTTAATATTTATTTTACCTTACTTTTTCTATTCAAAATAGGCCCTTCTGGGCTTCGCTTTGAGTTTGCAAAGATACGAACATTTTCCGACATAGCAAACTTTTTCTTCACTTTTGGTCGAAAAAGTTTTCCACAGGCCTTCTTACGGCAGGCGGTAGTTCATCCTGCGGTGTTCGGCCAGCTGCTCGTACTTGGTGCCAGGGCGGCCGTAGTTGACATACGGGTGGATGGCGATGCCCCCGCGCGGGGTGAAGATGCCCGTCACCTCCAGGTAGCGCGGGTCCATCAGCGCCACCAAGTCCTTGAGGATGGTATTGACACAGTCCTCGTGGAAATCGCCGTGGTTGCGGAACGAGAAGAGGTAAAGCTTCAGGCTCTTGCTTTCCACCATGCGGTGGTCGGGGATATACATGATGCGTATCTCCGCGAAATCGGGCTGCCCGGTGATGGGACACAGCGTAGTGAATTCGGGGCAGAGAAACTCCACCCAATAGTCGTGCTCGGGGTGCTGGTTCTCGAACGCCTCCAACACACCGGGGGTGTAGTCGTCAGGATAGGCGACCTCATGCCCCAACTGCTGCAAATTATCGTTTTTTCTGTCCATGATATTTTATTACTCCTTATACATTTTACAATTCAATCAACCATACCACAACCTCATTACCCATCTATCCCACAGCCGGAATGCTCCGTAGGAGCTTCCGTTTAATAGCAACAAATCATACCCTCATACTCCATTCCCCGTAGGGGATTTCGGACCATCCATCCTTTCCTCTAAACATCTAAAAACATATCGGTCATCGTATTGAACTCCAAAAATCTCCAAAAACTCCATATACTCCTCTTTAAACGTCTTTTTCCTATGATGCTCCTCCTGATGTTTGATATAATTCACAACACCGTCAATCTGCGACTTCCCATACGAAAAAGCACCATAGCCCTCTTGCCATGCAAACTTACCTACAACAAGACGTTGCTCATTTATCCAGACAGAGGAGGCTCTCTTCAACTCCAACACCAATTCCGATACCGACTGATTCGGTGACATGCTTACCAATAGATGGACATGGTCGGACATGCCCCCAATAGCGTACACCTTGTGACCACGCTTCTGAACCATGGCAACCATATATTGGTGAAGACGCTGTCTCCATGAGGCAGAAATGACACCATCACGGTATTTCACCGCAAAGACCAAATGTATAAATATCTGACTATATGTGTTTGCCATGATAATCCTTCTTCCGAAATCCCTTACAGGGAATTATGCTGCTTTTTCATCTCTCTCTATTAAACGAAATCCCCTACGGGGAATCGTTGCCGCCTCATCATCCTTACGCTATTAAACGTTATCCCCTTCGGGGAATCGCTGCTTAGCCACCTCTCTCTATTGAACGTTATCACCTTTGGGGAATCCTCCCGCACAAATCCTCTCCATTCAAACCGATACATCATAGGCACACTTTGTTTTAAATCCATTTCAACCATCCACAAAGATTCACCATAGTAATTTCCGTTTAATAGAAACAAGTCTCACCTTCATACGCCATTCCCCACAGGGGATTTCTAGCGCAAAATCGGCTGCAAAGATACGAAAAAAAATCCATACCGCGGGAAAATGCCGACACCGACAATGCACTAAGTCCCTTCAATATCGCATCGATTGACGATTGTTACTGCATCGTTTTCCTTTATATAATAAGGTAACGATCCAATAACGAACGGAGAAGGATCCGATATTGAACGACGCCTCAGCGACTGGAACAAATAATAGGGGGCCTCACGACCCCCTATTATCGAATACTCAATCTATTCAACTATTCAATATCATGCACCAAGCGGACAGGAAGACAATTCCTTCGAAGATAATTGCTAATATTTGAATTACCTCCAGATGTACCCAACTTCAAACAGGAGGCAGATTCAGGGTGAGTACTTTGATAATGTTTGGAACTTGACCAATAAGAACATTCCGTACCGATACTGCTTGATTGCCAATCAGGATAAGAAGTAGTAGTGGCATAACCAAAATAGCCAGAAGCAGGCAAGAAGACTGCACCAGCCTGTTCAAGTTGACCCCACCATGTAGCATCAACCGTATTACTATTAGTGCCATTAAATCTTGAATTACTACCGCAGATAAGGGTACTATTTGTCGGATATGTCCATACATCAGGTAATAGTATTACACCAGGTACATCACAAACTTTTGCTCTTGCCCATTTTTGACCAGCATTTGGACGGGTATCAAGTAGATAATTCCACTCATTTTTTGTTAAGGTACGCCACTTGCCGGGGACATCTCCGCCATTTAATATACGATTTTTCACTCCCCAATCGTAATTAGCTCTGTTTCCGGTAATGTCATAATTATCACCATTGACATACCATGCGTTGTCGGTATTTAATACATGAGGATACTTTCCATCATGCCCGCTAGTTCCCCAACCGAATATATCAACCCAGTCTTCACTAGAACCGTCAGCCAAATAATACGAATGGATTGCAGTTGAATCCATATAAGATGGGAAACAACGGTCATACTGGTTGGCAGCAAACTGCCATTTACGTGTGGATGCTTGGTATTGAAGATTACCTTGCGAGAACATGACTACCTTATCTGCCGACACCGAGAACAGACCGCCCTTGTATCCAACAAGATCGAATGTGAAATTGAGCGTTGTATTGGTCAGATCGACACGAGTGTATTTATTGCGGGCAATCTGGAGAGGCCTTGAACTCTGCTTGTTTAACGTGCAGACGCTGCCATCAGTTGCATAGATTTTTATCTGAAGATTATTATAGGTACCTGCGGGTAATGCAATATAAAAGTCTCTTCTACTATCAATACTCTGCGCTGCACCGAGATTCAGGCGGACAGTTTTTTTTGCATCCGACAAACTGCCATACATTTCAAGTACAGGATCAGTTTTATGATTGGTAACCTTAAACGGGCCATTAACAGCATTCTCAGTGGTTACTGAAATGGCATAGATAGAGGTATTGGCTTTCTGGAGAGAAAGACGCACCAGTCCACAAAGGTTCTTAAAGTGTAAATGTTGGTCTTCCGGTTCAGATTCTGCAAACATTGGGAAGGTTATCAAGTTACCACCCTCATCAGTCTTTTGGATTGTTGGAAGATTCACTCTAAGAGATCCCACATAAAAACTATCACCTATCGAATGGATTGCTAAATTGCTTTGAATATTATCGGGATAAAAGGCATAGTATGATCCAGCAAAGCCATCTGAAGTCACATCTGCACGTTGGGTACTAGTACTAGCATAAGTGAAAATGGCTCGTGTGCCATCCAATGTAGTAGCTTTATACTCTCCATATTTATTGGTAGTGGTACCATTCTGGTGGCGATACACTCGAATTATATCATTTAACTGCCAACTGAATTTTCTGCTTACGCTGTCGTATACAACTTTGCTATCCTTGTCACCGTATTGTTCCATTGTGGCAGAGAAACTACCACCAGCCAACTGTTCTTTCTGACAAGAACTGAATAAACCAAAAACAGCTGCTATGGCTAGTAATAAAAATAAGTTAGTTCTTCTCATATTATATCACTTTAAAAAATATTTCCGAATGTATTCTGTGTGTTGCTGCCACCACCGAAATCATCACCCGTAAGGTCGGTGTTGCCATCATTGGCCTCTATTTGCTCAAAACTCTCTTCATTGGATAATTCAAAGCCTACCTCAACATAAAACGAACTACAGATATGGTTGGCTGCAAGTATTTGTTATTGTTTTTTTTCATTTTACCCATGGTTGTTAAATACAACTATTATATTAATTTTAATAACGCGGGGCGGCGGGCCGCCCCGCGTGGTTGTTTGTTTATTGAAGTGTTGATTAACGTGTAATCATAAGAGGATTAGTTGGCGGGAACATAGTTCTTGACCAAACGGACGGCGGCCATGCCACGGTACTCGTTATTGTTGGTACCGGCGATGTTGCCAGTGTTGGCACCATCGACTACACCATGGAAGGCATTCTTCCAATGGTCGGAAGAGGTGTTGTAGCCAGCAGCAGTAACCGTCCAGTAAGCACCATAGTTGGCACCGGAGGTGGCGGTTACATTCAAGGTGCTGGAAGCAGCACCAGTGCAAGGCAGGAATGCAGCACCATAGGATTCCATCTCAGCCCAAGCCTCTTCGTCATACACATTGCTTGTATAAGCGTTGGCAGTGTTGATAGCAGGGCCATTCCAGATGTCGGGAAGCAGAAGCAGACCGGGGACACCACAAACGGTGGCACCACCCTGACGGTTGGCACGCATGGGTGCATTGCCGGTTTGATGAGTCAAGAAACGGAATTCATCGTATGTCCAGGTACGCCATTGGTCGCCGATAATATAGACACCCCAGTCGTAGTTGGTGCCGGCGATGCTCTCCACATTGTAGAGAGGATCGGTGTCGTTGGAGTAGCCACTACGAGTGGAGAAGCTGGGACGAGGCAGCGGATTGAGACCGTTGTAGCCGGTAGCAGCCCAGCAGACCAAATCGATCCAGCCGTTGCTGGTGGCATTGTTGCCATCCTCGACATTTCCTTCGAAGCTGTTACGGCCATAGACGGCATTATTGTATACCCAGCCGCAGCGGTCGTACTGATGCTCGGCAATACGCCAAGTGCCATCGTGGGTTTCCTGGTCGATGGAGGTGTAGGTGCCGATGGTCTTGTTGAACTGGAGGTTACCGGCGGCAATCCAGACCTGCTGAGTAGCGCTGACGGAGTAGAGACCCCAGACGCCATCCTCGGGAGGAACAGGCATGTTGAGAGTCTGGAAGCCGAGGGTGAAGTAGCGGCTGCGCTCGATGGTGATGGTAGCACCTTGGGGGCTGTGCTTCTCGACACCGTAACCGGCGTTCTGGATCTTGATGGTAAGGTTGGAGTAGGTGCCAGCGGGCATGGTGACGAAGAAGTCGTGGCCGTTGGTGATGTCCTGCGGGGTGGTGCAGATGAGGGTGGTGGTGTAGCTACCGCCATCGGCATAGGTCACCTCGGGGTTCTCGCCGCTATTGTCAATATCGAAGTTACCGTTGATTTCGACGTCGGCGGTGACCTCAATACGGCTGACAGTGGCACCTTCCTGCTGGAGGTGGAGTTTCAGCGCACCGAAGAGGTTCTTGAAAGCAAGGTTCTCGTCGGAGGTGGTGGCGTACATGGGGAAGTTGGAGATGAGGTTGCCGTCAACAGAGACCTGCTCGGCAGGGAGGGAAACGCTAGTGGCACTATTGGCCAGAGCAGCGGGGTAGATAGCGGTATAAGGAATGCCTTGAGCAGGCATATCAACATTGACTAGAGTGGCTGTAGTGGCGGGACTGCCAGGCTGGGCAGTATACAGACCTGTCTGCTCTTTACCATAAATCATCACTTCGTCACCTGCATTCCAATTGATATTGGAACCGCTGAGAGTGGTTTTTGAATCGCTGCTGGAACAATTTTCCATTGTGGCACGGAATTGATGGCCACCTTTGTTCTGTTCAATGTCTTTCTTGCACGATGTGGCGCCAAGGGCAACCAGGGCACAGAGGGAAAGGCTAACTAATGTTTTCTTCATGTTTTGTTTGTGTTTGCTGATTCTTTTAAATTAATTGAACTTAAATGAATTGCGTGGGGGAAGCATCAACCCCAAGTGGCGGAACCAGCTTCGGTCATTTCTTCAGTAATGCCGTTGCCACTCTGCCCAGAGCTAAGGAAGTAACCTTTCTCAACTCGTGCTTCCATGGCCTCCACCTGGGGAGCCATGTAGGTCATCTTGTTTGTTTTCTGTTCTTTTTTCATTTTGTTGTTTTGGGTTAATAAAATGGTTAATAAATAAATAATATGGTTTTTATTTACCATATAAGCGGGGCGACGTGTGCCGTCCCGCTTATATAGAGTGTTTCTTATTCGTTGGTTTCGCGTGCGGTCATGACTAGACGGACACCGATGGGCTGGTTGTCGTTCCATGAGGAAGAAGAGCTCATGCTAGCATTGCTGGCCTTGAAACGCCAGCTCTGCCAACGCTCGTTGATACGGCTGACGGTCCAGTAGTATCCTTGAGTGGAAGCGCCGACTCCGATGGGGAGGAAGGCGGCACCGCTGGCTTCCATCTTGGCCCATTCTTCAACAGTGTAGGTGTTGGAGCTGAAAGAGGGAGTGCTGCTTCCGCGAGGAACGAAACGGACACCTTCGGGACAAGTCCAGACGTCCGGCACAATGACGAGGCCGTTGTTGCCAGCGATAGAGGCGAAGCCGTGCTTGGTGTTGCCGCGCTTGACGGTGTTGCAAATCATGAAGTCAATCTCGTCATAAGAAAGGACATACCAAGGATTCTCGTCCTGGTCGTCGTTGATGGCAGCGCCCCAGTCGACGAAGTTGGTGTCGCTCATGTCGCGGGTGAGACCGAAGTTGGAGGTAGGAGTGCTATAGTAGAACTCGTCGCGGAGACCAGTGTTGGAATGATTGTTGTAGTGAGCATACTGGTTGTCGGCAAAACGCCAGTCGCCAGTCTCGTTGTCGAAAAGGAGGTTACCCTTGGCGAAGTAAATCTGCTTGGTGTTGGAAACGGAGATGAGACCGTCGACGAAAGGATCGGGAGCAAAGTCGGTGGCGATGTTGAGGGTGAAGTAATGGCTGCGCTCGATGGTGATGGTAGCACCAGCGGGAGCGGTCTTCACGCGCTTGGCATTGTCGTAACGATAGATGGTGACCTGCAGGTTCTGGTAGTCGCCAGCGGGCATGGTGACGAAGAAGTCGTGACCGCTGGTGATGTCCTGAGGAGTGGTGCAGATGAGGGTGGTGGTGGTGGTGCCTTCAGTACCGTTTGTGAGAACAGGGTCATCACCGCTGTTGTCGATGTCGAAAGTGCCGTTGATGGCAGTTTCGGCAGTGACTTCGATCTTGTAAATGCTGACATTCTCCTGCTCGAGGTGAACCTTCAAAGCGCCGCATAGGTTTTTGAAGGCGAGGTTCTCGTCGATGGAGGTGGCGATCATGGGGAAGTTGGACATCAGGTTGCCATCTTCGGTCTCCTGCAGGGCAGGGAGGGTGATATTGCTGGCGCTGTTGGCCAGAGCAGCGGGATAGATAGCAGTATAAGGTATCCCATGTGCAGGCATATCAACATTAACAAGAGTGGCTGTAGTGGCAGGCACGCCTGGCTGGGCAGTATACAGACCTGCCTGCTCAGTGCCATATACCATCACTTCGTCGCCTGCATTCCAATTGATATTGGAACCGCTAAGTGATGTTTTTGAATCGCTGCTGGAGCAATTCTCCATTGCGGCGAGAAATTGGTGGCCACCTTTATTCAGTTCAATGTCCTTCTTACAAGAAGTGGAGCCGAATGCTACCAATGCACAAAGGGAAAGGCTAACTAAAATTTTCTTCATGTTTGTTGTTTTTTCCGAATTAATTATACACGTGTTTAACTAAGCAATAATGATGGATTGTGAGAATTGCATCATCCCCACAATGCAGAGCCCGACTCCAAGACCTCTTCTGTGGTTGCATTACCATTTTGTCCAGAACTGAGGAAATAACCTCTTTCAACACGAGCCTCCATGGCTTCAACTTGAGGAGCCATGTAGGCCATCTTAATTGTTTTGAGTTGCTTTTTCATTTTTTTGAATTATATATAAATTATTACACGATGCAAAAATACTACAAAAAAATGACATATGGGAAAAAAATACTCATACCGCATATAATAATGATAACCAAACACATACAAACATGCTTTGTATACAAAAAGAACACATTTTGATGTTTACGATACCGTTTTTTCCTGAAAATACGTAGCATTTCGCTTACCCAAAAACAGTATGATAGTGCAAATTTCAAATAGTTGATTGTAGATTAATCAGTTACATATAGTTAACAAACACATACATGTCGTCAAAGAGATGGTAAACACTGGCAGCTATTTGTTGATTGTAGATTAATCAGTTACATATAGTTAACAAACACAGACATGTCGTCAAAGAGATGGTAAACACTGGCAGCTATTTGAGGAGCAACAATGCTATAGTCTGATTCGGGCAAAAAAGGTAATAGCAAGAGCGGCCATGCTGACAAAATGGCACAACGCCATAGTGGCATGGTTATTGAACAGGGGGCAGAAGGAAATATGTATTCCGTAATAATGCAAAACAAAAAAAACATACGATAACATGAACGGTAATTTGAATGTACAAACCGAGAACATCTTCCCGGTCATCAAAAAATTCCTTTATTCGGACCATGAGATCTTCCTGCGTGAGCTAGTGTCCAACGCCATTGACGCCACACAGAAGCTGAAAGCCCTTGCCTCGCGCGGTGAGCTGAAGGGAGAGACGGGCGACCTTACGGTGGAGATAGCCATAGACAACAAGAAGAAAACCCTGACGGTGAGCGACCGCGGTATAGGCATGACTGCAGAGGAGGTGGAGAAGTATATCAACCAGATTGCCTTCAGCGGTGCGACGGACTTCTTGGACAAATACAAAGACGTACAGGAGAACCTGATAGGCCACTTCGGCCTTGGCTTTTACTCGGCCTTTATGGTGGCCGACAAAGTGGAGATTTTCTCCAAATCGTACAAGGATGAACCCGCCATCCACTGGAGCTGCGAGGGCAACCCGGAGTTCACCATGGAAGAGGACAAGAAGCACACGGAGCGCGGCACTGACATTGTGCTGCACATAGCGGACGACTGCAAAGAATTCTTAGACGAGCAGCAAGTGCTGCAGCTGCTGAGAAAATACTGCCGCTTTATGCCCATCCCCATCCGCTATGGCGAAGAGAGCGTGTGGGTGGACAGCGAGACAGAGTTTGACGAGGTGGACGACGGTAACGGCGGCAAGAAGAAACAGCCCAAACGGGTGGAGAAAAAACAGCCCCGCATCATCAACGACACAGAACCTGCCTGGAAGAAGAATCCTGCCAATCTGACAGACGAGGACTATAAGAAGTTCTACCACGAACTGTACCCGATGAATTTCGAGGACCCCCTGTTCCAGATTCACCTGAACGTGGACTACCCCTTCAACCTGACGGGCATCCTCTATTTCCCCAAGGTGCGCAAGACCATCGACCCGACACGCAACAAGATTCAGCTGTACTGCAACCAGGTGTTTGTGACCGACAGCGTGGAGGGCGTAGTGCCTGACTACCTGATGCTGCTGCACGGCGTGCTGGACAGCCCCGACATCCCGCTGAATGTCAGCCGAAGCTATCTGCAGAGCGACAGCAACGTGAAGAAGATTTCGGGACACATCAGCAAGAAGGTGGCCGACAAGCTGGAGGAAATGTTCAAGAACGACCGCAAGGACTTTGAGGACAAATGGGACGACATCAAGATTTTTGTGGAATACGGCATGCTGACCGACGAGAAGTTCTGCGAGCGGGCACTGAAGTTCGCCTTGCTGAAGAACACCGAAGGGCAGTATTTCAGCCTGGATGACTACCGCGACAAAATCAAGGCACTGCAAACCGACAAGGACAAAAACGTCTGCTACCTTTATGCCAACGACGCCGAAGAGCAGCACGCCTATATCGCCAAGGCCAAAGCCAAAGGTTACGACGTACTGCTGATGGACAGCGTGCTGACACCCCACTGGGTGAACCTGTTGGAGCAGAAGAAGGAGAAGAGCCGTTTTGTCCGCGTGGACGCCGACACGGTGGAGAAATTGATTGCCCACGAGGACAGCATCCCCGAGAAGATGAGCAAGGAAGACCAGGAGAAGCTGAAACCCATCATTGAGGCAGAAGTAGACAAGCAGAAATTCACCGTGCAGATGGAGAGCATGGAGAGCGACGACCAGCCCATGGTCATCACACAGAGCGAATTCATGCGACGCTACAAAGAGATGTCCGCCACCAGCGGCGGCGGGATGGGATTCTACGGCGAACTGCCCGAGAGCTACAACCTGGTGGTGAACGTGAACCATCCGCTGATAGAGCAGGTGCTCAAAGAGAGCGACGCCGATAAGCAGAAGCAGCTGGTGCACCAACTCACCGACCTTGCACTGCTGGCCAACGGCTTGCTGAAAGGCGAGGCACTGACAGAATTCGTGAAACGCAGCATCTCGATGATTTAACCCAAATACACTCCTACGAAAGCGGAGGGCCCCATATTGCGGAGTCCTCCGTTTCATTTATCCCTAATCGGTCGTTAGATTGTACCTGCTCAAAATCTCGGAAAAGAAATACTCTATATGCCATGAAGCGAAAGTCCCTACGGGACAATGCTCCATACAGGTATCAAACAAGTGGCGGTGACCACAGCAGCCGACTTATTGTTCCCTTTTTGATTGTTTGATAAGGCTGTCGTATTCGCTCATCGACGACAAGCTGTCGGGGTGGAGCGGTGCAGGAATGAAATCGCTGAATTCGGGTACTTCTCCCGAATCCTCGTATGCATGTGACAGCCTATCGGTGAGTTCCATAACCTGTTGTTCGGAGATGCCGATGGCCGCCATGTTTTTGCGGTTGTTGACACGCATAGTAGCGGCCCCTTGGGCGAACCATGCCCTCATGAAGTGGGTGCCTTTCATCATGCGACGGACTTTGTTGTTGCTAAGAATCTTTATGGGGATGGTGCTTCCCTCGTAATCGTCAGGATGATCTTTGATATTAAGACTCGCCTCATTCACCTCGTTGATTCGTTTGTTCCAATACTGCTCAATCGAATTCATGGTCGAGAAACACTGACCCACCAAATAAATGAATTCCACATTACCCATGTTCTTCCACGTCTCGATATTGTTGGAGAAAATATTCTCAGCCGATTTGTCGTAAGTAAGGAAAGGGAAGGTATTGGCCCGGTCAATCAAGGCATTCAATTCGTTTTCAGGCAACCGTTCGAGATCCTCGATAGGCTGAGAGAGCAACCAAGTGGTAATGCTGTCGGTAGAGGCCAAGTATTTCTCGTAAGAATCCACAATACGGGCAAAGGCCTCGATATTACTCATTACCATCAACGCCGATAGTTTGCGGTCCTTCTTGCGCTGGATATCATCGGTCATCCTGGCTGCAAAGATAGTGAAGATGAGCGAGATGGTGGTACCAATAATAATCATGCCTATCTGTTTCCAGAATCCGCCTTTGCCACTGAGATTAATCCTTGGGGGTTTAAACTTTAGCAGAGCCATTATATATTTGTTTTAATTACTATTATACAATACTATTTATCCAATCGAAAACTCCACGCATCGGAAAGGCCGAGAAAACCATCTAACCAAAAGTACATCAAGCAGCTAGACCCACGCAGCACTTGAGAAATTGTGAAGAATTCAGCTGCAAATATACGCAATAATCTTGACAAACTGACATCCTTTGCACAATAAAAAAACGAAACGGGCGTTAAGAAGCTGTTTAAATTAAATTCAATGATTTTCTTAAAGCACCTGAACGGCATCTTTTCCTTCTTTTCTCAATTACAATGGAACCCCATTGCGCAATCGAAAAGAAGATAAACCTGCTCGTTCATGTCCAGAATAAAATTCATCAATCAAATTTAAACAGCTTCTAAAAGACAGTCAAAAACGACAGGAAAGAAAAGCCCGAAAAAGAAACAACATGAAAAGAACCATCATCATCACCGGCGGCGCCGGATTCATTGGCAACCATGTGGTACGCCTGTTTGTGAACAAATACCCCGAACACAACATCATCAATCTCGACAAACTGACCTATGCCGGCAATCTTGCCAACCTCAAGGATGTGGAGGACAAGCCCAACTATAAATTTGTGAAGATGGATATATGCGATTTTGAGGGGGTGTACAAGCTGATGCAGGACGCACATGTGGACGGCATCATCCATTTGGCCGCCGAGAGCCACGTGGACCGCAGCATCAAGGACCCTTTCACCTTTGCACGTACCAATGTGATGGGCACCCTCTCGCTGCTGCAAGCCGCCAAGCTCTACTGGGAATCGCAACCTGAACGATGGGAGGGTAAACTGTTTTACCATATCAGCACCGACGAGGTGTACGGCGCCCTGGAGCTGACCAATCCCGAAGGGGTAATCCCTCCGTTCAGCACCAAGGCTTCCAGCGGCAAGCACCATCTTGCATACGGCGACAAGTTCTTCACCGAGGACTTGAAATACCAACCCCACAGCCCCTACAGTGCCTCCAAGGCTTCGAGCGACCATTTCGTCCGCGCTTTCCACGACACCTACGGCATGCCCACCGTGGTGACCAACTGCAGCAACAACTACGGCCCCTACCAGTTCCCCGAGAAGCTGATACCACTGTTCATCAACAATATCCGGCACCGCAAGCCGCTGCCCGTTTACGGCAAGGGCGAGAACGTGAGGGACTGGCTCTATGTGGAGGACCACGCCCGCGCCATCGACACCATCTTCCACCATGGCACCGTGGCCGAGACCTACAACATCGGCGGATTCAACGAATGGAAGAACATCGACATCATCCGCCTGCTGATCCGTACCGTCGACCGCCAGCTGGGACGCGCCGAGGGTGAAGACGAGAACCTCATCACCTTCGTCACCGACCGTGCGGGGCACGACATGCGCTACGCCATCGACAGCCGAAAGTTGCAACGCGAACTGGGCTGGGAGCCCTCTCTGCAGTTTGAAGAAGGTATCGAAAAGACCGTACGCTGGTATCTGGACAACCAGGAATGGATGGACAACGTGACCAGCGGCGACTACATGAAGTACTACGACGATATGTATTCCAACCGATAGCCGACCATGCACAACCTCATCTTCGATTTCGGAAATGTTCTAGTGCAATGGCAGCCGGAACGGGTGTACCTGCCCTACTTTCATGGCGATGAAGCACAATACTGGTACTTCTGGCGCCACGTCTGCACACAGGAGATGCGCAACCGCATTGATGCCGGCGAGGACCAACGCAGCTGCATCGACAGCCAGAAACGTCTGTTCCCCGACTTTGCCGAGCCCCTCGACATGTTCATCACCCACTGGGAAGAGACCCTCCCCGACGAAATGCCCGGCATGAAAGAGCTGGTGCAACAACTATTGGACGACCCACGATACAATATCTTCGGTCTCACCAACTGGTCGATGGAGACATTCCCTCTGGCCCGGAAGAAGTTCCCCATCCTGCAGATGATTGACAAGTATATCGTCTCAGCCGATGTGCATTTGGTGAAACCCGACCCTGCCATATTCCGCCTTGCCCTCGAACGTTTCGGCATAGACGCGGCCGACACCACGTTCATCGACGACAACCCTGCCAACGTCGAAGCCGCCAAACAGATGGGTATGCAGGGAATTGTGTTCTGCGGTGCCGACAAACTCCGCGAGCAGCTACGCTGAGCCTTAATACCCGCCACAGCAACCACCGAAAAAGGGCAGCCCGCTCGGGCTGCTTTTCATGCCTGCACATAACCAAAAAGAACAATCTTGTTTTTTTTATTTTCATTTAAAAAAAAAGTCGTATTTTTGCAATTTGGATTCAATGCATAGGCAAGTGCTCAAAACAATGATAAAAGGAGCATCCTCAACCGTCTGGGAATGCCCCGTCCTTTGATGAGCCAACGCCTGCCACATAGAGTCAGAGAAGCAATTAACGATTATTGAAAGAAACGAAATAACGGGCTATGATAAAGAAAATAATATTCAATTTCGTGCGGCGATACCGCCACACACCTGCCTCAAGATGGGCGATTCTTGTCATCGATCTCTTCACCTTGGCCGTTGCCTTTGCCATCACCGACCTCTTCCGGCTGCGCATGTCGGAGTATATCGACTGGCCTTCCCTCTTGATAAAATTCGTAGCATTTGCCATCCTCGCCACCCTATTCTACCTCATCATCGGCACATATCGCAGCATCATTAGGCACTCCGGCATGTATGATATTTACAAAGTACTCATCTCAAACATTGCCGCAGCCACCGTGCTCATCGTCTTCAATCTCATCAACAACAACCACCCCATTGTCACCAACCGCTTCACACCGGCCTATAGCGAAATCCTGATGACCTTTGCCTTGCAAATCGTCAATATGATTACCGTCAGGCTATTGCTACAGCGCGTCTACAACGACTACCTCCGCCGCCACCGCCCGGTGCGCAATGTGGTGATTTACGGAGCTGGAAGCGCCGGCACCATTGCGTACAACGCCCTAGCCCAGGACCCCAACCATGACTACAAAGTGGTGGCTTACATCGACGATGCCCCCCAGAAAAAGGATGCCGCACTCAACGGCATCCACATCATGGAACGCAAGGCAGTCCTCAACCCTGCCTTCATCAAAAAGAACAACGTCTCCGTACTCCTCATCGCCATTCCCTCCATTAGGCTCTCCTACAAACAGGAAATCACAAACGAGGCCCTGGACCTCGGACTCAATGTCAAATCGGTCCCCCATATCAGCAAATGGATTAATGCCTCCTTCACTGTCAGCCAAATCCAAGACATCAAAATCGAGGACCTGCTTGAGCGCGAAAGCATCAAACTGGACAATGTCAATATTGTCCGCCAGGTGGTCGACAAGGTGGTCATGGTTACCGGTGCCGCAGGCTCCATCGGCAGCGAAATCTGCCGCCAGCTGACCCAATACCAGCCCGCAAAAATCATCATGGTAGACCAAGCCGAGTCGCCCATGTACGACCTCCAGTTCGAGCTACGCAACACCGAGCCGTACAACAAGATTGTCGACCGCATGGTATTCGTCATCGCCAACATCAAGGACAAGCCCCGAATGGAGCAGGTCTTCGCCGAATACCATCCCCAGGTGATTTACCATGCCGCCGCCTACAAGCACGTCCCCTTCATGGAAGAGAACCCCTACGAGGCGCTCCTGGTCAACGTCTTCGGCACACAGAACATCGCCGACCTTGCCATGCAATACCACACCGAGAAATTCGTGATGATCTCCACCGACAAGGCCGTGAACCCCACCAACGTCATGGGTGCCACCAAGCGCATGGCCGAAATCTACATCCAGAGCCGCAACTCCGACACCCACTTCGTCACCACCCGTTTCGGAAACGTCCTCGGCTCCAACGGCAGCGTCATCCCCCTCTTCAAGAAGCAACTCGCCGCCGGCGGTCCCCTCACTGTCACCCACCGCGACATCGTCCGCTACTTCATGACCATCCCCGAGGCCTGCAACCTCGTGCTCGAGGCCGGTGCCATGGGCGATGGTGGCGACATCTTCGTCTTCGACATGGGCGCACCTGTCAAAATCTACGACCTGGCCAAGAAGATGATTCAGCTGTCCGGTCTCAAAAACATCGAAATCAAGGAAATCGGACTCCGTCCCGGCGAAAAGCTCTACGAGGAACTTCTTGCCACCAAGGAGAACACCCTGCCCACCTACCACCCCAAGATCCTCCGCGCACAGGTACGCAAATACCCCTCTGCCGACATCGACAACAGCTATGGCGAACTGCGAAAACTCATGACCACTTTCGACGACATGAAACTTGTGGCCAAGATGAAACAGATTGTTCCCGAATTCCACAGCCAAAACAGCATTTTCAGTGCACTAGACAAACCTTCGAATTGAGAATTGAGAGTTGAGAATTGAGACCTGTCGGGCGATAATTCTCAATTCTCAATTCTCAACTCTCAATTCTCAATTCTCAACTCTCAATTCTCAACATCTTGCTCATATTTATTGATTATTAACATACCCCGCACAATAAAAAAGGCGAATCTCAGTTACTCCAAACGCTAATTAAAACAAGTACAAAAAAAATGCAGCAATAAAATGCTTGCAACAGATACTAAACAACAAGAAAAAACAATACAAAAACTCAATAACATGAAAAAACTGTTTATAGCATGCCTCGTCGCCATCATGACGATAGGCGCAGCAAATGCACAGGAACAAAAGAAAGAAACCAACGAGAACGAACACGGTCCCAAGATTGTTTTCGCTGAACGCGAACACAACTACGGCACCATCCAGAAAGGCGGCGACGGCAACTGCGTCTTCACCTTCACCAACACCGGCGACGAGCCTCTCATCCTCAGCAGTGTCCGCGCCAGCTGCGGTTGCACCACCCCCAAATGGACCCAGAAACCCGTCATGCCCGGCAAGACCGGTGAAATCGGCGTCCGCTACAACACCAACAACGTAGGCGGTTTCACCAAAACCGTCACCATCACCTCCAATGCCGTCAACGAAGCACGCGTGGTGGTAAAAATCAAAGGCAACGTTGTTCAGCCCGACAAAAATTAATGATTTTATAGCCTATTGGCATCGACCGCACGGCCGATGCCATTCTTTTTTTTAAACACCAAAATCCAAAAAGCCATGCCCTCCATCTCAAAAAAAGGACTCGAACTGCCGCAATCGGCCATTCGTAAACTCGTACCCTTCGCCGACGCAGCCAAAGAGCGCGGCGTACATGTATATCACCTCAACATCGGCCAACCCGACATCGAAACACCGCAAGGCGCACTGAAAGCCCTGGCCGAGACAAAAATCAAGGTACTGGAGTACAGCCATTCCGCCGGTATTCCCAGCTATCGCCGCGCCCTGTGCAACTACTATCACCGGCACGGTATCGACGTGACGCCCAATCAAATCATCGTCACCACCGGTGGCAGCGAAGCCCTGCAGATGGCTTTCACCGTGTGCCTCAACCCCGGCGACGAAATCATCATCCCCGAACCCTACTACACCAACTACAACACCTTCGCCAAACTATGCGACGCCAAGATTGTCACCATCCCCAGCGACATCAAAACGGGCTTCGCACTGCCTCCCATCGAGGAATTCGAGAAGGCCATCACTCCGCGCACACGCGCCATCATGATTTGCAACCCCAACAACCCCACCGGCTACCTCTACACACACGAAGAGCTGCTGAAAGTGGCCGGACTGGTGAAGAAATACGACCTCTACCTGTTTGCCGACGAAGTGTATCGCGAGTTCTGCTACGACGGTCACAAACACTTCAGCGTCATGCAGCTCGAAGGTCTTGAACGCAACACCATCCTCTTCGACTCCGTGTCGAAACGCTACAGTGCCTGCGGCGCACGCGTCGGCTGTCTCGTGACGCGCAACAGCGAAGTGTACGCCATCGCCATGCGTCTGGCACAGGCTCGCCTCTCGCCCCCAAGCTTCGGTCAGATTTTTGCCGAGGCAGCCGTCGACACCCCACAGGAGTATTTCGACGCCGTGCAGGCCGAATATGTGGCACGCCGCAACGTCATTGTCGAAGGTGTCAACAAGATTCCCGGCTGCTTCTGCCCCATGCCCAAAGGTGCATTCTACACCGTCATCGACCTGCCCATCGACGACAGCGACCGCTTCTGCCAGTGGCTGCTCACCGACTTCTCCTACAACGGTGCCACCGTCATGCTGGCCCCTGCCACGGGATTCTATGTCGACCCTGAACAAGGCCGCCATCAAGCACGCATCACCTACTGCCTCTGCATCGAAGACCTCAAGGCTGCCATGAAATGCCTTGAGGAGGCACTGAAAGTCTATCCCGGCCGCACACGCTAACCACCGAGAGGTACTTTCCGCCTAGCAATCCCCTGCATCCGCATGCAGACAAAAACAATACAAGGCTCCCTGCCCATCACGCAGGGAGCCCTTTTTTATGAATCTGCCACTAGGGTTTATGTCAGCCTTCGCGCTCATTTTACATAACGGGTGGGGTTCTATAAACCTAAAGCCACGGAGAGGGGCCGTTCAATCCTGCATCGTTATAGTATCGTTATGGCATCGTTACTCGACATGATAACGGGAAACAAGCCGAGAAGCAGGCAGCAACGAGCCGGGATTGAACGACCCAAGTGGGTCGTGGTGTGCCGTCCCGGCACTGCATCTTGGGCTTGTTCTGTTATAAGTCTCCCCTCTTCGAGGTGAATTATTGAAGCCACCTCCGCTTTTTGAATGTGCTTTTCAATCTTTTGTTTACTATACCTAGAATCATAAGGTAAGCAAAAAGTAATCATACAACGGACGCACTAATGGCATTACCATACTAAGGCGAGCTCCCCAAAACCGGAGCGCGCCTTTCTGTTTTTGCATCCACCCTGCAGACACGCATAATTGTTAAAATCCCCATCCGGGCAGCTACCAGATTATCTATTCTACCATATGTAATAGTAATTAAACAAATACATACACATTAATGATATAGCACAATTATCACACAAAACCATGCTATTCATTATCAAAAACACATTATTCGTTGATAAAAAAAACATAAAAAAAAGTAATCATATTAAAAAAATAGACTATCTTTGTAGTTGTTTTATAAAAGAATAGTATTAATTATTGTACACTGAATATCACAATATTAAATATCATTTATTAATTAACAACTATCACTATGAAAAGACGAGTATTTTATTGGTTGCTCTGGACAGCGATTCTCGCTGCTCCATGGGTAACACAGGCTCAGAATGCGCGGGACTATCGTCTGGACACAGGTGTTGACACATCAAAATGGGTCACATTGTCCAGTTCCGCCACACATGTGACAGACATTGAAGGCGAGGACGACGAAGCCTCAAGTCTGATTAACATCGGGTTTTCCTTCGAGTTTGGAGGGGAAACCTACACCCAGTTCACTTGCAACTCGAACGGGCGTATCCGTTTGGGTGCTGCAGGTTCCAACTATTGGGTGCCTCCATTCACCACATTGACAAATGCGCAGTACAACGACCTGCCTTTTGTCACTGCATTCGGTATGGACAACACCCTAGAAGGCTCGGACTCGTATGTCAAATACGAACTCACGGGCACTGCACCCAATCGTATTCTTGTAATAGAATACGCCACTCCCTCCGAATACGACCCGGATGGCGACATTGTACACTACCAGATCCAGTTTATGGAAGACAGCAACAGGGTACGCCTGGTATACGGAGCCACCGATGCCACTACCTATGGCGATTATCAGATAGGTATTGCCGCTGCTGCCAACGACTTCTTGATGATCAACCCCACCTTACACACTTCGTTCAACTCTGGTACCTCAACGACCTTCGACGCCTGGCCTGGTACTGGTCGATACTATCAATTGACACCCAGCGATCCTCCTGCTTGCCCAAGCATAATCGACATCACGTTGAATATGGTGACCGCTGGCGGAGCAGTCCTCAGCTGGAATTATCTTCAGGGAGCCACTGGCACCCCCACTAGCTACGACATTGAGTATAACGAGGTGGGCAGTACCACAGCCCCCACAACAATCACCAGTAGCACCACCGAAGTCACACTATCCGGACTGGTGACCAACACTCAATACAAAGCCCGCATCCGTGCCTATTGCGGCACCGACGGCTACGGTGCTTGGGATTCTATCACTTTCTCCACCGCCCCGCTGCCTTGCATGCTCGTCGACACCAGCACTGTTGCCGACACTATCATCTTCAGCAACAGCACATCTTCATACTCCGGCGTGCTGGTATACAGCGGCTGGGGTAACACCATGTATCAAACAATCTACACTGCCGAAGAGCTGTCCGCTGCCGGAATCCAGGCAGGCGGCATTGCCGGAGTAGATTTCGGATTCACTTCCAACAGCAGCAATGCCAAGGAATTCTCCATCTTCATCGGACAAACCGATCTCAGTTCCTTCGCCACAAACACCAGTTATGTCGACCCCAACACGCTGCAGCAGGTCTATGGCCCCACGGCACACCCCTTGAACACCTCTGGCTGGCAGCACTACGACTTCAGTCAACCCTTTATATGGGATGGCATGAGCAATATCATCGTCTGCACCTTTATGAATCAGCCCACTGGCACCAGCCAGTCCTCCAGCGGCTTCTCTGGTTACTATACTGCCGCCCACACCGGTGCCAGTCTCTATCGCTATAAAGACGGCACACAGTTCACTTTGGCCAACTATGCCACCTCCAGCGGTGGAGGTCTGACTGCCAACCGGGCTAGCATCCATTTCTATATGTATGGCTGCTCACAGTATTACACCTGCACCGCTCCCAGACCTCACATCGACAGCGTTTCCTCCACCGAGATAAACATCTCGTGGATACCTGGTTATAATGAGAACGTATGGGAAGTTGAATACTGCGAACACGGCACCTCAACCTGGAATACCGCAGCATCCTCCACTTCCAACACTTTTGCCACAATCACCAGCTTGACTCCTGCCACTTACTACGACATCCGTGTCATGACCATCTGCGGAACCGACACCTTTGCCGCCATGCTGACCACTGCCACAGAGTGCAGTCCCATCGCTCACGACGATCTGCCTTTCACCTATGGCTTTGAGGATCTCACCACCACTGGTTCGAATTCGCCCCTCAGCCTTTGTTGGAACCGTGGCTACCTGAGCAGCGGCAACTACTCAAGCAGCAACTACCCCTATGCCAGCACGACGAACCATACAGGCAGCCGCTCGCTGTACTTCTACGGCTACTCCACCAGCTCCAGCAGCTGGCTCTGCCTGCCTGAATTCGAAGACAGCATCAACACCCTCCAGCTCGCTTTCTGGGCCAAAAAGTCCAGCACCTCATACTCTGGACAGATAAAAGTGGGTGTGATGACCGACCCGGCAGACATTACCACCTATCAAAATGTCTTTACCGTAAGCACTGACGGCACCACCAACTGGAACCTGTTCGAACTGCCTTTGACCCCAGCCCCCGGCTCTGGTTATATCACCATCTTGGTAGAGGCCGGTAGTTCTTCCTCCAATTATATATATGTTGACGACATTACGGTTACCGAGGCTCCCCCCTGCCCCCATGTGGCCAATCTGCATGTCGACAGCCTCGGCATGGACTATGCCAACATCAGTTGGACCGAGATGGGCACCGCCACAACCTGGGTGGTTGAATACGACACGGCCGACTTTGTCCCTGGCAGCGGTTCCGCCACTTTCACCGAGGTTGCCAACGACTCTACAATAATTCTCTACAATCTCGACCCCGCAACAACATACTATGCATACGTCCGTGCTAACTGCGCTGGCGACACCAGCACCTACATGGGCATCTCCTTCACAACCCTTGCCAGCCTTCCCGCCACCATTCCTTACTCCTGCGACTTCGAGGGCAGTGGCTCCAACGGTTGGGACTTTGTTAACGGAGAGCAAGTCAATCAATGGTATGTTGGCTCTGCCGTCAACAACGGTGGTAGCCGCAGTCTGTACATCTCCAACGACGGCGGAATTACCAACAACTATAGCATTACCGACATTTCTTACTCATTCGCCGTCCGTACCTTCACCTTCACCGATACAGGTGCGTATGCTTACAGTTTCGACTGGAGAGCCCAGGGCGAAAGCAGCTACGACTTTATCCGCACCGCCCTCGTCCCCGCCAGCACTAATATCATTGCCGGCGACTATTGCGGATTCAACAATTCCAACGGTGTTCCTGCCGGAGGCATATCCTTCGACGATGGCCGCCTCAACCAACAGGGGTCATGGCAGACCCGTTCGGGCGAATTCACCATCTCCACACCGGGCAACTACAAATGGGTTATTCTCTGGCGCAACGATGGCAGTGTAGGCACACAGCCTCCTGCAGCCATCGACAATATGCAGATTGTCCGCAACACATGCCCCAAGCCCACCAACGTCGTTGCCTCCAACATCAGTGCTACCGAAGCAACCATCACCTGGACCGCTGGCGGCAGTGAAACCCAATGGGTGGTCAGCGATGGCTATTCACAATATGATGCCGCCACCACCACATATACATTCACCAGCCTCACACCCAACACTGACTACAACTTATCCGTCAGAGCCGTCTGCTCGGCTAGCGACACCAGCCTTAGCGCTTCGGTGAGTGTAGCAACAGCCTGCGGCCCGATTTCGGCATTCCCGTTCATCGAGGACTTCGAAAACCAGAACACCACCACCTCCACCACGAGCAACGACGTCTTTGTCCGCTGCTGGCATCACATCAACAACGGAACCACCTATTATGGCTACCCCTACATTGCAAGCAGCACCACCTACAACCATACTCCCAGTGGCTCCAAAGGCCTATACTGGTATGGCACTACCACCACTGGCACCTATGGCGACTACTACTATATAGTACTTCCTGCCATTGACACCGACTTGGCTGCCATGAACACCATGCGCGTCAGTTTCTGGGCCAAAGCATCAAGCACCTCCTACCATCCCGTGTTTGATGTCGGTGTGATGACCGACCCCACCGATGTCAGCACCTTCCAGTTGGCAGCAACACACAATATCAATCCTGGCAGCAGCACCAGTTGGGCCAAGTTCACCACCGAACTCGACGATTTCACTGGATATGGTGCCTATATCGCCATCCGTGCCATGCGTCCCTCTTCTACCTGGTACGCCTATATGGACGATATCACCCTCGACCAAATCCCCGACTGCCCCGAAGTTTCGAACATCACAGCCTCCAATGTCACTACCGAATCGGCCGACCTCAACTGGACCGAGAACGGCACTGCCACCTCATGGACCATCGAATATGGGGAACATGGATTCGAACGCGGCACAGGCTCCACCGAAACTGTCACCAGCTTGCCCTACAATATCATGGGCCTTATGGACAACACCGAATACGATGTGTATGTATCACCTGACTGCTTTGGCATCGCCGGCGTCAGTCTCTTCACATTCCGTACCGAATGCAACGCCTTGGACACCCTGCCCTACACCATGGGCTTCGAAGTTTCCGATGGCGTCGACGCCATTGGTAGCTCCACCTCCGATATCTTTGTCGACTGCTGGCACCACCTCAACAACGGTTCCGACTATTATGGCTATCCCTATGTGGGTGGCAGCACCTATGCCCACACTGGCTCTCGTGGTCTTTACTGGTACAACACCACCACTACCGGCACCTATGGCGACTACCAGACAATCGTCCTTCCTTGCGTCGACACTGACCAATATGCCATCAACACGCTGCGTGTCAGTTTCTGGGCTAAATCAACCAGCACCAGCTACTACCCCGTCTTCCAGGTGGGTGTGATGACCGATCCCAACGACAACAGCACCTTCCAACTGGTCAGCAGTGTCTCCATCAGCAACAATACCCATTGGGAGAAGAACTCTGTCAGATTCAACAATTTCAACGGTAACGGCAACTACGTAGCCATCCGAGCCATTCGCTCCACTTCATGGTATGCTTATGTCGACGACATCACTCTGGAAGTCAGTCCCGACTGTCCTGAGGTCACCGACATTGTAGTTTCCAACACCACATCTACCTCTGCCGACCTCAACTGGACCGAGAGTGGCGATGCCACCCAGTGGTTGGTTGAATATGGCGTTCACGGTTTCACTCCCGGCACTGGCACAAACGAGACTACCAGCACCCGCCCCCTCTCCCTCATCGGACTTTTGCCCAACACCGAGTATGATGCCTACATCACACCCGACTGCTTTGGCACCACTGTCACTGAGAGTGTCACTTTCCGCACCGAATGCACACCCAGCACCACTATACCTCTCACCATGGGCTTCGAAACCTCCGACGGCGTCTCCAGCACCGGATCCTCCACGAGCACTACGTTTGTCGACTGCTGGCACCGCCTCAACAACGGCTCCCAGTATTTCGGCTATCCGTACGTGGGCGGCAGCACATACGCTCATACAGGTTCTCGCGGTCTCTATTGGTTCAACTCATCTACCACCGGCACTTATGGCGACTACCAAATCATCGTGCTCCCCGCCATCGACATTACCTCGCATCCCATCAACACCCTTCAGCTCTCGTTCTGGGCAAAGGCCAGCAGCACCTCCTATTCGCCCTACTTCCAAGTGGGTGTGATGACCGACCCCAACGATGCCAACACCTTCGTACAGGTAGGCTCGGTCAATGTCAGCAATAGCACTGTTTGGGAAGAGTTCACCACGGGCTTTGCTGCCTATAATGGCACCGGTGCACATGTGGCCATCCGTGCCATCCGCGGTGCTTCGTGGTATGCATACGTCGACGACATCACCCTCGAGAATGCACCACTCTGTCCCGCTGTCACCAACATGGAGGTTCGGCAGACCGGCACCACAGGTGCTGTGGTTTCGTGGGACATCCAGTCTGGTTTCGCAAGCACTCCCTCTTCCTACAACGTTCTGGTTTCCACTCTCAGCGGAACACCGGTTGACACTTTGACCTCCACCACCACCTCCAAACTCATCTCGGGTTTGACGCCCCACACCTCCTACAGGGTTCGCGTCACCCCCGTCTGCGGTACTGACGGCATCGGAACACCTGACAGCATCACGTTCCTCACAGGTTCTATGCCCTGCGTCGAATTCGACACCACTGTCACCGATACCATCCAATTCTCCAACGGTACAGAGACCTATAACGGTGTCTTTGTCAACTCCGCTTGGGGCAACACCTTCTGCCAGTCCATCTATACTGCCGAGGAACTGCAGGCCGCTGGCATCGGCGGTGGCCGTATCAAGGGCGTGGTTCTCGGCTACAATTCCGCCGGCAGCTACAGCAAAGAGCTCACCATCTTCATGGGCAGCACCAATCTGTCTGCTTTCAGCACCACTGCCAACATGATCGACCCGGATGATATGACGCTTGTCTACGGCCCCACCGTACGTCCTGCAACTACCGCATCAACAGGCTGGATTTATTATACCTTCGACACTCCTTTCGAATGGGATGGTGCAAGCAACGTGGTCCTTTCCACCTTCATGAACCAGTCGGGAGGCAGCCAATCCTCATCGGGTTTCTACGCCTACTGCACCAACAGCAACCGTACAGGAGCATCTATTTACAAGTACAAAGACTCCAATCCTTTCACCTTAACCGACTGCCTCTCGTCCGGCACTAGCGGAACGGCCAACACCTATCTGCCCAGCATCACCTTCATTGTGGATGGTTGCTCTCTGACCGGCGACTGTGCCCGTCCAATGGTAGCCGTCGACTCTGTGGGCAGCGATTTCATTGCCGTCGACTGGGCTGCCGGTAACCAAGAGACTTCCTGGCAAGTGGAATACCGCGAAGCTGGCGGCACGTGGATTGACGAAGGCACTGTCTACACCACAGGCTACCTCTTCACGGGCCTCACCGCCAACCAGACCTACAACATCCGTGTTACCGCTCAGTGCATCGACACCGACATGTCCTCCACCATCAGCGTGATAACACCTTGTGTTGCACAGCCGGTTCCCTTCACCTCAAGTTTCGAGAACTTCCCGAGCAGCAGCATATCGGCTGCCATGCCCAGTTGCTGGACTCGTCACAACAACTATTCCTCCTCCACTGGATACCCCTACGGCAGCACCTCCTACGCCCACAGCGGCAGTTCGTCGGTGTACATGTACTCCACAAGCTCTTCATACAGCTACTTCACACTGCCTCTCTTGCAGCCCTCTATCGATAGCCTGCGGGTGTTCTTCTGGCTCCTGAAGAGCAACACCTCATACGCCCACACCGTGAAAGTGGGTGTGATGACCGACCCCGACGATGTCACCACGTTCACCGAACTGGGTAGCGCCACGAATACCAGTCTGTCTGAGTGGCAACCCTTCGAGTTCTACCTCAACAACTACACCGGCGACGGCGGATACATTGCATTGATGTCGCCCAATGGCGAATACAGCTACCCCTACCTCGACGACCTCACTGTCGACTACATCCCCGCATGCCCGCGTGTGACGAATGTCACCGTCAGCAACATTGGCCTCTACAATGCCTTTGTCTCCTGGAACGGCGGAGAGTCCACCGAGTTCGATGTGGTCTGTGTCCCCTCAGGCACTTCGCCTGACCTCGGCACTCCCCATCATATTTACAGCGATGACACGCTCACCCTCACAGGTCTGAGCCACACCACAGCATACGACGTGTATGTCCGCAGATACTGCTACCCCGACACCAGCGACTGGTCCTTCCCCATCTCCTTCCGTACGCTGTGCCACGCCATCGACTCGTTACCGTTCTTCGAAGACTTCGAGTCCTACAGAGCCGGTTCTTCCTCCAGCTACGATTTCGCTCCCTGCTGGAACCGCCTCAACAACGGCACTACCTACTACGGCTACCCCTATATCGCCAACAGCACTTCGTACAGCCACAGTGGCGGCACCAAGGGTCTCTACTGGTACAACACCACCACTACAGGTTCCTACGGCGACTACCAGTACCTTATCCTCCCCGAAATCGACACCACTCTATTCTCCGCCAACATGCTGCAGCTCAGCTTCTGGGCCAAGAGCAGCTCTACCTCTTACTTCCCAGTGCTTGAAGTGGGCGTAATGAACAACGCCACCGACACGAACTTTACTCGCCTGCGCACGCTCAACTTGGGCAACAGCACCACTTGGCAGTATTACACCATCCCGCTCAGCCGCTACAACGGCAACGGCAGCTATATTGCCGTCCGCGCCCTGCGCAACACCGCCACTTGGTATGCATACATCGACGAGATTATGCTCGATTCGCTGCCTTCATGCCCCGCACCCCTCGAAGTCGTTGTTGACAGTGTGGGTACCACCGAGCTGGGCATCTCATGGACACCTTCCGGCAGTGAGCATCAGTGGATAGTCACCTACGACGGCAACAGCACCATCGTCAACGATTCCACGCTGTTCATCACTGGTCTCACACCCAACACGCCCTACGACATCTCCGTCCGTGCCATCTGCGCACCCGGCGACACCAGCGAGGCCTCCATTGTCAATGCACGTACCGAATGCATCATCATCAACACCATGCCTTGGAACGACGATTTGGAGGGTTACAACACCACCAGCTCGTCCTCCAGCAACTTCAACGTCCCCTGCTGGGAGCGCTTCACCGACGCCACTTCCTATTACTACCCCTACCTCTCCAGCAGCACCTCCTACAACCACACTCCCGGCGGTAGCAAGGGTTTCTACTGGTATGTGACCTCCACCGTGTCCTACGGCACCTACCAGATGGTGGCACTCCCCCTGATCGACACCACCGTCCTCCCCATGAACACACTTCAGTTGGTATTCTGGGGCAAGTCTTCCAGCTCCTCCTACACTCCCACCTTCGTTATCGGTGTCATGACCGACGACGATCCCACCTCCTTCACTCCGGTCGACACACTCGTCATCAACGGCAACACCGAGTGGGAGCTCTTCGAATTCCCCCTCAACAACTACACCGGCTACGGCAACCGCTTCGTTCTCCGTTCGGCCTATAGCATGACCGGCAGCTACTGGTATGCCTACATCGATGACTTCACCATCGAACCCATCTCGCCTTGCCCGCGTCCCGACTCGCTCATCGCCTATAGCGCCACCTCCAGTTCTGTAACCCTCCAGTGGCACGAACCCGAAAATGCCACCAGCTGGGTGATTGAGTACGGTCCTCGCGGCTTCCAGCCCGGCACCGGCACACAAGTCACTGCCAACACCAACCCCTTCGTGCTGACAGGTCTTCCTTCATCCTACAACGGCGAGTACTATGTACGCAGCCTCTGCGGCGGTGGCGACACAGCCTTCTACAACCGCACTCCCTGCCCGTTCAACACCGCACAGATTCCTGCTACCATCCCCTACAACTACGACTTCGAGAGTGCAACCGAATGGGATGGATGGCAAACCAACTCCAACACCACCATCAACTGGTTCCGTGGCTCTGCCGTGGCCGGTGCTGGCAACTACGCCATGTACATCTCGCCCGACAATGGTACCACATACGGCAACCAGAACTTCTCCTCTGTAGTCAATGCTGCAGCCTACCGCGACATCGACTTCGGCACCATCGACAGTAGCTTCACTATCACCTTCAGCGCCAAAGTGGGTGGCACCGTCTCCAACACTTACGACGGACTGATGGTCTTCCTTGTCGATCCTGCCCAGGCCGTCGAGGCCTCCTCTTCAGGCATCACATCGCCTTGGGGCAATGTCAACGACCTCTATGTTGTCACATTCGCACGTCTCGACACTACATGGAACACCTACGAGGCCTCGTTCGATACCATCCATGGCATCCATCGTGTAGCCTTCTTCTGGTTCAACCAGAACACCGGTGCTTCCTACCCGTTCATCGGCGGTCCCGCAGCAGTCGACAATATCCACATCGACTACAGCACCTGCCCGCGTCCTGTCAATGTAAGGGATATTGCTCTCGGCATGACTTCAGCCACCATCGGTTGGGACGGCCCCGCTACTGCACAGTACCACGTTGTCTACCGTCAAACTGGCGCAGATCCCAGCA
Source organism: uncultured Bacteroidales bacterium (assembly GCA_900317125.1). Classification (GTDB taxonomy): domain Bacteria; phylum Bacteroidota; class Bacteroidia; order Bacteroidales; family P3; genus Colimorpha. The sequence goes on along the minus strand of ONFR01000027.1, from coordinate 1,094 downwards.
CCAACACCCATGTCACCACTAACACCAACCGTCTGGTCATCTCAGGCCTTGACCCCGAGACCAACTACTCTGTCTGGGTGCAGAAGATATGTGGAACCGACAGCAGCCTCTTCAGCGACCGCTTCGATTTCCTCACCGACATGTGCGAAGGACAGCAAACCGCCCTCAGCTATAACAGCTCCATGACTGAAGGAACCAGCACGTATGCTCCTATGGGTTATAGTTTCTACAACTACGGCTACATCCAGACACTTGTCGACAGTGCCGAACTTGCAGGCATCACTGCACCTATCACCCACATGGCATTCAATCCCGTCAATGGCAACCAGGGCGACTACTACACCAACATGGACATCTATCTGGCCAATGTGCCCGAGTCCGACCTCAGTGGCGGATTCATCCTGCCCGACTCCACACACCAGTTCGTACAGGTCACCTTCTTAGCTGACCTTTCCTACACCGACGGTGGATGGTTCACCTTCGAGCTTGACAGCACCTTCACCTGGGATGGCCACAGCAACCTCTTGGTCGCTGTCAACCGCCGTCACGGTTCCTACCAGTCCGGTGCCAGCTTCAACGTCCACAACACCACTACCCTCCGCACTCGCTACCTCTATCAAGACGGCAGTGCCTACTCTCCTACCAATCCTACTGGCGGCACCAGCGGCACCATCTACTGTGTCGGTGACCTGCGCTTCATCGCCTGCGGCGCTGCACCTGTCTGCCAGACACCTAATATCACTAGCGTCACCAACGACTACCACTCCGCCACTGTCACTTGGGACGGCAGCGGTACCAGCTACGAGGCCAACATCAAGGAGACCACAGCCTCCGGCTGGACTGCACCCGACATCACCGTCAGCGGCAACAGCCACACCTTCAACGGCCTGATGCCTTCCACCAGCTACACCTTCCGCGTGCGTCAGGACTGCAATGCCGACAGCCTCGGCTACAGCGAGTGGATCGAAGGCACCTTCACCACCGACAGCCTGCCCTGCCTCGCTCCCGACAGCCTGCATGCCATCGCCGTCACCAATGCTACCGCCACCCTCGACTGGACCGTCCTGGGCAATGAGACCAACTGGGACATCCAC
>ONFR01000025.1 GCA_900317125.1 uncultured Bacteroidales bacterium | reverse complement strand
CACCAAAGCCACCAACGGCCTGCTCCTTGCAAAAATGTTGCTGGCCCAACGCTGTGGCATGCCCCTCGACACCGTCTTCACGGTAGCCGACGAGGGTCTTTCCTCCTTTGCCGAAGGGTCGTCTGTCCCCGAGAGCATCAACTTGGACAACATCTACAGCCGCCGCAGCGAGATGAAGATGCTTCACATAAGCGACAGCATCGCGCAACAAGGTGTCCGAATTGCCCGCTCCACGTTGATGCCCAATATCGGATTGACTGCTGGCTATCTCTTCTCCAACCCCAACATCTTCGACGGTTTCAAGAACGAATTCAATGGCTCCTTCATGGCAGGCGTGGCGGTCAACATCCCCATAGCCCATCCAGGCAGTTTCTATGCGCTCAAGGCCGCCAAGGCCAAACGCCGCGAAGTGGCATACCAGATTGAAGAAGCTCAGGATTTGATAGAACTGCAGGTAAACAAACTCAGCTACGAATTGACTTTGGCCTACAAGAAACTGACTCAAGCGCAAAGCAACCTCGACAGTGCCGAGGAGAACCTTAAACTTGCCAACGAGAGTTTTCAGGCCGGGGTGTGCAGCAGTAGCGACCTTATGGCCGCCCAAACGGCTTGGCTGTCCGCTCAAAGCGAGGTCGTCGACGCTCAAATCGAGATAGCCATGAGCCGTGTCTATCTTCGTCAAGCCATGGGAATTAACCAATAACAAATTAATACTCTATATGAAAGAAACAAACAAATCCCTTCTCTCCGGCCTCGCCGTCATCATCGGGCTGGTAGTAATTGTATCACTGGCTGGATTGGTAGCCATCCATCCACAGAAAGAAATGCTCATGGGCGAAGTCGATGCTTCCGAATACCGTGTCAGCAACAAGGTTCCCGGCCGTATTGACCAAATCTATGTCCAAGAGGGCGACATAGTGAAAGCCGGCGATACCCTCGCCCACATCAACAGTCCCCAGATCGATGCCAAGATGATGCAGGCCACGGCAGTCCGCAGCGCTGCATCTGCACAAAGTCAGAAAGCCCAGCACGGAGCCCGCGAACAGCAAATCCAGATGGCCTACCAAGTGTGGCAGAAAGCCAAGGCTGCCGTCGATGTCTACGGCAAATCCTACGACAGGGTGAAAGGTCTTTATGAAAAAGGTGTCGTCTCCGCCCAGAAATTCGACGAGGTCGACGCCAAATACAAAGTGGCACAAGCCGACTGCGCTGCCGCCGAGCAGCAGTATCTCATGGCCAAGGAAGGCGCTCAGCGCGAGGATATCGATGCTGCCGCCGCTCTTGTCAATCAGGCTGGCGGTGCCGTGGCCGAGGTTCAGAGCTACAAGAACGACAGCTACCTTATCGCCCCGTGCGATGGCGAAGTTGTCGAGGTCTATGCCAAGATGGGCGACCTCATCGGCACAGGCTCCCCCGTGGTCTCTATCCTCGATATGAGCGACACGTGGATGACATTCGCCGTGCGCGAAGACCTTCTTAAGGACATCCACAGCGGCGCCACTATCGAAGTGAACATCCCCGCTCTTGGCGAACAGACCTACACTTGCAATGTCCGCAAGGTCCAGGCGATGGCAAGCTACGCCACATGGCGCGCCACCAAGACCAATGGTCAATACGATGTCAAGAGTTTCGATGTCAAAGCCGTTCCCCAAGAAAAAATCGAAGGCCTCCGTCCCGGCATGACGGCCATCATCAGCGACACCAAGCATTAATCCTTGTCTTTCAACACCCTTGGCACCATGCAGAACAAAGCAAATAACCCTACATTTAGAGTGATGCTCCGCGAACTGCGCCGCATCCAGCTCAACCCCCGCTACCTCATCATCCTCACCCTCGGTATCGTCTTTTCCTTCATCTTTTTCGCCACCATGATGCAGGAAGGGCTGCCTCAACGGATGCCTATAGGTGTGGTGGATATGGACCACAGCTACCTCTCGCGCCGTCTCTGCCACGAACTCAATGCCACCCAGGGTGTTCATGTCGAAGCCGTCTACGACAACCATGCCGAGGCCCGAAAAGCCATGCAGCGAGGTGAGATTTTCGCCTTCTACGAAATCCCTCCCGACACTTACAACGAACTTCTCCAGTTCCACGCGCCTCATTTTGGTCTTTACTCCAACAAGAGGAGCAAATCATGGGACTCATTATGCCTGTCGAACTCGACACCCATCCCATCGGCAACCCCTGGACCAACTACCGCATCTATCTCATGTCCACACTCATCCCCGCTATCATTGCCTTTATCTCTCAACTCCATACTGTCTATCTCATCGGCCGCGAACGGCAGGAACGGACGTTGCGCAACTTGATGAGAAAAAGTGGCAACAATACCGTCAAAGCTCTCTTCGGCAAACTCTTCCCCTATACGGTCCACTACTCCTTCCTTGTACTTCTGGCCAACCTCGTCATGTTCGGCTTTATGCACTTCCCCATGAGCGGGAACTGGCTTCTCATGGTCCTCGTCAGCCTCCTGCTTATCCCTGCCGCCCAATGTGCTGGAGTGCTCATCTCCGGATGCATCCCCGACCCGCCGCTTGCCATGGGCATCTGTGCCGTCTATGCGGCTCTCAGCTTCTCCCTCAGCGGCTTTTCCTTCCCCGTCGAGGCCATGCCCCACTTCTTCGATAGTCTCAGCTGGCTCTATCCCATCCGTCACTATTATCTTGCCTACCGCGACATCGCCATCTTCGGCAACGGTCTCGACCAATGCTGGTCGTCCATCGTCAGCCTGCTCCTTTTCGGACTCGTTTTCCTTATCGGTGCCAAGATGATGGATCTCAACCTCAATAAAAAACAACTGTCATGAATACTCCCGACCTTTCCGGCAACCGGCATCCGCTTCAGCCGTCTCTCGACCGAAAAAAACTCAGTGTCAAAACTGCGCTGCTCGACATCTGGCAAGTGTTCAGTGCCGAGGTGCGGCGCATCTTCTCCGACCCTATGGTCATGCTGGTCTTCTTCATAGCCACCCTGCTCTATCCGCTCATCTTCTGCTCGGTATATTACAAAGAAACCGTCATCAACCTCCCCGTGGCCGTTGTCGATGACTCCGACTGCGAGGCAAGCCACCGTTTCATCCACAAACTCGAATCCACCCCCGAAATCGAAGTGGCTTACCATTGTTGCAACCTGGCCGAAGCTAGGCATCTGATGAACAACCACAGCATCCATGCCATCTTCTACTTCCCGCACGACTATGGCACCCGTCTGGCATCGCTGCGCACCGCACGTGTTGCAGTCATGTGCGACATGAGTTCGTTCCTCTACTACAAAAACGCCCTCCTCGGAGGCAACAACGTCCTCATCGACGAGATGCACACCATCGAGCTGCAACGCTACGCCCTTACAGGCATTACCGGTCAGCAGGCCTCCGACCTTGTGCAGCCCGTAGTTTACGACGACGTCAAGCTCTACAACCCCGCAGGCGGCTTCTCCAGTTTCTTCCTCCCCGCGCTGCTCATGCTCATCGTCCACCAAACCCTCTTCATCGGCATCCTTATCCTGTGCGGCGACGCCAACGAGAACCACCGTGCCCTGCGTCTCATCCCGCCCCGTCTCCGCAACCATAGCATCCACCGTGTCACCATTGGCCGCACCCTATGCTTTGTCCTCCTCTACATCCCCATCACACTTGTCGACCTTTGGCTCATTCCTCACTGGTTCAACATGCCGCAACTCGGCGCCCTGCGCCACATATTGGTCTTCCTCTTGCCCTTCATCCTCTCCGTCACCCTCTTCGGCATGAGTTTCGGCAACCTATTCGTCCGCCAGAAAATGTCAGGCGTCCTCTGCTGCGTCTTCTTCAGTGTCATCCTGTTCTTCCTCTCCGGCATGGTGTGGCCGCAGTCCAACATGCCTCGGTTCTGGTATCTCTTCAGTCACATTTTCCCCTCTACACCCGGCATCCAAGGCTTTGTGCGCCTCAGCACCATGGGCGCCACCCTTGCCGAGGTGCGTCACGAATACCTGACGCTTTGGGTTCAGGTGCTCGTCTATTTCTGCACCGCCTGTGCCTCCCTCCGTTTTATAAAAAAATACCGGAAGCCGTGATTATGTAAAAATAAACTCGTATCTTTGCAGCTCGAAAAGCACACCTTTCATCCTTGTCCGCCGCATCATGAAACACCACACCAACATAAAGCCCCGCCCGCTCAGGGAGTGGATTACCACCATCCACTCCATCCAACTCTACCGCACCACCCGCGCCCTGTGGATAGCCCTCGCCTCCGCCCTCATCCTCACCATTGTGATGGTCCTCGGAGCCTTCTCGCCGACCACTCATACCCTCGAACCTACCTTCCACATTCCCTTCATCCTTTTCGCCAACGTCCTGCTGTTCATCCCCCTCTACCTCTTCAATTTCTGGCTTATCCGTTGCGGACTCAAATCCTCTGCCCTCATGGCCTCCTGTCTCGCCGGTTCACTCGCCATCGCTGCCCTCTTCACCCTCCTCTCGTTCCACACCGAGACAGCCATCTATGGTGCCGGCAACACCTCCAACTCCTTTGCCATCACCCTCATCGCTAACAGTGCTTCTGCGCTCATCTCCTCGCTTGTCTCCCTCCTCCTCAACAACGTCACCCGCCGTCAGCAGCTTGTCCTCGAAAACGAGCAGCTCCAGTCCGAGAACATTCTCACCCGCTACCAGACCCTCCAGCAGCAAATCAGTCCCCACTTCCTCTTCAACTCCCTCAACACCCTCGACGGTCTTATCGGCACCGACGACGGCAACGCCCACAACTACCTCCAGCAGCTTGCCGCCACTTTCCGCTACTCCATGCAGGACACCAAGGAGGTGACCCTCGAGCAGGAGCTTGCCTTCACCCACTCCTACATCTACATGATGCAGATTCGCCACGGCAGTAACCTTCATATCGACGAGAACATCTCGCCCCAATACCTCTCCCTCCACATGCCTCCCATCAGCCTCCAGCTCCTTGTCGAGAACGCTATCAAACACAATGTCATCTCCCAGCGCCATCCCCTCACCGTCACCATCCTCACTGTTGCCCCCACGCCTCAGTCGCCGCATCCCCTCCTGCGCGTGTCCAACCCCCTCCAACCTAAAACCGACAGCGAGTCGGGCAACACTGTCGGTCTCGGCAACCTCTCCCTCCGCTACGACCTCCTTTACCATACCCCCATCGCCATCACTCAAACCGACACCCATTTCATCGTCGACATCCCCTTAATCTGACCCCGCCATGAAAAACATCCTCATTATCGAAGACGAGATTGTGGCCGCGCAGCACCTCCAGCGCACGCTCGCCCAGCTGTCGCCACGATTCAACGTCCTCGCCGTCATACAGAGCATTGAGGAGAGCGTCGAATACTTCAAGCAATTCGACACCCCTTCCGCAGTCCCCTATCCCGACCTCTGCTTTATGGACATCCACCTTGCCGACGGTCTCGCCTTCCACATCTTCGACCAAGTGGACATCACCTGTCCCATCATCTTCACCACCGCCTACGACCAATACGCCCTCCAGGCCTTCAAGGTCAACAGCATCGACTATCTTCTCAAACCCATTGGACAGGAAGACCTGCGTCGCGCCCTCGACAAGCTCGAAAGCCTTACCGCGCCACCGCCTCCGGTCCCCGTTGCAGCACTTGCCTCATCGCTCAAACACTACCGCTCGCACTTCCTTATCCCCCTCCTCGACAAACTCGTCCCCGTCGAGATAAGCCAGATCGCCTGTCTCTATATCGAGGACAAACTCACCCGAGTCCTCCTGTTGGGCGGACAGCAGCATACCATCGACAAACCTCTCGACCTCATCATGGAGCAGCTCGACCCAGCCCTCTTCTTCCGTGCCAACCGCCAGTATATCGTAGCCCACCGCGCCATCAAGGAAATCTCCGTCTGGCCCATCGGCAAACTTGCGCTGACCCTCGCCGTCCCCACCCCCGACCGTATCATCATAAGCAAAGCCCGCGTCCCCGAATTCAAAATCTGGTACACCCAATAATCCTCCCGCATTCCACAAGGCACCCCAGCCCCCATACTCATCAATCCCTCCAAGAAGCCCAAATCAGTCAACAGGGAACCATAAACTCCTACGGAGATTTCGGGTAAGTACAATCCAATGACCGATTTGGGTTGAATAAGTCCGAAGGACTGAAAGATAACAGGCGGGGGCGTAAGCACCCGTACTTATGGACGAAAAAACAAAGCCCTGAAGGGGCGACAGATAGTCGGCATCATGCGGTGTGTCACCCCTTCGGGGTTCGCTATTACTACCATTTGTACAGGGGTTTACACCCCTGTCTGTTTTCTGTCGTCCCCATTGGGGACTATTTAGACACCCTTGACGCGACCATATACATCTCGAACAAGATCGAAAAGTAGAAGTTTAGATTTCGGCGCCGAACTGCATGAGGTAGGCTTTGATGAAGTTGTCGATTTTTCCGTCCATTACGCCGGTTATGTCGCCGGTCTGGTAGTTGGTGCGGTGGTCTTTAACGCGGCGGTCGTCCATGACGTAGCTGCGTATCTGCGAACCCCACTCGATTTTCTTTTGGCTGGCCTTGATTTTGGCCTGCTCTTCCATTCGGTGGCGCAGCTCGCGCTCGTAGAGCTGTGAGCGCAGCAGGCGCATGGCGTTTTCTTTGTTTTTGGGCTGGTCGCGCGTCTCGGTGTTCTCGATGAGGATTTCTTCCTCGGCTCCGGTGTAGGGGTCTTTGTATTGGTAGCGCAGACGGACGCCGCTCTCGACTTTGTTGACGTTCTGTCCGCCGGCACCGCCACTGCGGAAGGTGTCCCAACTGAGGCGCGACATGTCGACAACCACCTCAATGGTGTCGTCGACGAGGGGTGTGACGCTGACGGAGGCAAAGGAGGTCATGCGTTTGCCCTGTGCGTTGAAGGGGCTGACGCGCACGAGGCGGTGGACGCCGGTCTCGCTCTTGAGGTAGCCGAAGGCGTAGTCGCCTTCAATCTGGAGGGTGACGCTCTTGATGCCGGCACCTTCGCCGTCGAGGATATTGGAGACGGCTACTTTGTAGCCGTGGGTTTCGGCATAGCGCATGTACATGCGCATGAGCATCTCGGCCCAGTCTTGCGCCTCGACACCACCGGCTCCGGCATTGATGGAGAGAACGGCATCGAAGTGGTCGCTCTCGCCTTGGAGCATGTTCTTGAGTTCGAGGGATTCGACGAGGGGCTGGGTGACGGCTATCTGGTCGAGGACTTCCTGCTCGGTGGCGTCGCCGCTGTCGAAGAATTCGCCCATGACGGTAAGGTCGCCGCAGCTGCTCTCCACCTCGCGGTAGGCGGTGAGCCAGGCTTTCTTGGACTGGATGGCTTTCATGATGCGCTGGGCCTGCTTCGGGTCGTCCCAGAAGTCGGGGGCTTCGGTCTGTTTCTCCTCTTCGGCCACTTGGGTGGCGAGGGTGTCGATATTGAGGTAGCGACGCAGGGCTTCGGTGCGTGATTGGAGGTCTTTGATGGTTTCGGCGGTGGTCATTTTGAATTGAAAGGTGAAAGGTGAAAATTGAAATTATTAGAACAGGGGGTAGATTTCGGGGCAGCCGGGGGTGAAGTAGGCTGCGACGAAGGCAACGAGTATGAGCAGGAGCTTTGGCAGGGTGAAGTGGTTGTGGTCGTGGTCGAAGAGGATGTTGACGGAGACATGGAGTAGTATGCCGACGACGACACCCATGATGAGGCTCTGAAGCGTTTCGTCGGGTGGCAGCAGGAAGAGGTTGCAGAGCGAGCCGAGAGGGGTCATGACAGCGAAGAGGGTCAGGAGCAAGAAAGAGCGCCAGAAGCCGTAACGGTTGCTGATGAAAAGACTGACCAGGACGAGGGCGATGGGTATGTTATGGAGCACGATGCCGTAAAGAAGGCCTTGGTGGATGTCGCCGTCGGTGTCGACAAGGGGCATGCCCTCGAGGAAGGCATGAATGCAGAGACCGATGAGCAGCCCGGTGACAGGATGCACTGCCCCGGTGTGGCAATGGCCGGGGTGTGGCAGGTGGGCGTGGTGATGCTCATGGGCTTCGGCCTCCTCTTCGCAGCAGGGGCAATGGTTGTGTCCGTGCTCCACACCGCGGGTGACTTGCTCAAGGAGCAACTGGATGAGGAAACCCACCATGACCGAGGCGGCAATTTTGAAGTGGATGCCGGGGGTGACGAAACGGTAGGGGTCGTCGCCGAGAAAGATGTGCGGCACAAGGTTGATGAAACAGGATGCAAACAGGAATGCACCACCGAAGACGGTGACGGCGGTGGTGAATCGTGCTCCGACATGTTTACCGCCGGGGACCAAAGCCACCCAGCCGATGATGCCGACGACGATGAGGATGTAGGCAAGGGTAAGCTGTTTATATCGCACCGCTACAACCAAACACCCTTGCTGTATTCCTACCCTGGGGGATTCAATGGGAGCTGGTCGTATAAGACTTACCCATTTGCAAAAGTACTACTTTTTTTTGGATTATCAAGTTTTTGTTTGATTTTTTTGTTTTTTTCTTTTGGCACAGCCAAGAGGGGACTAATGAATGTTCCTGTTGTTAAGTGCTTTGTGGAATTTCTGGGCGTTGGAGGAATGTTCGGTGGAGGTAGCCGCAAAATTGTGCCTTCCGCTGAAATCTTCCTTTGCACAGAAGAAAAGATAGTCGGTTTTTTTGTTTTTGAGCACGGCGTCGATGGAGGCAGTGGAGGGGATGCAGATGGGTCCCGGGGGGAGACCGGGGTAGCGGTATGTGTTGTAGGGACTGTCGTATTGGAGCATGTTGCCGCGGATGCGACGGATGGAGAAGTCGCCGATGGCGTATTTGACGGTGGGGTCGGCCTGAAGGGGCATGCCGATGCGGTAGCGGTTGAGGTAGACGGAGGCGATGTCGGCTTTCTCGTCGTCGGCGTTGGTCTCCTCCTCAACGATGGAGGCGATGGTGAGCACCTGTTGGCGGGTGAGTCCGAGGGCTTCGAGCTGGAGCTTGCGTTTATCCCAGAAATAGTCCGACTCGCGTTTCATACGGTCGAGCAGGGCAGTGGGAGTGGTGGTCCAGTAAAGCTCGTAGGTGTTCTGCAAGAAGAGGCCGATGATGGTCAGGGGTGTTTCGCCATAGCGGGCACATGTCTCGTCGGACTGCATGAGGCTCAGCAGGCTGTCGGGCTGCAGGGTGAGCCGTGTGCCGAGGTATTGGCACAGGTGCTGAACTGTGCGGTGTTTGTTGATGGTGACGCGGACGGGGTCTTGGTTGCCTGAGTAGATTTTTTGTATCACGCGGATGATGTGGGTGTGCGGAGTGAGTAGGTAGCTGCCTGGTCTGATGTGGTTTTGCAGCCCCCTGAAGCGTGCAATGGCATGGAATGCCGGATGGCTAGGGATGCATCCGTGGCTGTCGAGCGAATCGACGAGGGCTTGGTAGTCGGTGCCTTCGGGGATGTTGATGCGCACAGGCTCTTTGATGGGGAGTGTCTGCTCGCGTACGATGAACAGTCCTCCGCCTACGAGGAGCAGAATGGCGGCGACGATGATGATAGGGAGAAGATGCTTTTTCTTCATGATTATTCGAGGATTAGTTGGTAACGGTGTGTATCGATGAATCGGTCGGAACGGATGACCCAGTCGCGCAGGGTGGCGCAATGGACATAGCCAGCCTTTTGGAAGATATGGATGCTGGGGGCGTTGGTGGCGGCTATGTCGGCATAGATTTGGTGCAGCGAGGTGTTCTGCCTGCAGAAGGTGGTGAGTGCTTGTATCATGGCGGAGCCGTGGCCTTGGTGCCGGTATTCGTTCGAGACAACGATGCCCACAGCGGCACGGCGGTTGACGGGGTCGTAGTTGTACAGTTCGACACATCCTACGGGGCGGTCGTCGCAGTCGAAGGCATAGAGTGTGAGTTTTCCGGACGAAAGGGAGTCTCCGTGTTGTGCTTTTAGTGTCATAGGCTGTGTGTAGTGATGCGGGGTCAGCTTATCTTGCCCCACTGGTTGCTTGAGGGTTTGTTTTGAAGATACTGCCGTAACGGTTTGTTTTCGGGGAGGAGGAGGTCGGGGTCGTTCTCCAGGATGGTGCGCACCTCATCGCGGGTGGCTCGCACAAGGGGCTCGTCGTCGACGATGTCGGCCACTTTCAGGTCGAGCATGCCGCTCTGCTGCAGTCCCTGCAGGTCTCCGGGTCCGCGGAGGCGCAGGTCGGCCTCGGCAATGGCAAACCCGTCGGTGGTGCTGCACATGGTCTGGATGCGTTGCTGGCTGGTGCGGCTCAGTTCTTCCTTGGTCATCAGGATGCAGTATGACTGGCTGCCTCCACGGCCTACACGTCCGCGGAGCTGGTGCAGCTGGCTCAGGCCGAAGCGTTCGGCGTTCTCGATAACCATGACGGTGGCATTGGGGACGTCGACACCCACTTCTATCACCGTTGTCGACACCATGATGTTGGTCTCACCCCGTTTAAAACGGTCCATCTCGTAGGCTTTGGCTTCGGCTGGCATCTGCCCGTGTACGATGCTGAGCTGGTATTGCGGCTGGGGGAAGCTGCGGGAGATGCTTTCGTATCCGTCCATGATGTCTTTCAGGTCGAGTTTCTCGCTCTCGTTGATAAGGGGGTAGACTACGTACACCTGCCGTCCTTGGGCAATCTGCTGTCGCATGAAGGCGAACAGCTTTAGCCGCTGGGCATCGGTGCCGTGGGTGGTGATGACGGGGTGGCGACCCGGGGGCAGCTCGTCGATGACGGAGCAGTCAAGGTCGGCATAGAGGGTCATTGCCAGGGTGCGCGGTATCGGGGTGGCTGTCATCACCAGGACATGTGGCGGTATGTCGCTTTTGCCCCATAGTTTTGCCCGTTGCTCCACGCCGAAACGGTGTTGCTCGTCGATGACCACATATCCCAACTGGGCGAAATGGACATCGTCCTCGAGCAATGCGTGGGTGCCAATCAGTATGTCCACCTCGCCTTTGGCTAGGCGTTGTTTTATGGCGTTCTTCTGGCTGTGCTTCAGTGCGCCCACAAGCAGCTCGACTTTGATGTCGAGACCGGCGAGCATCTTGGTGAAGCTGGCATAGTGCTGTGAGGCCAGAATCTCGGTGGGCGCCATCAGGCAGGTCTGGCAGCCGTTGTCGAGGGCGATGAGCATGGTGAGCAGTGCCACCAGTGTTTTGCCGCTGCCCACGTCGCCTTGCAGCAGGCGGTTCATTTGGCGGCCGCTGCGCATGTCGGTGCGTATCTCCTTCACCACGCGTTTCTGTGCCCCTGTGAGGGTGAAGGTGAGGTTTTTGTTGTAAAAGTCGTTGAAATGGTCTCCCACAATGCTGAACACCCGTCCCACCGAGTGGTTCCGGCGGCTGATACGGCTCGACTGGAAGTCGAGCTGGTGGAGGAAAAGCTCTTCGAATTTCTCGCGGAACATGGCCTGCTGCCAGGTCTGCATGGTGTCGGGGTAGTGCATCGCCTTCAAGGCCGAAAGACGGTCCATGAGGCGGTATTTTTCAATCACCGAAGCCGGGAGGGTCTCCGGCAAGTAGGAGGGGAGCTGCTGTATCAAAGTGTCCGTCAACCGTGCAATGCCACGCGACGAGAATCCTTTGGCTTTCGCTTTCTCGGTTGTGCTGTAAATCGGCAGGAAAGGGTGCCGAGGTTGGTTCCCCTCGGGGATAGAGGGTTCAATGTCGGGATGGGCTATCTGCCATGTGCTCCCGAACAGGGTGGGTTTCCCCATCACGTTGTATAGCACGTTGCTCCTTACGCTCTCCCTGATCCATTTGATACCCTGGAACCATACCAGCGCCATCGAGCCTGTGCCGTCGCTGAAAGTGGCCTCCAGGCGGGTGGAGCGGCCGGAAGTGACGGTGTGCAAATCGTGTATATGCCCCTTGAACACCAGATAGGGTTCTTCGGGATTGAAGTGATTGAGGGTGCTGATGTGTGAACGGTCCACCATCCGGAAAGGGAAATACATCAAAAGGTCGCCATAGGTGTGTATGTCCAGCTCTTTGGCGAGCACCTCGGCCCGTTGGGGTCCGACTCCTTTGAGGTATATTATCTCTTTGTCGATAGTGTCAGGAGGTTTGTTGGTGTGCCATTTGTTCTCTTATCAGTGTGCTGCTGATGTCGCGGTGGGCGTCGTCGGCCATCAGGAGTATCGTTTCGATGTCGGGGTTGAGAGTCTTGTTCACCGCTGCAATGGTCTGCTCGTACTCCAGGTCTTTGGCGTTGCGTATGCCCCGTAGTATAAAGCGTGCTTCAACCCGTCTGCACAGGTCCACGGTCATGTCGTTGTAGCTGACGGTGGTCACCCGCTCTTCGTCGGCGAACAGTGTGCGGATTTTATCCATGCGTTCCTCGGTGGTGAACATGTATTGCTTGTCGGTGTTCACCCCCACGGCGATGACGATGCGGTCGAAGAGCGCGAGTGCCCGGCGCACGATGGCTTCGTGGCCAGCGGTGAAGGGGTCGAACGACCCCGGGAAAACGGCAATTCGCGGTGTCATGTCTCCTCCTATCGTCTTGTTTTTTTCCTGTCTCGGTTGAGCTTGCTTTGCGAGGGCCTGTCTTCGTAGCCGAACTGCCAGATAACGCGTAACGTCAGCGACGAGTTGTAGCAGTTGTTGCTCCACACGTTCTCTTCCATCCAGAAGTGCCAGTTCTTCTTGACTGGTATCAGCGAGTACTGGTAGCGAAGGCTCAGTTGCAGCCCTTTCCACAGGTCTACACGGGCTTCGAGGGCGGCAGCGATGTCGTTCTTCAGGAATTTCATATCGGTGGTGTCGGGATAGAAGAAGGTGGGACGGTACTTGATGGTGCCGTTGGGCTGCGACACCAAACGGCTGTATACAAATCCGGCTCCCAGCCGCAGGCCTCCGAACGGGTCGTGGAAAAACATTGTCACAGGGATGTCTACATAGTGCAGGTTCATGCTGATGTTGTAGTAGCTGTCGGCGCTCATGCGGTTGTTGTAGATACCGCGGCAGGAGTAGTCTGTTTCGATGCTCATGCCCCAGCGGTCCTTCTCGTCAAAGCCTATCCATGCGCCCACGCCGCCGTGCAGTCCCCAATGGTTGAAGCCTTTCAATTCGTCGCCCTCCACCTGCGAGGCCGCAGTGCCGGCAAGCACAAACGCGTTGATGCTTTGGGCTTTCAGCGGAACCATCATGGCCAGTAGTATCGCAAGCACAATTCCTTGTTTAGTCATTGTCATAGATTGCGTAGGTTTTTTAACAAAATCTGTAAGTCGGTTGTCAGTTTGTAGTTGCGCAGATAGCGCAGATGCAGTCGTTCCTTCAAAGCAGGGCTGATGGACTTTGCACGTCGGGGCAGTCCGTCTTCGGGGCCGAAAACGCCCTCACGTGTTGCACCTCCGTCGGTACCCACCCATGTCTTTTTCCCGATGAGTACCTGCCAGCAGTGGGGCAGATACTGTCCTCTTGGTCTTTGTAGCCAGACCAGCACAGGCCACAACACTATCAATACAAGCGCCGTCGCCACATCCAGCAGCCGCTTGTTTCTGCGGTTGAGCGGTGTGGCCAGGGTGCGCAGCTCCTCGGCATACAAATCCTCGGCGCTGTTGATGCTGTCGCTGCCGATAATGAAGTCGCTGTCGGTGGGCACTATTTTGAAATCAATCTGGGTGTGTCGTCCTGGCAGCTTAATAGGTTTGGAAATCAAATCAATAATCTCGCTAATCGACAGGTCCTTGCTGCAGAAGACCACCTCGTCGGCCTTGTAGTAGTTGGCAGTTTCGTACAGCTTGCGGCAGTCAAGCCCCGTGTGGGACAGAGATACCGTGCGAGCGTTGCCCAGACTCTCGTACAACTGGCGTACCCGCTCGCTCTCCTCCTTGCCGCCGACAATGATGCAGTTTCGCTGCCTCATGCTGCGGAGGTCGAACCCTTTCACACGGAACAGGCTCAGCAGGCAGCGGATGCCTACCGACGACAACAAGGTCCAGACGCACCCCATCAGCAGCAGTGCCCGCGAATAACGTCTGCTCTCGTCCTGCAGCGAATAGAATATGAGCAGCAGCAGGCATCCCACTGCCATTCCTTTCACCATGCGCCACAGCCTCACAGGCCGCTCATATCCGCCATACAGCCAGCTGCCCAGCATCAGGATGAGGATATAGCAGGGAATGATGACCCAGGTATATTCGGGGGGATAATAATCGACATTGGCCGCCCAGTAGGTCGACCACAGGTATTTGATGCCTGTAAATCCAGCGAAGGCCACTGCAAAATCGGCTACAGGCAGTGCTATCGACTGCAGCACCCGGCGGCTCCATGCCATGATGGCACGCAGCCAGATGGCTATCCGCAGCAGCAGGTTGAACAGCCGGGCATTCCGTCCCGAATAGTAGTGCTGCACAAAAATCGACATGGCATTGTAGAACGTATACACGTAGTTCATGCTGCTGTGCTTTGTGCTTTCGCCCTTGTAGTGGATGATGCGTGCCGAGGGGAGATAGTAGTTCTCGTATCCCGCCAGCTTGATGCGCCACGAGAAGTCGATGTCCTCGCCGTACATGAAGTATGCCTCGTCGAGCAGTCCCACCTTCGCCATTGCCTCACGGCTGATCATCAAGAAAGCACCGGGCAATATGTCGATGGGGTTTGTCTCGTCGTCGTCCAGATGCCCCATATAGTAGGCGGCAAAACGGCGCGAGTGGGGGAACAGCCTTGTCAACCCGCTCATCTTGTAGAACGATGCCGCCGGAGTGGGGAATCCCCGCTTGCTTTCCTTCAGGTATTTCCCCTCGCCGTTGAACATCTTCACAGTCAGTCCTCCGCAATCCTTGTGCGAACGGAAAAACTCCACACATCGGGTCAGCGTGTCGCGTTCAACGATGGTGTCGGGATTCAGCAGCAGCGCCCAGTCGCCTGTGCAAAGGCGCAAGGCCTGGTTGTTGGCTGCGGCAAAGCCCTTGTTGTCGGTGTTGGCAATCAGCTGCACTTGGCTGTAACGTTCGCGTACCAGCTCAGCCGACCCGTCCACCGAGGCATTGTCCACTACCCACACCTCCAGCTCAAGCCGGCTGCCGTCGCTAAGCGCCGTGTCGGAGTGGAAGACCGAATCCAGACACTGGTCAAGGAAATACTTGACGTTGTAACTGACTATGACAATGCTCAGTCTCACGCTTTCTTCTTTTTACGCGCGGGGGTCTTTTCCGTCTCTGCGTCCATGATGATTTCCTTTGCCTCCTCAATGCTAATATCCAGCGGATCAAGATTCTTGGGCAAGCGGTAGTTCTTGTTGCGGTAAGAGAGGTATGGACCGTAGCGGCCGATATTGGCAAAGACATCATAGCCGTCGTGTAATCCTAGCTGGCGGGGGAACATGGCGTGCAACTTGGCTTTTGCCTTTTCAGCCTCCCGTTTGTTCTTGATAATCTCTATGCAGCGGTCCAAATTGATTTCGTACGGGTCGTCGCTTTTCGACAGCGAGTAGAAGAGATTTTTGTGCCGCACATAGGGACCGAACTTGCCTATGCTCACGATGACATCCTCGTTCTCGAAACTGCCCACGTTGCGCGGCAGCTGGAACAGGGCAAGTGCCTCCTCCAGGGTGATGGATTCGATGCTCTGCCCCTTCTTCATGCTGGCAAACTTGGGCTTCTCCTCGCTCGAGGTGTCGCCCAGCTGCACCAGGGTGCCATAGCGGCCTATCTTGGCATACACATTCTTGCCGGTGGCGGGGTCGACGCCTACCAGGCGCTCGCCGCTGGTGCGGTGGCTGTTCTGCTGTGTCTGCTTGATGTTTTTATGGAACGGCACATAGAACTTGTCTATCACCTTGCGCCACTCCTTTTTGCCGTCGGCAATCTCGTCGAAGTCGCGCTCGACCGTGGCCGTGAAGTTGTAGTCTATGATGTTGGCAAAATGCTCCATCAGGAACTTGTTCACTACGCTTCCGATGTCGGTGGGGAACAGCTTGCCTTTCTCCGAGCCCACTTTCTCGATACGCTGTTCGGTGTTCAGCTTGCCGTCTTTCAGGGTCATGACGGTGCTTTCCACCTCATGCGGCTCGCGGTCCTCTTTTATCACGTACTCGCGCTTGAGGATGGTGCTGATGGTGGGGGCGTAGGTCGAGGGACGGCCGATGCCCAGGTCTTCCAGTTTCTTGACCAGACTGGCCTCGGTATAGCGCGGGGGATGCTGGGTGTGGTGCTCGGCTGCCTGTGCCTCCACAAGGCTCAGCGCCATGCCCTCTTCCATCTTGGGCAGGGTGTGGGAGCTGGTGTTCTCGTCGGCCTCTTCGTCGTCAGTGGACTCCATATACACCTTCAAGAAGCCGTCGAAGCGCACTTGCTCGCCTTGGCACACAAACTTGTCGTCGCGCACGCCCTTGTCGTCGGCCATGCTGATGTCCACCACCGTCTTCTCGATTTCGGCGTCGGCCATCTGCGATGCGATTGTCCGTTTCCATATCAGCTCATACAGCCGGCGCTGCGGTGTGTCGGCGGTGATGACGTGTTTGCACATGTCGGTGGGGCGGATAGCCTCGTGAGCCTCCTGCGCTCCTTTGGTCTTGGTCTGGTAGCGGCGGGTCTTCACGTATTTGTCGCCATACATGTAGCTGATTTCATCTTTGGTCATGCCCAGTGCCAGGTCGCTCAGGTTCACGCTGTCGGTACGCATGTAGGTGATGAATCCGTTCTCGTACAGCTGTTGTGCTATCTGCATGGTGCGTGCCACACTGAAGCCCAGCTTGCGGCTGGCCTCCTGTTGCAGTGTCGAGGTGGTGAAGGGAGGTGCAGGGGAACGCTTTGCCGGTTTCGTCTCAATACGTTCCACCTTGAATGCGCACCCCGTCATGCTGTTCAGGAATGCGGCAGCCTCGTCCTGCTTGTCGAATCGGCGGCCCAGTTCCGCCAGCACCTGGGTGTTCCCGTTGGTGGACAGGAACTGCGCCGTGACGCGGAAGTAGCTCTGGCTGACAAAGTTTTTGATTTCCTCTTCGCGCTCCACTATCAAGCGGACGGCCACGCTCTGCACACGTCCCGCACTCAGTGCAGGCTTGATTTTCGACCACAGGATGGGGCTAATCTCATAACCCACGATGCGGTCGAGCACGCGACGGGCCTGTTGGGCATCAACCAGATTCATGTCGATGGCACGCGGATGCTGGATGGCGTTGAGTATGGCGTTTTTGGTTATCTCGTTAAAGACAATGCGCTTGGTTTTGGCAGGGTCCAGCTTCAGGGTCTCCTGAAGATGCCATGCTATAGCCTCTCCCTCGCGGTCCTCATCGGATGCCAGCCACACGGTCTCGGCCTCTTTCACTGCCCGCTTCAAGTCTGCCACCAGTTTGTGTTTCTCTTCGGTAATCATGTACCGGGGTTCGTACTGGTTGTCGATATCGATGCTCATCTCTTTCTTCGAGAGGTCGCGGATATGTCCGCCGCTCGACAGTACGATATAGTCCGCGCCGAGAAACTCCTCAATCTTCTTCGATTTGGTTGGTGACTCTACAATTACTAAATTCTTCATGTATAATGTTTCTTTGTTTTTTTCTTTCAATAGCCTAACAGAACGCAAATTCCATTATTATATATTATATATTGTCTCGTCTGAACAATTTTGCAAAGTAACGCTTTTTTTTTCATATAGACAATTTTTTTTCTTTTCCGCATCCGGGGTGGATGCCGTCGCGCGGCTCGTCGAGTGGGGCTCGCAGGGCACTTACTCCCTTCAATCCAGTATCCCTATTGCGACATTGTAGTGTCGTTATTTTATATACAATCGAGAAACGAGCCTGTAACGATGCAGTAACGATGCTTGATTGATGGGACTTGCTGCTAGCCGGCTTCTGGCGGCGGAGGCCGCTGAGCCCTCGCCTTTGTGGGACATGGAGTGCGGGACGGCTACCACGATATGCCCTGTTTCACGAGCCACGACTGTGCCTCCTTGTTACCGAGGCGGGCGGCCTTCTTGTATGCCGACTGCTGTTTGCGTTCGCCTTTCTTCTGTTTGCCGTACAGCTCGGCCAGATACATGTAGGTCTCGGGGTCGGTGGTGCTGATGTTGGTGGAGCGGATGAAGCTCTGGATGGCTTTGTCGTATTTGCCCCAGTCGATATAGGCTTTGCCGATGTATTTGTAGGCGGTGGCGTCGTTGGGGCGTATGTTCAGTGCCCGCTTGTGGAAGGCTATGGCTTGGTCGTAGTGGCCTTGCTCGCAGTAGAGGGTGCCTATGCGGTTGATGGTGGGGGTGTGGAGGCTGTCGTATTCCAGTATCTGGTTGTAGCACTCCAGGGCCTTGGGGGCGTCGCCGCGCATGCGGTAGGCGTAGGCCAGCGCGGTGTAGAGCCTGATGTTGCGCGGATTGCGCCGCAGTCCCTGTTTGAGCAGTTTGATGGCCATCTCCTGGCTGTTGCGCATGCAGTAGAGGGTGCCGAGATTGTAGTAGGCATTGGCCAGTGTGCTGTCCAGCTGGATGGCTTTCTTGAAATGGCGCATGGCTTCGGCATGGTTGCCTTTGCGGTATTGTATGTAGCCCATCACGTTTTCGCCTTGTGCGAATTTGGGGTCGGATTTGAGTGCGCGGTTGGCCCAGGCGATGGCATTGATATGGTGGTCGCGCTCGGTTTCGACGTAGGCCATCATGGTCATGGCCAGCGCCGAGGAGGTGTCGGCCTCGATGGCATGTGCGGCGCAGTGGGCGGCACTGTCGATCATGTGCATTTGTATCAGGCAGTAGGATTGGTGGGCCAGGGCATCGGAGGTGTTGCTTTGCTGCAACAGGGCCACGGCTTCGGGGTAGTATTCTTTCTGCTCGAGCAGTATGCCCAGCCATTGCTGGGTCATGCCGCTGGCATCCCCCTCGGGGGTCTGCAGCGCGCGGCGGTAGTATTGCTCGGCAAGTTCGGTCAGGCCCAGCCGCTCGGCGTTCCTCCCTTTCTCTTTGAGGCTGGCGGCACTGAGGCTGTCGCTCTCCACCTGCGCTGTCGCCGGGGCGATGGCCATCAGCATGGTCAAGATAAAGATTGCTGTCTTGTTGTGCATATTGTTGTTTTGTGAGACTTATCGTTGATATAACGCCGAGGCGGGGATATTATTGTTTGCGGCATTCCATTTCTTGTCATGTCGCCGGCAGGGATGTGGCTTGACATTGTGTGCGGACCGCGTTCTCCGGCATGGCATCGATGAAAATAGCCGCCCATAAGGAGGGGGCGGCTATACAGTTATTAATCCTAAAAACCAAAGAGATGGCGATATGACAAAAGATTTTTTTCATCTCTGATTTCCGATTGCAAAAGTACTGCCTTTTCGTAAGGTGGTAAGTAGTCAATGCGAGTGATTTTTGTTTGGGGTGATAGCTAATTGTAGTGAAAAAGCCTCTTTCCATCGGGCTGTAGAAAGAGGCTTTAGTGGTTGATGCACAATGATTTATTATACCATTTGCTCGATATTCCATACGAAGGCGCGGATACCTACCTCTTCGTTGCGTTTGTCCAGTTTGCGGACGGCGAGGAGGAGGTCATCCACCTTGCTGTCGTCGACAACGGTGAGGATGGCGTTGTTCATCTCGGGCCATGTGTGGGTGCCGCGATGGGGGTCGCCGTTGACGTTGCCGCGTCCCTGAACGTTCTCCCAGAAGGTGAATCCACGGATGGAGAGCACGTCGAGCATGTATTCTACGCGCTCGTTGTTGGCTTGATTGTATACGATGAGTATGCTTTTCATTATGTAAGGTTTTTGTGGGTTGGAGGTTTCTTGGTGTTGAAGGTGGGGGAGTGAGCCTCCCTGTCAGCAGCACCAAGAACCCCGGGTAACCTAATTATTCATCTAAGTTAATGTTCATGAATACGAATTTCTTGCGTATCTTTTCCTGCTGTTCGTGGTCGCCGCGGCGGTTGATGACGCCGTAGAGCACCGGCACGACAAGGAGGGTGACGAAGGTGGAGACCGTCAGACCGCCGATGACGACGAGACCCATGGTGGTCCACATCTCGGAGCCCTCGCTGGTGGAGACGGCCATGGGTATCATGCCGAGGATGGTGGTGAAGGCGGTCATGAGGACGGGACGCAGACGGCTCTGTCCGCTGAGTGCAATGGCCTCGTAGAGGGGGATGTCGCGTTCGCGGAGCAGGTTGATGTAGTCGACCAGCACGATACCGTTCTTGACCACAATGCCGATGAGCAGCACCAGGCCGAGCATACCAATCATGTCGAGGTTCTGCCCTGTGAGGAGGAGTATGAAGACGACACCTGTGAGGGCGAAGGGGATGGAGGAGATGATGATGGCAGGCTTGCCGAAGCTCTCGAACTGCGATGCCATGACGATGTAGACAAGCATGAGGATGAGCGCAGCAAGGAGTCCCATGTCGCGCGAGGAGTCTTGCTGGTCTTTGTAGTTACCGGCCAGTGCCACATGGATGTCGGCAGGGACGCCCATCTGGTCAATCTCTTTCTGCACGTTCAAGGCCAGTTGCCGCAGCGAGGTCTTGTAGGGCATGACGGTGAGGGTGAGGTAACGCTGGCGGTTCTTGCGCTCGATGGTGGGCGGACACCAGTATTCCTCGATTTTGGCCAGCTCTTCGAGTTTGATGATCTTGCCCGTGGGGGTGGGAATGGAGAGCTGCTCGATGTCGGTGATGGAGGAGCGGTATTTCTCCTGCAGGCGCACAACGATGTTGTATTCCTCGCCGTCCTCCTTGAGGAATCCGGCAGCCATGCCGTTGACACGGTTGCGGACATACATGGCCACGGTGGAGCCGTTGAGGCCGTGGAGGGCAAGTTTCTCCTTGTCGAAGGTGATTTTGAGCTCGGCACGGTCTTCGTCGCGGCTGACCTTGGTGTCGCGGGCACCGGGCACATTGTCCATCACACGTTGGCGCAACTCGGTGGTGAAGGCGGTGGTTTGGTCGAAGTCGTAGCCATAGATTTCGACACTGAGGGAGTTGTTGCTGCCGCCACCCATGCCGCCGCCTTGGTTGACCTGATAGGTGACCAGCTCGGGATATTCGGCGAAGCACTTGCGAAGCTCTTCCTGCATCTCGAAGATGGTCTTTTTGCGCTCGAATTTCTTGGTGCGGTGCAGCGGATGGTCATGCTGATTTTGTTGTTGGTGGTGCTGTTGAAGAGGGCGGACATGCCGGCGTCGTCGTTGGAACCGGCCGAGGTGGAGACAACAATGACATCGTCGCCAAGGATGCGGTAGACGTCGTCCTCCATGTGGCGGGCGGTTTTGAGGGTCTCTTCGATGCGGGTGCCGCGCTGAAGGTCGGCGGTAACGCTGATGCGGCCGTTGTCCTGCTCTTTCATGAAGTCCATACCTATGGTGCCAGTGGCGATGGGGATAATGGAGACGATGAAGATGGCGGCAAAGAAGAGGAGGGTGGCCAGTTTGTGCTTCAAACACCAGCGGAGGAGATTGGCGTAGGCCGCCTCAATGGCATTGAAGGCCTTGCCGATAGTGTTCTCGTAAGTGATGCGCTTGCTGGCTTTTTTGGCTTCGGCCTCCTCGCGGGCTTCCTTGGTGAGGAAGAAGGGCTTCTCCTTGAGCATTTTGGAGGAGAGCATGGGGATAAGGGTGATGGCTGCCGTGGTGGAGACGCACACGACAATGGTGACAATCCAGCCGAGTTCTTTCATGAAGATACCCATCATGCCGGGCAGCATGGTGAGAGGCACGAACACGGCCACAAGCACCAGTGTGGTGGCGATAACGGAGGTCCACACCTCGTTAGTGGCACAGATGGCAGCCTCGCGTGGCGATTCACCGCGTTCGATGTGCTTGGTGATGTTCTCCAACACCACAATGGCGTCGTCCACCACCATACCGATGGCCACGGTGAGCGAGGCCAGCGAGATGATGTTCAGCGAGCTGTCGGCTAGGAGCAGGTAGATGAACGAGGTGACCAGAGAGATGGGGATGGTGAGGGCGATGATAATGGTGCTGCGCCAGTTGCCAAGGAAGACAAGCACGACGAGTACCACGAAGAGGAGGGCGTAGAAGATACTCTCGGTAAGGCCGTTGATGGCGTTGACAATCTCTTCGGAGGCATCGCGGATAAGGGTGGTTTGAATGTCGGGAGGCAGGTTTTTCTGGATTTCCTGCATCTGGGCTTTCACGGCACGGGCGATGGCCACGGTGTTGGCACCGGTTTGTTTGGTGATGATGAGTCGCGCACCGTCCTGACGGTTGATTTTCTCGTCGAGGGAGAGGTCTTTGATGGTGTCGCGCACGGTGGCAAGGTCGCGCACAAACACTTGTTTGCCTGTGGGGGTGAGTGCTACGGCGATGTCGGCGATTTCGGAGCTCTCGACATATTCACCCTTTACACGCATCTGGTACTGCTCCTTGCCCATTTTGACGGTGCCGGAGGCAAGGTCGAGGTTGTTGGAGCTGATGGCAGTGCCCACCTGTTCGAGGCTGAGGCCATAGGCATCGAGCTGCTTGGGGTCGAGGTCGATGTAGACGTAACGCTCGGGGGCACCGCTGACGGTGATGTTGCCGATGCCGTCGACTCGGTTGAGCTCGTTGACCACGTTGTCCTCCAAGATGCGGTCGAGGCCGGAGTAGCTCTCCTTGGCAGTGAAACCGTACACCATGATGGGCATGGCGCTGGAGTTGAGCTTCAGAATCATGGGACGGGAGACACCGTCGGGGAGGTTGTCGTAGAGCAGGTCGACAAAGGAACGGATGTCGTTGAGTGCCTCGTCGATGTCGGACCCCCATTCAAACTCCAGGCTTACCACGGAGATGTTGTCCTTGGAGGTGGAGGTGATGTTTTTGAGGCCGTCGACGGAGTTGAGCGAGTTCTCCACCAGTTTGGTGATGTTGGTCTCAATCTCGCTGGCGTTGGCACCGGCGTAGGTGGTCATCACGGTGACGTAGGGAGGGTCCATCTCGGGCATCTGGTCGATGGGCAGACGCGAGAGGGAGAAAAGTCCCAGCACGATGACGGCTACGAATATCAGCCCTGTGGTAATGGGCTTGCTGATAGCTGTTTTGTAAATTGCCATGATATTCTAGGGTTTCTAGTAAATACTAGTGTGACTAGTTGGTGTTATTTCACAATTTCCAGTTTGGCGCCGTCTACCAGGCGGGCTTGGCCGGTGGTGACGAGTTGGTCGCCTTCCTTCAAGTCGCCGGGAATGACGGGAATGATTTCAATACGGTCGTCGAAACGCTGGCCAAGGGTGACGGCTACGCGGTGGGCGGTACCGTTCTGGTTGGTGAAGACGTAACGGTCGTTGCTTCCCGACAGTTTCAGCACGCTCTGGTAGGGTACCACGATGGCGTCGATCTGGCCCAAAGGAAGGGTGGTGCGGACAAACATGCCGGGACGAATCTTCTCACCACCATTGGGGATGTTGAGCTTAGCCTGGAAGGTGTGGCTGGTGGGGTCGACGGTGGGATAGACAATCTCGATGGTGGCAGGGAAGGACTTGTCGGGATAGATGTCGCTGTGGACGTCCACTTTCATGCCCTGCTTGACGAGGGGATAGTAGGTCTCGGGGATGTTGATAATGGCTTTGAGTCGGCCGATTTGGGTGAGGGTGAGGATGGGCGCGCCGGTGTACATCTCGCCGTCCTCGTAGTTCTTGGCACTGATGACACCGCTGAACTGTGCACGGACAAAGGTGTTCTCATTCTGGAAGCGCTCGGTCTCCACCAGCTGGTCGTAGCCGGCTTTTGTCTGGTCGTATACCTGCTCGCTGATGCTGCCGGAGGCCTTGAGGGCGGACACGCGGTCAAGCTCGGTCTTGGTGCTGGCAAGGTTGATACGGGTGGTGTTGAGCTGGGTCTGGTCCATACGGACAAGCATGGCGCCTTTCTGCACACGGCTGCCGACCTCGACATAGATGTGTTCGATGTGGCCGGTGATGCTGGGTGAGATGTTCATGGTTTCGTAGCCCTCGAGGGTGGAGGAGAGCTCCAGTTGTTTGGCGATGCGCTCGCTTTGCAGCGTGAGCACCTTTACTTTTTCTGCTTCCTTCTTGGTGGTGGTGGCTTGGCGGTTTTCGCTTTTGCCTCCGCATGCTGAAATCAGGGCAATGGCCATCAGCAGTGTGGTGTTTTTGACAATTCTGTTCATGTATGTTGTTGTTTTTTATTCGTGGTTATTCTTTGTATTGTGACGGTTATCTCTGTTCGGCCGAGGGACCCAGAAGGTTCTCAAGGGCTACTTGGGCCTGCACAATGCTCAGCACGGCCTGGATGTAGTTGCTCTGGGCGGTGATGATGTCGGTGCTGGCGTTGGTCACCTCGAGGTTGCTGGCGTGACCGTAGGTGTATTTCTCGCTCACGTTGCGGAACACCCGCTTGGTGACGTCAAGGTTGTTGCGCTGTATGGTGTAATTCTCAATGGCCGACACCAGGTCGTGGCACAGTTGGTTGTATTGTACCTTCAGACCGTCTTCGGCTTGATGCTTGCTGTTGAGGTTTTCCATCAAGCCGATTTTGGCATTCTTGATTTTGGCCACGCGGGTGCCGCTCTGGAAGATGGGCATGCTCACACTGGCACCTATCATGTTGGGCGGGGTCATGTTGAAGCCTGCATCTTTGCCGAAATAAGTCTTGTCGCTGTACTGGTAGTAGGCGGACAGGGTGGGCGTGAAGTCCATCCATGCCAAGGTGACTTGTCTGCGCGCGAGTTTCTCCGATTGCTGCAGCAGCTGGTAGTCGTAGTTGTCTTCAATCTTGAAGCCGCCAAGGGTGAGTTGGGCGGCGTGGTTGATGTCGAGTACCTCCTCAAGGGGGGTGGAGAGCTCGATCTTGGCGTTGACATCGGCACCCAGCATCAACAGCATGGAGTTGTAGAGCACGTTCAGTGTGCGCTCGTTGGCACGTATACTGTTGCGCATCGAAGCGACCTGTACATTAATTTTGTCGGCATTGACCTGCTCCGATGCACCGGCTTTGACGCTGGCCTCGGTGGCGGCGAGCAGTTGCAGCATGTTTTGCAGGCTCGAGTCGAGCAGTTGGAGGGTTTGCTCCATAATGAGGATGGAGGTGTAGGTGGTCTTTACGTTGGTGCGGGTGGTGTATTCTGTCTTTTGATTGGTGATGTTGGCCATGTCGATGGCGATGCCGTTCACGATGGTTCCCAAAATCTGGGCACCTGTCAGCGCTATCGAAGCGGTGATGCTGAAGGTACCGCTGGGGTTCATTGGGATGCCGCCGGTGGTGGTACCGCTGGAGGACCCGCTGCTGGGGAACGAGATGGGGAGCGTGGTGCCGCCGATGGTGATGGAGTCGGGCAGCATCGAAGACATCGAGTTGCGGCCGCCGATGTTCATCTCATAACCGCACATGTTCTGATAGTCGAAGCCCGCCTTGACCTGTGGCAGCATGGTTGAGAGCGTCTGCCAACGGGTGGCCTCGGCTTTCTTCACGTCGAGGGCAGCGTTCTGCAGGGCGTAGTTGTGCGCCACGGCATAGTCTTGTGCCTCTTTCAACGAAAGCCTGAGTATGTTGCCGTTGCCCGAAGGCTGCTGGGCAGAGGCTACTGCCGCGGCTAACATAAGCACCAATGATAGAGTCAGTCTTTTAAAAGTCGTCATTGTTGTATCTGTTTTGTTTATTCTAAATTCATTATCTTTTTGAAGTCTCCTTCTTTCTTCTCGTAGCGGATGATGGTGTCGGTGGACATCAGCCCCCGCAGGAATGTAAAGCTTATCTCGCTCATCTTCTCGGCATACTCTCCGCTGTCGGCTGTCTCCGAGATGCGGTGCGCCTGCACAAAGCGGCAGATGAAGTCCACCGTGGTCTCTATGTCCACATTGGGACGCAGATAGTTGTTGTCCTTGGCGTAATTCATTGCTTTCATCAGCATGTCGCGAAAGGCACAGGTGTAATTGTTGAAAAAATGGTCGTGGATTTCGGGATAATATCGTTTCGACTCTTCTATCAGATGGTGGTAGCTGTGGTTGGACATGGCGTTGATTCTCACCATGTAAAGCGCTACCAGAAGAGGCTCTTCCACTTTCATGTAGACCTCTTTGTGCCGGTCCTCAATCTCGTCGTGAACCATCTGTAGGCATTCGGCCAGCAGTTCCTCTTTATTGGCGAAAGTCTCGTACAGCGTGCGTTTCGATATGCGCAGCGAGGCGGCGATGTCGTCCATCGTCACCCCGCGGATACCGCGGCTGTTGAACAACTGCGCAGCAGTTTCCACTATTCTCTTTCTGCTCTCGTCTGTCGCCATATTGTTGTTACTCTTATGGATAGTTGATAAAATTAATATGCATCCTGCTTTTTTGCAGGTTGCAAAGATATACAGAAAACTTGGAAAACTAAAATAGTTTTCCAAGTTTTATCATTTATTAACTATCGTTATTTGCGCTTACGTTCGGGGATGGGTTTGATGTTGGTTTTTGCCACCTTGATGTTGGTGCCGTTGGCTATCTCCAGCACGGCATGCGTGGCATCGGTGCTGACGATGGTGGCATGGATGCCCCCTGCGGTCATGATGCGGTCGCCAGCTTTCAGGCTGTCGCGGTATTCCGCCTCCTTTTTGGCCTCCTGGCTTTGGGGACGAATCATAAAGAAATAGAACACAATCACCAAGGCCACAATCATGATGGCCGTCTTCCAACCGTTGGAAATGTCAAGTAGTATCATTTTTTATATGTCTTTGTTTGTTTTCGGGGTCGGTGAAGGCCCCTATTGTTGATTACCGTACAATTTTTTTCTTCCGATGCCGTTATAGCATTGAGAGATGAAACCTTTTAAACTTATCATTAACGCAGGCAATGGTAAAATATTGTGAGCTTTTTTATTCTTTTTTCAAGATAGGCACTTTCACCATAGGGGGAGGCTATGCCATGATACCCCTCATGGAGCAGGAGATAGTCGACCGTCGCGGGTGGCTCAGCCGTGAGGAGTTCCTCAACCAGCTGGCCCTCTCGCAATCCATGCCGGGCGTGCTGGCCGTCAACATGGCCACGGGGCTTGGCTACCGTTTGAGGGGGCTGCGGGGGGCTTTTTCGGCCATTGCCGGCAACATCGTCATGCCGGTGTTGTTCATCATCACCCTCGCCATGCTCTTCCGCCATTTCCGCGACAACCCCTTTGTCGAGCGTTTCTTCATGGGTGTGCGTCCTGCTGTGGTGGCGTTGATTGCCGCTCCCGTGTTCCGGCTGGCACAGTCGGCAAAAGTGACGTGGGCCACCTGCTGGATACCCATCCTTGCGGCTTTGCTCATCTGGCTGTTCGATGTCAGTCCCATCCTCGTCATCCTTGCCGCCGTCGTTCTGGGTTTTGTGTATGGTAGAATGAAAAAACAGTAGCTATGGTCTTCCTTCAACTCTTTTGGACATTCCTCAAAATCGGACTCTTCACCTTTGGTGGAGGGTATGCCATGATAGCCCTTATCCAGAGCGAGGTGACCGTAACCCACCACTGGCTCACCCCGCAGGAGTTTACCGACATTCTCGCCGTCAGCCAGATGACCCCGGGACCTGTGGGTATCAACACCGCCACCTACACCGGCTACACTGCCGTTCTCAATGCCGGTTTCGAACCCTGGCAAGCCGTCCTGGGTGCCCTGTTGGCATCCGGCGCCGTTATCCTGCTGCCTGTGGCGCTCATGCTTCTCGCCGTGGCATTCCTTCAGCGTAACAAGGGGAACAAGGACATCGACAACATTTTCAGCCTGCTCCGCAAAGTGGTTGTAGGACTGATTGCCGCCGCCGCGCTCCAGTTGCTTACCGCCGACAGCTTCGGCATGCCCTCGCTCTCGCTTCAGTTCATCCTCAGCATTGCCCTCTTCCTCGCGGTGTTCTTCCTCGCCCTCCGCCGCACAAGCCCTATCCTGCTCATCCTCGCCTCGGGGGTGGTCGGCATTATCGTGTATTCATTATTCCCACTCTAGTGTCGGGATTCCGTTTTTGATGTATATTGCATAAGTGGAACGTACCACTGTGCCGTTTTTCACCCACCAAAAGACCTGCAATAGGTTTAATCGATAGCTTGATGTTGGGCGGAGGCTTTGCGGATGGTGTCGAGTTGCTGCCAGAAATCGGGGAAGGATTTCGTCACCTGTTCGGGGTCTTGGACTACGAGGTTGGGGAATAGCAGTGTCAGGATGCCGAAAGCCATGGCAATGCGGTGGTCGGAATGGGAGCAGACTGTCGGAGCACTGTGCAGGCGTGATGAGGGCAGGCGCAATTCGGTGGCGGTAAGTGTGACGTCGGCGCCGAATGCTTTCAGTTCTTTTTGCAGGGCATCGATGCGGTCGGACTCTTTCAGTCGGAGGTTCTTGATGCCGCGCATCCGGGCACGGATGCCCAGTGCGGCACAGGTGACGAGCACGGGCGGCAGCAGGTCAGGACAGTCGGTGAAGTTATATTCCAACAGGTTCTCGTGTTGGCCGGTGCCCTCCACCGTGACCGAGCGCACGTTGGAGCGGTATGGGGAACGGACCTCGCGGGTGGTGACCCCGAGCCGTTCGAAAATCTGTGCCACCACTTTGTCGCCTTGGCACGAGTTGGTGAGGGACAGACCGGGCATGCGCAGGCGGATGCCCGGGACAAAGGCGGCGGCGGCATAGACGAATGATGCCGACGACCAGTCGCGCTCAATACTCACCGCAAGATTCTTTTTCAATCCGCCCGAGGGCAGCGGCGCTACCCGGTACACCCGGCGATTGGCGCTGACAGAGGTTTCTATGCCGGCTTGATTCAGTACCGCCAGGGTCATGTCGATATAAGGGCGCGAGGCGGCACGGTCGGTGAGGGTGAGGGTGAGCCCTTGGGGCAGCAGGGGGCCGACAAGGAGCATGGCAGAGACAAACTGGCTGCTGGCTGAGGGGTCGATGTCCACCATTTTGCGTTGGGGAAGATACCCTTCGATACTCACGGGGAGGCATCCTTCCTGTTCGGTGCAGCGGATATTGCAGCCCATGCTGCGCAATGAGTTGATGAGGGGGCCGAAAGGGCGTTGTTTCAGCCGCTCGTCGCCGCTCAGGCTCCATTGGCCCGGGGTGACGGCCAGCAGGGCAAGGAGAAACCGCGCCACGGTGCCGGCATTATGGCAGTGGAAATGCGTGGTGGTGCCACGGCGCAACTGCCCTAGAAGCGTCTGCAGCAGTTGGGTGTCGTCGGCGGTGGACAGGTTGCGCAAGACGAACGGATATCCGGCAATATGGTTCAACACCAGCCACCGGTTGCTGATGCTTTTGGAAGAAGGTAGTTCGATATGGATATCATTCGTCTTCACGGTATATCTAACATGTCAAGGTGTGAATGAGGGAATCAATTTGACAGATAGCCCCATTCACTAATCAACACATTCATAAGTCGGTCAGTCCGTATTCCTTTATCTTGCGGTAGAGTGTGCGCTCGGATATATGGAGGTCTTTGGCGGCGAGGGTGCGTTTGCCGCCATGGCGCTCGAGGGCCAGACGGATGGCACGCTTTTCGCGTTCGTCGAGTGCCAGAGGTTCGTCCTCCACCATCTCCGACTCTTGGAATTCTTCCTCGTGTTGGTCGATGGTTTGGTGTGGCGGGATGACGTGGAGGGTGTTGTCGACGGGTTGGTCTGTCTTCCGTCCGGGCATCATAGAGGGTTCGATGATGGGATAGGCCGAAGGCTGTCCGGCTGTACGTGCGGGCACAACGGAGGTGCCCGGGAGGGGCAGTCCTTGGGCCAGTTGTGTGACGGCTTGGCGCAGCTCGTTGATTTCGTTGCGCATCTCGCTGATCATCTGCCCCATGGAGAGGGCTTTCAACAGCAGTTCGCGGTCGCTGATGGGGGCGTTGCCACCGGCAGCAGCGGGGGAGAAGAGGGCGGGCATCTTTTCTTCCGGCACATAGTTGAGGTAGTTCTGTAGTATGTCGCGGTTGATGGTGCGGGCGGTCTCCACCACCGAGATCTGCTCGGTGACGTTCTTCAGTTCGCGGACGTTCCCGTACCAGGGGTAGTTCATGAGATACTGGCGGCCGTCTTCGGTCAAAGTGATGGGGGGCATGTGGTATTTCTCGGCCACGTCCGAGCTGAACTTGCGGAACAGCAGCGGAATGTCGTCTTTGCGTTCGCGCAGGGGCGGGATATAGATGGAAATCTGCTGCAGGCGGTAGTAGAGGTCTTCGCGGAAACGGCCTCCCCTCACAGCTGCCACTAGGTCGACATTGGTGGCGGCCACGATGCGGACGTTTATCTTCAGTGCAGTGGAGGAACCCACGGGGATGATCTCGCCGTTCTCGAGCACACGCAGCAGCTTCACCTGCATCGACAGGGGCAGTTCGCCAATCTCGTCGAGGAAAATGGTGCCGCCGTCGGCCTCCTCGAAATAGCCTTTGCGGTTCTTTTCGGCACCGGTGAAAGCCCCTTTCACGTGGCCGAACAGCTCACTCTCGATGGTGCCTTCGGGTATGGCGCCGCAGTTCACGGAAATCAGTCCGCGCCCCTGTTTGGCATGTTTGCGCAGGCTGTTCTCGTGGATGATGCGCGAGAAGATGTCTTTGCCCACGCCGCTCTCGCCGGTGATGAGGATGCTGAGGTCGGTGGGGGCCACCTGGATGGCCTTGTTGATGGCAAGGAGCAGTTTGGGGTCGTTGCCTATAATGCCGTAGCGTAGTTTTATTGTCTGGATGTCCACTTTCTATTATCTGTTATTATTCTTTGCCCGTCGGGCGGGCTTTGTTCGGTTCGTAATCATACAACAACGCGGCCAAGTTTCTGGCAGACGGCTTGCCACGTCTGGATGAGCTGTTTGCGTTGTGCCATTAGGATGACAGTGTCGTCGGGGTCGGTGCACGAGCGTATCTGGAAAGCGTTCTGCTCCAGCTCGTGCTCAACCTTCTTCTGTTTGAAGGTGAGGATGGTCTCTTCCAAGTCGCGGCGCAGGTGGGTTTCCGGACTGGGGACGAGTATGTGCTTCTTGTCGCGCCACTGGTCGCTGATTTGGTATTGGGTAAGCATCAGCGTGAGGGCGGTGTTGCGGAGGATGCCGTCCGGGTGCTGTGCAAAGAGGTTGGCGTCGGGCAACGGTTGGCCTGATTCCACGGCATCGCGGTAGAGGGTGTATATCTGTTGATAGACGGGGTTGGAGAACGACAAATCGTTGGTAGAGAGTTCGTCGACCACCACTTCGGCAAGGGGCAGCTCGATGGGGCAGGGGTTCCCATCGTCGTCAATGCCTTCCTGCAGTATCATCTTGTTGCCCGATGTGATGAGCAGACGGACAAGGTGGCGCTCCTGCGCTTCGGCTCCTGCGCCGCCTCGGCTGGCAGTAGGGTCGTTCAATATGGCATCGTTTGCCGTTCGTTCCTGGCTCGTTATCTGCAATGAGGTAGGAGAACTATCCTCATTCAATCCTGTAACGATGCTGTATTGATCGGCCGAAGGGGGTGTCGGCGTGGCGTCTGCGTTGCCTGACGATGGCTGCCCGGGGGCGGGAGGCTGGGGCTGGCCGGCAGGGGGTGTCGGCTGCTGCTCGTTGCGTTGCTGCTCTTTCCATGCCTTCTGGGCGTTGGCGGCCATGGTTTTGGCAAGCTCCTGGGTGAGGATGGTCTCGGAGGCCCTCAGCCGGGCGGCGGTCTGCTTGACGTATTCCTGTCGCTCCAGCATGTCGGGCACCAGGGCGATGGTGCGTACCATCTCTTTCAGCACTTCGGCTTTGCGGATGGGGTCGCTCTCCACGTCTTCGAGCAGGACGCGGGTCTTGAACTGCACGAAGTTCTCCTCGTGGTCGCGCAGATAGTCTTGCAGTTGGGTCGAGCCGTATTTCTGGGCATAGCTGTCGGGGTCTTCGCCGTCGGGGAAGAGCACCACACGCACGTGCATGCCTTCCTCGAACAGGAGGTTCACCGCCCGCAGGGCTGCTTTGATGCCTGCCGAGTCGCCGTCGTAGAGTACCGTCACGTTGGGCGTGTAGCGCTTGATGAGGCGGATTTGCTCGATGGTGAGGGATGTGCCGCACGACGCAACCGTGTTGCACACGCCTGACTGGTGCATCGACACCACGTCCACGTTGCCTTCCACCAGATAGCATTTCTCGGCTTTGCCGATGGCGTTGCGCGCCTGATAGAGGCCGTAGAGGATATGGCTCTTGTTGTAAATGTCGGAATCGGGCGAGTTGACATACTTTGCGGCTTGTTTCTCCTTGGAGAGGATACGGCCGCTGAAACCCAGCACACGGCCCGAGATGCTGAAGATGGGGAACATGACGCGGCCACGGAAGCGGTCGTAGCATTTGCCGTCCTCCTTGAAGATGGTGAGGCCGGTCTTTTCCAGCACGGTGTCGGAGTAGCCGTTGCGGCGGGCATGGGTGGTGAAGTTGTCCCACTCGTCTAGGCAGTACCCCAATCCGAAAGTCTTGATGATTTCGTCGCTGAGGCCGCGTTGGTGGAAGTAGGATAGGCCTATGTTGCGCCCCAGCTCGTTGTTGTAGAGCAGGTCGGCGAAGTATTTCTGGGCGAACTCGCTTACGTGGAACAGGCCGTCGCGCTCGGTTTGACGTTCTTTCTGCTCCTCGGTCAGCTGTTCTTCCTCAATCTGGATGTGATATTTGTCGGCCAGCCAGCGCAGGGCTTCGGGGTAGGTGTAGTGCTCGTGGTCCATGAGGAACCCCACGGCGTTGCCCGATTTGCCGCAGCCGAAACATTTGAAGATGCCTTTGGACGGCGAAACATAGAACGAAGGGGTCTTCTCGTTGTGGAACGGGCAGCAGCCAATGTGGTTGGCACCCCGTTTTTT
This sequence comes from uncultured Bacteroidales bacterium, assembly GCA_900317125.1. Classification (GTDB taxonomy): domain Bacteria; phylum Bacteroidota; class Bacteroidia; order Bacteroidales; family P3; genus Colimorpha. The sequence continues at coordinate 21,652 of ONFR01000025.1, read as the reverse complement.
CAGCGACACAAATTCCCCTATCACCTCCTCTATATGGGTGGCATCCATGATGCGGTCTATGGTATCTTTGCTTATCATTCGGGATGCAAAGATACGAAAAAAAATCCGTTCACTCGACAATAAACTTTCGCGTGGCCGAAAAAGTTGTTGTGGAGATGGTGGCGAAATAGATGCCCGGAGGGGTGGAGAGGGCGTCGGAGTTGATGGTAATCGTCTTGCTGCGGGTGCCTGGGGCGAGGGTGGATTGATGCACGGTGCGGCCTTGCGCGTCGCGGAGGGTCAGTCTTACGGGGCCTTCGATGGCTTCGCCAAGTGCGACGGTGAGTCGCTCTCTGGCAGGATTGGGCCTGACGGTGAACCCATGGGCGGAAGGACGGTCGTCGATGCCCGCAGGGGCGGTGGTGAAGATGATGTGGTTGGACCAGTGTTCGCTGGGGAAGCCGGAACCGCAGATTGAACGGAGAATCAACTCGTATTCAGTTTCGCTTTCGAGACCTGTGAGGGTGAAGGGGTGATGGTCGGCTAACACATTTGTGCCTTGATTGTTTTGGAATCCCGGAGCGCCATAGGATATTTCCCAGAGGCTGATGGTGTCTTCCGAATGCCAGTCGAGGTCGACGCTGTTGCTCCTCAGGTTGGTACAGGTGAGGTCTGTGGCATCGGGGCAGGTGGGGGTGGTGAAACTGATGGTATCGCTCCATGCACCGGGAGGCATCGAGGGGTAGCATTGGGCCTGTACGGCGGCTTTGTAGGTGAATCCGTAGTAGAGGTGCTGGACGGTGTATTGGGTGTCGGGTGTGGTGATGAGGGTGTCGAATACACTGTTGAAGACATGCAGGTAGTATACCAGGAAGTCGTCGTCGTGGTTCCAGCTCAGGGTGGCGCCTTCGGGGGTGAGGTCGGCAAGAATCAGATGCTGGGGGTTGGGACACTGGGTAGAGGAGGTGTGGAAGAGGCCGTAGGACCAGTTGTGGAGGCTGGAGTCGGCACATAATTGGCGCAGTCGGTAGACATAATCGCGTTCGGGTTCGATGTCGAAGACGTGGAAGGAGGTGTCGGTGGTGATGAAGGAGGTGTCCCATTGAGGGGCGTCGATGGCGCGGTAGCTGAGTTGATAGGCATCGGCATGGATGTCGCGCCAGCGCAGGATGCAGTGCCGCATGTATAGGATGGGGGTCAGGAGTTCGGGGCTTGCACACGTGCAGGCGGGGCAGTAGTCGAATATGGCTTGGCAGTGGAGGGAATGCTGGCTGCGGATGCCGGCAGACTGTTGCAGCGATAGATGAGAAGTGGTGTTGAACGGGGAGTCGCTCCGCAGCAGGATGCTGGAGGGATAGGATGTTGAGACCACATTGAATGCTGTGGCTTTGGCGGTGCTGCCGTTGTTGGTGATGGCCAGCACCAGGTTGCTGCTGCCGTTGTATACGAAAGGTGCCTGCAGCACTATCTTTGCCCAGCCTCCTGATTTGGGCAGGGGACCGGCATAGACAAGGCTCAGCCGCGACGGGTCGAGAAAGGTGTTGTTGGTAAACGACAGGCTGTCGGTGTGGCCGAGGTAGAGTGAGTAATTGTTCACGTCATCGTCGTTTTCGGTGAGGATATACGACAGGTTGACGGCATTTATTACCCCGGCACCGTTCAGCCATGAGGCAGGGATTATCTGCTGGGAGTAGGAGTAGCGGTTGGCAAAGGCCACGGGCATCAGGCTTGAGCGGCTGCTGGTAATGGGGCCGACGGCTACCGAGTCGCTGCGGATGTCGTTGCACAGCAGGGTGGTGAACTGGAGGGGAGCGGAGAGGCTAGAGAGTTCGCCACTGTCGCAGATTAGCTGCACATAAACAGTATAGGAGGTGAACGGGGTGAGCTCGGAGAGGGTGATGTGGTTTGTCTCGGCGGTGTCGGTGAAAAGTTGGCCGGGAAGCGGGTCGGACAGGTCGGAACGGTGGTATGTCACCAGATAACGGGCGTTTGGCATGCCTGACCATGAGAGGTTTGCACTGTCGATGGCGATGTCGGAGACGCGCAGGTTGTCCGGGACGGGGCATGGGGTTGGGAAAATATTGATGTCATCGACGGAGAGACGCAGAAGCGTATCAGAATAATTTAGTTTTGTGGAGAGGTAGAATGCCAGACGATGGATACCATAGAGGCTGGGCAGGTCAATAGTGTCGGTTTCCCAGTTGCCGTATTGTGCATGGTTCACCCATGCGAGGCGTGATATTGTATAAAAAGTGTCGGCAATGAAGAATGTGTCGATTTGGACGGTATCGAGACTCCAATCATCGTATATGATGCTGTCCGACAGATTTTGCAGCGAGTCGATAGGCCCCCAGGGAGACATTAAGAAGGTGTTTGAAACGGAGAGGGGTTGTTGGGGGTCGGTAAGACAGAGCACTGACCGACTATCGGAGTGGAAATATTCATGAAAGACCGATTGGTCTACTTTGTATTTATAGGTGATGGTGTAGCGTTGGGAGGCATCGGGGGATAATGTGTCGAGAGTTCCGAAATCGAAGTCGCGGTACAGGATGCTATTGGCTGTTATCTGAGTATTGATTGTGTCGCCACTTATTGCGAAATTGTAGCCCAGTGAATTGTCCGCCGAATCGACAATGCCCCACCGCCAAGCGAAATTGCCATTGCTGAAGCTAGTCCATAGGTTCGATTCGGTCGAGTCCTCGAAGTTGCAGTAGTATGGCAGTTGAGCAGGATTCGGGATAGTGGAGAATGCAAATCGTTGGTACGACCATTCCGAGGTGTCGCCCCATCCGGTGGAACTGCTACCATTGCATAAACTACGCACGCGGAATTCATAACGAGTATTGGGAGACAAACCTGTAAGGGTAAGGAAGTTGCTGTCCGTCACGATGCTTGTGCCCGAGCCAGGAAGGAAACCTTGGGGGCCATACTCAATCTGCCAATCGGAGGCACTGCCCTGTTCGCGCCATCGGAGGGTTGCCTGCGTTGGAGTGACAGAGTCAACACACAGGTGGGTGGGTCGGATACAATCAGGCGGCATGTCGAGAATGACATCATCCAGCAACACGGTCTGGTGCCCGTTGCCAATAAGTAGGATGGTGATGTAATGGCCGGTATCGGAATAGCTGTTGAATACTACATCGTAGGTGGCGGGTACCGGGGTGACGGTCAGTGTGTCGACAGGGACGAAAGTGGTGGTGTTGCTGATGTCTTTGCTTACCCCCACTACCACCTGCGGCGGGTTGCCTCCATCCATCCAGGAATACATATTATCATTTTTATACCAAACGGTCATTGAAGCCATAAGACTTTGTATGCGGATATGGCGGCTGACCCGTGGCAAGTAAGTACGAGACGGAAACTCTACATTGCCTAGCGATAGAACCTTAGTGGTATCGCCCGATGGCAATACCGAAGAAGTGATACCAAAATCTATAACAGAGGGGTAGTTATTCCAGCAAGCCGGTCGGGATGGGGTATAGCCGTAACTTATTTCCCACATGCTGAAATCCTCGGTCCATGGCAGTTCGTAGATGTCGCTGCAGAGGGTGGTGAAGTTGATGGGGGACGACCATTCCGACGAGTCGCCATTTAGGCAGTGTGAACGGATATAGACATCGTAGTTGGTGCCTGACCTCAGGCCTGCGAGAGTGACACTGGCGGCTGTTACAAGTAGCGTTGAGCCTGTGCCGTGTTCAAAACCGTGGGGGCCATATTCCACCTCGTAGTTCCAAACATTCCTATTGGCTCTCCAACGTATGTAGGCAGAACTGGCAGTGATGGCAGAATCGTGTATGTGGCAAGGCTGCGGGCAGCCGGGATTGATGTCCACCGTCAGGTTGTCGAGATAGATTGACTGTGTTGCACTACCGTACAGGCTTGTGAGTATCACCTGTCCAGAGGAATAGGGTGAATTGGAAAAGTCGACATAAAACGACTCCCAACAAGTATCAAAGTCGTTGACCACAGTGTCTATCGGATAGAAATCGTTAGGCAGAGTACCCCAGTCTGGCAGTACACCAACCACCAGATTGGAGCGATACAGAAAGCCTGAGATATAAAGGTTGTTGAGGGGTTCTCTGAATAAGGGAAGTCCGGTGTACCATGAATATTGTAACAGCATTGATGACTGTTGGATTTGGAGATTCCTCCAACAATTAGGTATGGAGTTGAAATCCTCGAATAAAGGCACATTCCTCGCTCTGCATTCGGTGGTCACGGTGACGGTGTTTACATCGATGCTCTGGCCGAGGTTGCACAAAGAGTTTACTCTTAGTTTGTAGGTAGTGCCAGGCTGAAGGTTGCGCAAGGTATAGGTCTGTTGGCGGTAGTCTTGCTCCAATGTGTCCCATCGAGTGGCGTTTTGTAAATAGATATACCAAGCGGTATCGCCTAAAGGCGGAACCCATGCGATGGTGATGGAGTCTCCGCCCCATTCCTTGGCCACAACCAAGGGTTGAATGCAGCTGGACGTGGGCAATGTCTGGAACCCAATCAATGTTTCAATTGTGTCGGCAACACCGCCACACAAAGCTGAGATGTGGGCAATATATATAGTGTTTGGCTCCAGGCTGTCTATCAGCACTTGTTGTTGGTATGTGGTGTCGACATTGACAAGTGCCGAGTCGCTGCTGCGATACACTCTCACGGTGAAGAGAGTGCTGTCCCTTTCGATGGCAGATAGATAATCCCACCCGATGTGTGCTCCATAAGCCCCTTTTTTCAAGAGAACGGGATTATGTACTATACCGCACTCAGGCATACGGCCGATTTCGATGCGGTTTACTCGCAGGTAATCATTGCTGGAGTTGGACCTTATGTTGGTTTTCAATGCTAAGTGGTCATTTGCTCCCAAGGTGTTCAGCAGTATGGCAAACTCCCCATTGTAGCCAGTATAGGCGCGGGGAAGTGTGCAGATGCGGGTGAAAGTGTTTGGGTTGTTTGGGTCGCTCATGGTTCCCAGTTCATGAGCGTTATTATAATAAGAAATATAAGAGTTGAACCGGATGAGCAGGTACAATGGATTATCGGCAAGCAGGGCACTGTCGATAGTGGGAAGGGCTACGTATTGAGACGATGAGGAGTAGCTGCCTTGCATTATCAGTTCTGAATAATAGTAATTGTGGGTGATATAAATGTTGGAGTAGGAGTATGAAGAATCGTTGTTCATCCTGTACCAACATGGTAGAAAGTTGCTCACGTCATTTTCGAACATCTCCACATAGGGCAGCTGGGTTATCACGCAGCTGTCGGGGCTGTCGGGGCAGAGAGTAAGAGCCTTGCTGTGCATTGCACTGCATATCAGGCAGAGTAGTAATATGCAATAAGATAACCTGTTTAGTCTAGAGTTTGAGGTCTTTTTCATTGGTGGTGGTTTTTGGTTTATTGTATAGTAGTATTATTGGATTAGCGTGGGAGGTAGGGTAGAGGAGGTTGTGGGGGAGGATTAGTCGCAGAGGACGTAGATGTCGTTGCGGGGATTGATGAAGAGTACGGGGAGCTGATGGGGGTTGCGGATGGTGCGGTGTTCCTGCACACCGGCGAACCACTCAATGACATCGAGGTTGCGGGTGTCGGTGGTGACGGAGATGAGGAGGCCGCATCCTGCCTGGGCCGCTGAGCGGCAGACGATAATTTCGGGGAATAGTGCGCGTCCCTGTATGGGGAGGCTGGAGTAGGTGACGTTGAGGCCGGAGAAGAATTTGTCCATGAAGAGGACGTTGTTGTGCCACTTGGTGTGGAGTCCGCTGTCGCTGTATTTGAAATGGAGCATGAGCAGTTTGCTGTGGTTGAAGCGTGCAAAGTATGAGGCCCAGATGAGCTTCTCTTTGCTCTCTTTGTTGAAGTCGATGCTGTAGGCAACGGTGTTGTAGGACGAAGGGTCGGTGAGAGGCTGCTGGACGGTGAGGTAGGCGATCTTGCATTGCGAGAAGTGGTGGAGCACGCGGCGCGGATGTGTGGGGTTGCCGAAGGAGGCTTTGGGATTGACTCCAGCCACTGCCACCACGCCGTTGAGGAGGGTGGGCAACGCGTTGATGACCTCGGCGGTGGAGCCTTTTAGGGCCACGTGGGCCGGATGGACATCGGGGATGTCGGCTTCGAGCTTGAGGAGCTGCTGCTCGGCATCGTTGACGGAGGGCAGTTTGAGGCGGGGGTCTTCGATATAGAGGAGGATGAGCCCTTTGTTGAGCATGCGTGCCAGATGGCAGGCGTGGGAGACCACGGTCTGGTTCATGCTGAGGTCGGCAAGGTAGGCTATGACAAACTGGTCTTTCATCGGATGATGGTTATGTCGCCTTTGAGTAGGTTGTGCATGCCTGCTTCGCATTGTATGCTGCAGGTGTAGGTGTAGACGCCGGGCATGCACCAGTTGTCGTGGTAACGGCCATCCCAGCAGTCGTTGATGCTGTGGGTTTCGTATACTTTCTCGCCCCAGCGGGTGTAGATTGCTATATAGAAATCGGTGATATAGTCGCCTCGGAAACAGAGGCGGTCGTTGATGCCGTCGCCATTGGGCGAGAAGGCGTTGGGGATAAACACATTGGGCCGTCCACAGGTGATGCTGATGCAGCGGATGGGCAGCTCGCCATACCAGGTGCATCCCAGGCTGTCGGTGACGGTGACGCCGTAGACGGTGAGGGTGTCGGTGGGTGTGGCCAAGGGGTCGGGCGAGGTGGGACGGTCGAGGGTGTTGGGATGGTTCCAGCTGTAGCGGGCTCCATCGATATGGGTGGCATGCAGGTGAGTGCTCTCGGTGAGGAATATGAGTGTTTCGTCGGCCCAGAGGTTGACATGTATCAGGTCGGTGTCGCGGACGATGACGGTGGTGTCGAAGTAGGGACAGCCGGCGGTGTCGCGCAGCAGGGTGATATAGGTGCCGTCGCATAGACTGTCGATGAGGGTGTCGCCGATGTGATGGCCGGGAATGGAGTAGCTGAGACGGATGGTGGCATCGCATTGTGTGCCGCAGATGAGGTTATCGGCCTGCTTGTCGATGGTCATGACGGGAGGATCTTCAACGGTGAAGGTGCGTTGCACACGGCAGCCATGGCTCTCCACCATGAGTGTGTGGACGCGCCCGTCGGCACTGAGCCCTGTCAGCACAGAGTCGCCCTCCACGCCATCCCAGTAGTAGCGGGCAGAGTCGGTCAACTCGTGTTGGAGCCGGGCTATAACGTACCCGTTGTCGCCGCCGGGACAGCTAGGCGTATGGGTGAGGAGGGTGTCGAGGAGTGTGTAGAAGTTGACGTAGAAAGTGTCGAGCTCGGCACAGCCGTTGAGGGAGGTGATGAGCAGCACATAGGTGCCGCTGGTGGTGACGTAGGGGTTGGCGATGGTGCGGTCGGACACGTCGCCTTCAAGCCATTCGTAGGTGCAGCCGAGCATGGGCGTGAAACCAATCTGCATCGTGGTGTTCTCGCACGATGATTGGTAGAAGTGGTTGCCGGCCTCGTTGAGGACACGGATGATATGCTCGGTGGTGTCGGACATGGTGCAGCCATCTTCGAGTGTGGCGACGAGACGCACACGGTAGGTGCCGGGTTCGGTGAATGTGTGCTGGGGGTTGCGCTGGGTGGAGGTGCCGCCGTCGCCGAAGTCCCAGTGGAAGGAGGAACCACGGCCGGTATTGGTGAAACGGACAGTATACGGAGCGCAGCCGACCGGGGGATTGAGGAAGTCGGCTACCGGAAAGTCGTTGTGGATGTTGATGCGGAAGAGAGCATTGTTGCAGTTGGAGCTGTTGTTATGCTCAGACCATGCACCGGGAGTGGTGGGGAACTCGTCGTTGCCGTAGCAGCTGGCGCAGACGCTCTGGTAGAGAGTGGCCATCTTGTCGAATCGGCTGGTGCCTCCGTCGACATGGTCGTAGCCTCCACTGGAGTTGCTGCCGTGCAACTCGCCAAAGAATGTGGCATAGTCGAGCTGCGAGGCATCGGCAGTGATGCTCATGATGTAGAAGTCTTGCCCGTCGGTGGTGGACTGGATGGCGTCGGCTGTGGTCTCCATGCCGGTGGTGCCGTACTGGTTCCAATTGTATCCTGAGCCCACAAAGTCACGCCCCCATCCAGCGGCATATACTCGGTTGCAGATGTCGGCTGCAAAGGCTGTGGGGGAGAGGTTGGGACGGCCGATAGGGGTGCCGAAGACTGTGGACCATTCGCGCCCGTCGAGATTGGGATAGATACGGGCCAGAAGCATCCCGCTGCCGGGAACACTGTAGGAGGCGTTGTGTATCATGGTGGTGCCGGAAGCTTTGGTTTGGCCGAAGACAAACACCTCGTTGTGCTTGCCTGTGCGGACAAAATATAGTTGGTCGTAGGCATCGGAGCCGTAGTAGGTGCTGGACATGAGCCGGTCGCCGTTGTAGGAGAGTTTGGCAACAAAGCCGTCGGCCGAGCCGCCCCCATAGAGGGGTTGCAGCACGCCCTCGGTGGTGGGGAAGTCAAGCGAGTTGGTGCCGCCGCATACAAGCAGGTTGTAGTTGCTGTCGACATCGATGGAGTAGACGGCGTCGTCGTCACTGCCGCCAAGGTAGGTGCTCCATATCATGTTGCGGAGGTTATAGTCGATTTTGAATACGATGCCGTTTTGTCTTGAGGAGGAGTAGGGACTGTAGCTGTCGGGTGTGGTGGGAAAGTCGTGGGAGAAGGTGGTGGAACCGACGTAGATGTTGTTGAGGTCGTCGGTGATGAGCTCTCCGCGTGCACCGTCGCCGTAGTTGAAGTAGAGTGAGTCGTTGCCCCGCATGATGATATTGTTTCTGTTGTAGCCGGGGCGGTAGTTGAGGCCGTCGTTGCCCGAGCCGCCTACAAACGTGGAGGCCTGGAGCTGGGTGCCGTCGCTGCTGAAACGGCTGATGAAAATGTCGCTGCCGTGGGGGAAATGGATTGTACTTGTGTTCTCGAAGGCGAGACTGTCGCCCCCGTTGAATGATACGTCATAGGCGCCGGGGGTAACGGGGAAATTGCTGGAGCCGGTGGTGCCAAAAATGACCAGTTCGTCGAAGGTGTTGACGTACATGCTGTGTGGCATGTCGGCCAATGAGCCGCCCAGATAGGTGGCAAAGAGGCACTGGGTGCCAGAGGTGTCGAACTTGAAGATGCCAATGTCGGCGTTGCTGTTGTAGCTCCCATCGTAAGCCCCTACGGAAACAGGGTATCCGATGCCGAAAACCAAACCGGAGGTGTAGGTGTTCTTATGGGCGTCGTAGGTGGCAGTGGTACCCCAGTTGTCGGAGGTGGAACCGGTGTAGGTGGAGAAGATGAGAACGGGGTCGATGACGAGGGGCAGGGTGGTGTCGTAGCTGCCGAGGTCGAAACTCACCCGTTCGCCTCTGAGTTTGTAGCGTGCGGGTATTTCGCAAAGTCCGGTATCGGTGGTTTGGTAGGCATAGGGTTCCATCTCCACAATCTCGCCCACGGTGGTGCGGATAATGAGGTTGCCGTTGCTTAGGTACAATTTTTCGGCTCCCTCGTAGTGCAGGACTATGTCGGAGACTTTCGCGCCGGGTGACAGGTAGAAGTTGGTTTTCAAGGCGTGTTGTGCCACTTTGATGTCCATATCGATGCCCGGATAGAGCCCGCTGTAAAAGATGGTGCTGTAGTGGTCGAGATGGGCGACCCACCGCTCGGGATTGTTCCCAAGGTAATAGTTGTCGTAGCCCCTATTGGGGTCGATGTCCTGTCCCATCACAGCAGGGTTCTCATTGCAGCCGATGAAGTTCACGCGATAGGCGTGCATCTGTTGGCTCATGGCATGGTGGAACGGCTCGTTCTCGTCATGCGGGGGATGGGGATTGCGGAGTGCGATAGTGAGCCTGTCGCTTTCGACAAAGAGGGCGGCGTTGTGCATCTGCGCCTGGAAGAGCGACGGGTTGCTCCATTGGCCTTGGTTGGCCACAAAGTATGTCGGGTGGCCTGTCCCTAGGGTGTCGCGCTGACGGGCGAATAGAGGGGTGTTGAAGAATTGTAGGATGAGTAGAAGCACTAAAAGGGTGCCTTGTAGGGCACCCTTATTGCAATGATTTGCATTATTGCTATTTAATGACTTCGATGACACCGTTATGCTCTATATTGCCTTTGTATCCTTTGCCGCTGAAACGGTAGAAGTAGGTACCAGCAGGGACATTGTGACGGGACGGATCCCAGAATTGGTCTCTACTGCTGATGTTGGTAGCGTGGAAGACCCTAGAGCCCCATTTGTCGTAGATGTCAAGCGTGTTGATAGGATAGGCTAATCCTTCGACAAGATTCTCGATGATAAAGATGTCGTTGATGCCATCGCCGTTGGGAGTGATTACCGAGGGGAATCTTAGCATATCGTTGATGATGATGATATTGTTCTCAACAGTGTCGATGCACTGGATCAGTCGACCGCTGGGGCCTCGGTTATCGGAACGTGCGATGAGACGGATGGCATAGCTGCCTGCCAAGTCTTCGCCTTCATTGGCTGTCCATTCGAAGGTGGGACTGGTTTCAGTGAGGGTATGGAATGAGTACGGTCTGTCTTTGTCGTACTGGATTTCCCAGAAATAGGTGTTATTGCCGTCGTCGGGGGTGGTGGTGTTTCTCAGATTGATGGTGGGATGCTCGGTGTTGACATAGACAGGATCCCATGTGAAGGAGGCTTGCGGGCTGGGGTGTACGGTGATAAGGTCGAGGAAGATGAGGGAGTCTTTGCAGCCTTTGTCGCTTTCGACATAGTATTTGAGGTCGTAGGTACCTGCCTTGTAGGAGTGGCTGGGGTCGCGGAGTGTGGAGTAGGAGCCGTCGCCGAATACCCAGCGGTATTTATCGCCATAGGTTGTCGTGTTGTCGATGTTGATGGTGAAGGGTTCGCAGCCCTCAAGAGGATAGATACCGGGGTCGAAACTGGGAACTGGTTGCGGGTTGACATGCACCACGATGGTGTCACGCGCCGGGCAAGATGTTCCTTTGTCGGTGTTGATGGCCTGTACTACATAAGTTGTCGTCTTGTATACACCCTTGAGCGTTTCGATGACGCCAGCAGTGTCGCCTGTGGGCTCCCATTGGAAAGTGGAGATACCAGATTGTGAGTGTTTGTCGCGTGCATCAAGCGGTATGGTGTTCACACCGCAGAGGATTGTGTCGTTGCCAAGGTGGGGTGTAGGCGTGTATACTGTTGAGATATGGGTGACAGTGTCCCAACGGCAGCCGAATTCGTCGTAGATGTGCAGGTTGATGGTGAAGTCACCGCTGGTATCGGGAGACTTGATGTAGGCAGTGGAGGCATTGCCGATCTTCTTGTTGATTTGCAGACCACGGTAGAGACCGTCGCGGAAATCGGTGTCATAGTTGGTGTCGGGGTGCCATACCACGGAGTCGATGCCCACTTGATAGTGGCAGCCGCCGCCGGCGCTCACGCCGCAGATGTCCATACCCCAACTGAACACCCAGCCATTGTCAATTGCCCAAAAGTCACAGAGTTTAATCTGCCATGTACCGTCAAGGGGGCAGCCGATGAGCTCGTGGAAGTCGCTGGCGGGTACGAAGTAGTTCAACTGGTTGATGTAGTCGCTCGAGTCTTTGGTGGTGACAGTTACAGGACCAGCATATTGTCCGGCTTTGCAGTATCCTGCGGGAATAGCAGGCTGATTGTACGAGTATGAAGCAACATGGGTTGAGGAAGCGATACCGCAGCCTTCGGGGATAGGAGAAATATCAGCGGGTGAACCGTTCACGAGTGTGTAGCTCTCATTGCGGGAGAAGCAGTAGTTGAAGCCTTTGCCGTAGGGGTTGTCAACAGAGTCGCAGTTGTCGCCACCACAGCCAGGAGCGCCAGCCATGTGGTCTGCAGCATCATCGCCGCCGATTTGATAAGGTACACCGGTGTATCTACCGCCGCCGCGCGATGTTCCTTCAGGAATGGGGAATGAAGGCGGCTCTTTGTATTTTAAGACAGCCTTACCGGGTCCTGTGGGGTCGAGTTCGTCGTATATGGGGCAGATGATGCTCAACTCGTAGTCACCCATGAAAGAGTGCTCATATCTCACGCAGATAGAACAGATGTCGGCTGCAGAGGTCACTTTTTTCGAACCGAATTCGTTGAAGGTGACAGGTGCATCATAGCATGGTTTACTACACCGCGGTCCGTCGGGGATAAAGGTTCTGACTTGGTTAACCTTACTCTTTCTCGTTATCTGTTCAATCTTTTTCAGGGTCAAGGTTCCATTGTCGCCGTCGTAACCCACGCTCACTGACAGCGAGTCGGCTGAGCATACAGGCGTTAAATCATAGATTGTCTTGATTGGGTTCTGTGCTATACGCACTTGAATCTTTGGTAGGTTGTTGGATGTGCATCCGTTCTCATCTTCAATGACTAGGGTGACATCATAGCAGTCCACTTGCCTGTACCCGTTGAAGAATGGCGCTGTCGCCCCTCGTTCGTTTAGTGTATCGATGGTGAAATTCCAGTTGAATATCGACGAGGTGTCGTGAGGAGTATACCAGCCGGTGTTGTTGGTATAGGTGCCGTGACCATGGAAGATGATACCCTGTCCTTGGCAGATGAGGGCACCCTCAACCCACGAGATGGTATCCACCTTGATTACGCTGTCGGTATTGAAGATGGAGTCGCGCGGTATGGTGTGGAACGTGATATGGTTGGTGTCGTCCCATACCGTGTCATACACAGTCACAGTGTCTTTCACAAAAAGAGTGTCGAATTGGTCTGGAACCTGTTTCGTCTTCAACGAGGATATGACGTTGCCACGCATGTCTGTCCTCTCGAACTGGTTTTCGATGTATGCTACCACTTTCTCGCACGCTCGCTGGCATTGGAACACCAAGTGGAATCCCTTGGCACTATTGGTCGTGTCGATTGTCGAACGGAACCGGATGGTGAGCATTTTTTCGGTGTTGGTGGAGGAAATAGAGTAAGCCGAGTTGGAGTTACTTGCATAGCAATTGTTGATTTTCGTCAGCAACGGGGAGTTGATAGACCCGCCATCGTATATGTACAGGGTATCGTGGCAGAGAATGTCATATTCCTTGATAACAACCGTCAAGTGATTCAATGAATCTAAACTTTCACAGTCTCCAGTGACGTGAATAATATAGTCATGGCCTCCATTATAGTTACCGGGATTGCCGCTGGCAGCAGGACCTCCGTCGTCATATAGGTATACGGACTGAGGACTTACGCCGTCAATGGTGTCGCCATTGGTTGACGCATCCAGATTGACAGGTGTCACACCTTCCTGTGCATAAAGGTTGACGCATCCTGCAAGGCAAATGAGTGCTATTATTAATATAATGCGTTTCATGATTGTATGATTTTATATGTTATATATCTCGTTCGGTATGATCAGGCGTTATCGGCCATAGCGTTCGGGATGGTCGGTGCGGTCGTACATTTCAATCATCGACCGTACTGCCAAGTATTTGTAATTGTTGTTGTCGTTCAGACGGAAGTAGACCGTGCGCTTGTCGTTCTTCTGCTGAAAATCGAGGAAGTTATAGGCGTAGTAACTCATCTCCTCAAGATTGACTTTGAAATTGCCGTCAAGATGTCTTCTTGCTATCAGGTCGGTCACCTCACTGATGTTATACACAGGAGCTCCCTCCGGAATTTTGTCGCACATATAGAAGGCTGTCCGGGCAAACTGGCATCTCCAATCCGCTTTCCCCTCGGGGTATTCGTTGGGGTCGATGTTGTTCAACATGTAGAATGGACGCAGGATGTCTTCACAGCTCTGGGCCTGGATTGTGGAACTCCAGCCAATAAACATTGTGCAAGTGACTGCCAATAAAACGATTTTCTTCATGACTGTATCTTATTAATTTATTACTATTTTTGTTCGAAAGTCTTCCCTTGTTGTGTGTCGTGAAGAAACTTTCTTACTATATAGAGTCTTTGGGTCCATTTTGGATACCCCCCTACACCTAATTTTTAACTATATTTAAGATTATTTTTGAATTTTTTTGACCAAAGCCATCAAAAAACCCAGTACAAGGAAGCCGCCGGGGGCAAGGATGAAGAGCAGCATGCCGTCGTTTCCACCGATGATGCTCTGTCCGAAAACGGCGCCGGCACCAAGCAATTCGCGCACCAGGCCCACCAAGGTCAGTGCCCAGGTGAAACCGAGACCCATGAACAGGCCGTCGAGCAGCGAATGCCACACATTGTTCTTCGAAGCAAAGGCTTCGGCACGTCCCAGCACGATGCAGTTCACCACAATCAGGGGGATGAACAGACCAAGGGTCTCGTAGAGGTCGGGCAGGTAGGCCTGCATCACCAGTTGCACGATGGTGACAAAGGTGGCTATCACCACGATGAACGCCGGGATACGAACCTTGTCGGGAATCAACGATTTGAGCAACGAGATGACGATGTTCGACATTGTCAGCACAAATGCTGTGGCCAGCCCCATGCACATGCCGTTGACGGCTGACGTGGTGGTGGCCAGTGTGGGGCACATGCCCAGAACCAGCACCCATGTAGGGTTCTCTTTGATTAGTCCGTTTTTAATAATGTCGGTAGCTTTCATTATTGGTTCCCTCCTTTCTGGAATGTGTTATATGCGTTGTTAATCAGTTCGCAGAATGCGCGTGAAGTGATGGTCGACCCGCTGATGGCATCCACCTCGCCGCCGTCCTTTTTCACTTTCAGGCCCGTGGAGGGGTTCTTCCCTATCACGTCGCCCTTGTTGCCTTTCTGGAACCACTCGCCTGCTTTGGCGCCGAGTCCGGGAGTCTCGGCGGTTTGCAGTATCTGGTAGCCCGAGATGTTGCCTTCGGCGTCGAAGCCCACCATGGCCTCGAGATGTCCGCCAAAGCCTTTCTCGGTGCTGGCCTCAATGGCCATGCCCACAAGCTGGCCATCGGCGCTGTAGGCCTTGGTGCAGGCGGCGCCGTCCACGGTGGCCTCTTCCAGGCGGTCGAATGCCGGCAGCACGGCCTTGATGGCCGATTCCTTCTTGGCCTTCTGGGCCTGGGCAATGGGTTCTGCTGTCACATAGCTTACAAATGCCAGTGCGGCGGCTGCCACCACGGCGATGATGGTCAGCGACAGCAGCATATTGATGAGTGTTGATTGTGCTTTCTTTGCCATAATAGTTCAATAGTTTAAGCGTTGATACGATAATGTTAGCAAGCAAAACGTGTGGGTTTGCACCAGCGGTTGATAAGCGGTGTGACCGAGTTCATCAGCAGGATGGCGAAACTGACACCCTCGGGGTAGGCGCCCCAGTTACGTATGATGATGGTGAGCAGGCCGCAGCCCACACCAAACACCAGCTGGCCGCTCTTGGCCATGGGCGAGGTCACCATGTCGGTAGCCATGAAGCAGGCGCCGAGCATGATACCACCGGTGAGGATGGTAGTCAACGGGTCGACAAACTGGGTCGGGTCGGCAAGCCACAGGATGCCGCTGAAGATAAAGGCAGTGCCGATAAAGGCCACCGGGATATGCCAGCTGATGACTTTGCGGCACAGCAGGTAGATGGCGCCGATGAGGATGGCTATGGCACTGACTTCGCCCAGCGAGCCGCCCATGTGGCCGAGGAAGATGTCGCACAGCGACGGCATGTCGGGGGCTGAAAGCACCTCGCTGAGGCTCTGCCCGTTTTTCACGCCCTCCTTAATCAGGCCGAGGGGAGTGGCTCCGCTGACGGTGTCGAGGCTCATGGGGAACCATTTGCCCACCGTGGGCCACGTGGTCATCTGTACCGGGAAGGAGATGAGCATGAACACTCGTCCCACCAGGGCGGGGTTGAAGGGGTTCTTACCCAACCCGCCGAAAGTCATCTTGCCCACGCCGATAGCCACCAGGGCACCGATGGCAACCATCCATATCATCTCGGCTGTGGCAGGCACGTTGAAGGCCAGCAGCAGACCCGTCACGATGGCCGAGCCGTCGCACACCGTTGAAGGCACTTTCATGATGAATTTCTCAATCAGCCATTGGAACAGGCAGCAGCAGGCCACCGACACAATGCTGATGAGCAAGGCGTTCAGGCCGAAGTACGCAATGCCAGTGAGCAGCATGGGCACCAAGGCCAGGTTGACGCGCCACATGATTTTCTTGGTCGATTCGTCGCTGTGGACGTGCGGTGAACCGGATATCTTCAATAGATTCATATCGTAATAATATATTATAGTTCCTTTAAATATTAGATAGTCTTGTTATTTTTTTGCAGCCATCATGGCGCGTACCTTGTTCTTGCCGAGCCTTATCTCGTCGGTAAGGGGTTTGTTGGCGGGGCAGCTGAAGAAGCAGCATCCGCATTCGATGCAGTCCAGGATGTTGTGCGCCTGAGCCTCCTCGATGCGGTTGTTCTTCACCAGTGCCGAGAACAGGTAAGGCTCCAGCCCCATGGGGCAGGCGTTGATGCACTTGCCGCAGCGTATGCAGTTGGTCTCGGGACGGCGGCGCGACTCCTCCTCGTCCATCACCAGCACACTGCTTGCGCCCTTAGTGGTCGGGGCGTCGAGGTTGCTGACGGCTTTGCCCATCATAGTGCCGCCGCTGATCACCTTGCCCGTGGTCTCGGGCAGGCTGCCGAGGGCGTGCTTGATGATGTCGTTGTAGGTGATGCCTATGCGGCACTGGTAGTTGTGCTGGCTGGGCAGCTTCTTGCCCGTCACGGTGAGGATGTTCTCGATAAGGGGCTTGTTCTTCTGGATGGCCTCATACACGGCGAAAGTGGTGCCGATGTTGCTCACCACGCAACCCACGTCGATGGGCAGCTTGCCGCTGGGCACCTTGCGCCCGGTGATGGCGTTGATGAGTTGCTTTTCGGCTCCCTGCGGGTATTTCACTATCAGCGGCTCGACGATGATGCCTTCGAACTTCTTGGCGGCCTCGGTCATCACGCGGATGGGCTCGGGCTTGTTGCTCTCGATGCCGATATAGGCATTGGGCACGCCCAGCGCCTTGCGCAGCAGGCTCACACCGATGCATATCTCCTCGGGGTGCTCCATCATCACGCGGTGGTCGGAGGTGAGGTATGGCTCGCACTCGGCGGCGTTGATGATCAGATATTCGGCTTTCTTGCCTTCGGGCACACTGTATTTAATGTGTGCGGGGAATGTGGCGCCGCCCAGACCCACGATGCCCATCTCTTTCAGTTTGGCAACAATCTCCTTGGGCTCGAGGGTGCATTCGCGTTTGATGTCGGGTGTGCGGTCAATGGTCTCCATCCATTCGTCCCCTTCCACATCGATGTAGATGGCGGTCTTGGGCAGTCCGACCATGTCCTTGCACACGTCGATTTTGTTCACCGTCCCGCTCACGGGCGAGTGGATGTTGGCGCACATGAAGGCCTGCGCTTCGGCAATCAGTTGTCCCACCTTCACCTTGTCGCCTTTGGCCACGATGGGTGTGGCGGGGGCGCCGAGGTGCTGGTTCATTAACACGGCCACCTGTTTGGGCAGGGGCATCTGCTCAATGACGGCGTTGGTGGATATCTTGTTTTCTTCCGGGTGGACACCACCCATTTTGAATGTCTTCATCTTTTCGGATTCTTTTGTTGTGTTGTTCCAGATGTTCGGTTAGTGTGTTACACGGCGGGTGCGGCGGCCGGCGTGGGTGTTGCCGTCGGGGCGGGGGCAGGGGCCGTGGCATTCTCGGCCGGTGTCTCCTTCTTCGGGGGCAGCGGCGGGAAGTTGACGGCATGGATGGCTCCCGTGGGGCATTCGGCCACACACTTGCGGCACAGGCGGCACAGGTTAAAGTCGATATATGCCAGATTGTTCTCTACCTTGATGGCTCCGAAGGGGCAGGTCTTCTCGCATTTGCCGCAGCCTATGCAGGCGGCCGAGCACGACTTGCGTGCGGCGGCGCCTTTCTCCTTGTTGCGGCAGGCGACATACACGCGGCGGTTTTTCACACCTTTCTTGCGCAGTTCGATGATGCCGCGCGGACAGGCCTTGACGCAGGCCCCGCAGGCGGTGCACTTCTCTTCGTCCACCACGGGCAGCCCCGTCTCGGGGTCGACGCTCAGGGCTCCGAACTGGCATGCATTGGCGCAGTTGCCAAGGCCCAGGCACCCGAACACGCATCCGCTCTCGCCGGCATACACGCTGTTGGCGAAGGCGCAGTCCTTCAGACCGTCGTAATTGTTCTTGGCCACGGCGTTGGCACAGCTGCCGTTGCAGCGCACCACTGCCACCATGGGGTCGGACACCTCGGGGGTGCAACCCAGCAGGGCGGCCACCTTCTTGGCCACCTCCTCGCCTCCGGCGGGGCATTTCAGCCCATCCATGTTGCCTTGCTTCACGAAGGCTTCGGCCATGGCGCGGCAGCCTGCTTTTCCGCATCCTCCGCAGTTGGCTCCGGGCAGCACCTCGGCCACCTCGTCAATCAGCGGATCTTCTAAAACTTTGAACTTTTGGGCGACAAAATACAGCACTATGGCAAAGATGACACCTATCGCGCCAAGCACAAGCACTGCAGTCAAAATCATGTTAGTCATTGTTTTATTAGTGTTTTGTTAGTTTTCGGATTATATAACATTTAAAATGCAAATTTACGTTTTTTTTTCAGATTGGCAAGCTTTATTTATATTTTTTTATAAAAAAGATTTCAACCGTTCCGCTGCAGGTGGTTGATACCCACTTGTCGCGGGGTGCCAAAAGGCACCCGGGTGCGAGCCCGTCTGCCACACTGCAGTCGGCAGGATGAACGCCGCCGAGGCAGTCGTTGTGTCTCGTCAAAACGCTGGCTGTCAGCTTGTCGTTGGCGTTTGGCCGGGCCGTGCACAGTTTCTTCGCAGGGAGCGGGGCCGTTCAATGCAGCATCGTTGTAGGTCCGTTCTCAGGTCGTTATCCGTCGTATTGTCGGAAAACGATGCTGTAACGATGCAGCGACGATGCCGGATTGAACGAACTTGCTGCGGTGCGGGCGGCATCGGAGGGCGGCAGGCCGCGCTTTGGGGTGTGCGCGGGGTGTGCTTTCGGGTGCGGGGATGGAGGGATTGCCACTTGCCAACTTGTCCAAATAGGGTTTTCCGATGGTGAGGTGTGGCACACCGGACGCGGTTTTCGAAAGGAGAAGGGTGTAATTGTGCGTATGCCGCTATGTGTTGTATATTAGTGTTTTGTGTTATGGTGAACGGTTTTAATTGCGTTTTTGGGGAGAAAAAAACTTGTGGAATGAAAAAAAATGTGTAATTTTGTGGCTGGAAAATAATGCAATAAAAATACTATTTGTTATGAGTAAAGTACTTGTTGGATTCGATTTCTCTACCGGTTCGGCCAATGCAGTCGATGTGGCCATTGATATTGCCAACCGTTTTCAGCAGGATTTGCGCTTGGTGTATGTGAAGGAGAAGAACCAGGATGAAGCCCCGATACGTTCCGAGATTGAACGCCGCAATGCCGGAGTGGCTCATCTGCTCAAAGGCATCAAGATGGAATATGTCATTCGCGAGGGCAAGGTGTCGCGCGAGTTGTGCGCCCAGGCCAAGGAGGATGATGCATTCTTGATCGTGGTGGGCACGCACGGCATGTCGGGTTTCGAAAAGAACTGGATTGGCCGTAATACCTACCGCACCATTGCCGAGTCGCCCTATCCGGTGCTGACGATGCGTGAGGATTTCAATTTCCGCAAATCGCTGGAGCGTATTGTGGTGCCTATCGACAGCTCGTCCGACACAAGGCAGAAGGTGCCTGCTGCGGCCAATTTTGCCAAGGCTTTCGGCGCCGAACTGCATATCCTGGGCCTCTACACGTCCGACAACAAGACCATCAAGGGCATTGTGGACAGCTATGTAAACCAGGTGGACAACTACTTGACCAAGGCCAATGTGAAGCATGTGTGCAATTTTGTCAATGTTCCGAAGAATTTGACTATCACCACCTTGGAGTATGCCGATCAGGTGGATGCCGACATGATTGTCATCATGACTGAGCAGGAGACATCGCTGGCCAGTTTCCTGCTGGGCAACTATGCGCAGCAGATGCTCACCATGTCCACCCGTCCGGTGCTCTCCATACGCCCCGAGGAGGTGAACTCGTTCGCCAAGTAGCGGCGCTCGAGGTGCCTGTCCGGGCCTTGTCCGCCCAGGGCTGAGTAGTACTATAAAACGACAAGAGATGAAAAGAATCCTTTTGCTGGCTACGATGGCAGCGTTGTTCTGCAGTACGGCGTGGGCGCAAACCTATCGTCCCTACGGCAGCAACCGCAGCAGGGGCCATGTCGAGATAAAGGGCGACGTGGCCGTCGCGCAGTTGGTGCAGAAGCATATCGAGCTCAACGAGCGTGTTCGTACCATCCCCGGCTACCGTATCCAGGTGGCTTCGCTTTCCGGCACGGCCTCCAAGAACAGGGCTTTCGAGATGAAAGACCGCATTCGCGAGTTGTATCCCGGGGTGGAGGCCTATGTGGTCTTCGACGAGCCTAATTTCAAAGTGAAAGTGGGTGATTTCCGAACCCGGCTCGACGCCTATGTATTTCTGCTGCGGATTCGGAACGACTTCCCCGGCACGATTATCCGCGATAATATCTACCCCACGCAAATCGACTGGGATGAGATGATTCCCGAATCGGAAGACGATATTTGACATTCCTCTAGCGGCTGGCAGTGCTTGTCCGCCGTTTTTTTTGTTGTTCATGTTGGGTTGAATCGTGGTGTGCGCTTTCAGGGTTTTGTGGAGCCCTGGAGGTGAGTAGGTGTTCACTGTTGCTGCTGCTCCGGGCAGAGATTTTGTCATAAAAAATGTTAAATATTCGGTTGGGGGGGTATCCAAAACGGGGGTAAAGACTCTATAATAAAAAGAGCACTATGCAAAAAACAGTCATACTTGTACTGGAGCAAATATAAACGGTTGTCAATAAACATGTATAACATTCAAAAATAACAGGGCCGCCCAGGCACCCAGGTATGTCAGGATCGACACGGTGTACAAGCCCTATTTCCAGTTCGACTACAGGACGTGGTTGGACACGGACAACACTCACCCATTGCTCTCTGATGGTTGTCATATATCTTACCCTAATCGATTTTCTATAGATACTCTTTTTATTAGAGTAGATCAGGCCCTCTTCAATGGAGATGCACTCCAATACAACTATGTAGAACAACCCACCGATGTGTATGGACTGTCCCTATATTTTCCCAATCATAGTAATGATACCTTCACTCCATTCCCTCCTACAGTGCAAGAATACCTGTATTTGTATGAGGCGGAGCCTGATACATGCCGGTTGATGGCACAGGTGCCTTTGGACTATGGCGTTCCTGTATGCGGGAGTGATACATTCGGAAATTGGTGTTGCCGTCATTCTAGCGTAGATAATCCTTGTCCTTGTGGTGAGCCAGTGCTAAATATTATTAATCATAGATTTGACCGAAGGGATTATTATTTCGACAAGCCCATCCGTGTGCAGGACTCGTTTTACGTTGGATTCTCATCGAATTCTGGCAAGGAATTGTTTATCGTATTGGAAGATACTATACTTCCTGATTGGCCTACAACCTATGGTGTACTATCTACATCAGGTCTTAGTATACCTCATAATGGTTATATTTACCCCGACTCATCCTGCTGGATAAGGAATCCGATGAGGCTGCACTGGGAACCGAATTCCTCTTATCTTAACGATTACTTAAATGGTACATTGCTCTATAACCTTCGACCCAATGAATGGACGTACCAGACGGTGCCGGAGTTCTTTCTCGTGCTGCCGATATTCAAGGTATACGACACGA
>ONFR01000024.1 GCA_900317125.1 uncultured Bacteroidales bacterium | reverse complement strand
TGGCACATGCACACCCCGAGCCCCGGCACCTTTTCTTTTGTCAGGCCCCGGCACAACCGCGTGCCTGCGGAGGCGGTTGCGCGGGGCGTTATACTTTGTCGTTCATAGCATGGTTTGTTTTGTGTTTCATTTGTAATACGTTTGTTGTCGGTTCACGCCAGCGGGTTTATCTGATGGCAGTGCAGATGTATTTGCCGCTATGCTCGTCGAATTCCAGGGTGACGGTCCACCCATCGACAGTCATTTGGTTGCACCAGATTATCGCTTCTTGCTTGCTTTCGGTGGAGAAGGTCTTAATCTCTTTGGATGCATCCGTCCATAAGCGTTGATTGCCTTTGGTGAAAGTGATGCGGTGTCCTTTGCGTGCCATCGCCAAGAAGTTGTCGAGAAGAGCCGACCACTCGTCTTTGTTGTGGATGGTTTTGTAGAATGACTCTCCGTCGATACTATAAGTGACCAAATAGTTCTCAACTTGGGAGGGGATTCCATCAAGGGCGGTGTCCTTGGTGCAACTAATGGCAGAAATGCCCAGTAAGGTGGACAATAGAATAATTTTGATTTTCATTTTTGTGGGTATTTTTTTATCTTTATATTAGTGATTAGTCGGTTATCCAATATCACAAATTCTTCGTTTTTGTTGGCGGCATGGAACATGCCTATCCTGAGGTTAAGTCTATCGATGGTGATGACGTCGATGGGTGCGTTGAGGTCGGTTACCCCACTGATTTCGGGGTGTCCCCTTGGTGATATCTTGATGGTTATTCGGTCTGTGGGGAGATTGCTGTTAAGTTCTTGAATCGGGATATTGAATTCGTGCATCAACCGATACCAAGTATCGGAGTCCTGGACCTCGAGGAGCGTGGCACAGACGGAGAGGCTGTCGTTGATGCGGAAGTCCTTGATGAAGGTGGCCTCGATGCCGGGCTGCCCGGCATAGTGCTGGTAGGTCTCGCTGCACTGCCGGAAGGGGACTATAAACGTATGGTAGCGTATGAGGAGGGCTCCGCTTATCACAATAATGAATACCAACACCAGCAGAGTAGCACGGGCACCCCTGTTGGTAGTAAAGCGGGTACCCCTGACGGTGAAGAGACGGGATATTTTGCCGGTGTGGCCAGAGGTCTTGCCGGAGGTGTCGCCGGGTTGACCGTTGGGGTGTGGGAAGAGGGTTTTCATATTGAATCGAGTAGTGATTGCATGTATTCAATCTTCTGGTTGCAGTCTTTCAAGCTGCTTATGGCCTGTGAACCTTTGACAGGGCTGGGGAGGACGGTGAAGATCAAGAGGACAGCGACGCTGATGGGGATGAACGGGCGCAGGCAGAAAAGAAATAGGTCGTGACGCCATGCACGACGGATGGCCGAGGCAGTCCCCTCGGTGCCGACGCCCTCGGTAAGCTGCCGGATGCGCCGGGACTCTTCCTGCCAGGCGGCGGCGTAGTCGTCGAACGGTATATTATCGGTTGTTTTCATGGTCATTCATTTCTTTTAGTTTGATTTTTATCCTGTGTATTTCATGTTTTACAGTGTTTGGGGAGAGCTCGAGTGTCTCGCTGATAGCTTGAATGCTGAGATTGTCGAGATAAAGATAGATGATTGCCTTGTCTTTCTCGTCGAGCCGTTCGATGAGACGGTAGAGCTGATCCACGAACTCGTTTGGGGGCGGCTCGGCAATCTGTTCCAACAGGGTGTCGTCGATCCTGACAAAGGCTGGCGCGGCTGCAGTATGGCGTTTGTGGGAGATGGCGGTGTTGAGTGCCACACGATACACCCAGGTGCTGACTTTGCTGTCGTTCCTGAACTTACCCCAGCCCTCCCACAGCCGACAGACTATGTCCTGGTAGAGATCCTTCATCTTGTCGGTCTTGCGGCCGGTGAAGGTTGCACAGATGCTTAATATGATGCCCATGTTTTCCTTGAGCATCTTGTCGAACTCACTGTCTTTTTCGTTACGTTTCATAACATTCATGCCACCGGATATATAACTCCCCTTTTGTCTATATTAGACGCACAACCCCCAAAAAAGTGCCTTGCATAAATGGACTATTTTTCAAAGCTATACGGAATAAACAACAGGACAGCACGATATGTGCGTGTTAAAAATGGTTAATCCCAAATCGGTCGCTGGATTGAGCCAGCTCTGGTTGAAGTGAAAGGAGAATAACAACGTTATTGTGTTAATTCGTTAAGCTGATTGACACGATAACACATTAACACATTCAAGCATTAACACACTGACCCTGCAAGGGTTCAATTTTCACTTCGGTAAGCACCGCCCCAGCCCAGTTTCTGGTGGATGGCGCTGAAGAAGCTCTGGTGACCCAAGCGCACAAGGCGGACGGAGAAGTTCTGCCGGGCGAGGGTGACGACGGTGCCGTAGGGCATGGCCTGCCGTCGCGAGTCCATGCCGAGATAGAACTGCTGCTGCTGGGCGTGGGTGACGAGGCGCAGGATGGCGCTGTCCGGCACGATGATGGGGCGCAGGGTGAGGTTGTGGACCCCGATGGGGGTGATGACCAGGCAGCCGCTGTCGGGCGTGAGGATGGGCCCACCGCAGCTGAGGGAGTAGGCTGTGGAGCCTGTTGGCGTGGCCACAATGAGGCCGTCGCCGGCATAGGTGGCCACGAAGTCGTCGCCGACATAGAGGTCGGTACGCAGCAGGGGGGCATCGACGAAGCGGTGGAGGTACACTTCGTTGAGGGCAAAGGTGGAGTGGCGGTCGTCGGCATGGTCGGCAGTGACATTGAGGAGGGTGCGAGGCTCGAGGGTGTAGCGGCCGGCCATGAGGTCGGAGACGAGGCTGTCGATTTTGTCGCGCCCGGCGGTGGTGAGGAAGCCGAGGTGCCCGAAGTTGACGCCAAGGACAGGGATGTCGCGCCCAGCCAAGAGATGTACGGAACTGAGGAGGGTGCCGTCGCCTCCGATGGAGAGGAGGAAGTCGAGCGGGCAGTCGGGCAGCCGGTCGTGGACGATACAGGTCTGCACCCCCCGCTCGTTGAGGAGGGCGATAAGCCTGTTGAGCTGGGGGGCGTCGAAGGGCTGAGGGTGTTCCGGTGCACATACCGGCGTATCGCCAGTGGCGACAGTACTATGGCCAACCTGGGCGGCAGGTTCGGCGGCGGTGTTGCGGAGATAGAGTGCTATGTTCATGAATGCGTGAATGTGTTATCGTGTTTATGTGTCATTCGGGCTGACGAATTGCGTGTTGGTGCTTTCCTTACCGCAGCAGGGTGACGGTGCCGGCGTAGGTTTTGAGTGTTCCGTCGGCATGGCGGCATGTGGCGCGATAGACATAGACACCTTGCTGAAGGGGTTTGCCGAGGGGGGAGGTGCCATCCCAGCAGTCGCCGAGGGTGCTGGTGCTGAAGACGCGCTGTCCCCAGCGGGAGAAGATGTCGAGACGGTAGTCGCGTGCCAGCGGAGCGACAAAAGTGGGGCAGAATCGGCCGAGGTCGGGATGGCCGCCATAGATGACGTTGGGGAACCATGCCGAGGGTTCGGGGGGCTCCGGCAGGAGGACACAGACGGTGTCGGAGACAACGGCACGCAGGCCGCAGTGGTCGGGGACGCGGAGGCGGTAGGAGTAGGCCGGTGCGGTGCGGCTGACGGTGCTGTCGACATAGGTGAAGGTGCCTTGGCCGGAAGGGTCGGCAGGACGTGTGCGGGAGGCTATCGGCTCGAAGGGGGACCAGTAAAGCACTTCGGGGTTGTCGGGCGAGGCGGTGGCGGTGGAGCGCATCAGCACGTAGTCGGCATTGTGGAAGTCGGGGTCTATCTCCAGCCGTAGGGATATGGCAGGGACGGTGTCGAGGTAGGCGGCGGAGAGGATGTTGGCGTAGCGGGCTGTGTCGCCATGGTCGAAACGGAAGGTCTGCACACGCGAGAACGCCATGAGACCGCTGTCGCCGGAATGGACGGTAAGATAGGCGTGGAGTTGGCGCACAGCGAGGTCGGGGATGTTGATGTCGTGGATGAAGGGGCCATCGGGGCCTATGCTGAAGGTTTGTTCCTGGGTGCTATTGTCGAGGGTGTAGTGCAGACGGTATTCGCTGACACTGTCGGGCATATTGATATAGCGGTTCCATGAGCAACGCAGTTGCTGCGAGCAGGGCTCGGCGGAGATGCTCAGCACGGGGTTGCGATAGTATGGTGTGAGGGGGCTGGCCTGGGAACAGCTGTCGAAGGCAAGTATGCGGAAGGAGAACTCGGCGTGTGCGTTCTCGTCGAGGGATAGGTCTTCGGGGCAGAGGTATTCGGTGTTGAGCCTTCCCCAGACGGTGTCGTAGTCGAGGCAGGGGGAACCCATGCAGATGTAGTAGCCCATGACATCGGTGTCGGGGCTTGGGTACCAGCTGAGGAGGATGCGGTTGAGGAGGGTGTCGACGGTGCAGAGGCGCAAGGAGCAGGGGGCCGTAGGGATATTGTCTTGGTAGTAGAGTCCGGCAGTGTCGGACCGGAGGGCGGTAACGCGCAGCAGGGCGGTGACGCAGTAGCTGACGGTGTCGGCGCAGACGACACGATGGAGGGTGTCGGTAAAGTGTGTGTCGGCAAGGGTAGCTATGGGTGTGAAAGCGGCTTGGTCGGGGTAACACCGAAAGAGCTGATAGGCCGAGGCGCTGTCGATGCGGTTCCAACTGAGCTGCCCCACATGGTGGCTTGTCACCACCGCCTCGGTGAAATGCAGTGCGGCAGGTGTCTGGGCGGCAAGGCAGCAAGGCCACAGCGCGAAGGCACAGAGCACCAGCACCGGAAGTGCCGACAGGCGGCGGAGCAGGGCGATATGTTTATTGGACGGTGACACAGGTTGTGGGGTTGGTTGGATGATAGGGCCGGAGGGTTGCTGCGTTATTATTGATTGACGATGGCCGAAGTCTGCACGAGCTGGCTGTAACGGCCTTGGCGCTGAAGGAGCTGGGCGTGGGTGCCGGTCTCCACGATGCGGCCTTGCTCGATAACAGCGATAAGGTCGGCCGAGGCAACGGTGGAGAGCCGATGGGCAATGACCAGAGCCGTGCGCCCGGAGAGGATGGAGAGGAGCGCCTGACGGACGAGGGCTTCGCTCTCGGTGTCGAGGGCACTGGTGGCTTCGTCGAGGATAAGGATGTCGGGCTCGGAGAGGACGGCACGGGCAATGCTGATGCGCTGCCGCTGGCCGCCACTGAGGAGGGCGCCCCCGTCGCCGACAGGGGTGTCGTAGCCTTGCGGCAGCTGGAGGATGAAGTCGTGGGCGTTGGCTATGCGGGCAGCCTGCTCAATCTGGCGGTTGGTGGCCTGCGGCATGCCGTAGGCTATATTGTTGCGGACGGAATCGTTGAAAAGGAAGGTGTGCTGCGCCACTACACCGATGTGCCGGCGGAGGGACGAGGTGAGATAGGACTGGATGGGGCGACCGTCGATGAGTATCTGGCCGGAGGTGGGTTCGTGGAAACGCATGAGGAGGTCGGCAAGGGTGGATTTGCCGGAACCCGAACTGCCCACCAATGCCACAGTGGCTCCACGCGGCACGGTGAGGTTGATGCCATGCAGGACTTCGGTGCCGGGGAGGTAGCTGAAATGCAGGTCGCGGAACTCGATGCCGGAGGTGAGCCCGGGGAAGGGCGTGGCCTGGGGAGTGTCGGGCTGGGTCTCGGGCTGGTTGAAGAAGGACTGCAGGCGATCGGTGCAGGCCTGTCCTTTCTTGATTTGCGAGATGGCGGTGGTAAGCTCTTTGGCGGGAGGTATCATGAGGACGAACATCATGATGTACGAAACAAAGAGCTCGGGGGTGATGCCCGAATCGCCCCTGATGACCATGGCGGAGCCGAAGAGGAGGATGCCTATCACCACGCTGTTGCCCAGAAAGTCGCTGACGGGCGAGGAGAGGTCGACACGCCGCAGCACCCGTGTGCGGAGGCGTGCATAGCCCACACCGGCCTGGCTGAAACGGCGGTTGGAGAACTCGATAGCGGTGTAGGCCTTGATGACTTTGAGACCGATGATGGTCTCCTCCATGAGCGACATGATGGAGGAGCCGCGCTGCTGCAGCTCGACGGACTCGCGCCGCAGGCGGTGCGAGATGCCCGAGATGACAAAGGCCACCACAGGCAGCATGCAGAGGACGAAGAGCGAGAGCTTGACACTGATGTAGAAGAGCATGGCGGTGTAGAGCAGGATGCTGACAGCAGCCATGAAGAGCTGCTGGAGCGAGCCAAGGACGCTCTCGTCGTATTCGGTCATATCGCCGGCAAAGCGGGCTAGGATGTCGCCCTTGCGATGGGTGCCGTAGTACGATAGGGGCAGCCGCAGTGCTTTGCGGAAAAGCTGGCTGCGGAGGTCGCGGACTATTCGCGAGCGGATGACCGCTATCTGCACATTGGAGAGGTAGTTGAAAATGTTTTTGCAGGAGTAGAGCACCAACAGGATGAGCGAGAAGTAGATGAGTGCATGTTTGGGGCCGAAGGCGATGAGCCATGTGTAGAGACGGTCGAGCAGTTGCGAGAGCAAGCTCTCACCGGCACTGGGGACGACAAGCGAGGAGGGGTCGGGAGGGAACAGGATTTTGACAAAATCGGCCACAGAGAGCGCTGTGGCCATGGTGAAGAGCACCGCCAGCACCACAAAGAACCCATAAGCCGCCAAGCGGGCGACATAAGGGCGCATGTGGTGGAAGGTGAACGACATACAAGTATACGTTATGAGTGGTCGGCAAAGCGTGGGGAACGACGGGACATTACCTGTATCTCCCCACTATTCGCCAACCGCTCTCCACTAATCGTTGAATAGTTTGTAGCCTAAATAATTGTGCGGAGTGATGGAGCGGATGCGCTCTTTGACGGAGGCATCGACATCCAGGGTCTCCACAAAGTCGGCAATCGTCTGGGCTGTGACTTTCTGGTTGGTACGGGTGAGTTGCTTCAAGGCCTCGTAGGGGTTGGGGTAGCCCACGGAGCGCAGGATGGTCTGCACTGCTTCGGCCACGACAGCCCAGTTGTTCTCCAGGTCGCGGGCGATGGCCTCTTCGTTGAGCAGGAGCTTGTCCAACCCTTTCTGCAGGGAAGCCAGGGAGATGAGTGTATGGGCCACGGGGACACCGATATTGCGGCTGACGGTGGAGTCGGTGAGGTCGCGCTGCAGACGGGAGATGGGGAGTTTGTGGCTGAGGTGCTCGAAGATGGCGTTGGCCAGACCGAGGTTGCCTTCGGCATTCTCGAAGTCGATGGGGTTGACCTTGTGAGGCATGGCGGAGGAGCCTACCTCGCCGGCTTTGATCTTCTGCTTGAAATACTCCATGGAGATATACGACCAGATGTCGCGGCAGAGGTCAATGAGGATGACGTTGATGCGCTTGCAGTTGTCGAAATATGCAGCCAGATTGTCATAGTTCTCAATCTGGGTGGTGTACTGAAGACGCTCGAGTCCCAGATGCTCTGCAACGAAAGCGTTGCCGAAGCTACGCCAGTCGACCTCGGGGTAGGCTGCAAGGTGGGCGTTGAAGTTGCCTGTGGCACCGCCGAACTTGGCATTGAAGGGAATCTGGCCGAAATAGTCCATCTGCCGGCGCATACGGTAGGCGAAGACCATAAGCTCTTTGCCCAACGAGGTGGGCGAGGCGGGCTGGCCATGGGTGTGTGCCAGCATGGGGATGTCGGCCCACTGGCGGGCACGCTCCTCGATGGCGGCGAGAACCGCCTGATAGCGCGGCAGCAGCACCTGCTCGTGACACTCCTTCAGAAGCAGCGGCACGGACGTGTTGTTGATGTCCTGCGAGGTGAGACCGAAATGGATGAACTCCTTGTAGGGTTCCAGCCCCAAGGTGTCGAAACGGCGTTTGATGAAATACTCAACAGCTTTGACATCGTGGTTTGTGGTTTTCTCTATCTCTTTCACCTCAAGGGCATCCTGCTCGGTGAAATGGCGGTAGATGTCGCGCAACTGCTCGGCCATGCCGGGTTGACGCTGAAACAGTGCGGCCACAGGAAGCTGAGGGAGGTCTCCCAGGGCTATGAAATATTCGATTTCGACCCGGACACGGTAGCGGATAAGCGCGCCTTCGGAGAAATAGGATGCAAGCTCATCCACCTTGTTACGGTAGCGCCCGTCGATGGGCGAAATGGCATTAAGGCTGTTCATATTGTTTTTCAGATAGTTTTTGTTTTGATAACCTGGTCGCTGTCCACTTGGCTGTTGAGGAATTTGTGTTTTTCCAAAAGCTTGATGACTTTCTTGTCGTGCGAAGCATCGATAAGGGCTTGGGCATAAAGCGTGTTGTGCATATCGGTACCCAAAAATTCTACCCAGCCTTTCTCTATCATCTCGAAAGCCTTACGGCGGGAACCCTCGCCATAAAAACCTATCAAGGAGAGGATGTTGATTTGGAAATAGACCCCCATGTCCTTAAGTTTCTGCAATGCCTGCGAGGAGCTGCTGTAATAGGGATAGCGTTCGGGATGGGCGAGAATGACTTCGTAATTCTTCATCTGCAGGTCGAACATCACCTGGTCCAACCCTATCACCTGTTGGTGGAGGGAGAACTCGGTGAGGAGGAATTTACCGCCGACAAGGAGGAACTGCTCTTTCTTGATTCTGTCGGCAAACCCGCTGTCCACCCTGTATTCGCCTGCCACACCTTTCATCTGGGGAATGCCCTTGGCATCCATCCCCTTGAAGTCGAGGAGCATGTTGTCGTAGCGATGCAATATGTCTGATTCCTCGTTGGGAAATCGGGGATACTGATAGTGGGGAGTGCAGATGACCCGTTCGAACCCTGCATCGTGCATCACCCGAAGGCAGGCCAAGGACTCCTCATTGCTCTTGGAACCGTCGTCCACCCCCGGCAACATGTGGCAGTGTATATCCACTCCCAAAGATGCAAAGGTAGGGATAGCGGTCTTGGGCTTTGATTTCAGAAAACTAAACATGTCTATATTTATTTTTTGCTGATTGTTAAAGTGTATGTATTCGTTTCAACATTTATTCCACCCTCTCGATCTCGGCTCCGAGGGCTCGGAGACGCTCGTCGATACGTTGGTAGCCGCGGTCTATCTGCTCGATATTGTCAATCCTGCTGCGGCCTTCGGCCGAAAGGGCTGCAATAAGGAGGGCGACACCCGCACGGATGTCGGGCGACGACATGCGGACCCCGCGCAACCTGTGCTCGCGGTCGAGGCCGATGACTGTGGCCCTATGGGGGTCGCAAAGAATAATCTGCGCACCCATGTCGATTAACTTATCCACAAAGAAGAGGCGGCTCTCGAACATCTTCTGATGAATGAGCACACTGCCCCGGGCCTGTGTGGCCACCACCAAGGCGATGCTGATCAGGTCGGGCGTGAATCCCGGCCAGGGGGCATCGGCAACGGTCATTATCGACCCGTCCATGAAACGTTCTATCTCATAATGTTCCTGCTGGGGGATAAACAGGTCGTCCCCTTTCTGCCACACCTCAATGCCCAGACGGCGGAACACCCGGGGGATGAGACCGAGATGTTCCATGCCCACATTCGGGATGGTGATGTCGCTCTGCGTCATGGCAGCCATGCCGATGAACGACCCCACCTCAATCATATCGGGCAGCAGTCGGTGGCTGCACCCGTGCAACTCCCCTACCCCATGGATGGTGAGGCGGTTGGAGCCCACACCCTCAATGTTGGCTCCCATATTGTTCAACATCTTGCAAAGCTGGTAGACATACGGCTCGCAGGCCGCATTCATGATGGTGGTGGTACCCTTGGCCATGACCGCGGCCATGACGATATTGGCTGTGCCGGTGACAGAAGCCTCGTCGAGCAGCATATAGCAGCCCTCCAGGCCGTCGGTCTGCACACGATAGCCCCCACGGCGGTAGGTGACCTCGGCACCCAGCTTTTCCATACCGAGGAAGTGGGTGTCGAGACGGCGGCGCCCAATCTTGTCGCCACCCGGCTGCGGCACCACAGCCTTGCCGTAGCGCGACAGCAACGGACCCACTACCATGATAGAGCCGCGCAAGGCTGCCGCCTGACGGGCAAACTCCTCGCTCTCCAACACGTCGAGATTGACGTCGTCGGCCTGAAACTCATAGCTGCGGCCTTCGGTGAGCAGTGCACTGTCGTCGTTCAATCGACGCACCCGCACTCCCATCAGCTGCAACAACCCTATCAGTTTGTTGACATCACGTATAT
The DNA here is from genome assembly GCA_900317125.1 of uncultured Bacteroidales bacterium. Lineage (GTDB taxonomy): Bacteria > Bacteroidota > Bacteroidia > Bacteroidales > P3 > Colimorpha. The sequence continues at coordinate 23,077 of ONFR01000024.1, read as the reverse complement.
CGGGGACATTTTCGATGACCACCTTCTCGCTGGTGAGCAATACGGCGCAAATCACCTGCAGGGCCTCGTTCTTTGCGCCCTGGGGGTGGATGACACCGTGAAGCTTGTGTCCGCCTATTATTTCGAATGAAGACATCTCTTTGCCGAAGATTTATTTTTTCTTTTTCTTCTTTTTCTTGTGCGTGCCGTTGGCGCGGCGCTCCTCGTCGGTGCCCTTGAGGTATTCGCGGAAATCCTTAAACTGGAAATCCTCCGGCAGGTGGAGCCTGTCGCCGGACAACTGTTCCAGCTGCGCCGTGATGACATCGTCCTCCACCGTGTCGCTGTTCCATAGCAGATAGTCGCGTTTCATGGCGTGCGAAATCAGGGCTATCAACTCTTCGCGCTCCTCCCCTTCCGGATACTCGGCCACCTTCTGTATCATCTTCTCCATGTTCATACCATAGTGGCGGTACTGCATCTTCTCATGGTGGTAGGTCATGGCCAGGGGCTTGAACTCCACAGTCTCCTCGGGGGTGATCTCGTAGGGCATATCCACATCAAGCTCCCAATCGGCCAAAATCATCAGGTGGACCCAGAACTTGCGTTTATAGTCCTCAGCATCTTTCGAGTCGGGACTGTTCTGCGACATGATATCCACGATGGCCTCGGCCATGCGGGTGCGCTTTTCGCGGTCCTCAACGGTCTTGGTAAACTGGATCAGCTTGTATATGTTACGTCCGTAATCGTTTATTCTCAGTTTAGTACGTTGTGTGTTATATTCCATTGTCTATTGTTTGTCTGTTTTCAGGGCAAGGCTTTGTTTCAATAAAGCCCGTCGAAGTAATAAGGGTTGAACAAATGCGGCATGTGGCCGTATCCCGCCAGCGGGGAATACAATCCCCACGAGCCGCATCCCCCGTGCATCCAGGCATCGTGGTACAGCGCAGGCATGGTGCCGTAACGGTCGTGCACCGCAGTGAACGAAAGCTGCAGAAAACTCTTCTCGGACAGGCGGAACGCCGCCGCTGCCGAGATGGCAGTGGCCGACACATCCAGCACCCGCCCGTTGGCCATGCCGAACAGCGGAGCATAACTGCCGCTGAGATGATATACCGCTGCGGCCAGCCACACATTCTCGCCAGCCCGGTAGATGGCTTCGGCGTGTGCCGAGACCAAACCCGTGCCCCCGTTGCGTTTGTAGGGAGCCAGGTTGCGCGTGGGTCTTGTCATCGCATAGTCGGGGTTGAGACCCATGTCGGAGGTGATGCCGAACCCGGCGTTCACCGTCCAACGGCTGCTGGGGCGATACGTGAGCGAGGGGGCAACGGTGGTGAAAAGCCTGTTGTCGCCTGCCGACGACCCCATGAACCCTGTGGCCACAGCAAGATGGGGCTCCCACTTGGGCAGTCGCAAAGTATCGCTGCCCGTATGGCGGCCGGTATATATATACTGCGCTTGCACCATTGCCGTCTGCAACAGCAACGCTGCAACGAATACAAGAACCCTGATGCCTTTTCTTTTCATTCTATAATATAAATAATAATAACCTTTAACGCAACGGAACCGTTTTTATTGTGTCAAAGCTCCATTAATTTTAGGAATGAGGGAGGATAGGGGGTTTTGAACTCCATCTTCTTGCCGGTGACAGGATGTACAAAACACAATCTGAAGGCATGCAAAGCCAACCTATTGATGGGCGAAATATCGTCCTTGTAGCCATACATCGGGTCGTGGACCACCGGATGTTTTTCCTCGCGCAGGTGGACCCTGATTTGATTGCGGCGGCCAGTGTCAAGCCTCAACTCCAACAGGGTGTAGCGGCGACTGCGTTTCACCACCTTGTAGTGCGTCACGGCCAGCTTGCCGCCATTATCAGTCGGGGAGGAAAGCACACAATACTCGCCATCGGTGAGCCACGATGTGATGGTTCCCTCGGCAGAGCCTACCCTACCCCACGCCACCGCCACATAGGCGCGGTCGTATACAATTCCTTTCCAGTCCGCCTCAAATTGCTGCGACACCTGTTTCGACTTCGACACCACCATCAAGCCCGAAGTATCGCGGTCGAGACGGTGGACAATGTGGGCGTTACAATGTTGGTGGGTAAGGTACAAATACTTGTTCAACACCGAGATAACTGTCACGTCGCTGGTGTTTTTGCTATACGACAGCAACCCCTCGTGCTTATTCACCACCATCAGATGGGCATCCTCGTACACTATATCCAATTCCCGTGGTTTGTAACGTTCCCTGTACCCCACTTTCTCTATCGAAACGCACATGCCAGGTTGCAACTGGAAATTGAACTGGCTGTTCCGCCTCCCATCCACAAAAACATTGTGCGCCAAAATTTCCTTCACCTTCGAGCGGCTGCTGTCCGGCATCTTTTGCATCAGGAATTCGAGTAGCCCGCAAGGGGCTTCAACCTTATATTCTACTTGTTTCACGTGAAACATTTATTATGGGTTATCAACACTTTTTTCTTGTTTTTCAACAGCCCTTCCGAGCGACTGTTTCCACCCGTCGAAGAGGGCATCCACCATCAATACAAATCCAAAAATTCATACCTGTTCCCCACACTTTCGATAAACCGGAGCATGTTGTCGCGACTTATCACCAGCGAAGCCGTATTATCGTTGGGATGGAAACTGACCTTCTCGGCATCGAGCAGCCTTTTGTCGACAAACAGAATCACCGCATGTTCCACATCGTTTACCAAGGTGAACAGCGACACCGAGCCAGGCATAACGCCCAGATACTTCATCATCCGCTGGGGCGAAGCGAACGACAGCTTGCCTTGGTGCAACCGGTGCTCGATGTCGTGGATATTCATGCTGTGGCGGGCATCCATTATCACCAGATAGTGCTTGTCGCCTTTGTGGTTGCGGAAAAACAGATTCTTGCACAGCACCGTGCCCTCACCCCTATAGAACTGCGAGGCAATCTCTATAGTGGGGGCTTCGGGGTGCTCGTAATAATCGAAGGCGATGCCGAGCTTGTCCAGATAGTCGTATACCTGCTGCTGTCCCCTCATTTTATGATGCCCAATTTCTTCGACATGTCGAGCATACGGACAATGGGACGTGCCGCCGCCTCGATGGTGGCCGCGTCGAGTTCAATCTCGGGGGTCTCGTCGCGCATGCACAAATACAGTTTCTCGAGGGTGTTCTGTTTCATGTACGAGCAGTCGGCGCAATTACATTGTTGACTGGCGTTGAGCGTGATGAACTCCTTGTCGGGATTGTTCTTGCGCATCTCGTAGAGAATACCTGTCTCGGTGGCGACGATAAACTTCTTGTGACCCGACTGTCCGATATACGTCAGCATGGCCTTGGTACTGCCGACGAAGTCGGCCACCTGCAGCAGTGCAGCGTTGCACTCGGGGTGGGCAATGACCGCCGCATCGGGGTGCTCGGCCTTGAGCTGCATCACCGTCTCGGCCTTCATTGCATCATGCACCATGCACACGCCGTCCCACAACACCATGTGCCGGCCGGTGACACTGTTGATGTACGACCCAAGGTTCTTGTCGGGAGCAAAGATAATCTTCTGCTCTTCGGGCAGCGACCGCACCAGTTTCTCGGCATTGCCCGAGGTGCAGATAAGGTCGGACAACGCCTTTATCTCCGCCGTGCAGTTGACGTAGGAAATCACCATGTGGTCAGGATACTGGGCTTTGAACCGCGCAAACTCCTCACCGGGGCACGACTCAGCCAGTGAACAGCTGGCCGTGATGTCGGGCAGCAACACCTTTCGCGAAGGGTTGAGAATCTTTGCCGTCTCGGCCATGAAATGGACACCGCAGAAGACGATAATGTCGTTGTCGCACTCCTGCGCCTTCTGAGCCAATGCAAGACTGTCGCCGATATAGTCGGAGAGGTCCTGTATCTCGTCACGCTGATAATAATGCCCCAGTATGACAGCGTTTTTCTCTTTTTTCAGACGAATAATTTCGTTTTTATAAAATTCATTGTCCATATCTGATGTATTTATGTAATTATCAAACACTCCAGTTGTTGCAATGGAGTTGGTTGCAGGATGCAAATATACACATTTTTTTTGGTTTCGGAACGTTATTGTTGCACATAATACTATAAGCGTTCATTTTTTAAGAAATGAAAGGAAGCTAACAGCAATTTCATACGCTAGTGACCTATATCGGCAACAACAATTACTGTCGCTTCTATCATTGTTCCTCCCTAGTAACTTCGTTCAATCCTGCATCGTTGTCCTATTGTTATAGCATCGTTATCTTACATGATAACGGGAAACGATGTTGCAATTAAAGGATGACAATCCAGTTTTGAAGGGAGCTGGTGTTATACGGGTTGCACCCGTATGTGAGGATGCTTTAGAATAAAAGTTATAATATTGTTTTAATATCTTATTTGTTTTATTTCGTTTGTCAGTTTTGTTGATAAACGATTATTGGATGAATCACGGCTAAACAGTGTCAACAATTCTTCAACATGTTATTCGCTCCGATATGGCTGAATTGCAGAGTGGTGTTGGGTTATCAACGATATGTTGAATGTGTAATAAACCGAGTTATCAATAGTGCTGGATTTCGAGTTACGAAGGTTTTGGAATGTTGAAAACCGACGAAAAGAAATGCCTTTTTCAACAGTTTCGGGAGATGGTTTTTTGTTTCAAATTTTATTGACAGGGTTGTCAGCCGATTGTCAACAAATCGTGTTAATATTTATTATTGACTTGATTTCCTTGGTTATGCGGTTATGGTTAAAAAAATGTGTATAATTAAATGGTCTTTGTTGTCAGAAGTTTATATTTTTTGTGCTATCTTTGCAACACGAAAAAGTTATAAACACGCTTTGATATGAAAGAAATAATACCTATAGCCTGCGACCATGCAGGATTTGAATTGAAAGAGGTGGTGAAAAAACACCTCGAAGAGAGAGGTTTTGAAGTGAAAGACTTCGGAACTAACAGTGCCGAAAGTGTTGATTACCCAGATTTTGCACATCTGGCTGGTCATGCTGTTGATTGTGGCGAATACAAACGTGGCATAGTGATTTGCGGCAGCGGCAACGGTGTGCAGATGACGGTGAACAAATATCCGAATGTACGCTGTGCATTGTGCTGGAATGCCGAGATTGCACATCTTGGCCGTCAGCACAACGATTGCAACATGGTGTCGCTTCCGGCTCGCTTCATTCCGCAGGAAACGGCATTGCAGATTGTTGATGAGTTTCTCGACACCCCTTTCGAGGGCGGGAGACATAAGCGTAGAGTTGAGAAAATCAACAAGTTGATAAAGTAGTGGATGTCCATTCAATGAATAGCGAGACATACGATGCGCTGAGGCAGGTCTTCACCTGTATCGACAACACCACGTTGGAGGGCAGCGACACCCGACAACGGGTGGACAACCTTTGTCGGCGCTCGATGGTGCTGCAGGATGCGTCGAAGGGTATCGGCCATGTGGCGGCAGTGTGCGTGTATCCTGTTTTTGTGCGACAAGCGGTTGATTGTCTACGAGGTAGCGGCATACGTGTTGCCTCGGTGGCGGGTGCCTTCCCAGCAGGACAGTCTCCCCTACCCGTCAAGCTGCTCGAAGTGAAGTACGCTTTGGACGAGGGTGCCGACGAGATTGATACCGTCATTTCGCGTGGCTCGTTGCTTGAAGGTGATGACAATAAGGTATTTGACGAGATAGCTGCTATCAGGCAGGAGACGGCCGGGCGCACCCTGAAAGTGATTCTCGAGACGGGCGAATTGCAGACAGCAGAGCATATAGCGCGGGCGTCGGAACTTGCCATTCAGGCCGGAGCTGATTTCATCAAAACATCCACCGGCAAGATAGCTGTTTCGGCCACCGTCGAAGCAGCCGAAGTGATGTTAAATATAATAAAAAAACATCACATAAAAACTGGAAAATGGGTCGGATTTAAGGCCGCTGGAGGCATATCAACCCCCGAAGAAGTGTTAAAATATTATACACTTGCTGCACAAATATTGGGCAAAGAACAAATTAAAAACCAATTTTTTAGAATTGGAGCAAGTCGGTTGACCGAAAGGCTGTTCTCGTTTTTAACAGAGCAGAATTTTGTAATATGAAATATTTTTTGTTATTTTGCATTTTTATTTTGCTATATACAATAGATGAAACCTTTACAACAGAAACTTGCGCGTTATACGGCTCCTCAGGAAGCCAAGGCAAAGGGTATTTATCCTTATTTTACACCCATCTCTTCTGAACAGAATACCGAGGTACTTGTCAATGACAAGAAGGTGTTGATGTTCGGATCCAATTCTTATCTTGGTCTTACCAATCACCCCAGGATCAAAGAGGCTGCAAAAGCCGCTATCGACAAATACGGTACCGGCTGTGCGGGTTCGCCTTTCCTCAACGGCACACTCGACATCCACATCCAGCTCCAGGATGAACTGGCTGAATTCATGGGTAAGGACGGTGTGATGCTGTTTTCAGCTGGTTTCCAAGCCAATTCAGGTACTATTCCTTGTGTCACTGGCAGAAGCGATTATGTGCTTTTCGACGAGCTTGACCACGCATCGATTATGGAGGGTAAGCAGATTACGTTTGCCACCACCATGAAGTACAAACACTGCAACATGGACGATCTTGAGCGCCAGCTGCAGAAATGTCCGCTCGAGGCAAGCAAACTGGTTGTCACCGACGGCGTTTTCTCGATGGAAGGCGATGTGGCACCTATCGACAAGATGGTGGAGTTGTGCAATAAGTACCAAGCCACCCTTATGGTGGACGAGGCCCACGGTCTTGGCGTTTTCGGCCGCGAAGGTCGCGGCACCTGCGACCACTTCAACAAGCTGCCGGATACCGAAATCGTGATGGGCACCTTCTCCAAATCGTTGGCATCGATAGGCGGTTTCATCGCAGCCGACAAGGAGACCATTAACTACATGAAACACAGTGTGCGTCCGTATATCTTCACCGCCTCGATTGCTCCCGCAGCCACTGCGGCCGTCATTGAGGCCCTGCACATCATGCGTACGGAGCCCGAGCGCAACGAGGCCCTTTGGGACAACACCAGATACGCCATGAAGGCTTTCCACGACCTTGGTTTCGAAATCGGTCATACCCAGTCGCCTATCATCCCGCTCTTCATCCGCAACGGCGAGAAGACATTCATTCTCACACACATGATTTTCGAAGAGGGCGTGTTTGTGACACCGGTTATCCCGCCTGCTGTCCCCTCCGAGGATACGCTTATCCGCTTTGCCTTGATGGCTACCCATACCCACCAGCAGATTGATTACGCCGTAGATAAAATCTACAAGTGTTTCAAGAAAATGGAAGTGCTGAAGTAAAATAGATTGTTATGGAAGCAATTGAAATAAAAGAAGTTGTAGGACGCTCAACATTACGCGCCTTTATTCAGTTTCCCAACAAGCTTTTCAAGGATGTACCTACATACATCCCACCCCTGATAAACGATGAATTGGGTCTTTTGACCAAGAAAAACCCCTCGCTCGACCACTGCGACTTGAAATTGTGGCTTGCCTATCGCGGCAAGAAGATAGTGGGCCGTGTGGCTGGTATTATCAACTATTCGGTCAATGAACGCTGGAATAAGAAGGCGGTGCGTTTCGGTTGGTTCGACTTTATCGAGGATTATGATGTCTTTACCCGCCTCCTCGACACCGTGGTGGCATGGGGTAAAGAAAAGGGAATGACCGAGATAGAGGGTCCCTTCGGCTTCACCGACATGGATAAGGAATGCTGGGTGATTGAAGGTTTCGACCAGCGGCAAAATATCAGCACACTGTATAATCCTAAGTACTATATCGACTTCATCCAGCGGGCTGGTTACGAGATGCCTTGCCAATGGGCTCAATATCAAATCCCGGCTTCGCAGCCTATCCCCGAGAAGGTGGCCCGTATCAACCAGCTAATCATGCAGAAGTACAACTTGAGGATGCTCCATTTCAAGTCGCGCAAAGAGGTGTACCCCTATGCCCGTAAGTTCTTCTACACGATTAATGCTGCCTTTAAAGATTTGTACGATTTCGTCCCCCTTACCGAAAAGGAAATCGATGTGTATATCAGCCAGTACTTCCCTTTCATCAATCTCGACTTTGTAGGATTTGTGGTTGACCAGGATGACAATCTGGTGGCATTCGGCCTTTCCATCCCCGACCTCAATGCGGCATACAAGAAGGCCAATGGTCATCTCTTCCCCTTCGGCTGGTATCACATACTCAAGGCTTTGCATAAGTTTACCGACATTGACTTGCTGCTCAACGGCGTGCATCCCGATTGGCAGAAACGCGGTGTTCACTCCATCTATTATGCCTACTTGAGTACCAGTGCCATCCGGCTGAATACACGCTGGGCCTATTCCAATCCCCAAATCATCGGCAACGAGGCGCAGCGTATTTGGGACACCACCTACAAGTCCACTCCCCTCATTAAGCGGGCAGTGTTCAAGAAGAGTTTATAAGCGATACGCTTTCCCTGTAAATAAATGTAAACAGAACGGGCAGAGGAGATTATCTCACTGCCCGTTCTACTTTGCTGTAGATGCAAGATTATCAGGGCTTGGATTTATAGTAGCTTATCAAGATGTCGACGAACCAGTTGCCCGGGATGAATCGTTTCAGGGCCACCGAAAGCCATTGTTCGAAATTGGCCACCACATAGCGGAGTCTTGGGTGGCGTGCATCGACAATTTTCTCGATTCTTTGCGCCAGTACATCGGGCTTCAGTCCTCCGTTTTCTTCCTTTTCTATCAGTCCCAGAGAGCGTTTGAATATGGGGCCGTAGTCGGGGTCGTCCAAAGTGGCTTGCGAGTTCTTGCGGCTGGAGGTGAAGTTTGTGGCGAAGTCGCCGGGTTCAACCATCGAGACGGAGATGCCGAACCCTTTCACTTCGGCGCTCAGAGCTTCGGAAAAGCCCTCTATAGCGAATTTCGAGGCCGAGTAGTACCCTTGGTAGGGTAAGCCCATAATTCCGCCGATAGAGCTTAAATTTATGATTTTCCCGCTGCACTGGCGACGCATATACGGCAGCACTTCCTGGCACATGTTCACGCATCCCATAAAGTTGGTGCCCATCTGGACCTGGATTTCCTCGGTGGTGGCAAGTTCCAGCGAGCCCCCTATGCCCATGCCGGCATTGTTTATCAATACATCTATGTGTTTCTCTTTTTCGTATATTGTATTGACTATTTGTCTGATATGTTCCTTGTCGCGGATGTCGGCCTGCATATAATGGATGGTGGGATGGCTCATCTCCCTGCGGCAAATGCCGTAGACGGTGTGCCCTCTTTTGGCCAGCCTTTCGGCAGTGGCTTTGCCGAATCCCGATGAAGCTCCGGTGATGATGATTACTTTGTTCATAGCTGATGGATTATTGTGCAAAAGTACGAAATTTTATTGGATTGACGATAAACGAATTATTTTTTGTATCTTTGCAAGTTAATTTGGTCATGTGAAAGAAACAGGAACAATACGCGACAATCTCAATCGTTTCATCCGTAAGTATTATAAAAACAGGATGATAAAGGGAATAATCTATTCCCTGGCTCTGTTGTTGTCGCTGTTTTTGGTGGTTGCGCTTCTCGAATATTTCGGTTACTTCGGGACAGGTGTGAGGGCATTTCTTTTTTGGTTTTATCTGGTTTCGGCTGCGGCAATATTGTGTTTTTATGTTGTATGGCCTTTGACCAAGATGTTCCGGTTGGGAAAGGTGATGTCCTACGACGAAGCCGCGAGGATAGTGGGCGGCCATTTCCCTGAGGTTAAGGATAAACTGTTAAATCTGTTACAGTTGCAACAGCAGGAGATAACCTCTGACGATAGCCTGCTGGTTTCTGCCATCGAGCAGAAAACGGCTCAGCTCAGTCCCCTACCCTTCCATCAAGCCATTGATTTGAAGGCCAACAGGCGATATGTGAAGTATGCTGCAGTTCCTCTGCTGATTGTGCTGGTGTTGCTGTTGGTTTCCCCCGCATTGCTCATCTCCTCTTCGCATCGTATTACCCATTACAATACTTATTTCGAACGCCCGGCTCCGTTCTCCTTTGTGGTTGAAAACAAGGTTCTAGAGACCGCTCAACATGATGATTTCGAGTTGCATGTGTCGGTTCAGGGCGAGTCGGTTCCTGCGGAGGCTTTCATTAATGTGGAGGGGAATGTGTATAAGATGACACAAGTCGACAAGAGCCATTTCTCGTATGTCTTCAAGACGGTACAGCGGTCTTGCACGTTCTTTATGCAGGGTGCCGATGTCCGTTCGGCTGATTATGAGTTGAATGTCATTCCCAAGCCTGCTATCGTCGATTTCCAGACCGCCCTCTCCTACCCTGTTTATACCTCGAAAAAGAACGAATCGCTGGCCAATGAGGGGGACTTGGTGGTGCCAGAAGGAACTTACATTAAATGGCTTTTCAATACCCAGAATGTTGATTCTCTTTACCTTGTGGTTGAGGGCCATAAGATGGTTGTTGTTCCCGATGAGAACGGTCGTGCTTCGCTGACATACAGGGCTTTGCACTCGTTTGACTATTCTTTTTATGCCGATAACAAATTCAACCTTTCGTCCGATTCGTTGAAGTATGCTGTCTCTACCATTCCCGATGCTGTCCCTATTATCTCAGCTGTCGAGTTGCGCGATTCTGCTTTGTTCGACCGCCTGCTCTTTCAGGGCAAGATCAAGGATGATTACGGTTTCAGCAGACTTATGTTCAAGATGGTGAAAACCAACGAGAAAGATACTACCAGCAAGGACATCACTACGGTCGATTTAGCGTTGACAAGCGATGTGGTGCAGGATTTCTATTACTCAACGGATTTGTCGGAGATTGAGTTGGCACCGGGCGACAAACTGGTCTATTACTTCGAGGTTTGGGATAATGATGCCATTCATGGACCCAAGTCTGCCAGTTCGCAGAAATTCGAGGTCTCTATCCCGTCGGCAAAAGAATTGGATAATATCCTGGAACGTAATTCTTCCGAAGCGCAACACAGTGCCCAGAAGTCCATTTCCGAGCTGAAGAAGATGCAGCAAGATATCAATGAGTTGATGCGAAAGATGGTAGATAAGAAAGATTTGGATTGGCAGGATAAGAAGGATTTGGCGGAACTGGCTAAGAAACAGAAGGAAATCAAGCAAATGCTCCAGCAGATACAGTCGCAGTTGTTAGAGAATAAGCAGTTGGAACAGAAGTTCAAGGACCAGAGCGAGCAGCTGTTGCAAAAGCAACAGGAGCTTGACAGGCTTATGAACGAGGTGCTCAACGACGAGATGAAGAAGATGATGCAAGAGATGGATAAGTTAATGCAGGAGATGGATAAGAAGAAGGTCCAGGAGCAGCTTGAAAAGATGAAAATGGATAACGAGAATCTTGAGAAACAGATTGACCAGAATATCGAGTTGATGAAGCGTCTCGAGGTCGAAAAGAATGTCGAGGATGCTATTCAAAAGGCTGAAACATTGGCCAAAGAGCAGCGCAAACTGGCTGAGAAGACAGAGCAAGCCAAGGGCAAGGATGAGAAAGGCAATCTCCTGAAAGAGCAGCAGCGACTGTCCCAAGATTTCGAGGACTTAAAGAAGGAGATTGATAAGATTAAATCTGATTATAAGCAGATTGATGAAAACATTGATTTCAAGGTTGATAAAGAGCAACTGAAGAAGATTGATGATAACCAGCAAAACGCCGAGAACAACACCCAGAAAGGGAAGTTCAAAGATGCTTCGAAACAACAGAAAGATGCTGCACAACAATTGGATGAGCTTTCGGAGCAGTTGGCTGAGGCTCAGCAGGATATAGAGCAACAGGATTTGGCTGAGGATGCTGAGCAGATACGCTTGCTTTTGAAGAATTTGGTCAAGTTGTCCTTTAATCAGGAATCATTGATAGGTCAGATTAATAGCATTTACATTCAAGACCCCAAATATCAGTCGGTAATCGTGTCGCAGAATAAAATCAAGGACGATTTCCGTGGTGTCGAGGATTCACTTAGGGCTATAGCTAAGCGTCAAATTGCTGTGGCAAAAGTGATTAATAATAATATAGGGGATGTGAACAACAACCTCTCCCGCTCCCTTAATGGGCTGTTGGAGATGAACCAGTCGTTCTATGGGTCTTATAAGAATTCCCAGTCGTCTCAATTCATGCAATATGCTATGACTTCGTTCAATAACCTGGCATTGGTTATGGCTGAGTCGTTGGACCAGATGCAGAACCAAATGCGTCAGAATCAGCAAAAAAAGAACAATGGAAGTTGTAAGAATCCTGGCATGAAGATGAAGAGCAACTGCAGCAAACCAGGCAATGGTAAACCCTCTCCCAAGTCGATGAAGCAGATGCAGCAGGAGCTGAACAAGCAGATGGAAGCTCTGAAGAAACAGCTTGAAAAACAGGGTAAATCAATGCCCAATAGCCGTAAGAAAATAGGCGACCGTTCCAGTACACAGATAAGTGAGGAGTTCGCCAAGATGGCTGCACAACAGGAGATGATTCGCCGTATGATGCAGGAATATGGTCAGGAAATGAAACAGTCCAATGCTGGTAATTCTAAATTGACCCGTGAAATTGACCAGTTGATTAAGCAGATGGAACAGACTGAGACTGACCTTGTTAATCGTGTCATATCTCAGCAGACCATCAACCGGCAGCAACAGATTATGACACGATTGCTGGAGCATGAGAAGGCAGAAATGCAACGTGAGAAAGAGGAGCGTCGCGAGAGCCGCGAAGGGACGGATAAGCCGCATCAGACATCGCAAAGTGATTTGGAGAAACTTAAGAAGTTGCAAAACAATTCCTCCGACCTCTTCCGTACCCTTCCCCCATCGATGTCCCCTTATTATAAGGCGAAAGTCCAAGACTATTTTTACAAATTCTGAATGTATATCGGAAAAAAGTCGTATCTTTGTAAACACTAAAGTCTCAATATCTCAATGGAAAACACTGTTATACAGATAGGTAGCAATTCGGTCAGAAGGGTTGAAGACCTCGTGGCATCAGTATGCTATGATAATCATCTTGCCAATTATCATGCTATCATTTCTGTCCCCCTGCTTGCTACTATTCAGTCCTTGTTTCGTCAGTATCCTGACGCCTCTTTGCTTCTTGCATGTAGCCATAGCCGGAAGGGTCTTTATTTCGATATAACAGTTTCCGCTGATGCCCTTCATGTGGGTGAGAATTATTCGGAGCACCCCTCCCCTACTCTTTCTCCCGATGTCATGTCTTTGGTCAACCAGTTGGCGGATGGTGTCGAACTGTCCGACCGGACCATTCGTCTGCTCTTTTGTCTGAATGGAATCGGCTACAATGAATCCGAACGGCGTAGGTCTGTCCTCGCTCGGTTTTACCAACCTGTCTTGGTCGAGTCCTAATGGGTCGTTTTTCTGTTGTGATAACTCAACGAGATTTTAATCCGTAAGGTGATTTATCTACCTGTTTCGGAATGATGCAGTCAAAACGAGCAATATTGAGCAATGTTCTTTTATATGTATCTGATATAAAGTGTCTTCGGATAAAGTGGCGAATCACAATGTTCCTGTGCTAAAAAATCAATACCCCTTCATCAAACGTAATATTTGAAATATGTCCATCTCCTTTGCACAACAAATCGATTCTTTTGATCTCCCTAATGAGCAACAGCTCAAAAAATGGATTACAACTGTTGTTACCAGTCATGGGAAAAGAGTTGGAGTCATATCATATCTCTTCTGTGATGACGAATATGTCTTGTCCGCCAATCAGTCTTTCTTGAATCACGATACCTATACCGACATCATTACCTTCGATTATGTTGAAGGCGATGTCATCTCGGGCGATATTATGATTAGTGTTGACCGGGTAGCTGAGAATGCGGTATCGTTCGGAAACACTTTTGAACAAGAGCTGCTGCGGGTCATCATTCACGGAATATTACATTTATTGGGGCAGGGCGACAAGACCGATGAGGACGCTGCCGAGATGCGGAGACGCGAAAACCTCGCTTTACAGTTATGGAATACAACTATTTAGATAGTCTGTTCCTCATGAAACATCCCTTCTCCCCTACCCTATTGCCTACTCAAATGTCGGCTGCTTATCTTTCCTATCCTTGTTATGAATAGAATGCAATTTGATGTTGTCGTTGTCGGCGGAGGTCATGCAGGAGCCGAAGCAGCTGCAGCAGCAGCTAAATTGGGCGCCGAGACCCTCCTTATCACAATGAATATTGACACAATCTGTCAGATGTCGTGCAACCCTGCTATGGGAGGTGTGGCAAAAGGCCAGATTGTTAGAGAGATTGATGCCTTGGGTGGAATGTCCGGCATTGTGACGGACCGCTCGATGATTCAGTTCAGGATGCTCAACCTCTCAAAGGGTCCTGCTATGTGGAGCCCTCGTGCACAATGCGACAAGATGCAGTTTTCCCTCAACTGGAGGAAGGTATTGGAGAATACCCCCAATCTCAGTATTTGGCAGGATGAAGTGATTGATGTCATTATCGAGGGAGGAGTTGTGCAGGGCGTTCGTACTCGATTGGGTCTTGACATTTTGTCCAAAGCAGTCGTCCTCACCAACGGTACTTTCCTCAACGGGATTATCTATATCGGCGACAAGTCGTGGTCGGGAGGTAGGATAGGGGAGAAGCCTGCTCAAGGACTGTCCGATTCGTTGCATGCGTATGGGTTCGCTATGGATCGGCTCAAGACGGGTACGCCTGTCCGTATCGATGGACGCACTATCCATTTTGAGAAGCTGGTTGAACAGCCAGGCGATGAGAATCCACAAACCTTCTCTTATCTTGATACGAATTCGCTCACTCGCCAACGCTCCTGCTATTTGGCGTATACCAATCTGGGTACCCATGAGATACTCCGTACCGGTTTCGACCGCTCTCCTCTCTACACCGGACGTATTCAAGGACATGGTCCTCGCTACTGTCCGTCCATCGAGGATAAGATTGTGCGCTTTGCCGGAAAAGACCGCCACCAGCTCTTTGTCGAACCTGAAGGATGGGAGACCAATTCCTATTACCTCAATGGCTTTTCATCTTCACTCCCGCTCGAGGTCCAGGTGGATGCCCTCCATACCATCGAAGGCTTTGAGGATGCCCGAATTTTGAAACCTGGCTATGCCATAGAGTATGATTACTTCCCTCCGACACAATTGAAGTACACCCTCGAGACAAAGCTCATCGAGAACTTATACTTCGCCGGACAAATCAATGGCACCACGGGTTACGAGGAGGCTGCTTGTCAGGGACTGATGGCTGGCATTAATGCCGTACTCAAGATACAAGGTAAGCCTGCCTTTGTGCTTAACCGAACACAGGCGTATATTGGCGTGCTGATTGATGACCTTGTCACCAAAGGGGTTGATGAGCCCTACCGGATGTTTACCTCTCGTGCCGAATATCGGATCCTGCTCCGTCAGGACAATGCCGATACCCGACTCACCCCATTGGGGTATGACATTGGACTTGCGTCGGAAGAGCGCATGAAGAGGGTGGGAGAGAAGCAGGAGTATACCAATAGGGTCGTCCAGGCAATCAAGGATACACCTATCACCCCTTCGCAGGCCAATCCTTTGCTCGAAAGTTTGGGGACACCTCCTTTGCAGCAGCGGGTGAAGTTAGTCAATCTTCTGTTGAGGCCTGAAGTAAGCATCAACTGTATCCTCTCCATTTCGCCCGAGTTGGAGGAGCTTTTCCTTTCCGTCCCCGAAGAGTTGAGGGATGAGGTCTTCAGCTCTGCCGAGATACTTCTCAAGTATCAACGTTATATTGAGAAGGAGCATGATGTGGCTGAGCGTATACTGAAATTCGAAGACATTCCGTTGCCCGCTGGGTTCGATTATTACTCATTGACTGCCCTGTCGTACGAGGCGCGCGAAAAACTGAGCAAAATGCAACCCAGCACGATTGGTCAAGCTTCTCGCATCAGTGGCGTCTCTCCAGCCGATGTGTCGGTACTCCTCATCCATCTCCAACAGGGGAAATAGTGCCCCTGTTTCACGAGAAACGGAAGTGTTAACATACATGTTCCATGCCAATTACGTCTATTTTTTGGTGACTTTGGCTTGTTCTGCGCAGTGATTGCATTATCCGTCATGTTCCATGATGTTTACGCGAAAAAAATGCTTTTGAAGGGCATTCATGGTAATCAATACTGAATATTAAACCCGAATTGCTGAAAGAATTCTCCACGTATCACACGTATTACACGTATGAATAAATACTTGTGATACGCGAGATACGTGGAGAAAAGAAACTCGTGTGGGTTTGTTGAACTTCACTCTCTTCGTGACTATTAAACACAATTCGGTCATTAGGAAACCGAAAACTCCTACGGAGTATCAATGGGGAGGTGTATGACGTTGGCTATTAAGCGAAAACTCCTACGGAGTACCTGCCGAATCGTGTAATGCATCGGGAATATCCCTGTCCCGGAGGGGTTTAATAGCATACCAGGTTGATAGATAGAATATTTCTTCGAAGGGGATTACGAGTAGGAACTACATAGTGACCGATTTGGGTTGAATGCGTTGGGGTGATAGCCCTTATTGGATGGATAGGAGGTAGCTTTTGGCTTCGGGGCCGAGATTGAACAGCAAATCGATGACGCTCAGGTTAGGCAGGAACCCATGGCGGCTCTCGAACACCTGGCTGTAGGGTGGGTAGGTAATCGATGGGTCGTCCTTCTTTGCGGTCAAGCTTTCCCTCAAATCGATATAGGATGCTGCCTCTTTGATAAATGATTGAGTATATTCCAGTTGGCACGTTATCTTTAGCTTCTTCAGCAAGTAATTGAGTAGGGCTTCGTTTAGCTGAAGCAGATGTTCGTACTGATGCATAAGGATCTCCTCCAACTCATCCTTATAGTAGAGGAAATAGGGTGCTGCATTATATGCCGACGCGATGGCCCGCCAATGGCGTATGTTCCATGGTTCGTGGTAGCTGACCACCATTTCGGCGGTCGTGGTGTGGTTGCCCGAAGGACGCGACACCGGTACATTCAGCATCATCAAACCGTTGCCTGTCGCTATTGTGGTGCGGTTGCGGAAGGTCTGTTTCGGGAAAGTCTCGTACTGTTCTATGGTGGCAGCACCATATTTAGCCAAGACGGACATATATCTTACCGTAGGTAGATATGCTGTGGAAATCAGTGGTTTATATGTCGGCATTGTGCTTATATGCCAATAATTACTGACAGCAGTTCATCATCTTCGAAGTAGAAATCAATGTTTCCTTCGCCGAATGTGATGCGCCGTTCCCCCCATACCTCGTTGTCGATGTCCTGTTCGAAATACTGGTTGTCCACCATCAGGCGTACAATCTCTTTCTCGCCCAAGTCAAATACTTTCTTCCCGAAGAGGGTAGCTTCTTCATCGTTGATGTCGATGCACGATAGGGTAGGGCAGTCGCCCTCGAAAAAGAGGGTCATCCTGTCGGTATAGCGTAGTATGGTGGTGGTTTCGTCGGCTGCGTTGTCGATGGTTTCGCATTCGTCTGCCTCGCCGAGTATCGCCACTACTTCTTCTATGGGCATCTCGAAGACAACGTCTCCGAAACCGTGTTTTATTTGTATGTCGGGATTCATGTTTTTTGTGATTTTTGAAAAAACAAAGGTACGAATTATTTATTGATTGGCCAAATATTTTATTCTTAAAAAAAATATTGCATCAATTATTTTATTGTATAACAGCAGATTAGTTTGTAAAAGAAGAGTGATGAAATAAAAACTTTTTGCCGAAAGAGAAAAAAGTTGTACTTTTGCAAACTCAAATTTGAGATGACTAAGTAGCTCAGCAGGTAGAGCACATCCCTTTTAAGGATGGGGTCCTGGGTTCGAATCCCAGCTTAGTCACAGATATGGTCCGACTAAGTAGCTCAGCAGGTAGAGCACATCCCTTTTAAGGATGGGGTCCTGGGTTCGAATCCCAGCTTAGTCACGAATGCTGCACCGGGAATCCCCTTTCCGGTGCTTTTTATAAGATAGATGCACCATGACAAGGTTCCTGTCCCATAAGCGGTGGTTGGTGTCGCTTGCCTTCCTCCTGTGTCTCATCCCATCGTGCCATTCACAGCAGACGCAGGAACAATTGGCCGCACACTACTATTCCAGCGGGCAGTTTGAACAGGCTGCAGAATGCTACGAAACTCTCTATAACCGCGCTCCCAACAAATTCTATTATCAGATGCTCTTCCGTTCCTATTTGGAGTTGGGCAGTTTTAAAAGTGCCGAACGTCTGGTGGAGAAGCGCATCAAGATGTATCCCAAGGACTTGTATCTTCATGTCGACCTGGGTCGTTCGTATGAGTTGCGCGGAGAAAAGCGTAAGTCTACAAAGACCTACGACGCTGTTGTGGAGATGGTAAGCTATGATACCAAGCAGATTGCCGAGCTGGCGCAAGCTTTCGAGACCGCCGGTCACCCCGAATATGCCATCCGTGTCTACCTCACTGCCCGCAGCAAGATGAAGAACGACTTCGTCTACGTCAGCGAGTTGGCCACACTCTACGAGCGCACAGGCAATTACGAAGCCATGATGCAGGAGTACTTCGACCTTCTCGACAAGTCTCCCAACATGATGGGTTCCATCCAGATCAACCTTCAGCGTGTGCTCAATGAGACCTCCAACCCGAAACTTGTCGACGGCCTTCGCAACACCCTCATCCAGCGTGTACAGCAGCATCCCGACAACAAGCAGTACATCGAGATGATGCTCTGGTTCTCCTTGCAGCAAAAGGACTTCCAGTTTGCAATGGTGCAAGCCAAAGCCATCGACGCCCGTTTCCCCGACTTGGATGGTGAGCCCCTGATGCGGGTGGCTTCCATTGCCCGCTCCAATGCTGACTATGATGTGTCCCAGCAGTGCTATGCCGCCGTGGTGAAAAAAGGCCCTCAGAGCCCGAATTATTTCGCCGCAAGGGTAGGGGAGCTCGACGTGGCTTTCGCGCGAATAAACCGCCTTTTCCCCATCGAGAACAAGCGTCTGATGCAGCTGCTCGACAACTACCGCGCGGCGTTCGACGAGCTGGGCAAGAACTATCAGACGGTGCCGCTGATGCGCAATTATGCCGACCTGCTGGCCTATTATGCCGACAGTGTCCAGGCGGCAGCCGACATCCTCTACGACATCCTCGACCTCCCCAAGCTCCCACCCAAGGAACGCGATGAAACCAAGCTCGCCCTTGGCGACCTCCTGCTCTTTGCTGGCGAGGTGTGGGATGCTTCCCTCCTTTATATGCAGGTCGAGAAGGCCAACAAGAACGACGTGCTGGGTGCTCAGGCTAAATTCAAGAATGCCAAGCTCTCCTATTACAACGGCGACTTCCTGTGGGCTAAGTCGCAGCTGGATGTCCTCCGCGCCTCCACCTCTAAGTTGATCGCCAACGATGCGATGGAGCTGTCGCTCCTTATCAGCGACAACATGGAGGACGACAGCACTTTCGGGATGCTTTCGCGCTATGCCGAAGCCGACCTCCTGCTCTACCGCAACCTCCTCGATTCCGCCTGGGCCGCTTTCGACAATATCTCGAGCAGTGCGCTCTCCCATCCGCTGTTCGATGAGGTGTTGTATCAAAAAGCCCGCATCCGCATCCAGCAGCAGCGTTATGCCGAGGCCGACACCCTTCTCCAGCAGCTTGTTGATTTCTATCCCGACGACTTGCTAGCCGACGATGCCCTTATGCTTCTCGCGCAACTTAACGAGGAGCATCTGAACAACCCCGCCCGAGCACGCAGTTGCTACGAGAAGGTCATCCTCGACCATCCCGCCAGTCTTTATGTCGACCAGGCACGCCGGCGTTACCGTGCGCTCCCTCAGCCTGAATCCAACGAAAACGAACCGTTATAGCCCCTTGTTATGGAAGTACGAGCAAAGAAATTCCTCGGTCAGCATTTCCTCAAAGACGAGAATATCGCCCGCCAGATAGCCGACAGCCTTACCGGGCTCACTCCCCATGTCCTCGAGATAGGTCCCGGCATGGGTGTCCTCACCAAATATCTTTATAACAAGGAGGGCATTGATTTCCATGCCATCGAAATCGACCGCGAGTCTGTTGCCTATCTCCACGATCACTACCCCTCGCTGCATGTCATCGAAGGGGATTTCCTCGCGCTCGATCTCTCCTCCCTCTTCTCCGAGCCCTTCGCCGTCATTGGCAACTTCCCCTATAATATCTCGTCGCAGATCCTCTTCAAGGTATTCGACAACCGCAACCGCGTCCCAGAACTCGTCGGCATGTTCCAGAAAGAGGTTGCCGAACGTGTCGCCGCCAAACCCGGCAGCAAGACCTACGGCATCCTCAGTGTCTTGCTTTCAGCCTTTTACGATATTGAATACCTCTTCACCGTCCACGAGCATGTCTTCAACCCTCCCCCCAAGGTCAAATCGGCCGTCATCCGTCTTCGCCGCAACGCTGTAACATCCTTGGAATGTGACGAAAACCTGTTTATCAAGGTGGTCAAGATAGGCTTCAACCAACGGCGCAAAACCCTCCGCAACGCCCTGCGACAGCTCGACCTGCCCCTCGACCGTGTGCCCGAGCAGTTCCTCTCCCTCCGTGCCGAGCAGCTCTCCGTCAACGACTTCATAATAATCACGAAATCATTGTCATAACATCATGTCTGTCTTAGAGTATATCATCCTCTCCTTTGCACTCTCCGTCCCCGTGATGGTCACCCTGCGTGCCTGTGCATCGAAAACCCCCATCCGCCTAACCCGAGGCCTAGGAGTGTCGTTTCTTGTGGCCATAGTACACGTACTGCTCATACTTGCAGGAATTTATATCGGCAATCTATTGCGTTTCGAACTTCCCGAATACGACAGTCTCATCTATCTTGGTCTGCTTGTCGTGGTGGCACTGCGGATGTTCTTCCCCGCCTTCCGCAAAAAGGAGAAAGAGCTCCCCGCCTACGACATCTCGCGTTGGCTCACCGTCCTCCTGTTGGGGATAGCCACAGGCACCAACACCTTTTTCGTAGGTCTAGGACTTGGCTTTCTCGTCTCTTTCCAGACCGATGTCTGGCGGGTTGCCATCCCTTTGCTTGTGGTCATGTTTCTGCTTTGCTATCTGGGCATTATGCTTGGCCGTACCGGCAAGAACATCCGCGCCCGTCGCTGGCAGCTTATCGGAGTCCTCTTCCTGCTCGTTTTTGCCATCAAAGGCGCTTTCTTCGCCGACTGAATATATCTAAATATTAGTGACCGATATACGTGCCGAAAGCACGTAATCTTAGAAGCGTTTAACCCAAATCTGTCAACCAATTCTAGGGAAAGTCAGGTACAGAATGCATTCGTAAAAATTGGCACACCCAAATCACAAAAAAACGGCCATATCAGAAAAAAAGTGTAATTTTGCACAGTCAAAACACATTGAAAAGTGTAGTTTTTAACCACTGAAAACTATCGAAAAGTGGAATATACCATGCTGTACAGGAAAATTACATCCTATATTGAAGACTATCTAAAGTCTGATACTGACAAGATTCTGATATTGTATGGAGCCCGTCAGATTGGCAAGTCGTTTAGCATCCGCGAGGCGGGTGCTCGACTTTATCCGAATTATGTGGAGATAAACTTTGTTGAGGACGATGAAGGCGACCAGCTGTTCAAGAACATCCACAAGAAAGAGGACTTCTACCTTACCCTTAGCATGGTTGCTGGCGACAGGTTGTCGAGTCGTGACGACACATTGGTGTTTCTCGATGAGATTCAGCATTATCCGCAGTACCTCACCATGCTGAAGTTCCTCCGCGAGGATGGGCGCTACCGCTATATCGCCAGTGGTAGCCTCCTGGGCATTACACTGCAAGACACCACATCCATCCCCGTTGGCAGCATCATCCGCAAGGAAATGTTCCAACTTGACTTCGAGGAATTCCTCATAGCTAACGGTTTCGGCACAGAGGCCATTGCCATGCTGCGCCACTCCTACGAAAACCGCCAGAGTCTGACGGAGGAACACCACAACCGTGTGTTAGACCTGTTCCGCCGTTACCTGTTGGTGGGCGGAATGCCCGATGCCGTCAATGTCTACCTCGACACGCACAATATCGTCCGGGTGCGAGATGTGCAGGACAACATCCGCAGCATGTATGCCGACGATGCTTCCAAATACGAGAAGGAACACAGCAAGAAACTGCTCATTCGACGTATCTACGAGATGGTACCCTCGCAGATGGAAAACAAGAAAAAACGCATCGTGGCTCAGGAAATACGCGGTAAGGAGGGTGACCGTTTTGCCCAGTATCAGGAGGAATTTGAGTATCTTGTTTCTTCGGGTATCTCGTTGGCCGTTCATGCCATATCCAACCCGCATTTCCCGTTGAGCGAGTCGCTTCAGAAGAATCTGCTCAAACTCTATCTGAACGACGTGGGAATGCTTTCCGGTATGCTTTATCACAACAACATACGCCCTATACTTGACGATGTGCGCAGCATCAATCTTGGCAGCGTTTATGAAAGTGTGGTTGCCCAAGAACTTCGTGCACATGGGCACAAACTCTTTTACTACGACAACCGCAAGCAGGGCGAGGTAGACTATTTGGTTGACGACTACACGGCCATGAGTGCCCATCCGATAGAAGTCAAGTCGGGCAAGGACTATACCGTACACAGCGCCCTCAATAACCTTCTGAAGAATCCCGATTACAACATTCAGGCAGCCACTGTCATCTCCAACGAACGTGAGATTCGCCAAGACGGCAAGATAACCTACATGCCCGTCTATCTTGTGATGTTCATGGCGGTAGATGCCCCACAGGTAGACAATTCCGATTATATCTTTTGACCCCATCCATCAATTTTATAGAATCAACTAACCCTCAAAAAACAGTACCATGAAACAGAAAAACCCTTTTAAACATCTCCTCCTCCTCTCAATCCTCCTCGCCGCCTCCCTCCACGCCTTCTCCCAGCATTTCGACTGGGTGAAGACCTACACGGGAGCTGAGGTTACCTCCGGAGTGACGACAAACCATTTGGTGGGTTCTTGCGTCGACTCGGCAGGGAATCTCTACATCCTTGGTGAGTTCTCTCCGCAGGCCCAGTTGTGCGGAGAAAGCCTTTTGCCCATGGATGTCATTACAACGCCACTCAAGAGTGCCGTCGTGATTGCCAAGCTCTCCCCATCAGGG
>ONFR01000023.1 GCA_900317125.1 uncultured Bacteroidales bacterium | reverse complement strand
CCTCCTCACCGTCACCACCACCGACGGCCGCGAACTCACCTTCCGCCTCATGAAGCAGTACGGCCGAAAATAGAAACCACCACAGCGCCTGCTGAAACAGAGCGACATCTTCAGCCGATAATGGAAGAATATTTTGCCATGTGAAATAATTGTCGTATCTTTGCAAGCTGAAAATATTGCAAGAATTGCAAAAATATCAAATGGACAACCATGGAAATAAAGCGTGACGCATATCTAAAAAGGCTTGTTGAACACAGGGGAAACCAACGGATTAAGATTGTGACGGGAATTCGTCGGTGTGGCAAGTCTTATTTGCTCTTTCACCTTTTCAAGGAGTACCTGTTGAATAGCGGAGTGCCGCAGTCCCGCATCATCGAAATACAACTCGACGACCGTGCCAACAAGAGTCTGCGCGACCCCGATACCTGTCTGACTTACATTCGGCAAAAAGTACGTGGAAAGGGACAGTACTATCTGCTTATTGACGAGGTGCAGATGATGGATGAATTTGAAGATGTCCTCAACTCATGTCTGCATATACAGAACCTCGACACATACGTCACTGGGTCAAACTCGCACCTGCTGTCGAAAGACGTCATCACCGAGTTCCGTGGTCGAGGCGACGAGATGTATCTCCGTCCGCTGAACTTCACCGAGTTTGCCACCACCTGTCCTGAACTCAGCTTTGCCGAAGCTTGGCGGCAATACTACACTTACGGCGGGCTGCCCTACTGCGCCCTGCTGCCGACTGCCGAGGAAAAGGCTGAGTACTTGATGAAACTGTTCGAAGAGGTGTATCTGCGCGACATCGTGGAACGCTATGGGATACAGGGCGAGGCATATATGGATCGGTTGCTCGACATCATCTCGTCCGGCATCGGTTCTCTCACCAACCCCACCAAGTTGGAACGAGCCTTCAACAGTGCGGGAGGGATGAAACTCTCCGACGGGACCATCAAGCAGTACCTTGACCATCTGACCGATGCTTTCATCGTGGAGCGGGCAGAGCGATACGACATCAAAGGCAAGCGCTATATCTCCACCCCTTACAAATACTACTTCACCGACACCGGACTCCGCAACGCACGCATCAACTTCCGTCAGATAGAGGAAACCCACCTGATGGAAAACATCATCTACAACGAACTCTGTGGCCGTGGCTATCTGGTAGATGTAGGAGTGGTGGAGGTGAACGAGCGGCAGCCCGACGGCAAATATGCCAGAAAACAGATTGAGGTGGATTTTGTGTGCAACAAGGCCGACGAACGCATCTATGTGCAGTCGGCACTTACGATACCCACCACCGAGAAACGGCAGCAGGAGGAGCGTCCGCTGACGGCAGTGCAAGACTCATTCCGCAAGGTGATTATCACAGCCGACAACGTAGTCCGCCATCGCGATGAACAGGGAATCCTGATTGTGAGCCTTCAAGACTTTCTGAATAACACCGATACATTGGAAAGTACATCGTCTGATGCATAACCGGGCAGAGCCCCATTCCACTGCCACCAATACCTTCCTCCACCTTACGACCCTTCTTCGACCCCTCGGCGGTGACGGCTCAAAACAGCGTTTTCGATAAGCCGACCACAGGCTAGCTTGCTTGTATGCTGAGGCGAGAAAACGTGGTAGCGAAGATACCAATGATAAATGCAAAAAGGAAACATACCGACACTAAAACCCATATCATCATGAAAAAAACTATTCTTGGCTATCTTAATTCTCAATTCTTAATTCTCAATTCATTAAGGGCTCAAGGCTTCGACTGGGTGAGAACCCACACGGAAGCGGAGGTCACCTCCGGGATGACAACAAACTAAATGATTTAGACTGGCTAATCAGCCCAACCCCAACTTAACTCACACCCTCCGCCAGATGAAACAATCCGACACCTTCTGCCAGTAAAATCAATAATTTTATGTAAATTTGCAGCACAAAAGCAGACACTTCATTTGAACACATGAAACAGAGTAACATACTGATAGCCTTGGCTACGCTAACTTTAGCGGCCTGCCGGATGCCCGACAACAGCGACAAACAGATATTCCGCTACAACGAGTCGGCGGGCATCACCACCCTCGACCCGGCCTATGCCAAAGACCAAACCCTCATCTGGGGCTGCACACAGCTGTATAACGGCCTTGTGCGCCTCGACGAACAGCTACAGCCACAACCTTGCATCGCCCACAACTGGACCATCAGCCCCGACGGAAAGACCTACACCTTCGCCCTGCGGCGCGATGTTTTGTTTCACAAAAACCCGCTGTTCAACACACACGACTCCACCCGTGCGGTCACTGCTGCCGACTTCCTCTACAGCTTCAACCGCATATTCAGTCCCACATCCGACTCGCCTGGCCGCTGGATATTCAGCGATGTAGACCGTTTCGAAGCCCCCAATGACACCACCTTCGTCATCCACCTCTCCCAACCATTCAGTCCGTTTCTCAGCCTGTTGGGGATGGTCTACTGTAGCGTGGTGCCACACGAAGTGGTGGAGCATTACGGTCCCGACTTCCGCCAACATCCCTGCGGCACTGGGCCATTCTACCTGCAGTTGTGGAAAGAGAATGTCAAACTCGTCATGCGGCGCAACCCCTATTACTTCGAGTGCGACAGCGCGGGACACCGTCTCCCCTACCTCGACGCCGTAGCCGTGACATTCATTGTGGACAAACAGACCTCATTCTTGGAGTTTGTCAAAGGCAACCTCGACTTCATGAACTCGCTTGACGCCGCATACAAAGACGAACTGCTGACCCGCACAGGCCAACTGAAAGCCAAATATGCTGACCGCATCGACATGGTCAGCACCCCATTCCTCAATACCGAATACCTCGGCTTCCGCATTGAGGGAGCCTCCACCCCCCTCAACGACCGCCGCATACGCCAAGCCATCAACTACGGCTTCGACCGCGAGAAGATGATGCGCTACCTGCGCAACGGCATCGGTGCTCCCGGCTGCGGGGGCATGGTGCCGCAAGGGCTGCCAGGATTCGACACCATTGCCGACTATGGCTATACCTACAACCCTGTAAAAGCCGCCCAACTGCTGGCCGAAGCGGGACACCCACACGGCAAAGGGCTTCCCACCATCACCCTCTCCACCACCTCCAACTACCTCGACCTCTGCAAATACATACAGCAGCAACTGGGGCTGCTGGGGTTAGACATCAAAGTCGACGTCAATCCCCCGGCCTCTCTGCGTGAACAGGTGGCGCAGGGCAAATGTGCCTGGTTCCGGAAAAGCTGGATCGCCGACTATCCCGACGCCGAGAACTACTTGTCACTCTTCTACAGTCCCAACCGCTGTCCTGCGGGGTCGAACTACACACGCTACAACAACCCCAAGTACGACAGGCTCTACCGCCGCGCCAAGCAAACCTCCGACGAGCAGGAACGCATCGCCCTGTACCGCGAAATGGACCGCATGCTGATGGAGGATGCGCCCGTGGTGGTGCTCTACTACGACCAAGTGCTGCACTTCACCCACAAGTACGTCCATGGCCTGCGCAGCAACGCCATGAATGCCCTCGACCTTCGCTATGTGACCATCGACAAATCCGCCAGACAATAATTGAAACCTCTTCCCGTTATTGTGTAATCATTTAATTTTAAAATACCCACTTATGAAGAAAACCTTATTCACATTGGCCGCAGCAGCAATGATATTTGCCTCCTGCAGCACCAAACAAGAGACCGCACCCGAAGAACAAGCCACTGCACAAGTGCCTACCGAAATCAAGGATGTAGAAGGCCGCACCAATTTGGGTGCCAAACTGTACGTCACCCCTCAGCCGGCGCTGATGATTGCCACCTACGACGAGAACAAAGTGCCCGACGTGATGATGGCCGCCTGGGGCGGACAGTACGACGGCAACCAGGTGTGCTTTCAGCTGTCGAAACACAAAACCACCGACAACCTGCGCCTCACCAAGGCCTTCACCCTCAGTTTCGCCGATGCCCGCACAGTGGCTCAGAGCGACTACTTTGGTATCGTCAGCGGCAACGATGTGGAGAACAAAGTGGCCAAAGCCGGCTTTACATGGAAGGACAGCCCCAACGTCAACGCCCCCATCATCAACGAGTATCCCGTCACCATGGAATGCGTAGTGGTGGACATGCAGGAGCGTGAGGACGGCGGTGCTTTCGTCGTTGGCCAAATCGTCAACGCCTCAGCCGATTCGACCGTTGTCACCAACGGCAAAATCGACATCAAGAAACTCAACCCTCTGGTGTGGGACGGCTCAAGCTTCAACTACTACACCATCGGCGACAGCGTAGGAAAAGCCTGGAACAGCGGCATGGCGCTGAAATAGTCAATCCCTCTAAAAGTAACGTCAAATCGGGGCATCCCTTACTGCAAGGGATGCCCTTTTTCAACCCGATGCTAATGAGCACGGTAGAGCTGCAGAAGGTTGAGCTTCGACCACTTGGTCAACTTGATGCCGGTGTCGGTGCAAGTAGCATCGTAGTTCATCACACGTCCGGCAAGTGTTGCATTGACAAAGGCGCAGAATCCGTCGATAGTTTGTGGCAACGCAGCGGCGATTTCGTGTCCATGATCCTCGTACCGGAGAATCCAATGGCTATAGTCGTTCCTCTTGAAAACACGTGCCACCCGGTTGGCGCCAAACAGGGCTTTGCCCAGCGACCCACGGAACGAGTTGTAGTTGACAATGCGGTCCGCTGTACCATGGAAGAAGCAGGTGGGAGCCGGAGGAACAGCATACTTGAGCTGACAGGCCGAGCAATAGAGCCCACCGGCATAGGGGACCACAGCGGCAGGTCGGAAACCTGCGGGCAGAGCAGCGGCCGGGGGGAGGGAATTGCAACGGCAATAGTCGGTTTGGAGCACGGTGATAGCCCCTGCACTGCTGCCCGACAGAATGATGCGTGACGTGTCGATACCCAGCTCATCAGCATGGTTGCAGAGCCATGCAATGGCCTCGGAACAGTCCTCGACAGCGTAACGAATAGCAGTGTCGAAGAGCGTGTGCATCTTGAGCAGGGGCACCTTTTTGGCATGTTTCAGGTAAAGCCTGTAGTCGATGGCGACAACGATAAATCCACGGTCGGCAAGCGATGTGCAGCAGTTGACCATGTGCTCATTATTGCGAGCACCGGAGATGAAACCACCACCGAAGACATAAAGCACGCAGGCATGGTCGGCTCGGGGATTGGCAGGATGGTAAACGTCCAGTTTCAACTCCATGGTGTCGCGCTGGCAGAATGTGAAAGTCTGCTGGGCGTGCAGGCATACCGAGAGCAAAAGCGTAACAGACAATAGTAGACTCTTTTTCATAAATGGTGTATTATATGTTAGAAAATGCAAAAATACGTTTTTTTTTTGTATCTTTGCAAATTCAATTATCAATCAATTCGAAAGATTATGAGACTGAAAACTATTCTGTTTGTCCTCGTTGCCTGTATGGTCATGGAGGGTTGCGAGAAGGTGGATACAGATATATTTCGCCGTCCCTTCATCGTCGAGGGCGATTTTGACCCGGTATGGGGTATCCCTGCCGCCAAATGGACCGTTACAACGAGCGAAATTCTTGGGGTGATAGACTCAATGGCGCATTTCGATCTGTATACCAACGATGATGGTATCGTTTCTCTTCGATATGCCAAAACCGTCCACACCGTATTTGACTATTCGATTGTCACAGATGACGACAGCAAAAACGGTAGAAAAGGCGAGCAAGACTCTGTGCGTGAATCTCAAATCATCACTGGAATGCTGAAGTTTGATTTCTTCAGCGACATGCGCGACTGGGACGATGACGACTTCAAACTGAGCGGCCTATATACCACAGTGAAGGGCTTTGTAAAAGGGTATTACAAAGACACAGTAACGTTGTATAACCATGGTCTGAAGGTGTATTTCGACTCGATGTTCATTTCTGTTGGCTGCAAAGACGGTTCCGAAATGGTCATCCCGCTGACGGATAGGCCTTTTGAGGTAGACGAACACGAGCTAGCTGCTGGCGACACGCTCTACATTATGGACAACTACGACATCACCTACATAATGCCTCACAAACCTGAATATGCAAGCTATTCAATCCGTATGACGACAGTAATGCCTTCGGACAACTGGGACTCGACATACATGCACTTGCTGCTGCATGAAATAGGCTTGGACAGTATCACCCTGTCTACCAACTGCAATCTTGATGTTCCCATGCAGTTGTGGTCTGAGAATAGGATTTATGAGGACACCATCGAGTGGACTTTGCCGGCTTCTATTGCCGACTCGGTGCTCGATGAGGTAGAACGTTTTCTCAACCTCGACTCGACAAGTTATATAGTGATTGAAGCCAATAACTCACTTCCGGCCTCGCTAAAATTGAATCTTGCCCTGCTAGGTCATGACACATACCGCTTGTCGGACAACATCCTGCCAGAGAGCGCTGAGATAAAGGAGGCTCCAGTACGCTATCTGCCTGCTACCGACACTTATGCCTCTTCTGGATTCGCTCACAGCTCGTTCGTCATACCCATCGACAACCGGTTGCTGAAGATGCTGCGTGAGACCTACTACCTGCATTATCGCGTGGCATTCAACACCTCGAAAATTGGTACTACTGGGGAGTTTCCACACGTGACAGTATTTGACACCAACCGCATCGACTTAGAAGCCAAAGTGGTGCTGGCACCCCATATTCACTTTAGTTCTGACTCCATTAAAATCGACCCTAAGCCATGAGGAAAGTTAATACAATCGTAGCTGTGGCTGCCCTAATGGCTTTCGCCGCAATGGGCGGAAAGGTAAAAGCCCAATCGTTGAGCGACAACGGTATTTTCTATCACGCGTTCTCTTCCCCATGGAGCAGCAGTCTCAACCCTGCTATGTTCCCCGAAACGGCCAAATGGTATGTTTCGGTGGCCAGAACAAATGCCGACATCTCTCTTCCATTCTCATACAATGACTTGAACCTGAAGTATGACCCCGTCCGCAATGCGACGGTATTCAATGTCACCGATTTCCTGCAGACGATGGCCGACCGGCAATGCCGCTTCAGCACAAACGCTGACATGAACCTGCTGGGCGTAGGATTCTCGATAGGGTCGCATCTGCATCTCATGCTAGACGCAGGGATAAGGTCCAATAGTACCGTCACACTGCCTTTAGAACTGACAAGAATTGTGACAGAAGGCAATCTGAACCAAAACCGCCATCTCGACCTCGGCACCACCATGTTGGCGCATTATATGGCCTATGGCCACGTGTCGGCTGGCGTTGCCTACGAGTTCACTGGGCTACCCCTGACTCTCGGAGCCCGCGTCAATCTGCTCGACGGCCTTGCTATGGCCTCGGTGGACAAACTGGCGGTGGATATCACTACCGCCTCCGACACCTCGAGCCTTAATCTCTCACTCGACTACTTGGTTCACTCTGCCGGATTGGCCTTCCTCACCATCAACGAGAACAACAAGCTTGCTTTCAAGCATAAACTTGCTTTCCCGAACAACTTTGGCGTCACTTTCGACCTTGGTATGAAGTTCAAACTGGAGAATTTCGAAATCAGTGCAAGCATTATCGACTGGGGTCCCGGCATCACCTGGAACGACAGTTGCATTACGCTCAAACCCAAATCGAGCGACAACACCATCCACTTCGAAGGAATTGAAATCGGTCGCCTGTCCGACTCAACCTATTTCAGACAATGGGCAGATTCGCTGATTAATATGATTGACTACAAAGCTGAGAGAAGACCTTTCAGCTACACCCCGCCTACCCGTATGTTCGTCGGTTTATCCTACTCACTCTTCAACATGCTGAAGGTGGGTTACCTCTTCCACGGCGAGTGGGAGAGCGGCTGGTTCAACCACTTTGGCGAAGGCAACTTCCGTTGCAACAACTCCCTGTCGCTTAACTTCAATCTGTTCAACTGGCTCGAGCTCACCGCCGCCAACTCGCTCTCATACGACGGCAAAACGTGGAGTTTCTTCAATCCCGGCATGTCCATCAGTGTCAATCCCGGTGCACGGACCCAATTATACGTTGCCGTCGACTATGTATCAAGCCTTATGCTTTCGGAGATGAGGGCGGCACACATCTATTTCGGAATCAATGTTTACGGACTAAGATAACGCACAACAACAACACATAATGAGCAATATAGTAGCTATAGTGGGGCGCCCCAATGTCGGTAAATCCACTCTCTTCAACCGTCTGACCGAAAGCCGTCAGGCCATTGTGGATCAAACCTCTGGTGTTACCCGCGACCGCCAATACGGCAAATCCGACTGGAATGGAAAGCACTTCTCCATCATCGACACCGGCGGATACGTGATGGGCGGCGACGATGAATTTGAGATAGAGATACGCAAACAGGTACAACTGGCTGTCGACGAGGCTGACATCATCCTTTTCCTTGTCGACGCCCGTGAAGGCCTGACTCCAATGGACGAGGACGTGGCCTCCATGCTCCGCAAATGCACCAAAAAGGTGCTCCTCGTGGCCAACAAAGTCGACAATGCCAAAGAGATGGACAACCTGGCCGAGTTCTACGCCCTCGGTCTTGGCGACCCCTACCCCATTGCCGGCATCAGCGGAAGCGGCACCGGCGACCTGCTCGACGCTGTTGTCGAGGACTTCAGCGAAGGCGAGCCCGACCAAGCCGACACCCTGCCGCGTATCGCCGTTGTCGGCCGCCCCAACGTGGGCAAGAGTTCGTTCATCAACTTCATCACCGGACAGGAACGCAACATCGTAACCCCTATCGCCGGCACCACTCGCGACAGCATCTATACCCGCTACAACATGTTCGGATTCGACTTCAACTTTGTCGACACCGCCGGTCTTCGCAAGAAGTCGAAAGTGAGTGAAGACCTGGAGTTCTATTCCGTCATGCGCAGCGTCCGCGCCATCGAGAATAGCGATGTCTGTATCCTGATGCTCGATGCCAGCCAAGGGCTGGAGGTGCAGGATCTGAACATCTTCTCCCTCATCCAGCGCAACAACAAAGGCGTGGTGATTGTGGTCAACAAATGGGACCTCATCGAGAAAGACAACAAGACCCACAAACAGTTCGAAGACCTTATCCGCAGCCGCATCTCCCCCTTCGAGGATGTCCCCATCGTCTTCACCAGTGTGCTGAACAAACAGCGCGTATTCAAAGTGTTGGAGACCGCCAAGCAAGTGTATGAATCGCGCTCGCGCCGTATCTCCACCAGCGAGTTGAACGACAAACTGCTCCCCATTGTCAAAGAGCAGAATCCCCCTCCCGCTGTCAAAGGCAAATGGATAAAGATAAAATATGTCACCCAGTTGCCGACACCCTATCCCCAGTTTGTCTTCTTCTGCAACCTGCCTCAGTACATCCGCGACCCCTACAAACGCTTTGTCGAGAACAGGCTCCGCGAGATGTGGGATTTCCACGGTGTGCCCATCAGCATCTACTTCCGCGAAAAATAGAGTCAACTTCAAACATCCAAACCCCATGAAATCATTATCCATCCCTGCAACACTCGTCTTCGTCGCAGCACTGGCCCTGGTCACCTCGTGCCACCACGTCCGCGAAGAGGTGATACAAAGCTATCCCAATGGCAAACCCATGCTCGTCTTTCTGGTAAAGGGCGACAAGAAGTCCCCCACCCGCGTGGGCGAGCGCATGTATTACGAAAGCGGCCAGCTCCAGTTCGAGAAGAAATTCAGCGGCAAGCCCGAAGTACCCGATGGCATCTGGCAATACTTCTTCGACAACGGCCAGCTCTTTGCCAGCGGTGACTTCAGCAGCCGACACGACTTTGGCTCCAACTGGTCGTTCTACAACCGCAACGGGGGCTCCTACTACGACGGCAAACTCGACTCGGTATATGTCACCGACCTCGGCACCTTCGGCACCCCCAGCACTGTGGTTTTCTGTTCCGGCCAGCACCAGGACGTCATCCAGTTCTACAGCAACTACACCGTCCGCAGCACCGAGCGCCTCACCAACGGCATGCGCAGCGGCCGCGTCATCTTCTACTTCCCCAACGGCAATCCCCAGGTGGAAGCCAACTTCGCCGAAGGCCTTGAAGATGGACCTTACACCGTCTACCGCGAAAACGGCGTGCCCTACTATCAAGGCACTTACAGCAAAGGTCAGCGTGTAGGCATCTGGGAATTCTACGACGAAGAAGGAAACCTCGACAACACCGTCGACTACTCCGCCAAAAGCTCCAACAGCAAATAATACCCTGCCCCCGCCTCAACTCAGCTTAGCCACAACCCAACGCCACCCCCTGCGACTACCATGAACCTCATCCTCGACAACCCCATCTACCGCATTGTAGGCGCCACTGCCGACGCCCTCGGTGTGCAAGCCTATGCCGTGGGCGGCGTGGTACGCGACCACTTCCTCCACCGTCCCTGCACCGACATCGACATCGTCTGCCTCGGCAACGGCATCGAGCTTGCCCAAGCCACTGCCCGCTCCATCAATCCCGACATCCACGTCTCGGTATTCAAAAACTTCGGCACCGCATCCTTCATTTATCGCCAAGGCGACACCCTGTGGCAGATAGAATTTGTCGGCGCCCGCCGCGAGAGCTACCGCCGCGACAGCCGCAAGCCCATCGTCGAAGACGGCACCCTGCAGGACGACCAGAACCGCCGCGACTTCACCATCAACGCAATGGCCGTATCCCTCAACAATGATACCTTCGGCCAGCTGCTCGACCCCTTCGGCGGCATCAACGACCTCGACCAAGGTCTCATACGCACACCCCTCGACCCCGACATCACTTTCAGCGACGACCCCCTCCGCATGATGCGCGCCATCCGGTTCGCCACTCAGCTGCAGTTCCGTATCCTCCCCGAAACCCTCGACGCCATCACCCGCAACGCCGAACGCATCCATATCGTCTCCGCCGAGCGCATCACCACCGAACTCAACAAAATCATCCTCTCCCCTGCCCCCTCCCTCGGTTTCAAACTGCTGCAGAAAACCGGCCTCATGGCCATCATCTTCCCCGAATTCAGCAACCTCAAGGGGGTCGACACCGTAGGCTCCCATGGCCACAAAGATAATTTCTACCACACTCTTCAGGTTCTCGACCACGTGGCCGCCCACAGCAACAACCTCTGGCTGCGCTGGGCCGCCATACTCCACGACATCGGCAAACCCGCCACCAAACGCTACGAAGCCAAATTAGGATGGACCTTCCACGGCCACGAAGTGAAGGGCAGCCACATGGTGAAGAAAATCTTCACCCGCCTGCGTCTCCCCCTAGGACCTGAGATGAAATATGTCGAAAAACTCGTCCTGCTCCACCTGCGGCCCATCATCCTGGCCGAAGACCAAGTCACCGACTCCGCCGTCCGCCGCCTCCTCTTCGATGCTGGCGACGACATTGACGACCTCATGACCCTTTGCCAAGCCGACATCACCAGCAAGAACGAGGAGAAAGTGCGCCGCTACATGAAGAACTTCCAGCTTGTACGGCAGAAACTCGTCGAACTCGAAGAACGCGACCGCATCCGCAACTTCCAACCCCCGGTCAGCGGCATCGACATCATGCAAACCTTCAACCTCACACCCTGCCACGAGATTGGAATCATCAAGGACGCCATCAAGGACGCCATCCTCGACGGCATCATCCCCAACAACCGCACTGCCGCCTGGCAGATGATGCTCGACAAAGCCGCCGAACTCGGTCTCCATCCCGTCGAGGGGCACTCCACACCCACACCCGTCACCCCTACCGCCGACAGCTCAAACACCGACAATCATCAAAACCCTTAAACTCATACTCGGCCCCACTGCAGCCGGCAAAACCGCTCTCGCCATCCGGCTTGCCCGCGAGCTGAACACCGAAATCATCTCGTGCGACTCGCGCCAGTTCTACACCGAACTCGACATCGGCGTTGCCCGTCCCTCACCCGAAGAGCTCGCCGCCGCACCCCACCACTTCATCGCCTGCCGCTCAGTCACCGACCCTTTCAACGTCTTCACCTATCAGGAGGAAGCCATCGCCCTCATCACCCGCCTCTTCCAAACCCACGACACCCTCATAGCCGTAGGTGGCAGCGGACTCTACATCCAAGCCCTCTGCCACGGCATTGCCGTACTGCCCGACCCCGATCCAGCATTGCGACTCAAACTGCAGCAGCAGCTCCAAACCGAAGGGGTCGAAAGCCTCCGCGCTATGCTCCGCAACCTCGACCCCGACTACTACCGCACCGTCGACCCCGCCAATGGTGTCCGCATACAGCGCGCACTTGAAGTCACCCTCACCTCCGGCATACCCTACAGCCGCCTCGTCAACCAGCCGCCTGCCCGACGCCCCTTCAACATCGAGCAGACCGTCGTCACGCACCCCCGCGAGCTGCTACGCCAGCGTATCGACCGGCGTGTCGACCAGATGATGCTCCTCGGACTCGAAGAAGAGGCTCGCCGCCTCTACCCACTCCGCCATCTCACCGCCCTCAACACCGTGGGCTACAAGGAGTTTTTCACCCTCTGGCAGGCTTGTGGCGACACCCCCTTTGCCCTCTCCCAAAGCCAGCGCACCGTAGTGGCCGACACCATTCGCCTCAATACCTGGCACTATGCCAAGAAACAACTCACTTGGCTCAAAAAATTCACCAGCCAGCCACAGCCGAACCTCGTTTAACCCCAATCGGTCATTAGGTTGCCATTACCTCCAAACGCAAAAAAAGAGACCGCCGAAGCGGTCTTGAACATTGATTCTGGGTTTCAAACTACTCAAAACGATGGAGGTAGTCATTCAGCACACCCTCCAATTGTTGTTTGTCCTTAAAATAGTTATACGTGCTGATTTTCAGCTCCTCGCAAGCCTCTTCGTCGCACACCACAATCCCGTGGCGGTGCATCTGCAGCATGCTGGCTGTCCACATGTGGCTGACACCCTCCTCAATCATGTGCCGCAAAGCGCGTGCCTTAGCCGGGCCGTTGCACATAATCATCACCTCCTGGGCGTCCATCACCGTTCCTACACCTACCGTGAGAGCCTGTTTGGGCACCTTGGTCACATCGCCGTCGAAGAAACGGCAGTTGGCCTGGATAGTGTTGGTAGTGAGCGTCTTAATGCGTGTACGTGAGGAAAGACTGCTGCCCGGCTCGTTGAAAGCGATATGGCCGTCGGGGCCAATGCCGCCCATAAACAGGTCGATGCCGCCCGCCTGGGCAATCATCTCCTCATAATGGGCACACTCAGCAAGCAGGTCGGGAGCGTTGCCGTCGAGGATGTGCACATTCTCCTTCTTGATGTCGATGTGGTTGAAAAAGTTGGTCCACATAAAGCTGTGGTAACTTTCCGGATGGTTGACATCCAGCCCAACATACTCATCCATGTTGAACGTGACAACATTCTGAAAACTGATTACCCCCTTCTTATTCAATTCAATCAGATGCCGATAGAGACCTTTGGGCGAGCTGCCGGTGGGGCAACCCAATACGAACGGCCTTTCGGGGGTGGGATTGGCATCAATGATTCTTTGGGCCACATAGTTTGCTGCCCATAAAGACATGTCGGTGTAGTCTTTAGTGATAATTACCCTCATAACCTTAAATATTTTGGTATAAAAATAAATTGTTTTTTACGACGATACACTTGTTACTAACAGAATGCAAAAATAGAAAAAAAAATTGAATTATTGAGAACACTTTAATTAATTTTCACAAATTAACACAGTGGAGACACTGGCACAGAACAGCAAAGAAATGCAATTCATCCTAAAAATGAGCCACTTACACACAATTAATTTAAGATGCCATTTTTTCTGTAAAGATGTGTGACAAAAGGTGAGCAATGAACAATAATGTGCCTGCCACCAAGCACTAAGAGGCATTTCCCCACTCCAACTTGGGGAATAGGAAACCGACAACGCTGTAGGAGATACGCAAATCAGTCGTTGTTCCATCGCAATATATTTTACCTATTCCTTACCTAAACAAAAGTGAAAGAAGCGCAGCCAAAAAATGAGGCAAAAATCCACCTCAAACCCAAATGTCCAATTGGTATTAGAGACAAACATTTTTCCAACAACCTCTATATATCATTAATTATCAACATGTGACAATTACACCTTTTAGCATAATGCTAAATAGTATAATGAAACCCCATTCGGTCGTTAGGCCGACTTTTAGCTTTTTCAGGTCTCTTTGGCGTTTCCTAATATACTAATCTGCCATAAACCAATTGGGGGTAATTATACCACCCTATCCCCACCCCGAAAAGGCCGAAAACACGCTTTTGCTAACTCCATGTCGCCTAGTTATTTATTTTCTATTTACTTTCTATTTATTTTCTAAATTATTTCTAAGAGAGAAAAAACATCCAAACAGGTCATAAGGAAATCAAAAACACTGAAGGATGTAATGTACGCAAGTCCGTCGGCTGTTCCATCTTTGTATACTTTACTTTTTCGTTTCAATCCACGCCCCCGCATGGGGGGCGACACCAACTGCGCGGCAAGGCAGAACGCAAATGCAAGTTTCAATCCACGCCCCCGCATGGGGGGCGACAGAGCAGCGACCCCACCACTGCAATGGCGATGATGTTTCAATCCACGCCCCCGCATGGGGGGCGACCTCGCACACCGGCGAACTCACGATAGGATAACGGTTTCAATCCACGCCCCCGCATGGTGGGCGACGCCCAGCCAGGTCTCCACGATGTCGCTCGGGTAGTTTCAATCCACGCCCCCGCATGGGGGGCGACTTGCTGCCATCGGTAAACGTCACTTCATAATCGTTGTTTCAATCCACGCCCCCGCATGGGGGGCGACCTTTGGCGAGTTCGCGGTCGTAGCCTTCCATGCGGTTTCAATCCACGCCCCCGCATGGGGGGGGCGACAATTCTCGGACGATACCCTCTTTGTCGGTTGAGTTTCAATCCACGCCCCCGCATGGGGGGCGACGCCCACACGCTTGTAGTTGATAGCGGGGTAGTAGTTTCAATCCACGCCCCCGCATGGGGGGCGACGCCAGGGGAGGAGTTGTTCTTTTTTGTTTTTGCAGTTTCAATCCACGCCCCCGCATGGGGGGCGACCTATGCCGCTGTATATCTCGCGGAACTTGGTGTTGTTTCAATCCACGCCCCCGCATGGGGGGCGACAGCCCTGGCCGACGAGCTCGGCGACGGTCTCGATGTTTCAATCCACGCCCCCGCATGGGGGGCGACGCAGTGGCGGCACTATGAGCCAAGAGGAAGCCGAGTTTCAATCCACGCCCCCGCATGGGGGGCGACTGCACTTTGACGTGGCCGGAGGTGCGGCCGGAGTTTCAATCCACGCCCCCGCATGGGGGGCGACCGTTATACATGTAGTTAATACTTTTTAAATACCTTATGCATTCTATTCCGCGAATATATCTTCATTATTCTCTATCTTTGTTCATTTTTCCATTCCAGTTCTTCTATATCAACAGGTGCGAACACTTCGCATTTAATGCAGTGCTTGTTGTTCGCACTTACAGTACAATTGGTTCGTCGTAGTCATACGAAGTAATCCTCCCTATTGTTTCAAGTCCATGTGATTTGTTTTTATTCAGTTGATAGAATCTGATGCTGTCCAATTCCTCGTCCATAGCCGCTTTAAGTTCCTCTTTCAACACCAAATATTGTGTCTCTGTAACGTCACATTCAAACACTGAATTCTGAACCCTTTGGCCATAATTCTTACAGATGCGGGCAACATCCCGTAGCCGCTTCTGCCCCTTTTCACTGACGGTGTCGACATCGTATGTTACAAGTATATTCATTTGTTGTACCATTATTTGATTAAAAAAACCGGATAGTCGTCAATATCACCTCGAACATATCTTGCCAATAACATTGCCTGTGCGTGAGGGACAAGTCCTACTGGAATTTTCTCATTGAGATAGGGATGAACAAGTGTTTCCTTCTTCCTGTTCTGCCACGCTGTGATGAAGGTTTTGCGTCCGTTTTCGGTCATAGTCACACCCTGCTCTCCTTGGTAAAGGAAATCACTCGGTGTTACCTGTCTACGATTGATGAGTGAGAGTACAAAGCGGTCACCTAAATAGGCACGCAATTCCTCCGTCATATCAAGTGCAAGAGAAGCCCTTCCGGGTCGCAGGGTGTGAAGGAATCCAACATACGGGTCAAGTCCAACTGTCTCCAAGGCCGCTGCAACATCGTTGGCGATGAGCGTATATGCCAGTGAGAGCATGGCATTCACGGCATCCTTTGGTGGTCTGCGGTTACGTCCGGAGAACGGAAAGCCTTCTCGTTGTTGGGTCATCATGCAGGGGAAAACCTCAAAGTACTTATTTGCTGCCAGTCCTTCCTCTCCTACAAGTGTCAAACGGTCTGTTGCAAGGAAAACCTTGTGCTTGCGTACGTCCAATGCAGTTGCCGCCGACTCCACCTCTGGGTTGTTCCCATAATCGCGTTGATAACGGCGCAGAATGTTACGATAATTCTGTATCTTACCTCCAATCATTACTTTTGCCACATGCAGTGACCATGCTTCATCTTCGGCCAGTTGGTATTGTTTCTTGCGAAGCAACACATTGCCACGTGAAGGTCCCTGGAATCTGCTGATAAATCTACCATTGGGTGAAAGGAATGTCAGCGATACATTGTTATCCATACAGAGTTTCATCAATCCCGGGCTTGCGCCCATATATCCAAAGGTTACAATGCTCTCGAGGTTGATAACAGGTATCCGAAACACTTCCTGCTGGTTTATAGAAACAACCACATTCATACCATCCTTGCTCAGGTATGACTCAGGCGTTGTTATGTACAATGTGTTAAGTAGTTTCCTCATAGAGATACTTGTTTAAATAGTATGAAACCCTAGTGCAATCGGCAATCTGCGGCAGGCATTTGTCTTTCAATGAGCATTTGTAGCAATGCTTTCCTTGTAGAACTGGGGGCAGTTGTCCGTCACAGAAAAGCCGGTGCATTTCGTTGGAGCAATCTCTGACTATTTGGCGTAGTCCGTCAGTTATCTCCACCTCCACCCGACGACGTATCTCGCCATAGAAGAAAGCCCCGTAAGGTATACGTATGCCATACTGCTCTTCAAGACACATGGCTTGCGCTGCCAGTTGAACCTCATCGATTTCATTCCTCTTTGGTTTACCATGTTTATACTCCACAGGATAAGGCTGCCACAAGCCTGGATATTTCGGATGCTTGATGCTGTTTGCAGCATCGTCGGACGGATGGAGTTCTACCACATCAGTGACACCATACAGACCCAACTCGTGTGAGGCAACATTAACCGCACGCAGTGCGATATACTCACCGCATTTTTGACGATAGAAAGGGTCGTCAACATGCTTATGCATGAGGATACCCTCCATGGTCAGCCGGTTATCGTCCCACAACTGTTCGATATGTATCAATGCCCATTGCCGGGGACAAAAGCGATAGTGCTGTATCCCCGACAACATAAGCATCTGGTCATCATCGTACATCATAGTCTATTATCGGCCTATATCACCTCTACTCCCTGTTCTTTCGCTTGAGTTTGGAATGACGGGAAAAGTGCATTGCTGTTTCTGAACAAATGTCCCTCTGTCATGTGTGGTTAAATCAAATACTCAACGGTAATGTTCTCATTAAGGTGTAACTCTTCAAGTTTTTTCTCTACATCGGCTTTGCAAGTCACGTTGTAATCCTCAAAAGAGCGGGGAATAGCATCGTCTTGTTTCTTTTTCACCTCCACTAATTTGAATAATTTGTCAGCAGGAGCATTGCCTAACACACTGTTATGACGGAACACAATAAGTTTCTGAGCACTCATCAATCCACGAGCAGCAGAGCGGTCAACATCAAACATATTCTTTAGTGCATCCCAAAAAAGAGCCAAGTCTTCTTCAGAAAAACCCGTTTGTTTGGCGAGATTGGCAGAGATAAAGCCATGACAAACGTAGAGGCCATAAGGGATTGTGGCTTTACGCCCCATTGTATGATTGTCTCCTCCTTGATTTTTAGCTTCCTGTTCTGTGGCAACTGCCACTCTTGTTATAGAGTGTTCAGATGTTACAATACGGTCTTCTGAACGGGCGAAGGTTAGTTGAATTGGGCCTCGGACTTGGCCACAATTGGGTGCTGATTTCAAAGACATAACAGCTCCAAAGGCTCTGACATCATAATAATTCTTACACATCCAATCACGCCCTCCTTCTGTCTCTTTTTCTGTAGGTCTTCTTGGTTTTGATTTCTTCAACACCCCTTTGATAAAGTCTGTTGTTTTTTTGCTCAGTTCAGTATCTTTAAGCCATTCTGTAATAGCCTTTTTGTCTGCCACACCTTCTATGGTGATATAGTTTTTTTCATCTTCTTCAGAAAAAGAAAGTCCATCGCATAAGCCAGATTCTTTCAGATCTTCCACTATCTCAGCGTCTTTTATTTCTTCTTTAGCTTCTTCCCCCATTTCATACCCTAAGGCCTTGAACGCTTTCACATGACTTCTACCCAAAACAGCTTTTTCTCTTATGTATATATCTAACCCTTCTTTACTCTTTCCATTTTCATCAGTTGAAACCACCTGTACATAGTTTCGAACTTTGCGCTTTAGGCATACATCAGTTACAAGGCCTTTGCCTGTTTGAGCATCCACACGAGGTAGATTGCCTGCATCGGGGTCACCATTGGGATTCCCATCCTGTACATCAAAGATGTAAACGAAATCGATTCTGTTCTTTAATTCTAACATAGTTGTATGATTTTTTAGTTTGTTGTTTCTATTTTGTTTCCCTTATTAGTAATAAACTCCTGTCTTTGGTGATAGAAGCCAATAAAGAAACGGCCTTGATCCTGTAAATCAAGTTGGGTGGGAAACCCCTCCGATTCAATCTTGCTGAGGATTTCTCCCTTCAAGTCATCAAAGAACTTCTTTCTTACTTCCAACTTTTCTGCATGATGGTTGGAAAGATTCAGTATTGTTGGGAAAAC
The DNA here is from genome assembly GCA_900317125.1 of uncultured Bacteroidales bacterium. Lineage (GTDB taxonomy): Bacteria > Bacteroidota > Bacteroidia > Bacteroidales > P3 > Colimorpha. Next base: position 15,776 of record ONFR01000023.1, on the reverse strand, counting down.
AGTTACAGGAGTAGAACTTGCAGCATTCATGTAACGGTTACGAATGGTGTTCTGCTTATTCACTATTTCCTGAATGCGGTCAATAACTGCAAATAGTCGGCCACAGAGATAGCCAGAATTGGTGTTGTCTTTGTCTAACATTGCTTCAATCTTTTTGTTATTATTGTTGTTGATATTTCTATTTAAAAATGCTTTCAAGATGCTAATACGGGTTTTAGTAACCTTCCACCTGCGTTTGTCTTTGTTGTCAATCTCAGAAAGCAATCGTCTGATGCATGCTTGGTAGAGTGCTTCTGGGTATGGTCCACCCTCAAGAATACTCCTAAGCGTGGCTTCTGACATATTCTGTGGGCAGTTTTCAATATTACCATCAACAGCAACAGCAGCCAATATTTGGTACAACCCTCTATATGGTTTGGAATAACCCAGTTCGTCATTGCCAATAAGCATATCGGAATAATGATTAAGTATGTTTTTAGAGAGTTCTTCTAATCCGCACTCATTCCAATATACTACCGCGATGCGGCCAGAAACGCCAGCAAGTCCAGCGATATAAAAACGATCTTTTCTGTTAACATGCAGATTCTGATCTATCCAAATGCCTTTAAATACATTTCGAACCAAATCAACCCTTCGTTTCGGGTTTATTACCGAACTAACGCCTTCCTCTATTGCAGCCGCAATCTCAGAATCGTTTGCTGAAGCCCAAAAGACATAAGTGCGGTTCTTTGAAAAGTCCCTGTTTTTCTTATTGCCAAACACAAATACAACATTGTGCTTTGAATTCTTTTCTGTCAGTTTCTTAAAAGCTGACGAAAACGCGAATTCTGCTTTTTTTGAAATAGGTGCGTTATAACCTTGTTCTTTACCGTACGAGTCAAATCCGGAGTCCTTCTGGAAAGACACCAATTTGGCTGAGTTCTTACATCCTGTTATAGGTGTTTTTGTACCAATTCTGACAAGTTCACCAACCTCACCAGTGACAAGGCATCTCCCAAATGCAACATTATTATCTGTACGTGATTGAACAAGTTCGGGTATTGTTGCTACATTTATGTTTTCCTCTCCAATATTGACTTGAAATGACACATTTCCTTTGCTTTTCTTTAACTCACCCCATAGTTCATGTTCATATACTTTGCTCAGTTCACCTCTTTTATAGAATGACACCACAGCATTAATATATGGGTTATTCAAACGTTTTGCCGTTTCCTCGCATCGACCAACAAAAGCAAGGTGTTTTTCATGTGCTTTACTCTTTTTCTCTTCCTGTTCCTCATTTGTGTAGTCAAGAGCATACATTACGTTATCCCACATTAGTTGTGGAGTAATACTATTAGAATGGTCTCCAGCTGGTACAATTTTAGTCTTTTCCTCGCCATCTAAACATCGTATCCTCTGAAATAATCCATTTCCATCAATAACGATAAGGTATGACAAATCACATTTCATCCATCCCTCTGGAACAGAATCCTTGTCTCTCTGATAGAAGTCATACAAAGCTTTCAGTATCATTTTAAAATCTCCTCACAATCTTTAGGTGGAACAATAATTACTCCGTTTTCCATCTTCGCACGATAGAACATGGCGGGGGGATTATTTATGTCAGCCTCAAAGTCCATATCATAGAGCATGATACCCAAGTCACGGGTTTCATTGATTGGATCATCTAGTTTATCTGTCACAGGATTGACCAACCTGAAAGAGCAGGAACATTCCCGAGTGCCAAGGTAGGGCTGCGTGAAACATTGTCCTTTACTGGCACGACGCTCAAACATCGCATTATACTTTCCTGGGTTCTCGTCCTTGCGAAGATGATTTACTTCATCCATTTGCAGATAATCTGCTTCCTCATAATCAATCAAGGGATTTCTGCTTTCTTTATAGGTTTCCAAATCAGGATTTAACCATCTGGAAAATTTATTATTCATTTCATTTCGTTTCCTCATGGGAATAAACTCCAATTTGGCCCATAAGCGATAGCGCACGTTCCGTAGCATCAGAGTGTTCTTTTGCTGGCGATTCTTCAGTTTCCCCTTATTGTCTACTTCATCAATGAAAATGGGATTCTTGGATGCCACAGCTCCAACTTCATTTCTTTTCACCGAAGTCCATTTTATTGGGTTCAACACTTCAATCTTTGTGACCTGCCAATGTATAGCTGGCTTCCAAAAAACAGCCTCGAAAATAGCACGAGCGGCTGAAGGTGTGATGACATCATAACTAACTCGCTCAACCTTCAACTCAGGTCGAGTGAAACAAGCTATCGGCCCCCAAACCTCCAAACAGAATTCTTTGTCGTAGTATTCCATATTCTATTATTATTTAATTAATATCTCATCAAATGACATTCTCAGTCCAGTTTCCTGGCTATACATATATTCGTAATCAAGAACGTTCACACCATTAACTTTTATTAAGTAACCTTCCAAAACGTTATAATCGTGTTCCTTTATATTAATCATGTATGGTCCGAGTTCTTTCATCAAACGATATGAGAGAACTGCTGTCTTAAGTTCTTCAATTAGTTTCTCAATATATGGTTTACATCCTTTCTTTTTTTCTTCATCAGTAACATAGGGAACAACTACCCCAATAGAATCATCATCTATCAAATGGAAATTATTTGCCGCCATTTTAAATAGAAAGTCAATAGATGGCATTGCATTTCTTGTACTTGGTATTTCATCCATAACATCCTCCAGCATTTCATGCATATTGTATCCTTCTTGATTTGACTTGTCAAATGTTGGTGTAGATTGGTACAACTTATTAAAATACTTATATATTGCATCAAGAGACATTTTGTCTTCCACAATGTCCATAACGTCTTTCCGGGCTTCATTCATGAGATTAAGAGTTCCTCTCAATCTTGTTTCTTTTAGCATAAAAACATAAGTGTCTCCTTTTTCTATTACGCCCTCTCTATTACACCTCCCTGCAGACTGTATAATGGAATCGAGTCCAGCTTCTTGTCGGAATACGACGGGGAAGTCAATATCTACACCTGCTTCTATGAGTTGTGTGGAAACAACACGGATTATTTTGTACTTTGAATCATTTAAGGCAGACTTAATGCGTTCTATAGTCTCACGAATATGGTGTTGGCACATCATCCTTGAAAGATGAATCGTGAGTGAGTGCTCATCTTTGGGCAGTCTGTTGTAAATCTCCAAAGCAGTTTTACGAGTGTTTACAATACATAGGACTCTGTCGTATTGTACCATTCTATCAGCAATCTCATCGTATGAACTTTTATTGTCGTCAAAAAAAAGATTTACACGCCGAAGCTTGTTGTGTAGGTCAAATTCGATAGGTATGATTTCAGTTATTCTGTCTATACCGTCTAACTTAATGCGTGAAAATGCATCTTCAATCTTTCCCTCCAACACAGGTTGGCTTGCAGTGGTGAACAATACCGATAGTCCAAACAGCCGCTGGTATGTCTTTAGTGCATTAACAATGGGTTGCAGATATTGGGTTGGTAACACCTGCACTTCATCAAGAATCAAAACACTGTTACATAGATTATGCAGTTTTCTACAAGGTGTTGGTTTATTGGAGTACATTGACTCAAACAACTGAACATTCGTTGTCACGATAATTGGATAATCCCAGTTTTCTGTGGCAAGTTTCATCTGCTGAACCAATTTGTTTTCGTCATTATCATCTTTATCGCAAAAAGACTCATATGATACATTTGAATGATGTTCCAAAACATTCTCTTTTCCAAATATATCACGTAAAACTTGTGCGGTTTGAACAATAATGCTTGTGTATGGAATAGCAATTACAATGCGTCTTTTGCCATGATGTATAGCATGGTTTATGGCCCAAACAAGTGAAGAAAGTGTTTTTCCGCCTCCTGTTGGAACGGTAAGGCTATAGAACCCGGGGGCACATACTGCTTTCTTTCGACATTCGTCTTGCACCTGATTGCGAATAATATTAACCCTATTGCTTTCTTTGTGATTCTCCCTAATACTACATTTTAATTTTGCCAAATGTTTTTCCAACAATGGTTCAAGTTCTTGAAGGGTCTTTTTACCTTTACGCAAAGATGCTTGTTCAGGACTCATGAATGCTTCTGTGTCAAGACGATCAGCATCCACCAAACAAGAGAACAGCATACGGATGATGTGATTACATTCAAATGGTTTGATGGATTTCAGTTTCGAAGTAGAAAGAGGTAAGTTCAACTCAGTAGTATCAACTTCAGTTGGAATGTTTTTCCCCTCTATCACTGCATCATAATCATTATAATCATACAGTCCTGCGTGATGTCCCATTATAGGATAAGCCAATAGTGATGCCAAAGTTTGATATTGTTTACGAGCCAGTAACGCTCCTACATATGCATGGCAATAGTCCCCTTCAATTCGGATAGTGGAATCCATCCCACTCTCTTTGATAATATGCTGCTGGAAGGCTTTTTTTTCTTTTCCTTTGTCATGCAGGAGCCCCATCACCTTTCCAAAATCTCCCATGCCAAACTCCGCAGCAAAGGATTCTGCCATTTCCGCAACTCCCTGCTGGTGTTCATCATTCGTCTGTATTTCCTTGTCAGACTCTCTTACATGAGATATAATCAACCTTTCTTCTACCATAGGATGGATTTATACTGTTTTATTCAAAATGCAAAGATACATCTATTGGTGTACCACAACGCGGTACATACATTTGTTTTTTTTCATATCCCCTGCAAAAATATGCGGAAAAATGGGTCGCTTATGAAATAAGTATCACCTGTTTTATCTGCTAGTCCATCCTCTAATAAGATTTTGATGTTTTTTTGAACGGTGGAAGATGAATTTAGTTTGTACCTGCGGATGTAATCAACAGAGAAGATATGACTCCCGTCGCGAGACAATGCACGTAATAGCTGTTTTTGTCCTATCGAATACCGATTAAACTGCTCGTGATAGAAATCACCTTTTAAGGCTATGATATCCTGTACGCTATCGTTGATGTCGCTAACAGCAATATCACCGCCATTCATCACCTTGCGTTGCCAGATAAAGGAGGCCAAAAGCTGGATATAATAAGGTATGTTTGCTGCACATTGTATTAAATACCTTGCTTCATCATCTCCAATATTGATGTTATTTGTAGCAAATTGCTTCTGTAGAAACTCTATGGTTTCATCTTCCGGCAACGCCCCAATCTGCACATGAATTCCCGAATTGAAAAAAGGACGTTTCTTGTTCTCAAACATTTGCGACATCATGTGAGTCTTGCTGCCGAGAAAGAGGTAACTGACCCCTTGTTGCTGCTGTATGACAGAACGCAATAAAGCCTCTACCCCCTCATTGTTGAATCTTGATATTTCTTGAAACTCGTCAAATACTACAACCACTTGTCCATACTGCTTGACGAGCTGTTGTGGAATATCGAAAACCTGGGTAAGTGTGGAGTGCGAAATGTGCTGCTCGGAAAAATCGATGGAAAACTTTGGTGCCCCATCAAGGCCAAATTCTATGGTTGGGCGTATTTTCTTTACCCAACCAGACAACTCTTGAGCAAAAACCTCAAGCTTGCTCTGCTTTTTCCTTGCTGCCTCAACAATCAACTCTGCAAAACGCTCAAGAGAGAAAGCTGACATCAAATCAATGTATAGACAGGGAATTCCCTGTTCCTCTAAATGCTCCATTACTCGAAAGACAAGAGATGTCTTCCCATAACGACGCGGTGCAAACAATACAACGTTGTTACCGCCAGAGAGAGTATCGATGAGCAGTTTCGTCTCTTCCCTTCTGTCGAAAAATGAGTCTCCACGAACTATGGTACCGTAACTAAATGGATTCATACCTTTTTGAATTTGTTTTGCAAAGATACCTGTTTTTTTTCAATTAAGCAAAAACAATTTCTACACACCTCCATATATTATTAATTATCAATATATAACAATTATACTATTTAGCATAATGCTAAATAGTATAATTAAAAAAGAGACATCCCCGGGAAAGGGATGTCTCTGATTGTTTATGAAGTGATGTTACTTCTGCATCGATTTGAGGCGCTCGGTGAGCATGGGGACAATCTTGTGGAGGTCGCCCACAATGCCGAGGTCGGCAACGCTGAAGATGGGTGCAAACTTGTCCTTGTTGATGGCGATGATCAGCTCGCTCTCCTCCATGCCGGCAAGGTGCTGGATGGCACCGCTGATGCCGCAGGCAAGATAGAGGTTGGGGCGCACGGTCTTACCAGTTTGTCCCACCTGGCGGCTCTGCTCCATGACGCCGGCGTCGACCATTGCACGGCTGCTGGACACTTCGCCCTTCAGCTCTTTGGCCAGTGCCTCGAGTTTGGAGAAACCATCCTTGGTGCCCACACCGCGACCACCGCTGACAAGCACTTTTGCCTGGCTGATGTCGGTGATGACTTTCTCTTCCTTGACGGTCTTGACAATCTTCACGCGGCTGATTTTCTTCTCGTCGAACTGGACGGGATAGTCCACCACCTCGCCTTTGCGGCTGGGGTCGGCGGGCATTTTCTGCATCACACCGGGACGGACGGTGGACATCTGCGGACGGTGCTGTTTGCAGAGGATGGTTGCCATCAGGTTGCCGCCGAAGGCCGGACGGGTCATGCGGAACTCGTGGGCTTCGTCGTCGCTGATCTCCAGCTTGGTGGCGTCGGCGGTAAGGCCGGTCACGTTACGGGCGGAGACACGGGGGCCGAGGTCACGACCGATGGTGGTGGCACCGATAAGCAGGATGCTCGGTTTCTGTTCCTTGATAATCTGGGTGATGGCCTGTGTGTAAGGCTCGGTGAGATAGGTGGCCAGCAGGTCGTGGTCGACAACCAGCACCTTGTCGGCACCAGCAGCGATGAGGTCCTGAGCCTTGCCCTTGATGTCCTTGCCCAACAGGATGGCAACAACCTTCTCGTTGTTGGCATCGGCCAGCTCGCGGGCTTTACCTAACAGCTCAAGAGCTACATTCTGGATGACGCCGTCACGCTGTTCGGCAAATACGTATACGTCTTTATAATCTTGTAAATTCATGGCTATTAGATAATATGTTTTTCTTTAAGTTTATTGATGATGAGTTCCACAGCCTCTTCGGGGGAGACCTCGAAGGTTTGGCCGGCAGGTTTCAGCTGCTTGGGGAACGATTTGAATACCGACGTGGGAGAGCCGGCCTTGCCGATACGGTCCTCGGGGACATTGATGCGGTCGGCACCCCATACCTCGACCTCCTTGTCGAAGGCGGTGACGATGCCGCTGACAGTCATGTAGCGGGGCTGCACGGCGCTGGCGAGAGCGGTGACAACACAGGGGGCCTGCATCTGGAGAATCTGGTAGCCATCCTCCATCTGCTTGCGGATGGTGAAGGTCTTGGTGGCCTCGTCGTACTGGAGGTCCTCCATGTAGGAGACCTGCGGAAGGTCGAGATGCTCGGCAATCTGGGGACCCACCTGGGCGGTGTCGCCGTCGATGGCCTGGCGGCCGGTGATAATCAGGTCGTAATCCATTGTGCGCAGGGCACCGGCTATAGCGCTGGAGGTGGCCAGAGTATCGGCACCGCCAAGCTTGCGGTCGGTGAGCAGGATGGCTCTGTCGACGCCCATGGCGAGGGCTTCGCGCAGGATGGCCTCGGCCTGGGGAAGGCCCATGGTGATGACCGTGACGTGTGCACCGTATTTATCTTTCAGCTGAAGGGCGAACTCCAAACCACCCTTGTCGTCGGGGTTCATGATGCTGGGAACGCCTTCGCGGATGAGCGTGCCGGTTTGGGGGTTGATTTTCACCTCGGTAGTGTCCGGCACTTGTTTTATGCAAACTACTATATTCATTCTTTCAAAGTATTCTGATTATTATTTAAACAATTTACCGGCAATAACCATGCGCTGGACCTCGCTGGTGCCCTCATAGATTTCGGTGATCTTGGCATCGCGCATCATGCGCTCAACGGGATACTCGCGGGTGTAGCCGTAGCCGCCGTGGAACTGGACAGCCTTGGTGGTCACCTCCATAGCCGTCTCGGCAGCGAAGAGCTTGGCCATAGCGGCATCGGCGGAATAAGGCAGGCCGTTGTCCTTCTTATAGTGGGCCGAGCGGCAGAGCAGACGGGCAGCCTGCACCTTGGTCTCGAGGTCGGCCATCTGGAACTGGGTGTTCTGGAACTGGCTGATGCTGCGGCCAAACTGTTTGCGCTCCTTGGTGTAGCGGACGGTCTCGTCCATAGCGCCCTGGGCAATGCCGAGAGCCTGGCAGGCGATACCAATACGGCCACCGTCGAGGGTCTTCATGGCAAGGCCGAAGCCTTTACCCAGCTGACCCAGCTGGCGGTCCTTCGGGATGCGGCACTCCTCGAAAATAAGCTCGGTGGTGGCGCTGCCGCGGATACCCATCTTCTTCTCCTTCTTGCCGATGCTGAAACCGGGGTCGGTCTTCTCGACGATAAAGGCACTGATGCCTTTGGTGCCGAGGCTCTTGTCGGTCATGGCGATGATGATGAACACGTTGGCATAGCTGCCGTTGGTGATGAAAATCTTGCTGCCGTTGAGCACCCACTCGTCGCCTTCAAGCACGGCGGTAGTCTGCTGACCCGCTGCGTCGGTACCGGCATTGGGCTCGGTGAGGCCGAAAGCGCCAATCCATTCGCCGCTGGCCAGTTTGGGCAGGTACTTCATCTTCTGCTCCTCGGTGCCGGCCTCCAGGATGGGGGCGCAGCAAAGGCTGGTGTGGGCGGACAGGATGACACCCGTGGTGGCACACACGCGCGAGAGCTCCTCAACGGCCATGCCGTACATGATATTGGTGCCGCCGGCACCGCCGTATTGCGTGGGGATAGGAATACCCATCAAACCAATCTTGGCCATCTTTTCGACCGTCTCCATGGGGAAACGTTCCTCTTCGTCAACCTCTGCGGCCAACGGCTTCACCTCTTTCTCTGCAAACTCACGAATCATCTGCAGGAAGAGCTGTTCTTGTTTTGTGAAACTAAAATCCATTCTTTAAGGGTTTTATGTCTGAATAGTCCTACTCGTCCGAATATCCAGACGTTTATGACTTTTATTTTACTGCAATCGTCTCAATTTCCACCAGCACACCCATGGGCAGGCCTTTCACGGCGAAGGCGGCACGGGCGGGGCAATCGGTGCTGTAGTACTTGGCGTAGACTTCGTTCATGGGTTTGAAATACTCCATGTCGGCCAGCAGGCAGGTAGATTTCACCACATCCTGGAAAGTGAAACCGGCCTCGTCGAGGATAGCCTTGATGTTCTGCATCACCTGCTCGGTCTGGGCGGTAATGCCTTCGGGGACCTCCTTGGTGGCGGGATTGATGGGGATTTGTCCCGAAATGTAAAGGGTGTTGCCAGCCAGCACGGCCTGGCTGTAAGGCCCGATAGCTGCCGGGGCCTTGGGGGTGTTGATAATCTTCTTCATAGTACTATGTTGATTTTACTTATTTTAACACACAAAGCGGCGTGAGAACACACCAAATTCAATTTGCAAAGATAGCATTTTTTTTTCAAACGGCAAAAAGAAAAAATCAAATAACGCCATTCTCATGATTCACAGCCTCTCTAATGACAATACTATCAATGCCGCAGTAACGAATGCCTGCAGTATGCACACCACACATCAACAATTCTTGATGTAATCATATTGTCAATGTCCGTCCGGCAAACAGCGGTTCACTCGAGCATCAACAACATCCGGAAAAAGGCAAGAAACATCAACCAAAATTCAGTAAAGACACTCCCATCCTATCTCCACCGTATCTCCACCCTAACTCCAGTGACGGCGGAGTGGCCTCTCGACTTTGTACAATCCGAGTCACCGATTAGGGACGGCCGAAAGCGTCTGTCCTGATATTTGCATGACAAAACGGTGCGATTCCAGTTTTTTTTCGTACTTTTGCAAACTGTTTTATGCTGTTTAACTCGATAGAATTCCTGATATTCCTGCCGATAGTATTCTGTATCTATTGGCTTTTGCACAAGCGGTTGCAGTGGCAAAACGCTTTTGTGGTGGCGGCGTCGTACCTCTTCTACGGCTGGTGGGACTGGCGTTTCCTGTTGCTTATCGCATTCACTACGCTGTGCAGTTTCGCCTCCGGCATAGCCATCACCAACACCAGGCAGAAAAGTGACGGCAAATGGCCTTCGCCGAAGTTCTACCTTTGGGCCAACATTGTGGTGAACCTGCTTATCCTGGGGTTGTTCAAGTACTACGACTTCTTTGCGCAGTCGTTTGCCGATGCATTCCTGGGCGGGAATGCCGACCGGCTGCTGCTGCATCTGGTGCTGCCCGTGGGCATCTCGTTCTACACCTTCCAGGCTCTCAGCTACAGCATCGACGTGTACCGTGGGACCATCAAACCCACCCGCGATGTGGTGGCCTTCTTTGCCTACGTGAGCTTCTTCCCCCAGTTGGTGGCAGGCCCCATCGAGCGTGCCACCAGTCTGCTGCCCCAGTTCGAGCAGGCGCGCCGCTTCGACTACCGCACCGCCGTCGACGGCCTCCGCCAGATGCTGTGGGGCTTCTTTAAGAAGATGGTGGTGGCGGACAGCTGTGCCATCTATGTTGACAACATCTTCGACCATCCCGACTGGTTCAACGGCTCGTCGCTGCTGCTTGCCGCCGTGCTCTTCACCATCCAGATTTACGGCGACTTCTCGGGCTACAGCGACATCGCTATCGGCTGCGCCAAGCTGTTCGGCATCCGGCTGCGCCGCAACTTCAACGTGCCCTATTTCAGCCGCGACATAGCCGAGTTCTGGCGCCGCTGGCACATCTCGCTCACCACCTGGTTCCGCGACTATATCTACATCCCCATGGGCGGCAGCCGTGTGCCGAAGGGACGCGTGCTGCTCAACACCCTTGTCATCTTCCTGGTGAGCGGCCTGTGGCATGGTGCCAACTGGACCTTCGTGGCTTGGGGTGCCTACCACGCCCTGCTCTTCCTGCCCCTTATCCTGATGGGCAAAAACCGCAAATACCGCAATGTGGTGGCCGAAGGGCGTGCCCTGCCTTCACTGCGCGAGCTGGGACAGATGATCCTCACCTTCTTCCTTGCGGTGATGGGATGGATACTGTTCCGCGCCGACAGCATCGCCGAGGCTTGGCAGTACTATGTCCACATGTTCTCGACACTCTTCGACGGCTCCCCCACCCTCACCTCCAACATGGACGCCTGGGTGGTGCTGGTGGCAGTAGTCGTCATGACGGTGGTGGAATGGCTGAACCGCGACAGAGAACACGAGTTCCAACGCCAGCCGCGCTGCCGCGCCCTCCGCTGGGCGGGCTACGTCGCCTTGTTGTTCATGATTGGCGCCTACATGGTCACTAACGAGATGCCTTTTATCTATTTCCAATTCTGAGATGAAACGACTGCTGAAACACACGATACTCTTCGCCCTGGTAGCTTTGGTGGCCTACCCTGTGCTGCTGTGCCTGCTGGGCGACCTGGGGTGGGTACGCACCGCCCGCACCGAGATGGCCAACCGCGGTTTCCTCAACTCCCGCATCAAAGACATCCGCAACTACCACAATGTCGACGTCCTCTTCCTCGGCTCGTCGCACTGCTACCGCACTTTCGACACCCGTTTCTACCGCTCGCAGGGCATCAGCTGCTTCAACCTGGGTTCCTCCAACCAGACACCCTTACAGACCTACGTGCTGCTGAAGGCCTATCTCGACAGCATCAACCCCCGCTTTGTGGTCTTCGAAGTCCACCCCGACATCATGAAGAACGACGGCATTGAATGCGCCGTGGACCTGCTCATGAACACACCCATGACCTGCGAGGCCACCAAAATGGCCTGGCACACTGGCAACATGAAGGTGATAAACACTTGGCTCTACAGCCTCTACAACCAGAAGATATGCCACCGGCTGGAGCGTTTCCACGAGGAGCCCACAATGGACGATGCCGAATACATCCCCGGCGGGTATGTGGAAATCAACACCAAAGAGTTTGAACGCAAACGCTATTCGCGCCACAACCTCTTCATCCGTCCCGAACAGATGGAGGAGCTGAAACAATGCCTCAACCTGCTGAAAGAGCACAACATCCCCTACATGCTGGTGGAGGTGCAGGACGCCTACCAACTGCGCTCGGCATTCAAAAACCACGAGTGGTTCGAGAACAAGATGAAAGCCCTGGGACCTTACCGCTACAAGCTGCTGCCGCTGGTGGACACAGTACACTTCTGCAACAGCAACCACCTGTTCAAGCCCGGCATCGAGCTCTTCAACCAAGACTTTGTCGTCGACCTGAAAGCAGCCCTTGCCGCCCTTCCACCCAAAGCCGAAAACCAATAGACACCCCGAAGCCCTGAATACACAAACAAAACACACGCCATGAGAATAATAGGATTGATGTCCGGCACCTCCCTCGACGGATTGGATGTTGCCTACTGCGAGATTGACGACCGCCGCTTCCGTCTCCTTGCCGCCGAGACGTATGCCTACAGCAAAGACTGGATACGCGTGCTCTCCACCCTCGAGCATGCCACTGCCTACGAATACGCCCTGATGAATGTAAAGCTGGGACACTATCTGGGGCAGATGGTCAACCGTTTCCGTCAGGAGCACCCCGGCCCGTGCGACGCCGTAGCCTCGCATGGACACACCATCTTCCACCAGCCGCAGCTGATGCTGACCACCCAGATAGGCGACGGCGACGCCATTGCCGCCGAGACAGGGCTGCCCGTGGTGTTCAACTTCCGCAATCTCGACGTGGCCATGGGTGGGCAGGGGGCTCCCCTTGTGCCCATCGGCGACAGGCTGCTTTTCGGCCAGTACGATGCCTGCCTGAACCTGGGGGGATTTTCCAACATCTCATACGAAGAGCCTTCGGGCAGCAGGGTGGCCTTCGATGTCTGCCCCTGCAACATGGCGCTCAACCACCTGTCGCGGATGGAAGGCCTGGCCTTTGACAAAAACGGACAGCTGGCACGCAGCGGCACGGTGGACAAAGCACTGCTGGCCAAGATGAATGCCCTCGATTATTACCGCCGACCCATGCCCAAATCGCTGGGCAAGGAGTGGTTTGTATCCAACTTCCTGCCACTACTCTCCTCTGGCACATACGATGCACGGACATTGCTCCGCACCACCGTCGAACATATTGCCGAGCAAATCACATGGGCCATCAAAGGCCATAGTATCAGCACCATGCTCGTCACTGGCGGCGGAGCCAAGAACAAATTCCTCTTGGCACGCCTGCAAGCCATGATACCGGGATGCAGGATCACCGTACCCGCCGACGACATCATCGACTACAAGGAAGCCATCATCTTCGCCCTGCTGGGCTATCTGCGCCTGCAGAAGCAGAACAACTGCCTCGGCAGCGTCACGGGAGCACGCCACGACAACTGCGGTGGCGACATAGCGGGCCTCTCCTACCTCAATTAATAAACAGTTCTGCCGCCATACCGTCGGCATGCAGCAAGCCTTCGGCCGTGGGTCGGTAGTGCGTGGGAGTCTCCTCCACCCACCCAGTGTCCACAAACTTCTGCACCTCTTTTGCCAACCGTGCGGCAAACGGCTGCATCACCTTGTCTTTTGCTATGCCTTCCACCGTCCGCAGAGCGGTCATTAGATATTCGTTGTGGGCATCCTTCAACCCCAGCTGCTCTTCTTCGTGGGCGATATGTCCTGCCGCGACACTATCCACATACTGCTTCACATCAGCCACATTCCACCGGCGGTATTCCCCGTCGAACGAGTGGGCGGCAGCACCCACGCCGAGATAGGGTGTCCGGTCCCAATAGCGGCTGTTATGACGCGCCTTGCAACCGGGATGGCAGAAATTCGATATCTCATACTGCTCGAATCCGTGCTCCCTTGCCCACATGCACAACGCCCCATACTGGCGCAACACCTCCTCCTCGCCGACGGTTACGATGCGGCCACTCTCCACCTGCTTTGCAAGTATCGTCCCCGGCTCTATGGTCAGGGCGTACGCCGAGAGGTGGCTGACGGGCAATTGCTCCACCTGCCGCAAGTTCTCGCGCCATTGTTCCGTGTCGCTATGCGGCAAGCCGTATATCAAATCGACGCTGATGTTCTCGAAGCCTGCGTCGAAAGCGTTATGCACCGCCTCCACAGCCTGGAGGGCGCTGTGCCGCCGGTTGAGCAGTTTCAAATCGCTGTCGCTGAACGACTGCACACCGATGCTGATGCGGTTGAAAAAGCCCAATGCCGCGAGGGCGTGAAGATATTCAGGGGTCAGGTCTTCGGGATTGGCCTCAAGGGTGGCCTCCTCCACTGCCCCGATGTCGTAATGTGCCGCCAGGGCATCCACAATCTGCCCCAGCTGGCCGACGGAAAGAACCGAGGGAGTACCTCCGCCAAAGTAAACCGTGCTGACGGGGTGGCCTGCCTCGTGCCGACGCATGGCCAGCTCCTTGCAGAGGGCGTCGACATAAGCCTGCCTGTCGCCGGCCGCGACCACCGAATAGAAGGCGCAATAGGTACACTTGCGGTGGCAGAAAGGGATATGCAGGTATATCATGCTATTGGTTTCTGTCGAGAAGCATGTCGGCGGCAGCGTAGGCGCTTATCTTATTCTCCAGAATATCCTTGCTCACCTGGGCGATGCGCTCCTCCATGCCGGGGGCGTTGTAGAAACGGTCGCGCAAGCCGTTCTCGATGGTCTCGTTAAGGATACGCAGGTTCTGCTGCTGACGCTTGTGATAGAAATAGCCGTTCGACTTGGTAAAAGTCACATACTCCATCACATTGTTCCACAGCTCCTGCACACCCTGGTGGGTATAGGCCGAGCAAAGCATCACCTTCACCATCCACTGCGAATCGGGCATGGGGAAGAGATGCAGGGCGTTGCGGAACTGAGTGGCCGCCAGTTCGGCCTTCATTGGGTCGATGTCACACTTGTTGATGGCAATCATATCCGCCATCTCCATGATGCCGCGCTTGATACCTTGCAGCTCGTCGCCGGTGTTGGCCAGCTGTAGGAGCAGGAAGAAGTCGACCATCGAGTGCGCCGCCACCTCCGACTGCCCCACGCCCACGGTTTCCACAATCACCACATCAAACCCCGCGGCCTCGCACAGCACGATTATCTCGCGGGTCTTTCGTGCCACGCCTCCCAGCGACCCTGCCGAGGGGGAAGGCCGGATAAACGCATTGGGGTCGACCGAGAGCTCCTCCATGCGGGTCTTGTCGCCCAGGATGCTGCCCTTGCTGCGTTCGCTGCTGGGGTCGATGGCCAGCACCGCCACCTTGTGCTTGTGCGCGGTGAGATACTTGCCCAAAGCCTCAATGATGGTGCTCTTGCCTGCGCCCGGCACACCGGTGATGCCCAGACGCACCGACTTGCCCGAATAGGGCAGGCAGCGTTCTATCACCTGCTGGGCCTTCTGCTGGTGGGCATGGAGCGAACTTTCCACCAGTGTGATGGCTCGGCTCAGCATCGTTCGGTCGCCTCGCAGTATCCCGCCCACCAATTCCTCTACTGTGGGCTCGGCCCGTCGCAGCGACCTCACTCGCTCGATATAGCTATTGCTCACTTGTTCAGGTTGTTCCACACCTTTCTGCACATTCAGTGCTGTTTCGTAATCGAAATTGCTGTATAACTTCTTGTCTTCTGTAGCCATTTGCAGTAAATTGTTCGTTGTTTTCGTTAACGTAAAAAATTCATTTATAGTATGTACGAAAAAAGTTTTCAAAAAAATTTTGCCATGTCGCAAAAAGTTAGTACTTTTGCAACCGCTTTGAAGGAAAAAGTTGGCGGGATAGCTCAGCTGGTTAGAGCGCTGGATTCATAACCCGGAGGTCATCAGTTCAAGTCTGATTC
>ONFR01000028.1 GCA_900317125.1 uncultured Bacteroidales bacterium | reverse complement strand
TGCCACCCTCCCCCTCCGTGACCTCCCCGCCGGCCCCTACTTCGTCTCCCTCTCCTCTCCACAAGGCTCCTCCTCGCAGAAACTCATCCTGCAATAGCAGAGGTGACTTCTGAATGTGTGAATGTTTGATTGCTTGAGTGTTTGAGTATTTGACCGCGCCAGACACTCAAGCAATCAAGCAATTTTCACTTTTCATATCAACTGACCGATTGGGTGATTCCCGCCAGCGGTAAGGAGGTGACGGAGATGCGACATACAATAAAAACGGTTTTTCCGCGTTTAGGGGGTATGAATGAGAATAAGACAAACACACTGGAGATAACCGAGAGGGACAAAGCGTTTATGCGTGAGGCCATCCGCCTGGCGAACGAGAGCGTGGAGCACGGCGGCGGCCCCTTTGGGGCGGTGATTGTGAAAGAGGGGGAAATTGTTGCGGGCTGTTCCAACAGTGTAACCTTGGACAACGACCCTACCGCCCATGCCGAGGTGAACGCCATCCGTGAGGCCTGTCGCAAACTGGGCACTTTCGACCTTTCGGGCTGCAGAATATATACCTCCTGCGAGCCATGCCCCATGTGCCTCGGGGCCATTTACTGGGCAGGGATTGACCGCATTTATTACGGAAATACACGAAGAGATGCTGCAGAGGCCGACTTTGCCGACGACTTTATTTACGAGGAGCTGTCCAGCCCATTGGAGCAGCGAAAGCTACCCATCGTCTCTATGCTGAGGGATGAGGCTTTGCACAGTTTTGTGCTGTGGAAGGGGAAGGGGGACAGGGTTGCGTATTAAGTTACCGCACTGCACAATATACGGTATTATTCCTCTCCCGCCATTTTGGGGGTGATGGGCGGCAATCCTCATAGGGGATGACAGGAACAAACAAAGAGGAGGGTGCCTTCACGGGGTACCCTCCTCTGCATTGACAACTGACCAATTAGATAAGACCCTTACCGGGTTTGAATTTGGCAGATTTCTTGGCGGCAATCTTGATTTTTTCACCAGTGCGGGGGTTGCGACCCATGCGGGCGGGACGCTCGTTGACATCGAAGGTGCCGAAACCTACGAGAGTGATTTTCTCGCCTTTAGCGAGTTGTTCTTTGATTACGTCAACGCATGCGTTGAGGGCATTGCCGGCATCGACTTTGGTCAAACCTGCTTTTTCTGCCATGGCTGCAATTAATTCGGTCTTGTTCATAGTGGTTTTTTTAACTGGGTTAATACACTTTTTTCGGTTGCAAATATAAACCTTTTTTTTTATTAGTTGGCTCTCTTGATGAAAAAAAAATGTGTTAAAAAAACAGCACTAAACTATTCCGCTAGTTTCCAGTCGTTTACATTGCAGCCACGAAGAAACTCGGCTACAGGCATCCGTTTCTTGCCACCTAATTGGAGGTTCAAAATGCTGATAAAACCACCGTTTACACCGATTTTTAAGTACGTTTTCCCATCGGAAAGGAGGGCACCATGCACAGCCTGGGGGTCGGGGGCGAAGGCCACCTGGAAGAGTTTGAAGGGATGCTCGACATCATCGGGGCCGACGAGAATCATGGTGGCTGCCGGATAGGGTGAGAGGCCGCGTACGAAATCGACAATTCGGGGGCCGGGAAGTGACCAGTCCACCACACAGTCGGGCTTGAAGATCTTGGGGGCAGCGGGGAGGTTGTCGGATTGCTGCTGGGGTTGGGGCGTGAGGGTATGGCTCTGGATTCCCTCAAGGGTTTTGACCACCAGGCGGGCACCGATGTCCGCCAGACGGTCGTGGAGGGTCTCGGCGGTGTCGTCGGGTGCTATGGGTGTCGACTCCTGCAGGAGGATGGAACCTTGGTCGATATGCTCGTTGAGCATGAAGGTGGTGACACCCGTGACGGTCTCGCCATTGATGAGCGCCCAGTTGATGGGGGCGGCACCACGATAGCGGGGCAACAGCGAGGCATGGAGGTTGAAGGTGCCGAGGGGAGGCATGGCCCATACGCTCTGCGGCAGCATACGGAACGCCACCACAACGAAGATGTCGGCCTGCCATTGGCTAAGACGCTGCTGGAAAAGGGGGTCGCGGAGTTTCTCGGGCTGGAGGAGGGGGATACCGTGCTCCAGCGCACACAGTTTGACGGGCGAGGCAGTGAGCTTGAGCCCACGGCCTGAGGGACGGTCGGGCACAGTGACCACTCCGACCACTTCATGGCCGGCTTGTATGATGGACTGGAGGGAGCGGACTGCAATGTCGGGGGTCCCCATGAAGACTATTTTCATGCTTTATCGATTGGTGTTTACAAGTGTTTATGCGAGTACAAGACTAACGAAATAACGAATTACACATTATAAAGGACTGCGATTGGTGTTTACAAGTGTTTATGCGAGTACAAGACTAACGAAATAACGAATTACACATTATACAAGACTAACGAAATAACGAATTAACAAGATAACACATTCAAAAACTTATCTCACCCTGAGGCGCATGCCTGATTTGAACTTGGTGACATCGGGGTTGAGTTCTTTCAGCTTCTCGGCAGTAGTGTAGTTGCGGCGGGCAAGGTCGTCGAGGGTTTCGCCTTTGCGCATGGTGGCGTAGACTGGCTTGTTGGTGCGGCGCACGGTGGCAGGCTCCTCGGGGACGATGCTCTTGTCGGCCTTGTAGACAAGCGATTCGCCTTTGGAGGGTTTGCGGATGCCGAAGTAGGTTTTGTCGAGGTAGAGCTTGCGCGTGCGGAGGGTATAGTTGGAGAAGTCGAGAATCCATTCGGGGTCGAAGGGCTCGTACTGGAAACGGACTTCGAAATGGAGATGCGGACCAGTGGAGCGCCCAGTACTGCCCCCCAAGCCCAGCACCTGTCCGGCGGCCACCACTTGCATGGGCTTTACATTGATTTTGGAGAGGTGGCCATAGACGGTCTCGAGGCCGTTGTAATGGCGGACCACCACCAGGTTGCCGTAGGCACCCATGGGACGGGCGATGCGCACCACCCCGTTGAAGGCGCAGTGCACGGGCTCACCCATGCGCAGACGGATGTCCACCCCGCGGTGGGGCCGGTTCCATCGCCAACCATAGGGTGAGGTGATGATGTTTTTAACGGGGAAACAGAATTTCTCGTTGTTCTTAAGCAGCCGGATGGTGATCTCGTCGGGCAGGGAGTCCATGGAGAGGGTGACCAGACGGACATGGGCGCCACTGAGGTTCCGGCCATACCACAGGGGCGACGGAGGGGGGAGGGTGGCGTTATACATGACATCAATCAGCTCGTCGCCGCTGGCAAGGGCAGTATCGATGATGTTGGGGTCCGGTTCGGGTTCATGGATTTCGAGAGCGGGACGGCCGGGTTTGTGCGAGGAGTTCTTGGAGGGGGCCTTCTCCGCCCGGGCCTTGGCGCGTCCTTCGCGGATACGGGCATTGAGCAGCGAATCGTAGTAGCTTTCCTTTTGCGGCTGCTGGGCTGCCAGCGTACCCCCAAGGGCAAGCAGCATCAAGAGCATCGTGAGGCGGCGACGGAGCCTCCCCACGGGGATGCCGAGCATCTCGCGGTATTTGGCCACGGTGCGCCGGGCGATAGGAAATCCCCGCTGCGAGAGCTGCTGTGCCAATGCATCGTCGGAGAGCGGGTTGCGCTTGTCCTCGGCATCGACCAAGGCCTGCAGCTCGCTCCGCACCGTCTCGGTGGCCACCTCCTGCCCTTGGTCGTTGCGGATAGCCTGCGAGAAGCATTCCTTGAGGAGGAAGGTGCCGAATTCGGTCTGTACATATTTGCTGTTCACCACACGCGAAACGGTGGAGATGTCGTATCCCGTCTGTGCCGCTACATCTTTCTGCAGCAAGGGGTTGAGGTCGGCGCTGTCGCCAGTGATGAAAAAGCGGTGCTGTTTCTTCAAGATGACCTTCATGACACGCAACAGGCTGGTGTGGCGCTGCTGGAGGGTGTCGACCAGCAGGTCGGCGCTCTCGAAGTTGGCACGCAGAAAGTCGAGGGCCTGTTTCTCGCCGGGCGAGGGTTTCTTCAAAGCCTGCAGCTGCTGGAGCATATCGTTATAGTCCTGGCTTTTCTGCAGCTGGGGCAGGTAGCGGTCGTTAAGCGAGAGGGTCAGCTGGTCGTCGTGCCGGGTGACGATAAAATCGGGGACGATATAGCGGGTGCGCGAGGTGTCGGCCTCGCCGGTGCCGGGCTTGGGATTGAGGCGGCGTATGCGAGCGATGGCGGCCTCGAGCTGAGGCTCGGTAAGCGACAAGGCGTCCATGACCCGCTGGTAGTTATGCGATGCGAAAGCGTCGAAAGCGTTGTCGACGACAGCGGTGGCGTTGCGGGTGTCGTCGTCCTGGTCCTCGGCGCGGTGCAGCTGGAGGGAGAGACACTCCTGCAAGTTGCGTGCAGCTATCCCCGGAGGGTCCAACTGCTGGATGATGTGCAACATCTCCTCCACCTCATCGTGCGACACCTCTATGCCCTGGGTGAAGGCGAGGTCGTTGGCTATGAGGTCGAGGCTTCGCCCCACATAGCCTGCATCGTCGAGGCTGCCGACAATCTCCTGCGCAATACTGTACTGCTGCGGAGTGAGGGGACGCATGGCCAGCTGGCCCATGAGATGGTCGAAGTACGAGTCTTCGGCCACAAAGACCTTCTCGTGTACATCCACATTCTTGTCGCGCTCCTGTCGTTCGCGATAGCTATAGTCATCGTCGTCGGTGTCGACACTCATCATGTCGAAGGCTGCATCCGTGCCGGTCTCGGGCAGGGGCTCCATCATGTCGTTGGCGCTGGAAGAGACTTCAAGCACCGGGTTCTTCTCAACCTCCTCTTTGAGTCGCTGTTCCAATTCAGTCACGGGCATCTGTATCAGTTGCAACAGCAGCAATTGTTGTGGGGAGAGCTTCTGTTGCATTTTCATCGTTTGATGTTGACCGCTCTTCATAGTAATCAGTGTTAGGTTCGTCAGCTTATTGTGCCCGGCACCTGCCACAGCCATGCGCCGCAACCTGTACCCGGCATTCAAAAATACTCTGTTGGTATAACTACTAATCGCCCGAAATATTATCCGGACGGGCAAAAAAATTGTCTTGGAACTGGAGGAGATACACCTTGTCGGTGGCGCGTGTCACGGCGGTGTAGAGCCAGCGGAGGTACTCTTTGTCTATCATCTCATCGGTGAGGTAGCCCTGGTCCACGATGGCCGTGTGCCACTGTCCGCCTTGTGTCTTGTGGCAGGTGAGGGCGTATGAAAACTTGACCTGCAGGGCATTGTAATAGGGGTTCTGCTTCACCGCCCGCAGACGGTCGGCGCGGAGGGGCATATCGGCATAGTCCTCCATTACTGCCTCAAACAGCTGCCTCGACTGGTCGGCGGTAAGCGAGGGCGACTCGCTATGGAGTGTCTCCAGAAGCAGCTTGCAGTCGTGAAGGGGCATGTCGGGGTAGTCCACAAAGCGGAGTGTGGCATCGGCGAAATGGAAACCATACAACTCCTGGTGATTGCGGAGGCTCTGTACCTCCACGATGTCGCCGTTGGCAATAAAGCCCATGCCGCTGTCCTCCTCGAGCCAATAGTAGTTGTTCTTCACCACCATCAGGTAATCGCCCGCGTTGACCTCCTCCTCGCGCAGAAGAATCCGGTTGCGGATAGCCTGGTTGAACATATTGGCGCGTTTGTTACTCCGGGTGATGATGGTGACGTGTTCCATCCCGCACTCGCGATACTCGGCATTGAGCACCTCTTCTAGCTCCTCCCCCTGCAGCCTGACCACGTCCGTACACTGCTCCAGGTCGAACAACGGCATGTCGGGCTGCCCCCCTTCAGGAAGCATGGCGATATGCTGGCGCAGCAACGTTGCATTGAGCAGGATGCCCGACAGGCGGTCCTGGCGCACCACCTCGGTCAGTTCGCTGTGATGCACCGCGAGGTGGAGGATGGAGGAGAGGTAACCTATATCGAGTGCCGGGCTTTGGCTGGTGCCCACCGGCGGCAGCTGGGCCGTGTCGCCTATCAGCATCAACCGGCAGTGGTTGCCCTCGCCCACATAGTCGACCAGGTCCTCCAGCAGACTGCGGTGCTCGGTCAGGCCTTCGTCGGCGTTCCCTATCATCGACGCCTCGTCGACAACAAAAAGGGTGTAGGTGTGCTTGTTCAACGCCCTGCACATGCGCATGACCCCCGACGCGTCGGTAACCGTCTGGTAGATCTTGCGGTGGATAGTGTAGGCGGGCTGTCCCGAATAGGCCGACAGCACCTTGGCCGCCCTGCCGGTAGGGGCAAGGAGAACGGTCTTGATGCGGAGGGCCGGAGCCGAGCGCACCAAGGCACTCACCAGCGAGGTCTTGCCCGTGCCGGCATAGCCACGCAGCAGGAATGTCGAAGAAGGGTCGGCGTCATAGAGAAAGCGCACCATCTCCTCGCACGCCCGCTGCTGCATCAGCGTGGGCTGGTGGGGGAACCGCGACAGGATGTAACGGACGGCTTTCTCCATAGTACGTTTGGTTTTGTCATGTTGGACCGCGAAAGGATTGCCCTCATGGCGGGTACCCCGCATGCTGCGGAAGCCCCTCGCCGGTCGGCAATCCTACCCACTCCTATAATAAAAGGGAGGTTCGCCTGTGCAGGCGAATCTCCCAGTCGTTCTTTGTTCAGTGCATCACTCGGCTTCGGCAGCAGGGGCAGCCTCGGCAGCGGCCTCGGTGGCCACGGGAGCAGCTGCGGCAGCGGGAGTCACCGACTTGGCAGCATTGACATCAACCTCGGTGGTGATGGCCGATTCGGTGCTATGACGAGGTATTGCGATAGTGGCAGCCAACGACAGCACTACCAATGCAATAGCCAGTCCCCATGTGATCTTCTCGATGGTCTCCGTCGTCTTGCGGACACCCAACACCTGGTTGGGGGCAGAGAAGTTCGCGGCCAGTCCGCCGCCCTTGGAATTCTGTACCAATACGGCAAGAGCCAATGCAATACATACAATCAGAATAAGGATTACAATAAAAGTGTACATCGTGTTTGTTTGTTATTATTATATTACTTTTTTATCCGTTTAACTTCGACTGCAACTCGGCAATTCGAACTGCAAAAATACTACTTTTTTCGGGATTATTGACCATTAATTTTTCATACATCGCCAACGCCTGTTGCAATTTCCCTTGCTTTTCGAGTATAACAGCAAGAGTCTCAGACTCTACCGAATCAGACGGTCGGATGCTGTTTTGTGCAAGTTCTTGAACGGAAACGGCGTCATACGCGTCGGAATCCAAGGTTATTCCACCGTCTTTTTCAAGAAAATTCGACAAAATCACGCTCTTCGGAGCGGTTTTGAACGAAACATCCTGGTAGGCATTGATTTCCTGCAAAATATCGAATCCCGGGGGCAGCTGGCGCTCTTCCCCGGCCAGACGGGCCGGCACGGCCTCGGCCTGCGCCGTGGGCTGGGCGACGGGCGGCACTGCCGCCGGACGGTCCAATGCCTCCAACTGCGCATACAGCCACTCCACATCCGGCACATATAGCGACACGTAGGGCAGCGCCTGCCGCTCCCACAACGGAGCTCCCCCGGCCTTGTCGGCCAGCAGCGAGAGCACCTGCAGCGGGGCACTGAACGGGTAGCGGTCGCGCTCGCGGTGCAGCTCGTCCCACTCTTCGGGACTGAGCCTGCCCGGGCGGTTCATCATCTGGGCGAAACTGTTTTTATCCATTGCATTAACAACTTTTTACCTCGCTAAACTGAAATGCAAAGTTACAGTTTTTTTTTCAACCATAAAAAAAACTATTAATTTTTCACCACAACACAATATCTTTCAGCCACTTAAATACACACACCATAAAAAGAGGCAAAAATTTTTCTTGCCAATTGAAAAAAAGTTCGTACTTTTGCAACTCCAAAAATGAAGAAAAATGAAGAGAACATTCCAACCATCACGCAGAAAAAGAGCCAATAAGCACGGATTTCGTCAAAGAATGTCCACCGCTAATGGGAGAAAAGTTTTGGCCGCACGCCGCAGAAAAGGCAGAAAAAAACTTACCGTCTCCGACGAGCGATAAATCGGATTACCTAAATCCAGGCATACGACTCTTTGCAAAGAGAAAAAGAAGTATTGTGATTCAGTACTTCTTTTTTTTACACCCGCTCCACAGCCTGGCGCTCCACCTCCCTCCTCCCCCGCTTGGCGGGCATCCACAGCAGTGCAGTCCATCCGTTCCGCAACAAACACCCCCACCCAACCCATGAAGAAGAAAAAAGAGCAACCCATACTCGAGAACATCACCATCACCGACATCGGCGCCGAAGGCAAAGCCATTGCCCGTGTCGACGGCATGGTGGTCTTCGTCCCCTACGTCGTCCCCGGCGACGTGGCCGACATCAAAATCCTCAAGAAGAAGAAAAGCTATGCCGAAGGCAAGGCCGTGGCCATCCACCAGTTCTCCGACCGGCGGGTGCCGCCCCAATGTCCCCATTTCGGCACCTGCGGTGGCTGCCGCTGGCAGACCCTCAACTACGCCGACCAGCTGGCCGCCAAGCAGCAGCAGGTGAGGGACAACTTCGAGCGGCTGGGACACCTCGACTGCGCCGGCATGCAACCCATCTGCGGCTCCGAACACATCTACGGGTATCGCAACAAACTCGAGTTCACCTTCTCCTCGCGGGCATGGCACGACCTGCCTCCCGCACCCGACGCCCCTGCCGAGCCCGGCGCCCTCGGCTTCCACATCCCCACCCTCTTCGACAAAGTACTCAACATCGAGCACTGCGCCCTCCAGCCCGCACTCAGCGACAGCATACGGCTGGCCGCCCGCGACTACGCCGTCGCCCACCACCTCCCCTTCTACGACATCCGCAACCACACCGGCTGTCTCCGCAACCTCATCGTCCGCAACACCGCCGACGGCCAGTGGATGGTCGTCCTCGTCATAGCCGAACGCCACCCCGGCTGGGAAGGACTTATGGACCACCTGCGCGACACCTTCCCACAAATCACCTCCCTCCAATACATCATCAACGACAAATTCAACGACTCCTACACCGACCTCCCCTCCACCACCTACGCCGGGCTGGACCACATACAAGAGACCATGCAAGGCTACAACGGCGCCGCCCCCCTCCTCTTCACCATCCGCCCCCAAACCTTCTACCAGACCAACTCCCCACAAGCCCAGCGGCTCTACTCCTTTGTGGCGCAATATGCCCAGCTCACCCCCGACGACACCGTCTACGACCTCTATACCGGCACCGGCACCATCGCACTTTTCCTGGCACGGATGTGCCGACAGGTGGTAGGCATCGAATATGTCGAGGACTCCATCGCCGCCGCACGCGAAAACGCCATCGCCAACCATATCGGCAACACCCGCTTCTTTGCCGGCGACATGGCCAAAGTGCTCACCCCCCAATTCGTCGCCGAGCAAGGCCGCCCCGACATCGTCGTCACCGACCCCCCGCGCGCCGGCATGCACGAGAAAGTGGTCGAGCAACTCCTCGCCATGCAGCCCCGGCGCATCGTCTACGTCAGCTGCAACCCCGCCACACAAGCACGCGACATCAGCCTCCTCTCCGCCAAATACCGCCTTGGCCGCATCCAACCCGTCGACATGTTCCCCCACACCCAGCATGTCGAAAACGTCGCCGAACTCACCCTACTCACCTGACGCCCACAACAGGCCGGTCCAGGTGTTCCAAAAAGTCCGAAGAACTGGAAGATAATAGGCGGGGGCAAAAGCCCCCGTACTTGTGGACGATAAAACAAAGCCCCGAAGGGGCGACAGACAGTCGGCTACATACTGTGTGTCACCCCTTCGGGGTTCTGCTTTTTTACTACCATCCGTACAGGGGTTTGCACCCCTGCCTGCAATCTGTCGTCCCCATAGGGGACGTAGTTGATTGGCAGGATATTTCTCCTACGAAGATTTCGAGCAGGTACAACCCAACGACCGCTATTTAACCCAAATCGGTCATTAGGAAACCGAAAACTCCTACGGAGTATAATCCCGTAGGGGCTTTCGCTTAGTAGCATACCAAGTTGATAGATAGGATATTTCTCCATCGGAGATTTCGAATAGGTATATTCCATCGACCGATTTGGGTTAAAAAAAAAGCATCCCGCATGCATAATTAAAAATACATTAGTAACTTTGCAGTGGTGAACAAAACAATGTTGCATGTGTAAAAAAACAAAATCAACGAGATAATTAACCACAACAATGAATCAGCCTTATGAAAAAGATAGCCGGCAGCACACACCCCATCACCACTGCCCCGCACAGCCCCCGGGGCTGTTAAGTTATGCACCACTTCACACCCCGCTGCACAACCCTCACTACAAAAATAACTGCAAATTCCTTACACCAATAATAAAAAATATCTCCAATTCAAAAAAAAATATTATCTTTGCATGTTCTATCGTCCAAATCAACAATAGGCAATAGACACATTAAATAATTGAAAATAAATAAACAAAGGATAAACTAATAAATTTTCACACGATGAAAAAAGCATTATTAAGTCTATTATTGGCCGTTGCCGTCATGCCTTTGGCCCTTGCCCAGGACAACACTCAACGCACCATTATCACATCCAATTCAACCGTATGTGGATCCCTCGCATGGATTGACGGGCAGACATACACCAACGACACCGTGGTTTACTACATCAACCCCACCGACGACACGCTGTTCGTCCTCAACCTCACCGTCAACCACCCCTTCGTCTCCAACCAGACCGTCATCGGCACCCGCTGCACCTACAACTGGCGCGGTGAAACCTACACCCAGGCAGGCATGTATAGCGACACCGTCGTTGCCGCCGTCGGTTCCGGTCTATGCGACAGCATCTTCAACCTGTCGTTGACCCTCTCCAACACCGAGACCGATGCCGAGACCGTTCACACCTGCGGCCAGTACGTCTGGAAAGGCGACACCCTCCTCCAGTCCGGTGTCTACGGCGACACTACCGTCACCGACAACTGCACCCATATCGATGTGCTGAACCTCAATCTGGTTTCCACCATCAACGTCAATGAGGTTGTGAGCAACTGCGGCGACTACCACTGGTACGACACCCTCCTCACCACCTCCGGCGTCTACACCCACTTGGTTGAGAACGCCGAAATCAACTGCGACACCCTCCACCAGCTCACCCTCAGCATCATCGTCGACAGCGCCGCCATGGTCTACGACTCCGCCTGCGCCTCCAAGACCTGGCGTGGCCACGAATACACTGAGAGCGGTGTCTACAGCATCCTCGACACCAACAGCACCACCCATTGCGTCACCTACCGCCCCATCACCCTCAACATCAAAACTCCCCGCACCCCCGTTTGCGACACTGCCGTCGAAGGCTGCAACAACGTGCTCTTCACCATCAGCTCCTTGGTAGGCTCCACCACCAAGCGCTTCTCCGAGAGCGGCTACTTCGACACCATGCTCACCGACCGTCGTTGGGCTAGATGCTACGACAGCACCATCGCCATCCACATCACCATCCACAAATCCGGCTACGACTCCACCTATGTCAACGCCTGCGACAGCTTCCACTGGGACCTCAACAACCGCACCTATTATAATGTGCCCGAGAAAGCACCCTCCTATGCCTTCAGCACCGACACCTTCGGCTGCGACAGCATGATGGTACTGATGCTCACCCTCAAGAAAGCCCCCGTCATCACCTCCATCAACGGCGAATGGAACCTCAAAGCCGGCGAGACCGCCGTCCTCTACCCCACCTGCACCCCCGGAGCCTCCTATAAATGGACCTATGGCAACCAGACCTCTACCGCCGACACCCTCCGCATACCCAACGTCCAGGGCAACATCGACGTCTCGCTCCAGGCAACCCTCAACTACAACAGCTACTCCTGCCACGACACCAGCTGGATTACCATCGTCACCTTTGTGGGCATCAACGGTGCCGAGAGTGCCAATGTCACCCTCTACCCCAACCCCACTGTCGGTCAACTCAACATCGAGAGTGCCGAGAACATCAGCCGCGTAACCATCTACAACGCCCTTGGGCAACAGGTGGTCGCCAACACCAACCTCGGCAACAAAACCGTCATGGACCTCACCAACCTCACCAAAGGTGCCTACACCATGCACCTCTCCCTCCAGAACGGCGAGACCGTGATACGCAAATTCATCATCACCAAATAGGGTAAACCCCTTACCTGTCACACAAGCGTCCTGCACCCGGGTGCTGGACGCTTTTTTTTAGAACCACGCGACGCATGAAACACCCCGCCATCCTCCTCGCCTGCCTGCTGCTGCTCGGCGCATGCCACCGCTCCGGCCGCCCCGTCACACTGCAAGGCGAAACCCAAGGCACCTACTACAGCATCATCTACTTCGACCCCGGGCAGCGCAACCTGCAGCCGCAAGTCGACTCCCTGCTGCAGCTCGTCGACCGCACCGCCTCCCTCTGGAACGAGCACTCCCTTATCCGCCGCATCAACAGCGGGCAGGACTCGCTTATCACCCCTCTCTTCCACGACCTCGTCGACAAAGCCAGCACCATCCGCCACTACACCCACGGCGCTTTCGATTGCCGCATAGGCACCCTGGTCAGCCTCTACGGCTTCGGCTTCAAGCGGCGTGCCGACATCCGTCCCGGCCAAATCGACACGCTCATGGCGCAACTCACCCCCCAAGCCTACACCCTCATCCCCCACCCCTCAGCCGACGGCTCCACCCCCTATATCCTGCGGCGCAACACCCCCTTCGAATTCGACTTCAACGCCATCGCCCAGGGCTACACCTCCGACCTGCTGGCAGCCATGCTCGACAGTCTCGGCATCCACAACTACCTCGTCGACATCGGCGGCGAAGTGATAGCCAAAGGCTCCAAACCCGGCGGCACCCCCTGGACCGTAGGCATCGAACGGCCTGCCGAAAACAAATACAGCAGCCCCGAAATCGAGACAGCCATCGCCCTGCGCAACCAGTCCGTAGTCACCTCCGGCAACTACCGCAAATACTACGAACAGGACGGCATCCGCTACTCCCACACCATCGACCCCGCCACCGGCCTGCCCGTCAGCCACACGCTGCTCAGTGTCTCGGTGGTCAGCGCCGCCTCGTGGTATGCCGACGCCATGGCCACTGCATTCATGGTCATGGGGCTCGACAAAGCCCTGCAATTCATCAACGACCATCCCGACAACCCCGACATCCAGGCCGCCTTCTTCATCTACGACGACCACGGAAAATACCGCACCCACGCCACACCCGCATTTCAGGCACTCATCACCGAATAAAACAACTAAAGCATCGAAACCTATGAAATCAATGACCGGCTACGCCAAACGGCAATGCACCGCCGCCGACCGTAAATACACCGTCGAAATCAAAACCCTCAACAGCAAAACCCTCGACATCATCGCCAAGCTCCCCGCATCGCTCCGCTCGCGGGAGCTGGACATCCGCACCCTGCTCAACCCTCTTGAACGCGGCAAAATCGACCTGATCATCACCGAAGAGTCCGGCACCGCCACCGCCGCACAAATCAACACCGACCTCGTGCTGCAACGCTACAGCCAGCTCCAACAGCTGGCACAGCAGCTCGACCAGCCCACCACCAACCTCCTCGACACCATCCTGCGCATACCCGACGTATGGGAGACCACCGAGAACACCGACCTCGACGACAAGGAATGGCAGACCATTGCCGGCACCATTGCCGACACCGTGGCCGACGTCGACCGCTTCCGCCAACAAGAAGGCGACATACTGAAGAAAGACTTTATCAAGCACGTCGACCTGATAGAACAGAAACTCAACAGCATCCCCCAATACGAGGCCGAACGCATCGACACCGCCAAAGAACGCATCCACCGCTACTTCAGCGAAGCCGCCATCAAGGAAATCGACCCTAACCGGTTCGAGCAGGAGCTCATCTACTACCTCGAAAAACTCGACATCACCGAAGAAAAAATACGCCTGGCCAAACACATCGACTACTTCCGCCACACCATGGACCACGAAGAGAACTGCGGCAAGAAACTCGGCTTCGTAGCCCAGGAAATGGGGCGCGAAATCAACACCACCGGCTCGAAAGCCAACCATGTGGAGATACAGAAAATCGTCGTGGGGATGAAAGACGAACTCGAGAAGATAAAAGAGCAGCTGGGCAACATACTCTGACCCGCAGCACCCCCCTCAGGTCTCCGCCCGGCACGCCGGGCGGAGACCTTTCATTATACCTTATCGGCCGTCGGGTTGAACCAGTACAAAAAGGGCGGCTGACAACAAAAAACAGTCGATAATCCAAAATCGGTCATTGGAATATACCCTATTCGAAATCTCCTCCGGAGAATATATCTGTTTAACAACGGGATATGCTATTAAACGAAAACCCCTCCGGGGCAGGACGATTCCCCATGCATTGCACGATTCGGCAGGTACTTCGTATGTGTTTTCACTTAATAGCCAACATATTACCCCTTGCCAATAATACTCTGTATGAGTTTTCGGTTTCCGATTGTCCGATTTGGGATATTATTATCCTGTCAACTTAGAACCCCACCAGGGCCGTTCAATATAGCATCGTTACAGCATCGTTGCCGCATCGTTACAGGATATGGCAACGGATAACGATAGGATAACAATAGTTAAAGGATGCCATGTTGAAGGGACTTAGTGCTATAAAGTTTGCGACGGACAAAAAAAAGCGGGGCACCGAAGGTGCCCCGCTCTATAGATGATTAGCGCTTAAGCGCAGAGAGTTAGCGGACAATCAGCTTCTCGACCTTGCTGAACTGGTCGTTGGTGATACGGACGAAGTATGCACCCTTGGCAAGGCTGTTGAGGTTGATGACGTTGGCATTCTCGGCATTGATGCTCTGGTTGTAAACAACACGGCCGCTCATGTCGATGATGGAGCAGTTAACCATACCGTTGACACCTTCGATGTTCAGGCTGACCTGAGAGGTGGCAGGATTGGGCTGGAGCTTCATGGTCACGTTGCTGGCAACGGGATCGATGCTGACGAGTTCGCCGAAGACAAAGTGGACAGTGTGGTCGGCATGGAGGTTGACAAACTGATACTGCCAAGTGTAGCTGTTCTCTTCCTGATCGTAGGACATGGTGAGGTGGGGATCGCCTTCCTCGGTCTCCTCGTCATAGGGGAAGACCTCTTCACCATCGATAAAGAGATGCATGACACCGCAACCGCTGCTACCTACACCGGAGAGAACAACAGAGGAACCTTCGGCGGGAGTGAGGGTGGTACCGCACACTTCGTTACCGGCATAGACAACCGAACCGTAGTCGGTCTCTTCGCACTCAACATTGATGTTGACGCGGTTGACTGCCTGGGCAGGACCAACAAGGAGACGAATCATAGGATTGTTATCGGAGTAGTAAGCGAAGCCGGAAGCACGGCCCTGTCCACCGTAAGAAGGATCGTAGAAGTAGCTCTGATACTGGTTGGGATAGTAGTAGTGAGCATATTTGGCGGTAGCCTCGTTGCTGGCGAAGCGGATGATGGTGTCGTAAGTGTCGGGACGAGTGGGGGAAGCAACACGGTAGGTACCGGTGGCCTCGCGAGCAACTGCGAAGTAGCTGTCTTCCTCAATGCTGTAACCTACACGATAGGAGGTGTTGGGGGTGAGAGCGGGCTGCTCGGGGAAGGGGATGATGACGGTGTTGTACTGGCCAAGTTCGCGATAGCCATTGGAGTTACGGCCAATGATGGTGCTGTCGTTAACATCAGCAGCAGTGATTTCTTTGGGGTTGGCACCGGTGATGACGGTGTTGAAACTTACACTACCACCATCGTATTCGTCGGTCCAAAGGACGGCGGAGATTCTGGAACCAGTGTTGTAGAAATTGCGGACGGGAGAAGCAACGAGCTCGACACCACGGATAACCCAACCTTCGGGGATAACATCGTCGGTGGTGTAACGGGTGTTGATCATGTAACCGGCTTTGTAGTACTGAACGTCTTCAGCATCCTCGGTGATATACCAGCCGCCGCCACTGTAAACGAAGCCATAGAGCCAATGGTTGGTGGGGTAGTAAGTCAGCACGCCATTGTCGTGACCCCAACGATAGTAACCGTCGGTCTGGGGGGTGACATTGTAGTACATGGTGTCGTAGGTGAGGTTGACATCGCCGCTCTCGACCTTGGCGAATATGTAGTTGTCGCCAACGGTGCTGGTGGGCAGGTCAGAACCGGTACCGTGAGGGATGGCACCGTAGCCATACCAACCGCGATATTCCATAGAGTCGGCATAAATCCAACCGTGTTTGTCGACGATGATACCTTTGGTAGCGGAGACGGGGATGCTCTGGTTGTTGTATTCAACAATAGGAGTCTCGGTGTCCTGAGCGGCATTGAGGTGGTTGAGGGAAGCGGTGACGTTGTTGCGGACGTTGGCACCGTTGTTCT
This sequence comes from uncultured Bacteroidales bacterium, assembly GCA_900317125.1. Classification (GTDB taxonomy): domain Bacteria; phylum Bacteroidota; class Bacteroidia; order Bacteroidales; family P3; genus Colimorpha. Next base: position 23,060 of record ONFR01000028.1, on the reverse strand, counting down.
CAACGAGGGTGTACCAAGCGGGGTTGATCTTCATGCCCTGGGGAACCAGGCCATAGTTACCTTCGACATAGTAGCCGTCGAACTGACGCATACGGTCGGCGGGGCCGGCAAGGACGGCGATATCGTCGATTATCCACCAATAGCCGTAAGCATTGCCTCTGTGCTCATCGGGCATGAACCAACGGATGCGGATGCTGAGGTTGGGCTGACCGGCAGTAGCGACGGGCAGTGAGTAGGTGAAGAAGCCACGGACAGTGGTGTTGACAGTGACATCGACACCATCGACATTGATTTCGACGGAAGACCAGGAGGTACCGTTGGTGGAGTAGTCGATGTAGCATTCATCGTAGTACTTACGATAGTGCTGATAGAATCTCACATCGACGGTGGGAGCAGTGGTGGTATTAATGCTATCGATTTTGATGAAAGCATTGATAGTACCGGAGTTGGGAGTGTTCTGCTCGTAGGGGACGAGCATCACGAAACCGTTGTCACCAGTGGTGGATTGGTTCATGACGCTGGTACGCATATAATCGCAGAAACCAGCAACGCCCTCGTTGCCTCCAAAAGCCGAAACCAAACTGGGATAGACGTCGGCAAGGGGAGTGAGGTCTGCATCGGTGAGACCGGTGATACGACGCCAAGTGGCGAAGGGGTAGTTCATCGAGTGTGCATCAGCACCACTAGTGATAACACCAGCAGTGTAATTCACATTGGCGGCATGGAAGTCGACAGCCTTCAGGGTATCTCCAGCATCCTTGGTGAAGATGGAGCTGTTGAAGGTGTTCTCGATCATGGCAGCATTGTTAGCAGCCTTAACTTGTTGGCCCCGATGATTCGGGGTTGCCATCTGTGCGAAAGTGAGCGATGCGCACAGGGCAAAAGTTAGAACCATTAATGTTTTTTTCATTGTTGTTTGAGATTTTGATGAATAATAAATTTTCTATTTACATGTCTTACATCCCTCATCGGCAACAGATTAAGCTATTGCTTAGAGGGGTTTCGGGTGCTTATTTTTTCAATGCAAATATATAGCATTTTTTTGACATGGAAAGTTTTTTTTTGTTTTTTAATGATTTTTCACCCTTTTGCGGGAAAAGGGAGGGAATGGCGCGTTGTGGTCGTTGCGGGGGAATGGGAGAATATTTAGCCTGCCGACACAATAAAAAGAGGAAAAGTCAGTTTTAGGAGAGCGATGACAAAGATATATACCAATATAATGAGAAAGCACTCTATTGCGTTATTGCTGACGGCGACGCTGCTGGCCTCGTGCGGAGGGAGCAAAAAGGGTGCCGTGGCGGACAACCGCTACCGCCGTGCACCGATACTGGAGGTGACCGCCGAGGAGTTGCGCAACGATTCGGCCCTGATTGACGCCACGGCGCAGATGCTAGTGGGCAAGCAGGAGGAGGCCGCCGAGGGCTACAGGGCGCTGCTGAAGCGGAGCCCGGGCTATGCGCCGGCACACTATGGGCTGGGAAGGCTGTATCTGGCTTCGGGATGGATGGACAGCGCATTGTACCATACACGCATTGCCTGCCGCCAGGATGGGGACAACCGATGGTACCGCATCCAGCTGGCGAGGATATACGAGCAGATGCGCGACGGCAAGAACCTGACGGCGACCTGGGAGGAGCTGGTGAAGCGGTATCCCGACGAGACGGAATTCTACTACAACCTGTCGAACGCATATCTGCTTAACAACAATGTGCCGTCGAGCATCGAGGTGCTTGACCGCTTGGAGAAGCGTTTCGGAATCACCGAGACCGTGTCGCTGCAGAAGCAGAAGCTATGGAATGCCATCGACAAACCGGACAAGGCACGGAAGGAGCTTGAGAAGCTGGCGGCGGCGGTGCCTTCGGAGCCGCGCTACAGCGCCATACTGGCCGAGAGCTTCATGAACGAGAAGAACTACAGCAAGGCGCTGCAATATTACAATTATATATTGGAGACGAATCCGGAAGACGAGAACATCCATGTGGCGCTGGCGTCGTGCCACCTGGCAATGGGGAACCTGGGAGAGACCTACCGCCATCTGCGCCTCGGGGTATGGAACCCCGAAGTGAGCTGCCGCGACTGTATGGTGTTCATCACCGAGTTTATGCGGAACGAGCCTTTCTTCAACGCCTATGGCCGCAAATGTTTCCTGCTGGCCGACAGCCTTGCTGGCAGATGCACGGAGCATGACGGATACGAAGTGATGTATGGGCAGATGCTGGCGGCGCAGGGGCGTTTTGCCGAGGCGGCAGAGCAGTTCAGGTCACATCTGTCGGTGGACAAGAGCCAGTACAGCGTGTGGGAGGCCCTGCTGATATGCGAAGGGCAGGCCGGACAGGAAGAGGAGATGATGGCGCATGCCCTCACCGCGTCGGAGCTGTTCCCCCTGCACCTGCGGCCCTACCTAATCCTGGCAGAGGGCTACATGCAGCGCGGCGAATGCGAGAAGGCCCGTTTCTATATTGAGCGGTGCCTGATGATTGCCCCCAATGAGACAACCGTGAAGAACCTGAAACAAACAATAGAACAGAAATGTCGATAAGAAGAACGATATTCGCAGTGTTGGCCTTGGCGACGCTGCTGGCGGCGGGATGCCGCAGCCAACGGGATGCCGCGGGCACGACGACGGCCAACGAGGACCAGCCGCCAGCAACGGCGTATACGCCCAAATACTATACCTCCAACTTCACCTGCTCGGCCCAGGGGCTACAGGCCACCGGACAGCTGCGGATGCAGCCGGACAGCATTATTTGGCTCAGCGCCTCGAAGATTATAGAGCTGGGGAGAGCCCGCTTTACGCCTGACTCGGCAGTGATTTACGCCAAGGTGATGGGGCGTTGTTTCCGCGGGACATACAGCGACATGCAGAAGCGGTTCGGCCTCAACACCAGTTTTGCCGAGCTGCAGAAGATGATTACCGCCGACGACGGAGCCGCACAGCTGTCTGCCATCGCCAACCAGTTCGGGGTGGAGGCCACCTTCACGCTCGAGCCTTGGAAAGAGGTGGAGAAGCTGACATTCCCGCTTGCGATACCCTCGACTATTAATCCTTTATAAATAACCAGTAATATGAAAAGAATTGTCGTAGCCATTCTTGCCATCGTGGCGCTGGGGACACTGCAGGCGCAGGAGCCTGTACGCATCAACAGCACCGACCCCCTGGAAGGGGACACCGCCGTCGCGGCCTCCATCATCAACAACTACCTTGCTCTAATCAACTTCGACCATCTGCTGACCGACAGTGTGCTGCATGTGAAATCGAGTGTGGTGGAGCGTTCGCACAGCGAAGACACCATCACCATACAACGCTGGTATGGCAACAAAGGCATGAACCGCATAGAGATGTGGCAGAAGGGGAGGCTGAAGGATGCATACTACTCCGACGGGAAGAAAATCTTCCGCCGCTTCTCGGACACCTACCGCCAATGGCGCAATATGTCGCAGCTATCGTACTCTGACCTCACTATATCGCTGGATATCCGCGGGGCACTGTATCAATGGCGCAGCAAAGGGTCGGAAGTCTACTATCAGGGGAAATATACCTACAACGACCACCCCGTGTGGCGTGTGTTTGTCACCTCACCCTCGGTATACGACAGAAACTATTTCTTCGAGAGCGAGACCGGACTGCTGTTTCTGGTGACGGAAGAGAACCATATCTACGGCAATGAGGAGCCGGCGGCAAATGCCAAGTTGGTCGACTGGCGTGCCTGGCATGAGTTCACACCGTTCCATGGCTGCCTGCTGCCGACAATGGAATCATACCAAGTGGATAACCAACTGTTCATTATCCATCACCAGTTTGAGCTGCTTCCCAGCAACAACTCCTATTTTACCGAAAACGTATACACCCCATGAGCCTCTTCGACAATCCCGACGAATACTACATGCAGCAGGCGTTGCGTGAGGCCCGTGCCGCAGCCGACGAGGACGAAATACCCGTGGGGGCAGTCATCGTGAGCGATGAGCGAATCATCGCCCGAGCCCACAACAACACCGAGCGGCTGCACGATGTGACCGCCCATGCCGAGATGCTTGCCTTTACGGCCGCCACCAATATGCTTGATGCAAAATATCTGACCGAATGCACGCTGTATGTCACCCTCGAGCCCTGCGTGATGTGCGCAGGAGCTGCAGGGTGGACACAGATAGGACGCATCGTGTATGGCGCTTCGGACCCTAAACGCGGCTTTGAACGCCTCGGGCGCGGGATGCTGCACCCCAAGACCACCGTGCAGGGCGGTGTGATGAAGGAGGAATGCGAGGCCCTGCTGAAAGAATTCTTCATGAAGAAACGACAATAGAACACCCCACTACCCACCAACACAAAGACCATGTCGAATACACTATTCCCATCCGGAGCTACGGCCTTGAGCACAACGAAAAGAATAGAATGGATTGACGCACTGCGCGGCTTCACCATGATACTGGTGGTGTTCTCGCATATAGAGACCTTGGGCTTCGAGATGCCCCGCAGCACGGTGAACGATTTCTTCTCGCAGTTCATGATGCCGCTGTTTTTCTTCATCAGCGGGTTTATCGCATTCCGCGCAGGCGAGGTGTGGAACAGGCAGTACTTCACCCGCCAGATGCTGAAGAAGATGAGGATACAGATTATCCCCACCCTGTTTTTCGGGCTGCTTTTTGCCATCACCGTCTTCTCGCACCGCTATCACGAGACCGCAGGCGACAGTATCTTTATGTTCTTCGACAATCCCTCGAAACTGGGCTACTGGTTCACCATTGCATTGCTGGCAATGTTTGTCATCTACTACACCGTGTCATTCGTCCTAGCTCGCTGCCGGATGTCGATACGGCAGATAGTGCTGGCAGGCATCGCCGTGGTGCTGTATCTGATATCCCTGGCAGGAAGCTCCACCATTTACCAGTTCCCTGTGGCACGATGGTTCAGCCTGTTCAACATCATGCTCTACTTTCAGTTCTTTGTGTTCGGCAATATCTTTGCCTGCTACCAGGAGCGTATATTCCGCTTCCTCCAACGCCCCAACATCATCGGGAGCATAATCCTGCTGTTTTTCGGGTTGTATATTGCGAATAGCTTCCTCAAAGGCTCCAGCTTGATGAACTCCTCGGTCTGGAAGCTGACCAGCAAGCTGCTTGTGGAGGGGGTACGCTATCTGGGGATTATGAGTGTTGTATCCGCCTTCAGGCACTACGAACACGCATTCTCGTCGAATACCCGCATCGGACGCAGTCTGCAATATATCGGGAAGCGGACCCTCGACGTTTACCTGCTGCACTATTTCCTTATGCCCAACCTCACGATGGCGGGAGCGTTCTTCTGCAAGGTGGAGAACACCGTTCTTCAGGCCACGTGCTCCACAGCCCTTGCGCTGCTGGTGATAGCATTCTGCCTGTTGCTGAGCAACTTTATCCGGACCAGCCCTACCCTGGCCTACTACCTGTTCGGGGTGAAGCGGGACAAGACACACACCACCCCTTCAAACAATCCAGATTCGAAATAATACACATTATAATATAAAGATTATGAAACCAACATTATTAGTTCTTGCAGCCGGTATGGGCAGCCGCTACGGCGGACTGAAACAGATGGACGGCGTAGGCCCCAACGGGGAGATTATCATGGACTATTCCATCAACGACGCTATCCGCGCCGGATTCGGCAAGGTGGTATTTGTTATCCGCCACAGCTTTGAGCAAGAGTTCAAATCGAAAATTAACGCCGAGCATTTCGGCAACCGCATAGCCTTGGAGTATGTCTTCCAAGAGCTGGACTATCTGCCCGAGGGATTCTCCGTTCCCGAAGGCCGCGAAAAGCCCTGGGGGACCAACCACGCCATCCTGATGGCCAAGGATGTGATACACGAGCCTTTCGCCATCATCAATGCCGACGATTTCTACGGCCGCGATGCTTTCCAAGTGATGGCCGACCACCTGCGTACCCTCGACGGCACAAAAGGACAGTACTGCATGGTGGGCTACCGCCTGGAGAATACGCTGAGCGAACACGGCACGGTGAGTCGTGGGGTATGCGAAGTGGACGCCAACGGACTGCTGGCGGGCATGACCGAACGAACCAGTATCGGCCGCACGGCCAACGGCATAGAATACAAAGACAATGACGGGTCGATGCATCCCCTGCCAGCCGACGCCACGGTGTCGATGAACCTGTTCGGTTTCACCCCCGACTATTTTGTTGAAAGCGAGAAGCTCTTCGTCACATTCCTGCGCGAGCACGGCAACGAGATGAAATCGGAATATTACATTCCCTATGCCGTCAACACGTTTATCAACAGCGGCTATGCCACCATGCGGGTGCTGAAGACCACGGCCCAGTGGTTCGGCGTCACGTATAAGGAGGACCGCCCCATCGTTGTGGAACGGCTGAAGAAACTGCATGACCAGGGAGTTTATTGATTTTGTAAAAGAACACCTACACGACGATACCTCGCGCCTGCTGCTCTCGGCCGCGAGGTATCCGTCTATTGATATGGCCGCCGCCGTGCAGCAGATAGAGGGTCGGCGGATGTGCCACGAGAAATGGCCGTCGCTGGAGTCCTACGACGAGTTCCTTTATCCGCCACGGCTTAACCGGGAGCAGAGCTCGTCGGAGACCACCGCCGAGCACAAAGTCGATACCATATTCAAGCTGTGCGGAGACATGGCGTCCCTTTCCGTTGCCGACCTGACAGGGGGCATGGGCATCGACAGCATCGCTTTTGCCCGGCGACAGCAGAGCAGCCACCAGCCGGAGCTCCACGTGGACTATGTGGAACGAGACCCCATCCTCTGCTCGCTGATGGAACACAATCGCAATGTGCTCGGCCTCGACAATCTGGCGGTCCACTGTGGCGACAGTATGGAATGGCTTGCCACACACCACCATTTCGACGTTATATATATAGACCCCGCCAGACGCTCCGCATCGGGACAGAAGGTGGCAGCCTTTGAAGCGTGCGAGCCCAATATCCTGCAGCACATACCGCTGCTGCGTTCGCGCTGCCGCTGGCTGATAATTAAAGCCTCGCCCATGATAGACCTCGGCATGGCACAGCAACAACTGCAGGAGGTGGCCGAGATACACATCGTCTCTATCAAAGGCGAGTGCAAGGAGGTGCTGTTCGTGTGCGGGCCACACGAGGACGAGACGGTGATACATTGCATTGCAAAAGAACCCGGCGGGTATTACGACATCGACTTCACCTGCAGTCAAGAGCGTGCTGCAGAGCCATGCTTCTGCTCCACGGTGGGACGCTACCTTTACGAACCCGACGCCGCCCTGATGAAAGGCGGCCCATTCAATCTTATCTGCCAATGGCTGGGGGTGGAAAAGCTGGCACGCAACACACACCTCTACACCTCCGACCACCTTGTCCATCCATTCTGTGGACGCACCTTCAGCGTCTTGCAGGAGATAAAACTCGACCGGAAAGCCATCGCTGCAGCCATCCCCAACGGAAAGGCGCATGTGGTGACACGCAACTTCCCCATGGAAGCGGTGGCACTGCAACGGAAACTGGGCCTTGCCGAGGGAGGGGACCTCTTCGTAATAGCCACCTCCGTCGGCTCGCGAAAGACGGCTTTCCTGTGCTGCCATCCCTCGCAATACAATCATTTTTTGAGCGTAACGTAAAAAAATATTTTGTCGGTTGAAAAAATGTTCGTAACTTTGCAGTCTCCAAAAATGGTGCAAAATGCCTGATTTACCCGTTCAAAGCATTTTGTACCAGATTGATAGGCATAATGGGCGTTTATCCGTCAACGGCCAAAATGTCACTCAATCGGAGGAGATATTAACAAGAAAACAAAAAAAACACCATCGTTAGTAAAAATAAAAAATGAGTACGTTAAGTTACAAAACAGTATCAGCCAACAAGCAGACCGTCCAGAAGGAATGGGTGCTCGTTGATGCCGAGAATCAGACCGTAGGCCGTCTGGCTACCCGTGTGGCCAACATCCTACGCGGCAAGACCAAACCTTGCTACACCCCGCATGTCGACTGCGGTGACAACGTCATCATTATCAATGCCGAGAAGATTGTCTTCACTGGCAAGAAGATGACCGACAAAATCTACCAGCGCTATACCGGCTACCCCGGCGGTCAGCGCGAGACCACACCTGCCAAGGTGCTCGCCAGCCATCCCGAGCGCATTCTTGAACACGCCATCCGTGGCATGCTTCCTAAAAATCGTCTGGGCGACGCCCTGTACCGCAACCTGCACGTCTATGCCGGTTCCGAGCATCCCCACCAGGGTCAGAATCCCAAAGTAATCAATATTAACGACGTTAGATAAATAGAGATATGGAAGTTATCAACACCATTGGTAGAAGAAAATGCTCCGTTGCCCGCATCTATATGACCCCCGGCACCGGCAATATTGTTGTAAACAAGAGAGACTATAAGGAATATTTCCCCACTGGCCCGCTGCAGTACATCGTCAACCAGCCCCTTCAGGTGGCCAACGCCGAAGGCAAATGGGACATCAAAGCCAACCTCGACGGCGGTGGAATCACCGGTCAAGCCCAGGCTCTGCGCATGGCTATCGCCCGCGCCCTCTGCGAGAACAACATCGAGGATCGCCCCGCCCTCAAGAAGGAAGGCTTCCTGATGCGTGACCCCCGTATGGTTGAGCGTAAGAAACCCGGTCAGCCCAAGGCCCGTAAGCGCTTCCAGTTCAGCAAACGTTAACCGTTGTACAACGCCTGCGCTTAACACAACAAAGCAATTAAAGTTTAGAATCCAAATCGCGAAGACGCTCCGTCTGGTTGCCAGTTCGGCAGCATAGGACCGCCGAAAAACCAGACCCTAAGGACTACTTCACGATTGGTTCAGATTAGGAAAGTAAACAATAGACAAAATGACAGAATTGAAATTCGAAGAACTGCTTGAGGCCGGTTGTCACTTTGGACACCTCAAGAGAAAATGGAATCCCAAAATGGCTCCTTATATCTTCAAGGAGCATAACGGCATCCACGTTATTGACCTGCAGAAGACCATCGCCAAAGCCGACGAGGCCGCTGCTGCACTGAAACAGATTGCCCGTAGCGGCAAGAAAGTCCTGTTCGTGGCCACCAAGAAACAGGCCAAGGACATCGTAGCCGAGATGGCCAAGGGCGTTGACATGCCCTTCGTCACCGAGCGCTGGCCCGGTGGTATGCTCACCAACTTCGCCACCATCCGCAAGGCCGTGAAGAAGATGAACAACCTCGACAGCCTGATGCACGACAAGGACTTCAACAACATCAGCAAACGTGAACGCCTGCAGGTGCAGCGCGAGCGTGCCAAGCTCGACAAGAACCTTGGCTCCATCGCCGACCTCACCCGTCTGCCCAGCGCACTCTTCGTCATCGACATCAATAAAGAGCACATTGCCGTTGCCGAGGCCCGCCGCCTCAACATCCCCACTTTCGCTCTGGTGGACACCAACTGCAACCCCGACCTTATCGATTTCCCCATCCCCGCTAACGATGATGCTTCCAAATCGATAGCCGCCATCCTGAAACACATGACCGAGGCTATCCAGGAAGGTCTTAACGAGCGCATGCTCGACAAAGACGCCCAAAATGAGGAGAAGGACGAGAACCAGACCGAGGAAGCTCCCGTCGAGAAGAAGACCCGTCCCCGCCGTCCCCGTACCGACGCCCCCAAGGCCAAGGAAGAGGAACCCAAGGCTGAATAATCCCGCTAAGGAATCTGTTTAATCACACAAAAAAGAAATCCCAATTATGGCAAACATAACAGCAAAACAGGTAAACGAGCTGCGCCAGCTGACCGGTGTCGGCATGATGGACTGCAAAAAAGCCCTCGTTGAGTGCGACGGCGACTTCGAGAAAGCTATCGACTTCCTCCGCCAGAAAGGTCAGAAAATGGCCGCCAAACGCGCCGACCGCGATGCCAACGAAGGCTGCGTGCTGGCTAAGAGCAACGGCAACTACGGTGCCGTTATCATGATGAGCTGCGAGACCGACTTCGTCGCCACCAACGCCGACTTCATCGCTTTCACCACCAGCATCCTCGACAACGCCATGGCCAAGCACCTCACCACTAAAGAGCAGGTGCTCGACATGGATCTCGAAGGCCGCAAAGTTAGCGACTGCATCACCGACCAGATTGCCAAAATCGGCGAGAAGATAGAGCTGGCACACTTCGAGACCATCGAAGCCCCCGCCGTCTACGCCTACATCCACCCCGGCAACCGTATGGCTTCCGTGGTTGGCATGTCCAAGCCTGGTCATGACGAGGTTGGCCACAACATCGCCATGCAGGTCGTCGCCATGCGTCCCCTGGCCCTCGATGCCAACAGCATTCCCCAGGAGACCAAAGACAAAGAGCTTGCCGTCGCCGCCGAGAAGACCCGCGAGGAACTCATTGGCAAAGCTGTTGACGCTGCCCTGAAGAAGGCCGGCATCAACCCCGCCCACGTCGACAGCGAGGAGCACATGGCTTCCAACTGCGCCAAAGGCTGGATTACCGAGGAGCAGGTCGAAATGGCCAAGAAGATCAAAGAGGAAGAGGGCGCCAAGAAAGCCGCTACCCTCAACGAGAAACAGATCGAGCAGATTGCCATGGGCCGTCTGAACAAGTTCTTCAAGGAGAACACCCTGGTCGAACAGGAGTACATCATGGAGAGCAAGATGACCGTCCGCCAGTTCATCGAAAGCACCGACAAGGAGCTTACCTGCACTGGTTTCAAGCGCCTCGAACTGGGTGCCTAATCACCCGTCTCAAATAATAAGAAACGGACTCTCTGCAAAGGGAGTCCGTTTTTTATATCCTATTCCCACCCGTAAAAGGAAAGAGCGGGTTCACTTCAATTTCACCTGTACGGGTCTTTCTGGCTGAATGGGTACTTCACGAAACGAGCGGTGTTTATTTCCCTCGGGGAGGCTTTGGCTGGCAGGAAGACCGGGAAGGGCCACCTGTTGTATTCCCCCTATCATGATGCCGTCGCTTTCGCCAAAATCGCCTTCTATCTCAATGACAGGCCTGCCGATATTGATACTGGAGGAGTCTGCCCTGAGGTCAATTACAGCCACAGTAAAGCCTACCGGTTTGACGGTGATTATCCGTTCCACCGACTTGCATCCCTCGTAATTTACCGAAATCGTATACTCACCCGCCTTCAAGGATTTGAAAGTAAAATTACCATCGAGGTCCGTCTGCATACCCGCCACACGCTTCCCATCCCTCTGCAGCTCAACCACAGCGAATGGAATCAGCTCTTTAGTCTTCGAATCCCGTACCGTACCCTTCATGGTGCCAGTGGCCAGCACAGCATGCAAACTATCGGACGGAGCAGAAGACTTCACTGGTATTGTGTCCACCGCCTACGCCTGCACCGTAGTGGCCAAGCCGAGGGCAAGACCCGCGATAGTGGCCGCCTTGCCGATGCTGAGACGGTCGGCAATGGCATTTTCTAGGTAACGCATCTCAGCCTCACAATGCGGGCAAGTGCCACTGCATTCACCCGTATAAGTACACTCCTCCTGCCGCAATGGAATGCCGTTCTCTTCGGCAATCCGCCGACGGAGCGACTTCAGTTCACCGCATATCTTCTTCCCAAGAACCATAAATCTATTTATTCCCGATGCACATTCGAGCCACCGCTGGTGGTGCAGTTCACCACGGGATTGCAGCCGGGGAGTGCTTTATAATAAAGGTCGCTGGAGCCCGAGAGGGAACCCGTGATGCTTTCACAGCACGAAATCTTCACATCGCTGGAACCGCTCACCTTGGCAGTCACTCTGCGGCACTCAAGTCCGAAGGCATCCACAGTGCTGGAGCCAGAGACCTCAGCATCCAATAGCTCGGTGCAGATCCCGGCACTCTTGACCGAAGAAGAACCGCTAATCTCCAAATCAATGTTATCGGCATCGATATTGCCTTTAAAGTCCGAGGCACCGGAAAGGTCGATGTTCACTTCCGACCCCATTACATTGCCATAGAAATTGGAAGCGCCCGACAAATCAACTTCTACCTCGTCACCCTGCAAATCGCCGTGGAAACTGGAGGCACCCGATAGTTCCACATCGCAAAGTGTGCTGTTGCGGGGCAGCAGCACCTTGGCTGAACCGTGGTACCAATTGAACAGTCTATTCTTGAAACCAATCTTCAGAGTGCCGTCTTCCACCTTGAAAATAACATTCTTGTGTTCTCCTCCCTTCACTGTCACCTTCGCCTCGCTAATCGTGTCGCACACCACTACATCAAAGGCACTGCTCACATCCAAAGCAGTATATTGCGCAGGGACAGGATAGCCGACAGTGATATGGTCGCTAAAATCCTTTTCACAAGCCATGCATACAAAGCACAGCAGTAATGGAATAAAATAGAGTCTCTTCATATTAGATTGAATTAATGAAATTGGTTTGCAAAGATACAAATAAAAATCCATATATGCGAAAAGTTTCGTACCTTTGCACTCCAAATCTATGGCGAAGAAACAGAAATACTACGTTGTATGGCAGGGCCATACGCCGGGCATCTACGACAACTGGGCCGACTGCCAGAAGCAGGTTACCGGTGTCGCCAAGTCGCAATACAAGTCATACGACACCCTCCACGAGGCCGAGGCCGCGCAACGCCTGCCCTACGACACTGCCGTGGCCATCGGCAAAAGCCATTCCGCCGACACTCCTTCCACGACCGGCAAGACCAGTGTGCTGACCACCGACGAAAACGGCATCACCGCCGTCCGTCCCGGCACCGACAACCCGCCTGTGCTCGACGCCCTGGCCGTCGACGCCGCCTGCAGCGGCAACCCCGGCGTGATGGAATACCAAGGCGTATACATCGCCACCCGTCAGCAACTCTTTCACTTCAAGACACCTGTCGGCACCAACAACATAGGCGAGTTCCTCGGCATTGTGCACGGCCTTGCCTACCTCAAACAACACAATATGCACCAGATACTCTACAGCGACTCCGTGAACGCCATCAACTGGGTACGCCGAAAGGAGTGCCGCACCAAACTGCCCCTCACTCCGCAGACAGCCGACCTGTGGAACATCATCCGACGCGCTGAAGCCTGGCTGCACAACAACACCTACACCACCGAGATACGCAAGTGGGACACCGAGCGCTGGGGCGAGATACCCGCCGACTTCAACCGTAAAAAATAACCACCATGGACGCAATACTCACCATCCTTATCACCATTGCACAAATCACCACCGTCTACCTTGCCGCCCGCGGCAACCGATGGACATGGATCTTCAGTATCGCCACAGGACTGATACTGTCCTACAATTTCTTTACCGACAAGCATTTCATGAGTTTCGCCTTTCAGGTCTACAGCATCCTGGCCTCCATCGGAGGCGTGTTCATCTGGAAGAAGAAGTCGGAGGACAACCGCCGCACCATCAGCTGGGGCAACCCGCTGTGGCCCTTGTTGGCCGTAGTGGGCATAGCCGCGGCCACCTACCTCTTCGATGCCCGTGTGCTGCACTCCAACCTCCCCATCCTCGACTGCGCCATCTTCGCCCTCCAGGCCGTGGCCACATACCTCATGGTGCGCAAGGACATCAACGCCTGGATATGCTACCTCATCTGCGATGCCATCTATATCCCCCTCGGCATCATGGGTGGCAGCTACAAATGGCTCTTTATCAGCGCCTGCTTCCTCATCACAGCCACCTATGGCTTCATCACCTTCATCAAGGCTTGGCGCAACACCAAGAACCTCCCCAAAACCGAAGACGCTTAGCACCCGCCAGCTGAATGAACACCACCGACATGCACATCCCCTCTAACCGCGTCCGCGACATTGAGCGGTATGTCCATACCGAACTGGCAGGGTGCTACCCCGACGAGGAACTGCGCATGTTCGTCTACATGCTTTTCGAGGCCTTCCTCGGATGGGACAAGACCCAGTTGCTGCTCCACCGCGACGACACTATCAACCAGTCGGACCTGCTGCGATTCCACTGGGCCGTCGAAGACCTTAAGCAGTTCCGTCCCATCCAGCACATCATCGGCCACACCGACTTCTGCGGTCTGCACATCCACGTCACCCCCGACGTGCTCGTCCCCCGCCCTGAAACGGAGGAAATCGTTGCCCGCCTCACTGACTGGCTGGCCAGCCGGCAGGCCGGCCACCCCGCCATCCTCGACCTCTGCACCGGTAGCGGATGCATAGCTATCGCACTCAAGCACCGATTCCCCTCGGCACAGGTCACGGCCGTGGACATCTCGCCTGCCGCCCTCGCCATTGCCCGCGACAATGCCGCTGCCAACCATACCGACATCCACTTCGTGGAAGCGGATGTGCTTGACCCCGTGCAACTCGCCGCCCTCACCCCCTCCTACGACCTTATCGTCAGCAATCCCCCATACGTGATGGAACGCGAACGCGCCGACATACAACCCAACGTGCTCAACTACGACCCCGCCCTGGCCCTCTTCGTGCCCGACAGCGACCCCCTGCGCTTCTACCGCGCCATCGGCCAATACGCCGCCACGCACCTCGCTCCGCAAGGACTGCTTGCACTGGAGATAAACCAAGCCCTCTCGACCGAAACCGTGCAGCTGCTCCAAGCCCTTGGCTTCGACACTCAACTGCATCATGATTTCCGCGGCAACCCCCGCTGCATTACTGCCAGCATGCCTTCGTGCAACACCAAGGAATAGCCCTTCCGGGCTATTTCACACGAAACAGGTCATGTGAGCCTTCGTTTTACAGTTACAGGGGCTACTTTCTGTTTTGGCTATCAATAATGATGGTGACGGGACCGTCGTTGACCAGCTCCACCTGCATGTTGGCGCCGAACTCGCCCGTTTGAACCTCCTTGCCGAAAAGGTCGGAGAGCCGACGGATAAACTTCTCGTACATGGGAATGGCCACTTCAGGCTTGGATGCATGGATATAGCTGGGACGGTTGCCTTTCTTGGTGCTGGCCATCAGCGTGAACTGGCTGACGAGCAGAATGCCGCTGTCGGGCACATCGGTAATGGGCAGGTTCATCACCCCGTCGGCATCGTCGAAGATGCGCAGGGCAACAATCTTGCGGCAAAGCCAGTCGATGTCCTCGTCAGTGTCGGCATCCTCAATGCCAAGGAGGATCATCATCCCTTGTCCTATCTCTGATTTCAGCTGTCCCGCAATAGTGACGGAAGCTCTGGTGCAACGTTGTATTACTATTCGCATAATGGGTGCCTGTCGGCTTTCTTGGGTATTGACGATGTTATTGATTGATGATAACCAGTTTGGCGTAGACCAGCATCATGGTCTTCTGTCCTACCTGGTCGAAAAAAATGGTAGCTTTGCGCTCGCTGCCGCTGCCTTCGATGGTGAGCACTTTGCCCTCACCGAATTTGGCGTGGCGCACCCGCATGCCTACCTGTATGGCGTTGATTTCAGCAGCGGAGTTGGGTGCCGTCGGGCCTTGGGGCAACGACGACTTGGGCTGCAACCGGCGCGGCTTCTGGGGCTCGGGGGCTGCCTTGCGTTGAAAATCCCGCTCGGCTTCAGGCGACCATTTCACCCCTTTCACGCCCTGGAAGGCTTTGGGCAGCACGCCGGGCTTGGGGAATTGCGACTTGCGCTGGGGCATCTCTATGTACTTGGGGTCGATTTCCTCGACAAAGCGGCTCATCTCCTGACACGACGAATTGCCGTACTGATAGCGTGTCATAGCATAGGAGAGCGTCAGCTGCCGTTCGGCACGGGTGACGGCGACATAGAAGAGGCGGCGCTCCTCCTCCAGCTCCTGACGCGAGGAGATGGACATGAATGAGGGGAATAGATTCTCCTCCAGGCCGGCAACATAGACATAGGGGAACTCCAGCCCCTTGGCGGCATGGATGGTCATGAGGCTGACCTTGTCGGCATCCTTGTCCTCGTCCTTGTCCTCGGAGGTGAGAAGCAGCACCTGCTGCAGGAACTGGTCGAGGGTGCGTATACCACCGGCACTTTCGGGCTGCTGCTCTTCGTCGGTGCCGTTTTCGGCAAACTGGGCCTCTTTCTCGCAGAACTCTTTCACACCGTTCAGCAGCTCCTCGATATTCTCGATGCGGTTGGGGTTGTCGGGGTCGTCGTCATTGCGCAACAGGGTGATGATGCCACTGTTGTAGATTATCTGCTTGGCCAAATCGTATGCGTTCATGGTGGCGAGCATGGAGGAGAAACGCTTTATCATCATCACAAACTCCCCTATCTTCTGGGTGGTACCGCTGGTGATGCCCAGCCCAAAGGAGGGCAGGTTTTCCAGCACAGTCCACACCGCGATGTCGTTGTCGGCGGCGGCCACACGCACACGGTCGAGCGAGGTCTGCCCGATGCCGCGGGCGGGATAGTTGATGACGCGCAGCAGCGACTCCTCGTCGTAGTTGTTCACCACCAGGCGCAGATAGGCCAACACGTCTTTGATTTCCTTGCGGCCATAGAACGATAGGCCCTGATAGATGCGGTAGGGTATGTTCTCGCGGCGCAAGGCTTCCTCCAAGGCACGCGACTGGACATTGGTGCGGTAAAGAACGGCGAAGGACTTGTAGTCGAGGTTCTCGCCGATATGGGCTTCGCTGATAGAGTTGGCTATCAGGCGGCCCTCGTCTTTCTCGTCGACGGCACGCAGCAAGGTGATACGGTTGCCCTGGGCGTTGTCGGTCCAAATCTCTTTGTCTATCTGTTCCACGTTCTTGGCGATGACCGAGTTGGCGGCATTGACTATCACCTTGGTGGAGCGGTAGTTCTGTTCAAGCTTGAAGAGGTGAAGGTTGGGATAGTCGCGGCGGAAGTTGAAGATATTCTGGATATTCGCACCACGGAAGGCATAGATGCTCTGCGCATCGTCGCCCACCACGCAGATGTTCTGCAGCCGGGCGGCGAGTTTCTTCACAATGAGGTACTGCGAATAGTTGGTGTCCTGGTACTCGTCGACCATGATGTACTGGAAACGCTTCTGGTACTTAAGCAGCACATCGGGGAAGTCGCGGAGGAGGATGTTCATGTTGAAGAGCAGGTCGTCGAAGTCCATGGCCATGGCATTGCGAAGGCGGTGGTTATAAAGTTTGTAGATCTCGGCAATCATTGGCTTGTGGGCATCCTTGTCAGCCTGCTGGATTTCGGGGTTGTTGGCGTAGTCTTCGGGTGAGAGGAGGTTGCTCTTGGCCATGGAGATGCGACCCATGACATAGCCGGGGCTGTAGGTCTTGGGGTCGAGATTCAGATTCTTGACAATCTGCTTAATGGCTGACTTGCTGTCATCATTGTCGTAGATGGTAAACGTGCGGATGTACCCCAACTTTTCCGCTTCGGAGCGCAGGATGCGGGCAAAGACAGAGTGGAAGGTGCCCATCCAGATGTTGCGGGCCTCGGAGCCCACCAATTTCATGATACGCTCCTTCATCTCGGCAGCAGCCTTGTTGGTGAAGGTGAGGGCCAGAATGTTGAAGGGGTCGGTGCCCAGATTGATAAGGTGGGCTATGCGGTAGGTGAGTGTGCGGGTCTTGCCACTGCCGGCGCCGGCGATAATCATCACCGGACCTTCGGTGCAGGCCGCCGCTTCGCGCTGCGATTCATTCAGCTGGGAAAGTATATCGTCGTTCATCCTGTGAATTGATAATAGAGAGTTGAAAAATGAAAATTAACGCTACCTGTTTATTGTCATTACCGCTTTAGTTTATCTTTAGGCCATAGAGCTTGGAGAGGGTGTCGTAGACGCGGGTACTCTGCGACTGGCGCACGGAGATGTCTAAGCGGCAGTCGAGATTGAACTCCTGGTTGCGGGGCTGCACGCCCAGTTCCTTAAGCAGACGCATAACATCGTTCATCAAGGCGTACTCGAAATGGAGGTGATATGAGACGTCGATGGTCTTCTCCACGATGGTGGCATTGCCGATAGCGTCGCGGGCAGCGGCCTTGTAGGCGTTGGCCAATCCCGAAGCACCAAGGAGGATGCCGCCAAAATAGCGCACCACCACGATGAGCGTATCGGTGAGGTCGGCGGAGAGCAGCTGCCCATGGATAGGACGGCCACCGGTGCCAGAGGGTTCCCCGTCGTCGTTGACGCGGTAGGCATCCTTGTTGGGACCGAGGATATAGGCATAGCAATGGTGGCGGGCATCGAAGTACTCCTTGCGCAGCGCCTCGAGATGCTGTTTCACCTCGTCGGTGTTATGCACCGGATAGGCAAAGGCGAGGAACTTGCTGCCCTTCTCCTTGTAAAGCCCCTCGGCGGGAGCCGCAATGGTATGA
This sequence comes from uncultured Bacteroidales bacterium, assembly GCA_900317125.1. Taxonomy (GTDB): domain Bacteria; phylum Bacteroidota; class Bacteroidia; order Bacteroidales; family P3; genus Colimorpha. The sequence goes on along the minus strand of ONFR01000028.1, from coordinate 4,887 downwards.
TAGGTGTCGTCGAACATAGTGCCAATCAAAAACTGCTTTATTATTAGGCTCTAAGGCCTTCGCCTATAGCCACAGAATGCAGTGCAAAGATAAACAAAAAAAACGACATAGCAGGTAAAAACTATCACCGTCGCCCCAAGAAAAAAAACGCCAATCCCCCAAAAACATCCTATATCAAAAAAAATGCGTATCTTTGCAGTCGCTTTCAACAGTCAAGAAAGCAGTAAGCAAGAAAAGCATTGCGACATTGTCCTTACTTGTCTATTCTGCAAAGTTTTATTCAGGAGGATGGAGCATAACTGCTTTGAAAGTTAAAATATTATGCAAACAGCATTATGCAAATTACATAATGCAGAAAAGAATACTTATCATTCAAAGAAGACACGCTACTACTCGTCTTTTAAAAAGTATCTTTCATCTACTACCACTCCATTCTCCTCAAGAAAAGAGCGGTATTCCTGGGCAAACGTCACTTTATGGTGATGTTCCTTTTGGCGCATTATATAGCCTACTATCATATCCTTATCATGCAGACCGTAGCTGAAACCGGCATACTCACGGCTCCAACCTCTAAAATGAGGGAACAATGGGTTACCATTCATCCATTTGCTAGTACTCGTCTTCACTCTCTGCACAAATTCTGAAACGGACATAGTTGGTGGTAAAGACACAAAGATATGCACGTGGTCAGGCATACCTCCTATGCGGTAAGTCTGACACGAGAGGTTCTTTGCGATGCCATAGATATAGGCATACAACTCCCGCTCATGGTCAGTAGAGATAGTAGGTTCACTACGATAGGTGCGAAAAACAATGTGATAGTATGTAGTTGTATAACTCATGCATATTTAACGCTGTCCGGCATTATTTATTGTTCAGTGGTTGTGGTGTACCTTCGGCACACAAGTTATCAGTATTCATACCCCACACTGCGTCTATCGACTTAGTGTGGGGTTAATAAGATAATGTGCTTTCAGCACATGTCTTCACAGACGACAAACCTAGAGAAACCATACCCAAACACCCGTGCTGTCAGCAATCGTGCCAAAGGCACGAAATCCTATTAACCCCACACTAAGCGACCGGAGGAAGCGCAGTGTGGGGAATAGTCATCAAAATACTATGCGTGCCGAAGGTACGCTACAGCTAATCTATGATAGGAAGGTACTCGGAATAGAACATCTTCCCAATTTCAAACAAAAACTGCGCACTCGAATGCGCAGTTTTTTGTATTTTCTGCGCAGTGGAGTGCGCAATTTGAACACCTGCGGAGGTTCTCCGCTTAGAATTCCGCGGTCTTGGGCGTGCGGGGGAAGGGGATGACGTCGCGGATGTTGGCCATGCCGGTGACGAAGAGCATCAGGCGCTCGAAGCCGAGGCCGAAGCCGGCGTGCGGGCAGGTGCCGTAGCGGCGGGTGTCGAGATACCACCACATGTCCTTCATGGGGATATTGAGCTCGTTGATGCGGTTCATCAGCTTGTCATAGCTCTCCTCACGCACCGAGCCACCGATAATCTCGCCAATCTGCGGGAATAGCACATCGGTACCCTGCACGGTCTTTCCGTCGTCGTTCTGTTTCATGTAGAAAGCCTTGATCTCCTTGGGATAGTCAATCATGATGACAGGCTTCTTGAAGTGCTCCTCGACCAGGTAACGCTCATGCTCGGAGGCAAGGTCGACACCCCAATAGACGGGGAACTCGAACTTATGGCCGTTCTTCACAGCCTCCTCGAGGATGCGGATACCCTCGGTATACGGCAGGCGGACAAAGTCGGTGTTCACCACGCTGTTCAAACGCTCCAACAGCCCCTTGTCGATCATGTTGTTGAGGAACTGGAGGTCGTCCTTGCAGTGCTCCAGTGCCCAGGTGACGCAGTATTTGATAAACTCCTCCTCGAGGGCGGTGAGGTCGTCGATGTCGTAGAAGGCCATCTCCGGCTCAATCATCCAGAACTCGGCCAAGTGACGCGGAGTGTTGCTGTTCTCGGCGCGGAAGGTGGGACCGAAAGTGTAAATCTTGCCCAGTGCCGTGGCACCCAGCTCGCCCTCCAGCTGACCGCTGACGGTGAGGGACGTCTGCTTACCGAAGAAGTCCTGGCTGTAGTCGATGCTGCCATCCTCCAAACGGGGAGGGTTCTTCATATCGAGGGTGGTGACCTGGAACATCTCGCCGGCACCCTCGCAGTCCGAGGCGGTAATCAGCGGGGTGTGGAAGTAGAAGAAACCGCGCTCGTGGAAGAAAGTGTGGATGGCGTAAGCCATGTGATGGCGGATACGGCATACAGCGCCGAAGGTGTTGGTACGGGGACGCAGGTGTCCAATCTCGCGGAGGAACTCCATCGAATGTCCCTTCTTCTGCAAGGGGTAGCTGTCGGGGTCGGCCTCGCCATAGAGTTCGATATTCCTGGCTTGGATTTCCACACTCTGTCCGGCGCCTTGCGACTTCACTAGCTGTCCTTCCACGCCGATACAGGCACCCGTAGTGATACGGCGCAACAGACCTTCGTCGAAATTGGCCAAATCCACCACCACCTGTATGTTGTTTATGGTCGAACCGTCGTTCAAGGCAATAAAAGCCACATTCTTGTTACCGCGCTTGGTGCGCACCCAGCCCTTTACAACGACATCGGAGCCAATCAGCTGCTCCGCAGTGTCGGCGAACAATTGTTTGATTTCAGTTCGTTTCATGTCTAAATATATTGCTTAGTTCTTTGTTCTATATGGATAATAGCTCACCCCGATGTCATTGGCGGGGCTTCTCTCCTCGGCTGTTCATTAGTTCAACGTCGGAGATATATTTGACGATACAGTCCTCGTTGTCGCGACGGCATACGAGAATGGTGTCCTCGTTGGCGGCAACGATATAGCCGTCGAGCCCCTGCAGCACGACCGTTCTGTTAGATGGTACATGTACGATGGAGTTCTTCACGTCGTAGAGCAGCGACTTGCCCATCACTACTCCGTTGTTGTGCTCGTCGTGACGGGCAATGCCGTAAAGCGAGTCCCAAGACTCTACGTCGGACCATCCAAACGAAGCCTCCATTACATACACATTCTCGGCATGCTCCATGATACCGAAGTCGACCGAGATTGACTCGCTGAGTGCATACACATTGTCCACGTCGGCCTGCGGGGTAGAGGAAGTGAGGGCAAAGTAGCTCTTGGCGATGTTGGGCAGGAAAGCCTCATAGGCTTTGCGAAGCGTGGACAACCGCCACACAAAAATACCGGCATTCCAGAAAAACTCGCCTGTGGCAATGAACTGGCGTGCCATTACTACCGGGGGTTTCTCGGTAAAGGTAATCACCTTGTGTAGGTTGGTTGCACGGGCGTCGACCGGCTCCTCGCTGAACTGGATGTATCCGTATTTCACGTTGGGGTTTGTGGGTCGCACTCCTATGGTAAGGATACAGTCGTGGCGTTCGGTCGCCTGCAACGCCTGCTCCATGTCGTGTATGAAATTCTCCATGCCGAAGATGGCGTGGTCGGAAGGAGTCACTATCACGTTGGCATTGGGGTTCATTTCATAAATCACCGATGCGGCGTAGGCCACACACGGAGCTGTGTTCCGGCGTGTGGGTTCGCCCAGCACTTGATAGGGCAGCAGACCGTCTATCTGCTCGCGCACACGGTCCACATATCCCCGGTTTGTGACGATAATGATGTTCTCGCGGGGGCAGATGCAGGCAAAGCGTTCAAAGGTGGTCTGCAGCATCGATTGTCCGGTGCCGAGAATATCAATAAACTGCTTGGGGCTGTCGTCTTTGCAGATAGGCCAGAACCTGCTGCCAAAGCCACCCGCCATTATGATACAATATGTGTTGTTGTTCATTTTTCTTTTGTGGATAAAATGGTTAGACACTCACCTCGCCCTTGATGTGCGGATGGGGGTCGTACCCCTCCAGTTTGAAATCGTCGTAATCGAAACTGAAAATATCTCGCTTTGCAGGATTCAGCACCATGCGCGGCAGCGGTCTCGGCTCGCGTGTCAGCTGCAGGCGGCACTGCTCCACATGGTTGTTGTAGATATGGGCGTCGCCCAAAGTGTGTACAAAATCGCCATACTTCAACCCGCAGGCCTGTGCTATCATCATGGTGAACAGGGCATACGAGGCGATATTGAAAGGCACACCCAGAAAGATGTCAGCCGAACGCTGGTAGAGCTGGCAGCTCAGCCTGCCCTCCGACACGTAGAACTGAAACAGGATGTGGCAAGGAGGCAGGTGCATCTGCTCCAGCTCGCCCACATTCCAAGCCGACACCAGCAGGCGCCGCGAGTCGGGATTGCGCTTGATTTCCTCAATCAGGCTGCTTATCTGGTCCACATGCCGGCCATCCGCCGTTCCCCACGACCGCCACTGGTGGCCATAGATAGGCCCCAGCTCGCCGTCGGGTCCGGCCCACTCGTCCCATATACTCACCCCGTGGTCATGCAGATACTGCACATTCGTGTCGCCACGCAGAAACCACAGCAACTCGTATATAATGGAACGCAGATGCAGTTTCTTCGTAGTCAACAGCGGGAAACCGTCGTCAAGATGGAACCGCATCTGGTAGCCGAACACACTGATAGTGCCCGTACCCGTGCGGTCCTCCTTCGCCACGCCGTTGTCCAGCACATGCTGCAACAGGTCAAGATATTGTTTCATTCCGTTTCTTATATTCTAACTTTCAATCCACTGCCTAGGCCTCCCCGCGCCAGTCGGCACGCACAGCCACCCGCAGTTCTACCCGTCATAACGCAAAATAAATAATAATATTTTGTATACCCCAAAAAAGAATCTATATATAGATTCAACCTCGAAGTGCAACACTGTTGTGCAAAGATAGTAAGAATTTTTGTTTCGGGGAAGAATAATCCAAATTTTTTCTAGGTCGAAGGTTTA
>ONFR01000013.1 GCA_900317125.1 uncultured Bacteroidales bacterium | reverse complement strand
TCACCTTGAACATCATGACCACATCGTACTGCTTTGCTCCGGCATTGCTTTTGGTGCTGTGGTTCACCATTGACTCCTCCAACCGACTGCGGAACATCTCGAAGTCTATCACGCTGTCAAGTTTCTCCAGCGGGTTGCCTATCTCGGAGAGTTTTTGTGCCGCATTCTCGGCATCGAAGAGAGTCTGTTTGCCTGTGGTCTTGTACTTGCTCATAAGTATTGTTGTTTCTACAACATATATAACGCAGAACTATGATTTATATTGTTGAATATTCGACATTTAATTTTTAGAGGTTACCTTTATTTTTTATGGTAAAATTGATAGTCACTTTGCCACTGCCAAGGGCTTCTTTGAGACCTTCGGGATTGGTGATGTGGCCGATGGGGGTGTATTGGTATGAGGTCGTGAAGGTCTCGTAGAAGACCACCACGCAGTTGTCGCCATAGAGCATAATGTCGCCCGCGTGGATGGTGCCTACTTTAGTGCGGTTGGTGGGGAGCGACTGGGAGAGGTAGTGGTATTTCTCGTTGCCGTTCAGTTCCTGCATCTCCAGCGTCAAGGGCAACAGGGCTCGGAAAGCTTCGGAGGTGCTGTTCTGCACCATCGTAGCTGTGAAACTTCGGTCGCCGATGGTGAGCGTGATGTCACCCACGGTTGTTGATGCTGGCGAAAGAGGCTTGTCTTCAGGTGTGCAAGCCGAAGCAAAGAAAAGCATCATGGCGACTATCAGGTTCATTGTGCGTTTCATGCGGTTTGATGGTCAGGCCATGTTGAATTTCTCTACTTTCATCTGGCCGCATTGGCGCATCATGGGCGAGTATTTCTTGAACTCCGGCGTGTTGGAATGCTTGTCGAGCGAGGCGGCGTCCTCCCATGTTTCACAAATCATGAACACATCCGGTCGGGTAGCGCTCTGGAATACATCGTAGGCAATGCATCCCTCGTGTTTCTGCGAGTGTTCGGTAAGGGCTATAGCCGCCTGCAAGGCGGTCTTGTACTGCTCGCCGTCATTGGCTTGGAAAAAACAATTCAACCGTATCATATTATCTTTGTCGTTAATAAGTTGATAAGTATATGATTTATTGTTGTCCGTTGATAGGTTGATAAGTTTATCCGACTCGCATCATATCAACATATCAACATGTCAACGTATCAACACTAAACATATCAACATTTTATTGTCTTAACGCTGAAATTCAAGAAATATTGTGTCATTGGCTGTGTGTCAGGGATTATTTGCTTTGCTCAAACAGCCAGTCACGGACGGCGGCAATCTTGTATCCAAAGTCGAAAGAGGCCATGTGTTCCATGCCCTGTCCGGATGCAGGGAGTACCGAACCTTTCTCAAAGCAAATGAAATTGATGCTGCCACCCTTGGCTATCAAGGCTTTTGCCAAACGTTCCTGCTCTGCTGGAGGCAACTTGGCGCTCCACGAAGCCGAGTCGATATGGGCGTTTTGTTTTTTCAGCACCGCGGCTAGTTCTCTCATGCCACCCGACGCCTTTCCGTCACCGCCAGCCACAATGTAGAAGAACTTGCGTTTGCCAAAGTCTTTCATCTTCGACGTGTCCCATTGGCTGCTGACAAACAGCGAAGCAGCAAATAGGTCGGGATGGGCGATGTTGAAATAGAAGGACATCATGCCACCCATTGATTGGCCAGTTGTGTAAAGTCGTCTTTGGTCGACCTTATACTCTTTGCATATATATTGCAACAGACGGATAGTCATCTCTACCTCGTCGGTGGTGCTCCAGTCATCCTGCACAGCCCAGTCGGAATATTGCGGAACCAACACAAAAGACGGGTGCTTCCGTTGGTCACGGTCGGAGGCAAACTCAAGAGCTCCGTAGCCCTGGGTGAGTGGTGCGGTCACATCCTTCCCCACGGTGCTCGCATCGGCCATGAAAAGGACCAGAGGATAGCTTGTCTCCCCATCATAACCATCTGGGATAAGAAGATTGTACTGCATGGTCTTGCCTGTTGCAGCATCCTCGAAGGTGAACTGCCGGAACTTCCCCAAGGCCTCATTCTTCAAGGCGACAAACACGGAATCGTTCTCTTTTGAGTTCATCCTCATATCGCCGCCTCCGAATCGTGGCGCTTTGTCGCCAAATCCCTTATCACCGCCATTTCTTTGAGCGCAGGCGGTAAGGCTCAATAGGCATATTGCCCAAATTAATGTTTTCTTCATTGTGGAATAGAATCCCCGCATGTTTTGTTTCATGTCTTCTTGTATTTTTGTTGATAAAACCATGTGGAGTTGTCCGCTCTACCAAGCGGAAAAACAGCAGTTTGACTATATGTACATATCCTGTTTTTCGTGTACAAAGATACGAATTTTTTTTTTACCTAATCAGAAAAAAAAGGTATTTTTGCATGAGTTCGCTGAATAATAATATTTGAAGCATAAATTATTAGCTTTCAGGTTTGTTGCCCCGAAACATACAAATAATCGAAATGACAAAAAAACACAAAAAATAAACTTAAAAAAACAGATATGGTAAAAGCTAAAAAAAACATTTCACGGAATCAAATTCAATATTTGGTATATGCTTTAATCACAGTGTTCATTACTGTTCATGCGTTTGTTTTTTATAGCCTGTATGTCATTGAAGGCGACAGCTTGATGCTGGCAACCGGCACAACTTCGGTTTGGCGTGCTCTCGATTGTCGGGGTGGTGTTTATATGTTCGGCGATTATCTTCCTGTATGGTTGATGATTATTATTGAGATTGCTTTCGCCTTTGTGCTTGCAGTGACAATGGGCAGCCCCTTGGCGTTCCGGTTGGCCAGCCGCAAGTTCGACCCACGCCGCAATCACCCAATGATATTCGAGTCGGCTATCATCACAGCTACCGTTTGTCTTATGTGTTCGTCAATGAGTTTGCTGGCTGATCTCTTTTATTATCCTTACCATAAGGGATTTGATGTCATCGACTTCTTGTGCCGTTGGTTCCGTCTGATATGTTATAACCTACCGTTTGCCTATTTCTCGCAGATGTTTTTTGTTCAACCTTTTGTGCGATTTGTCATACGACGGCTTTTCGCCAATAACATAGCACAGCGTAATGAACAGAACAGCAACAAGACAGTCAAACCGTCAGATGAGTCAGATGCTATTGCCGATGTGATTATCCGCGAAAACGAAATTGCAGCGATGGACAAATAAAACAATTAACCACTAAAATACAATATTATGTCAGTAACAAATTTAAACGAAATCGAAAAGGCAGATGTGCTCGTAGCCGGTCTGCGTAAACATCTCAAAGAGGCGCAGGAAATCGGCATTACCACCGATGCCATCAACCGATTGGAAGAGGCGGCAAAAGATTTGCGGCAAAAAGATGCCGAGGTAGATAAACTGCGTCGGCAGGCCACTCTCAAGGCGCATGAGAATCTGGAGTTGATTGCCGACCTCAAGGCACAGATGCTTAGCATGCGTACGGCCGTCAAAGGCCGCTACCCGCAGTACGAGTGGATCAAGTACGGCGTACAGGATAAGAGATGAACGCCTTCCACAAAGCCCTAGGCTGTGAGATTTCTTGCAGCCTCGGGTCTTTTGATAAACCTATTCAGAGTGCCTTTGAGTGTTTATGCATGTTTTCGGAACTGCAAGGGGGTTATGCCTGTCTGTTGGCGAAAGAAACGGATGAAGAATGAGGGGGTAGCGAAGCCGAGCGTTTCGGCAACCTCGGACACTGGCATTTGCGTGTAGTGCAATAGAACTTTGGCTTCACGCACCAAAGCACGGTCAATCCACTGCATGGCTGTCATTCCGCTATGTCGTTTCACCATAGTGCTAACGTATCCTGCTGTAACACATAGGCGGTCGGCATAAAAGTCGATAGGATGTTTCACCCTGCCTTCTTGTGAGAGGAGTTGCAAAAAGCGATGCATGAAGGATTCTTTTTGTGTTGGGGTTGTTTCAGAGCCGAGGCTTTGCACATCGAGAATCAGGGAATCAAACAAGCATGACACAATGTCTGTGCATACGTCCCCTCTTTTCACCTGTATGGTTATCAGGTCAATATATTTCTCTATTCTCATTTGGGTACTCTCATCGCAACGTGCCATAAAGCATTCCTGTCGCCCATTGACCGTCGGCATTCGGGAAAATGTCATGATACTGATAACACAATCCATACTCAGTCTGTTCACCATAGCCAATGAATTGGGCATTGCAAATGCGATGTCACCAACTTGCATGTGGTGTTCTTCCAAATCAAGTTCTAAATCTATTGTTCCGTGATGCACCATCAGGAGACGGCCTTCGGTGAGGCGATAAGGTTGACCTTCGAGAAAGAAAGAGAGGTTTTGCTGCAACTGTGCGTGGAAGTTGAATCCGTAATCTCCGGCACGACGGAAGCCGTGGTGCGAGAGCTCAGTGGATATTTTCCCCGTGTCAAAGTTTCGTATTGCCATCTCGGATGCTTTTTGTGCTATTATAACGCCCTGTTTCTTTGTTTATTGTACCACAAGTTAAGGATATGGATATTTTTGTCTTGTTTTGTGATATTTTATTTCTCAGAATGTCTGTAATTTTGCAATCGAAAATCAAATCAGTTCAACACCCCAAAAAACGAGATTATGAAAGTATTCAGATTTTATTGCAGATACTGGTCAGCTATTGGAGGCTTGCTTTTCATACTTTTGGCTTTCTTTGTCGGCCTAACGCCCGATTTGGTTCCCACCACGCAGCGACTGACGATCCTGCTTTTTATGGCGTTGCTCTTTCACCAGTTCGAGGAGTATGTGTTTCCCGGCGGTTTCCCTGCTGCTGCCAACCACGCCCTCTTTGGTGAGAAAGATGACATTGCCCGCTATCCTCTGAACGAGCTGAGTGCAACGATTGTCAACACATTCCTTGCCTATACGCTCTATATCGTCGGCATTTTCTGCCACAACTGCTTATGGCTGGGCATATTCATTGCCTACTTCACGATGGCGCAAGTGTTTATGCATTTCCTGAAGTTGAACATTTCGCTCAAGTCGTGGTATTCGCCGGGATGCCTTTCATCTCTCTTCATTATGCTGCCGATGGGTGTGTATTACCTTTGGTATATTGCCACCCATTTCGCTGTGCCGCACTACTACTGGTGGGGTCCTTTAGTGGCATTCCCCTTTGTATCGGTTGTGATGATTCTGCTCCCCATCCTGACCTGCCGCAGTCGTAAAACAACCTATGGATTTGCCCCGTATCAGGCAGAGGAGTTCGATGTCAAACACGGCATTGCCACACTTTGGCGCAAACAATCATAATGTGTAATCAATAACAAAGAAAAAACATGGGTAAATTCATCAAGCATTATGCACTGGAGATCTACACAGTGCTTGCAATGCTCTTTATGGTAATCACCTCGATGATGGACGGCTTGTCTGCTGTGCAGCGTTTCGTGGTGGTGTTCAATTTTCTCTTCATCCTGCACGAATGGGAAGAAGGCGTATATCCTGGTGGCTTCGTCGATTTGATTGCAAGACTTATTGACAAGGAACTGACCGATGACCTGCGTAGGGCAAGCCGAATACCCACAAGCATTCTTTTAATATCAATAACCCTTGTGCCATTCATCTTCGACGATAACGCAATGTTCGCTGTGTCAATTGCCACTTTCGGTATTTTCGAAGGTCTGGTACACACTTTAGGCATCAAGTTATTCCGATTAAAGAGAATGTATACACCCGGAATGGCTACAGCATGGCTCGAGGCCGCTACGGGTATTTTTCTCTTGTGGTATCTCGCCAATAATCACCTTGCCTCTTGGTACGACTACGTATTGGGCATCATCATATTCTTTGCGACTTTTGTCACCATGCAGAAGACACTTACCATGATGGTCGGAATACGTTACAGAGACATGCCCCGAATGCTGAAAAAACAGTTACAAAATCGAACCAAATGAGTAAGTATTCCCAGTATTCGGTTGCTCAGCATGCACACGGCCATTAAAGCCCGCTATCTGCAGTACGAATGAATCAAGTAAAGAGATGAACTCCATCATGCAAAGCCCGAGGCTGTGAGATTTCTCGCAGCCTCGGGTCTTTTGATATCCCCTCCAAAGTTCAGTCGAGTTGGGGGGTATCCCAAATAGGTCATTAGAGAATTAGCATTGTAAAGAGTTGTATTTGTATGCAATATAACATTTGTGTTATATTAAACGACCGATTTGGGTTAAAGGTGCCTTGGGTTGGGGCATTTCACCGTTGTTTTACACTTTAAAAGTGTAAAACAAGTGTAATACAGGTGTGAAAACATTGTCTGCCAGTTCACAGCTGGTTGATGACGGTGGCGATGTCTTCGGTAAAGGCGGTAAAACGGGGCATATCTTCGATGTAGGGTTCGGGGTTGTCGCGGTTGAAGCGGATGAGGGTGGTATGGGGAAACCGCTGCGCCATCTGCTCGAAAGGGAGACGGATAATGCCAGGGGTGTTGTAGCCAATGCCAAACTCCAACAACAGCAGGTTGTCCTGCGAGGCCTGCTGTACGAAGTCGGTGTAGCGGCGCGCCTGTTGGTGCCAATGGAAATCTTCGACAAAGGTGTCGTCAACACGCAGGTTCAATGAGGCGGGACTCCCATCGGGCATGGATGGAATCATATCGGTGGGGATGCGGCAGTCATGGATATGTGGCAGCACCCGGAAGACCCATTCGCGGTTGTCGACAAGCGTTTTGGGCGACCCCGAAGCAGGCTGGAACCAGCGGTAGTCGCCTTGTGTGGCGAAAATCCTCTCGGTAGGGAATCCCGCCAGCTCGAATTGGGCGTCGACATTGGTGGTCACAATGAACGCTTCGGGAAACTGATGGAGGAGCGTCCTGTACAGTTCAGTGGCACCCGTGCGGTAACGGCTGAACCAGATGTGCTTTGCCCAGTAGGCCCAGTATTCTTCCGGAGTCTCAAAAGGGTAGAAGGACGAAGTGTAGAGGTCGGTGAAACCGTAGCGTTCAATCCATGGGGCAAACTCGCGACGGAAGTCGTCGCCAGCATAGTCGATGCCTGCGGCAGTAGTGAGACCGCTGCCCGCACCGATAATGATATGGTCGGCCTCCTGAACGGCTTGGCGAAGGAAGCTAATTCTTTCCGAGTAACTTGCTGTAGATGTCATAGTCGATGTCCTTGAAGACGTTAAACACAACCTTGATTGTGTTATTGTGTGATTGTTTTACTGTGTTGATTGCAATCTCGGCGGCACGCTTATTGGGAAAGCGGAACTCGCCGGTGGAGATGCAGCAGAAGGCTATTGAGTGGCAGCCGTTCATTTCGGCGAGACGCAAACAAGTGTGGTAGCATGCCGCCAGTTGCTCCTCTTGCAGGGAGGTAGGGATGCCATCGGGGATAATAGGCCCCACGGTGTGAATGACATACTTGCATGGCAGATTGTAGCCAGGCGTAATGATGGCTTCGCCGGTGGCAATCATGCCGCCTTGAAGGGTATCGTTGCATTGTTGCCTTAGTTGGAGTCCAGCTGCCGAATGAATGGCGTTGTCGATACAGGCGTGCAATGGATGCCAGCAGCCGAGACCTTGACTGTTGGCAGCGTTGACGATGGCATCGACTTGGAGTCGTGTGATGTCCCCCTGCCAAAGGTTTCCTGCATTTTCCACCACGCCTTTGTCTTTCAGTTGTGCTTGTAGTTCTGCATCTTGTGCGGCAAAAAATACATCGCTCAGCGGTTGCGGCTCCCAGATGTTGCTTAATGCCCGCAACAGCCGTTGCTTCTCGGCCAAGGTGGCTGGAATCTCCGCCTCGACATTGTTCTGCCGCATCAGATAACGGATGCAGAAGTCGATATTCTCAATTCTGTTCAGGGTATTTCTCGCGGTCGCTGATGATGTCGTGGAGGTTGTGGTATGCCCAATCGAGTAACTGGCGCATGACGGGGAGGAACGAGCGTCCGCGCTCGGTGAGGGCGTACTCCACGCGTGGTGGCATTTCGGGATAGACAGTACGGCAGATGAGGCCGTCGGCCTCCAGTCCGCGGAGGGTCTGTGTGAGCATTTTCTGAGAGCAGTCGGGGTTGGCCCGCTCAATGTCCTTGAATCGCAACGGTGTCTCACTGCCGCCCAGTGTATAGATTACTGCCAGCGTCCATTTGCCGCCGATGCGTGCCAGCACATTGCGGATGGGGCATTCGGGGAAAATGGGGTCTTTGATGAAGTCCTTGGTCATATCGATGTATTTTGAATGTGCAAAGATACAAATAAAAAATGAAAATTGAAAAGTGAAACGAAATGGAGTCGCCCGGTTTTCAGTTTTCACTTTTCAATTCTCACTTTTCACCGCTTACCAAGTAAGCTTTTCCTGCAGGATTTCGCCGTCTGTCATCGGGCTGTCGGCCTCGGTGAAGGAGTTTGCCTTGTACTGGATGCAGAGCATTGTAAGGTTTTCGTTGCTGGTGTTCTTCAGCGCACGCTTTCCTTCGGGTGACACTCGGATAATGGCACCCTCGCTGACGGGAAATACTTCACCGTCCACCTGATAGTGTCCTTCGCCTTTCAAAATGATGTAGAGTTCCTCGTGGGTTTTGTGGGTGTGGAGGAAACCACTGTCCTGACCGGGGACCAAGGTCTGGAACGACAATTCGCTGCCTGTGGCACCGACGGCCTGTCCTGCGAACACTTTACCCTTGATGGTGACGTCGGGTCCCATAGGAAGCTCGTGCTCGATTATCTCGTTCATTTTCCCAACATTTACTGCGGCATAATTCTTGCCAGTGCTGATTTTCTCAATCTGTTTCATAATAACCGTTGTTTAATTTGTTTTGACGGTGCAAAATTACATACTTTCCCAAGACCCCACAAGAAGGTACCCGGGAGTTAGCTAGGCACCTCGGGGTAAGTAACACAGTGAATAAAGGAAACCGTGAATAAGGATTTAACAGACTTTAACTTTGACACATGCTGATGGCAGTATCCATATTGATCCATTTTCGGCTCGGGTATTGCAAAATCATGCTCTCCATGACTATCGTCCACTCAGGCTTCTTTCCTCTGGAAATGGGATGTGATGTCGGTGAAAGTGCCGTCGGGTTGGCGTTTGAGCATGTGCTGGTTGCAGAGGGACGACTGCAGGGGGCCGAGGTGGGCGATGTAGGGGCCTACCTTGATGTAGTCGAACTGCTGTTTGTCTATGTAGTGGGGGATGTACTGCCGGCCACTGTACCACGCCACTTTGTGTTGGGGATAACGCCGATGGACGTATGCTGCCAAGTCAGCCACCTCGTGTGGTGCGGCGTCGCCGCCCATGAAACAGATGCAGGTGATGCTCTTGCCATGTTCCGCCATCAGGCAGTCTATGGCATTGGCATCAAGAGGCCTGCCGGTATCAGCCCACAAGTAGGGGCTGTGGCAGCCTGGACACCTACAGGGACACCCTGTGATGTTGATGGCCAGCGAGGTCTCGTCTGGCACCTCTTGAAAGACAATGTCAGTGTTGAGGTATTTAAGCATTGTGGTAGTAGCGTCGGCGGGCCTCCTCCTGGCGGCCTTGTGAGAAGTTGCTGATGCGTTTCAGGTAGCCGATGATGCGGGTCATGTAGTCCACATTCTTGCTGTGGCAAACGGGACACTCTTTCAAGTACCTTTTATCGATATGACCACAGTCGTTGCAGATGGTGTTGGGCACATTGAAGGTGAAATAGTTGCACCCTTCGGTTGCAGCTACGCGCAGCAGCTGGCGATACTGCTCCTTGGAGAGGTGTTCGTCCAGATTGAGGTGCAGGGCACTGCCGCCGGTGAGGTGCTGAATATAGGGGGCTCCGTGCAGGCGGAACTTGTCGAGGATGGTGAGGGAGTCGTCCTCGACGATGTAGAAGTAGCTGTTGTAGCAGTCGCGCGGCACAAAATAGCCGTCCTCTTTGTCCCACTTGGAATGTTTCACGCCGACGTTCTCGGCGGGAATCATCTCGCAGTTGAACATCAGTTCGTTGGTGCGATACTGCTTGTTGTACTTCTCCACCACGCCGAGCACCGACTGCACATAGTCGCGATACTGGTCGTTGTCGTTGATGGGGATGCCAAGGAACTCGGCACCCTCTACCAGTCCGTTGACACCGATGGTGAGGTACTGCCGGTTGATATTGATATAGCCTGCATCGAAGAGGGGCAGCATGCCGTGGCTTTGCAGCTCCTTGAGATTCTCATTATAGGCAATCTGTACCTTATGGCAGAGGTCGACAATGTCGGAGAGATATTTGATGTAGGGGATGTTGTTGCTCACGGCATACTGGATGCAGCGGTTCAGGTTGACCGTCAGCACGCTCTTGGAGCCTGTCGACACGCCACCGGCACCGAGTGTGTAGCTGAACTCGTTGTCGGTAATCTCGTTGCGCAGACGGCAGCACGAGGAGAGCGAGTCGGCGTTGTCGCTCAGATAGGTGAAGAAGGAATGCCCTTCGGAATACATCTCGGCCGTAAAGTCTGCCCATTCGCTGTCGCGGCATTCACCGTTTTCTGTCAAGAGGGCCATGGTCTCCACGGGGAAGGTGAGCAGGGACTTGGTGCGCTCTTTGTTGAACCATTTCATGAACCGTTTCTGCAGCCACGACAGTCCGTCCCAGTCGGGTTTGCTCCCATCGGGGAAAACAAAGTCGCCGAAAAGGCTGTTGAAATAGTAGCGGTCGTAGTAGGAGATGTTCCAGAACACCGCTTGGTAGTTGCGGGCACCGGTTGGCTGGTTCAACGTGTATACTATCTGCTCAAAGCAGTCGGTAATCATCTTGTCGATGGTGCGCTGCTTAACGGAGAGGTCTACAACCCGGTTGGGTTCCTTCCAGTACTCCCGGCCGTATTCCAGCCCGAGGAAATAGTTTAGATACATCAGGAACTCGGGTGTGGCGCAGGCCCCGCTCAGCATGCTGGAGACCATAAAGACCATATTGACAAAGCCGCCGCAGAAGCTCTTCAGGTTGGTCGGAGCCTTGGAGTTGCCGCCGATGGAAGCCGTACCCCCGATAAGCCAAGGATACATGGTGATGCTGGCACAATAGTTGGCCAGCGAAGTCTCGTCGTTTTTATAGATAAAATGGTGAGTGAGCAAGTCCAGATACTGCATGGCCAGTTCCTTGCCATACATCTTCTTGATGCGGTCGGTGAGCAGACGGCGGTTAAGACGGATGAAGCTGGCCTTGGGAAGCTCGCCAATCAGTGTGGCGATGTTCTTGTGCTCCACATTGGCATTGGCATCGTACTTGCTGCCTGTGGCGGCGTTTTCGGCTTTGCAGTAGTCCACCAGGAAGTTCAGCTTCTCCATTGTCTCACGGTCTTCGGTGTGCTTTTGACGGTAGAGCATGAACGATTTGGCCACACGGTAGTGTCCCTCCTTCATCAGAGCCACCTCCACCTGGTTTTGGATGTCCTCAACGGTGATGCCGTCGTGGATGTCCAGATGGGTGATAATCTTGTTGAGGGTGGACAAGTCCACCGGCTCCTCCACCGACTGGAATGCCTTGATGATGGCATTCATAATCTTGTCCAACGAGAAGCGTACCTGCTGGCCGTCGCGCTTGGTAATGCTAAAGGGAACTGTTTCCATAAGATGTATCTGTTGTTGTGCTGCTTACTACAATCTTTCAGTAAATAAGCGGTCGCTCTCACGAGCGACCGCTCGGCATTAATGGTTGATAATGAGACTTTCTGTTTCTTTAGTGGCGGACCACCAGTTTCTCTACGCTGGTACCCAAACGCACCATGTAGACACCATCAGCCATGGACGAGGTGTTGATGCTGACAGTGGAGGCACCAGCCTGTACAGGAATTGTCAGCACTTGGCGGCCTGTCATGTCGTAGAGGGTGACAACACCAGCGGCTTCTGCCTTCAGCGTGATGCTGACCAGGCCGCGTGCGGGGTTGGGGTAGAGGGTGATGGCAGTAGCCTCGAGGTTGTCAATGCCCAGTTTCTGGTTCATGACGCACACACCTTCCAGGTCGAAACCGGCACTGCGGGAGGGTGTGGGGAAGGGGTCGTTGATGATGTGGCCGAAAGCGTCGTAGGTACCGTATTGGGGGTCGATGCTGCCCACAACATCAATGATTCGTACGTGGGTGATATTGTTGATGTCGATGTTGGTGCTGTCGCGGAGCTCTTCCAGATCGAACGGAGTGCCGTAACCCACGCGGTATTTACCAGCCAGATTGTTGATGAAGGTGGCATCCACACGGCCTGTGCCGCCAATCTGTGTGCGGGTCTGTGTGAGCGAAGTGGCAGGGAAGCGGACAAAATGCTCGCCGTCAGAGCTCACCTCTACCACGGCCAGCTCCAAGAAGTAGTCGTCGAATGAGTTCTCAAACACGGCAAAGTCGAAACCGTCGCCATTGGCAATGGGGGTGCCGAAGGTGAGGGTGGCCATGCCGCCATCGCCCAAGCTGACGGCCTCGAGGGTGCTTGTCGAGGCAGGGCCTACACCGGCCGACTCATCACCGTAGGAGACATCGGCGGCGTTGGGGTCGCTCAAATTGCTCGAACCGCGCACCACTGTGCAGCCCGTGGCCCATTCTTCGATGCGGACATCGTCCAAGGCAATGGCAGTGCAGCCTTCAGTGCCTACAATACCGCAGAAGGGACCCTCCTCAGGTTCGGGATTGCTCACAGGGTAGATATGTTGAGGATAGACGTAAGTGTAAATCCAACCCCAGCCCTCATAGTAGAAGCTGTCCACAGCGATTCCGGCAGCGGGGTCGGCCCAACGGCTCATATCGCCATCATGGAACCACTGGCTCATGCCCATGGAGGTGATGCCGTTGATGGAGTGTTCCCACCAGTTGCCGGGAGTGATTCCCAGAGTGTCGCCATTCTCAACATAGTTGATGTCGCTCACCATCCCCTCGCCGCTGTAGCTGAAGCGGCTGTCGGCGGCGACAATGTCGTCCATCATGGTTGCCAGCGTCACGCTGTCGTCGGCAAAGCGGTATCCCCAGGCCAGAGCGGTGTCGGCCCAGTTGACCACGAAGATGACCTCGTTGTCGCCCTCGCCAATCCAGTATTCAATCTCGCTTGCGCTAATGCTGGCATCGGTAGGTGCAGGGAGGCTAACGGGGGTGATGCGTTGCGGGAAGGCATAGATGTACTCCCACCAGCCGCCCCAGTCGTCGTGGTACACGCTGTCCACCACCACACCGGCGGCGGGGTCGAACCAGCGGCTAAGGTCGCCGTTATGCATCCATTGGATCATACCTGCCGAGGTGACACCATTCAGTAGGTGGCTCCACCAGTTGCCGGGAGTGATTCCCAGCGTGTCGCCATTCTCCACATAGTTGATGTCGCTTATCATTCCCTCGCCACTGTAGCTGAAGCGGGGGTCGGTATGGGCAATAGCGTCCATTACTGTGCTCAGCGTCACACTGTCGGCGTCGAAGCGGTAACCCCAAGCCAAGGCAGTGTCGGCCCAGTTTACCACAAACAGCAATTCGTTGTTGCCTTCGCCTACCCAGTACACAATGTCTTCGGCACTGATAGTGGCGTCAGTAGGTACGGGTTCGCTGACGGGGGTGATAGTCTGCGGGAAAGCATAGATGTATTCCCACCAGCCGCCCCAGTCGTCGTGGTACACGCTGTCCACCACCACACCGGCGACAGGGTCGAACCAGCGGCTAAGGTCGCCGTCATGCATCCACTGGAACATACCAGCAGAGGTGACACCATTCAGCAGATGGTTCCACCAGTTGCCGGGAGTGATACCCAGCGTGTCGCCATTCTCCACATAGTTGATGTCGCTTATCATTCCCTCGCCGCTGTAGCTGAAGCGGGGGTCGGCCATGGCGATGTTGTTCATCACCGTGCTCAGTGTCACGCTGTCCTCCGAGAAGCGGTAGCCCCAGGCCAGTGCAGTGTCGGCCCAGTTCACCACAAAAGTCAGTTTGTTCGAGCCACTGCCCACCCAGTAGACAATGTCGCTCGTGTCGATGGTGGCATCCTCCGGAGTTTCGGGGTCGTCAGTGGGAAGGGGAGCAGGGGTAGGAGTCTTCTCCCAGGCATATTCCATGAAATAAGTGCCCATCGGGTCCCAACCTGTTCCGACGCTCAGGTCGCCATATTTGAACACATCGCCATTGTGGAGCGTAGTGGCTGTGCCGCTGCCGGCACTCACACCGTTGATATTAGTCCACCAGAAGTTGTAGCCCATCGACGTGGAAGAGCCGTCGACGAGACCTAGAGTATCGCCATTTGTAAGGATGTAGTGGATGTCTCCGCTAAGCGAGGGCGAACCTACTGTCCAGAATCTCGGGTCGGCGGCGGCTATGCTGTCCACCATGGTCTGAGCCGTCACGGAGCCATTGAAACGGTAGCCCCAGGCAAATGCCGTGTCGGGGTCGCCCCAGTTCACAATCAGCACGGCGCTATTGCTGCCTGAACCTACCCAAAACACTATGTCGCTGGTGTCGATAGTGGCGTCCACGGGGTCAGTATTGTAGGGGTTGCTGACAGCCGTAGCGGAAGTCATGGTAAACAGGCAGCTGCTGCTCATTTCAATCATGTCACCGTTGCTCATAGGCTGGTTTGGCCATGCATACATACCCCAGGTGCCGTTGTGGTAATAGCACCAGCCATTCATGCTCGAGCCAGGGTTTATTGTGCCGTCGTTGAACGACATATCCGTCATCAGCGATCCGCTCAATGTGTAACTGAAGCGCGAGTCGTATGCCACAATGGTATCCAGCAGCGACGTTGCTGTGGCGGTGCCGTTCCAGCGCACGCCCCAAGCCAATGCGGTGTCGTTGTTGTATGGGTCGTCGTCCCATGCAAGGACGTAGATGGCTTGGTTTGTTCCGGTACCCGTCCAGAACTCGATGTCTGAAGCAGAAAAAGTGATGGATTTGGCTCCGCCTTTGGCAGCATGACCGAACATCTCGTTGTTGCCCGACTGAGCCCACAGGCCTGCCGTGAGAAGCAGACCCATCGCAAATGTAGTAATTTTTTTAATCATCATATAACTATTTTGTTGTTCTCTACAAAATAGCTTTCTACATGAAACAAGTGAAAAGGGATAAACAGCGTACACGCACACGCCGTGCTATCAATTTTCAGCTCTTTCCTCGAAAGCTTTAAATCAACGACTTGGCAGGTCTTCTGACTCGCTCTCCGCCGCCCTGCCTTCCCATGCGACTATGGCGTCGCACAGTGGCTTTTTGTTGGGGGCTGCGGTTCTGATGAGCTCACAGCAGCGGGACTGTTCAGGATTCTCACCTGATTCCCTTTTCACGCCTTGGGGGTAGTCCCCTTCGGCGACCAAATCGGATGCAAAAATACAAATATTTTCCGACATGGCAAATATTTTTTTGCCATGCCTTTCCATCTATCTAATCTTTAACATCTCTCGCTACCTCAATCTTCTCCAATCCTTCTAAAAACTCCTTGCCGGCCTTGTAGCCGTATTCAAAAAACTCGTCAATCTTGTCGAATTCCAGCTTGCCAAGGTCACCTACTTTGATTGCAATGCCATACGTACACAACGGAACGTGGTCCAGTGTGCAAAGGTTGGAGTTGACAGCAAAGGCCCGCGAAGCAATGATGCTCGGGTCTTCGATACGCTCCATTACCGTGTCGCGCTGTATGTAAAGGCCAATGGTCACATTGCAACCCGCCTCAATAAGGGGTTCGACGGGCAGGTTGTTGAAGATGTAGCCGTCGACATAATACACGCTGTCAATCATCACAGGGGCAAACACCCGAGGAACCGACGCCGACGCGCTCACGAATTCGCGCAGGTTGCCCCCCGTCGACACATACACCGGCCGCAGGTGGTTCATGTCAGCCACACAGCAATAGAAAGGTATCTTCAGCGAATCGAAACTGTTGTAAGGGATATACTTTGCCATCATCCCCCTCATGCGTCCATAGTCCGCCAATCCTCCGTCGTTCTTGAAATTAAGGCGGAAGATATTTGTCTTCTTCAGCATGCGCTCCTTCTTGATGATATTCACAATCTCGCGTGGCGAATAGCCTGCGGCATAGAACATTCCCACTATGGCACCCATAGAGGTACCGCTGACGCGGTCCACCCGTATCCCCGCCTCATCCAGCGCCTGAAGAAAACCCAAATGGGCATAGCCAAAGGCCGACCCTCCGCACAAAGCCACACCCAGCTGCACACCCTCACCATTCAACACTTTAGTCGCGAAGGGGTAGTTTGATGCCGTGTCTTGTGCCTGTGCAGTCAGTCCTGCCAGTAAAGCAACAATCAGAAGCAATGTATGTTTCATGTCTGTATCAATCGTTAGTTTCAAAATGCAAAGATACACATTTATTCCGACATACTGCGATGTCCTTTTTTTCCACCTTTGCCGTCGTGACTCCCTTCAATATCCGTTCGATTAAGGGTTGTCCGTGGCTCAGTTTTCCTTTGCATGTAAGATAACGATCGGACAACAATCGGATAACGATGCTTGATTGAAGGGCGTCAGACCGTCGCTGGTGGGAGCGAGTCTGCCTTTTGCCAGCCGGGGGAGGAGGAGGCGATGAGGTGCACCTCCGGCCGGAAAGACTGGTTGCTGTCCGGCCGGGGTGAAGTATTAGCGGATGACTAGCTTACGGGCTTTGGTGCCTTCGATGTGTAGCATGTAGATGCCGGCGGCTGGAGCCTGCAGGTGGTGGGTGGCCGAAGCATTGTTGGAGACATCTAGGCGGCGGCCCATGATGTCGTACAGGCAGACCGTCTTGCCCATTGCCCCCTCGACGATGATGTCATGCCCCTTGGTGACCACGGTGATGCTGTCTGCCGGGGTGTCGTCGATGCCGACGGCGTTGTAGAAGAACGCCTGGTAGGAGATGTCGTAGCGTACAACGATGGTGCGTTCGGGATTGCTGTTGCCGTCGCTCCAGTTGCGGAAAGCATAGCCGGGGAAGGGACGTGCCACAAGCGTCACTTCTTCGCCGTAGGCATATTCGCCGCTACCGTAGGCGGCACCCATGTCGGGATTGTTGGGTGTGACGGTGACGGTGAACATTTGCGACCCGAAGACTGCGGTGTAGGTGGCGTTGGCAAGCACACGGACAGTACGGGGATTGTCGGTGTTGCCGTCGCTCCAATATTTGAAGGTGTTGTAGCTGGAGGGTGTGGCTTGGATGGTTATCTCTTGGCCTCCGTAGTAGGTGCCAGAGCCGGAAACGGTGCCACGGGTGTTGTCGTTGCTGTTGACAGTGATGGTGTAGCGGGGTTCGGGATGGAACTGAGCAGTGATGTTGCTGTCGCGTGTGACGGTCAGGATGCGTGGGTTCTGAGTGTTACCGTCGCTCCAGCTCACAAAGTAATGGTGGTTGGCAGGGGTGGCGGTGAGGGTTGCCTCGCTTTCGAAATAGTATAGTCCTGAGCCTGTGACGGAACCCATGAGGGAGTCGTTGCAGTCGACGTTGAGTGCATAGATGTTGGGCAGGAAGGTTGCCGTGAAGGCTGTATCGGAGGTGACGAGTATGGTGCGGGGATTCTGAGTGACGCTGTCGTTCCATGAAGAGAAGTAGAAGCCGTGGTTGGGGATGGCGGTGAGCACAGCCGAAGCGCCGTAGGCTTTGGTGCCGGAGCCTGTGACGATGCCACGGCGGTCGATGTTGGCTGTGGCTGAGAGGAGGAATGAGTCGATGTAGAAGTGGGCAGTGAAGAGGGTATCGGAAGTGACGGTGAAAGTGCGGGGGTTATCGGTGTTGCCGTCGTTCCAATGACTGAAGTGGTTGTGGTCGGCAGGGAAGGCAGTGAGGGTGGCTAGCTCTTGGTAGTTGTAATTGCCTTCACCGGTGACAGTGCCTGATGCAGGCGAGGAAGAGAGGGCGGTGACGGAGTATATGTTGGAGGCGAAATAGGCTGTGTAACCCGTGTTTTCGGTGACGGTGACAGTCCTGGGGTTGTCGGTGTTGCCATCGTTCCACTGGACGAAGTGGTAGCCATAGAAGGGTGTGGCGGAGATTAGAGCGGGGGTGTTGTAGTTGTAGGTGCCGCTACCGCTTACCGAACCATAGGCACCATTGGAGCTGATGACAGTGATGGTGAAGGTGTCGGCGGTGAAGATGGCGGTATAGGTGGCGTTGTGTGTCATGGTGATGAGACGTGGATTGGTGGTGTCGCCATCGTTCCATTGGACGAAGTGGTAGCCGTAGTTGGCTTCGGCTGAGATGTTGACAGTGGAGTTGTGGGTGTAGGTGCCTGAGCCGGTGGCAGTGCCCATGGTGGCGTTGTTGCTGAGTACCGTGAGGGTATAGGTATTGATGGCGAATTGGGCGGTCAGACTGATATTGCCGATGACTGTGAGAGAACGGGGATTGTCGGTGTTGCCGTCGCTCCACTGCACGAAATGATAGCCAGAAAGGGCTGATGCGGAGAGATTGGCTGTATTGCCATAGTTGTATGTGCCGGAGCCATAGGCATTACCCATGGTGGTGTCGCTGGAGGTTACTTCGACAGTGTAGGTGTTGGGGACAAAGGTTGCAGTGAGTGCAGTGTCGGACACTATCTGTATGGTGCGGGGGTTGGTGGTGACGCCATCGTTCCACTGAACGAAATGATAGCCGTAGTAGGCAGTGGCACTGAGTTCGACGGAGGTGAGATAGCTATAGTTGCCTCCACCGGTGACGTAGCCCATGGTGTTGTTGCTACTGTTGGCGGTGAGCGTGTAGATGTTCACGGCAAAGTTGGCGGTGAAGGTGGAGTCCTGTGATACAACCACAGTACGGGGGTTGGCGGTGACACCATCGTTCCAGAGTGTGAAGTGGTGACCGGCAAAGGGGGTAGCGGTGAGGATGGCCTGGCTTTGGTAGTAGTAGTTGCCACCACCTGAGACGGTACCCATATCGGGGTTGTTGTTGAGGAGTGTAATGGTCGAATAATTGGAGAGGAAGATGGCGGTGAAGACAGAATCTTGTGTGGCGTTGAGGTAGCGGGGATTCTGTGTGTTGCCGTCGCTCCAGCACTGGAAGTGGTAGTCGCTGAAAGGAGTGGCGGAGATGACAACGGTGGTGTTGTAGCTATAGAGTCCAGAACCTGACACGGTGCCGCGAGTAGAGTCGTTGCAAGTGACGGTGATGTAGGAGTTGTCGGAGACAAAGATGGCAGTGAAGGCAGTGTCGGAAGAGACTGTGAGGGTTCGCGGGTTGGAGGTATTGCCGTCATTCCAGTGCAGAAAGTGGTAGTCGGTGTTAGCGGTGGCTTGAATGATGGCTTCGGTGTTGGTGCAGGTGGGTTGTTGGGTCACGGAGGCGCTGCCCATGGCTGAATTGTTGACGTTTACAGTGAGTTGGTAGGGAGTGGTTTCGGTGAGATTGGTGAAGTTGTCCCAGTAGTTGGATAGGTAGTAGGAGAGCAGTGAGCCACAGGGTACATTGACCTGTGTGGTGGAGGTTGCTGAGCCGAAGGTGTTGGCATAGATGGTGGGCGGTGTGTAGCCCCGCATGGTGATGAGGGTGATGGGTGAAATATTGGTGTAAGCGTTATTGCCGATGGAGGTAACGGTGGGAGGGAAGGTGAGTTGTCCTCCGACAAGTGTGCAGCCATAGAATGCCTCTTGACCGATGGTGGAGATGACTTCGGGCAGTTGGGGATTTACGAGACGAATGCAGTTGCTGAAGGCTTTGGCTCCGATGGTCTGCAGGCTGTCGCCAAGGACAGCTGTGGTGAGGCGTATGCAGTTGCTGAAGGCTGAGTCGCCTATGGCGGTAGTGGTGTTGCCCAGGGTGATCTGGAAGAGACGGTCGCATCCGTAGAATGCTTGGGCCGGGATGGCGGCAGGGGAATAGCCAGTGTTGAGGAAGATGATGCTGTCGCAATCGCGGAAGGCAGCAGTTCCGATGGTTTGCAGGCTTGACGGGAATTGCAGTGCCGAGCTAATATGCGAGCATCCACTGAAGGCCTGTTCGCCGATGGAGATGAGGGTGGAGGGAAGCACCAGTTGGCTTGTGATGGCGCTGCAGTTGCTGAAACTGTGATGTCCGATAGTCTGTAGCGATGGTGGGAGTGTGAGACTGCCAAGGGAGGACATGCCGTAGAAGGCGTAGGCGGGGATGTGCAGAACGCTGTCGCCGAGGATGAGGGTGTTGAGTTGGGTGAAGGGTTGGAAAGCATAGGAGGGTGTGGTGCCGGTAGGTGAGCAGAACGCGTTGTCGGTGCAGTTCCGTGCATTGTAGACGAGATAGCTGACGTTGCTGCATCCGGTGAAAGCGTGGGTGTCGATGGTGGTAAGGTTGGTTCCTATGTAGATGGAGTCGAGGTTCTGAGCATTATAGAAAGAATATGAGTGAATGGCCTGAACGCTGTCGCCGATGACAAGGGTGTGGAGGGCGGCGGTGGGGAGGGAGGATTGGTGGCCGCTGCTGGTCATGTAGCTGCATACGGCATTGATGGGATTGTACAGGAGGTAGTGAACGTTGTTGCAGCCGGAGAAGACGTTATAGGAAATTTGGGAGACAGAGGTGCCGATGGACAGGGTGTCGAGAGCAGTGCAGTTGCTAAAGGCCCAGTTGCCGATGATGGTAACGTTGTCGGGGATGGAGATGGAGCGGAGGGAGGAGCAACCTTCGAAGGCCACATTGCCGATGATGCTGAGTGAAGTGCCAAGCTGGGCGGTGACGAGGCTGCTGCATCCTTGGAAGGCTCCGACACCTAAGTTGATGACATTATCAGGTACGGTGACAGCGGTGAGTGAACTGCAATGATGGAAAGCCCCATCGCTGATGGTGGTGACTGAGGAAGGGATGGATACGGCGGTGAGGCCGGTGCAGGAATGGAATGCATTGCTCCCGATGGAAATGACATGGTAGTTGGTGGAACCATGGCTGACGTATTCGGGGATAGTGAGGTTGCCCGTAGGTTTAGTATAACCAGAGTAATAGTTGTTGTTGGAAAAGTGGGGGTAGGTCACAGCGACGGTGGAGTCGGAGAGGGTGTTGTAGTAGAGCGTCTGGCCAGAGCTAGCTAGCGCCGAGAAGTCGTAAGCCAGTGCCGTGGGGCAATAGGCTGACATGGCCAGCAATATGATGATTCGGATGAATGTATGTTTTTTCATGATGGGTTGATATTGAAGGGGTGGATGGTATTAATGGGTGACAAACACGAATTGTTCGCCATAGGAAGTGCCGACTACGTTGGTGGCGTAAGCGCGGTAGTAGTAGGTGGTGCCTGGCGTGAGATTGAAGAGCTGGCTGGTGAAAGTGCCTGAGCCAGAACCGTCGGAGGTATGATTGGATGAGACGGTAGGCATGGGAGTGGTGCTGTAGCAGACCCCTCGTTTCAGTATGGGGAAGTCGCCCATGGCTACATTGCCTCCCGCCACGGCTGAGTGGTCGGTGATGTCGGTGGCGATGGCGGTGGTAACTGTGGGTAGACCGTTGAGTGTGACGATAGAGGAGGCAGGGCCGTAGGCAATACCGGCAGTGTTGCGTGCATAAGAGCGGATGTAGTATCTGGTGTTGGGCTGGAGGTTTGTGATGCGGTGTTGGATAGTGCTGGTTTGGTTGGGCTGTCCATTATGTAGATTCTCAATCGTAGGGTTGGGCGTAGTGCTCCAGCATACTCCGCATTCCGAAACAGGGGAACCACCGTCGGCAATGAGCGTACTGGTACACATGGCGGTAGTGGCTGTTATCTGGGAAACCGAGGTGCTGTCGAGGGTTGCTAATCCGTTGAGGGTGGTGATGGTTATTTGCTCGCCATAGCCGATGCCGATATTGTTACGTGCATAGGAACGTACATAGTAGGTGGTATTAGGGATGAGCGGTAGGACAGCATCGAATCGGTTGTTGTTTAGATTTGCTGTGACTTTGTGGGTCTCGGTGGTGGGGTATTGATAGATGTCGTAGACAAAACCGCATTCTATGATTGCTGAATTGCCGCTGGAAACGACGGTGGCCTGACAGTGGGCGGAGGTGGCGGTAACCTCATCGGCTTCGCCGGTGAGAAGGACTGGAATTGAGGGCCCTTTGATATTGACGACACCGAGGTCGTATTGTTCTACGCCGAGGGTCATGTTGTCGAGGGGGATGATTTGGCTTTCGTATAGAGAGTCGGGTTGGACGGAGATGTAGTATCCTTTCTTCAGCTGGTCGATAGTGATGTTGACAGAGAATGAGCCATCATATTCGGAGTAGACGGTTTTGTCGATGGTTGAGCCGTCGGTGGTGACAATTTTGATGCCCTGTATGGGTTGATGGGTTGCCATGTCTTGGATGTAACCATGGCAACGCGTGGTAACATAGATACCCTCCTTCTCGAGGTCCTTGATACACGAATGGAATATCAGGGAGGAGAGAGCTGTTATGAGGAGAATGAGTGTGACTTTGTGGCGCATGACGTTAAAATCTATAGGTTAAACCAATGGTGGGAGAAAAAGAATAGGGAGTGGCAATGGCAGAGGGGGCAAGGGTGATGTCGTAGGATGACTTGGGATGAGCAGAGATAGCCCTGATGATATTGAAGACGTATAGTGCCCCAGCCATACCCCAGGATACGTAAGACAGTGTCTGCATGGTTTGGTATTGCTTGCTTGCAGCTGCGAAGTCGGATACAGAAACATTGGGAGTCCGCATGATGTCAAGCTGGTTTTGCGCTATACGGTAGCTGAGAATACCACCGCCTACCAGGAGCACTTCACCACCCATGGTGAGGAGACCCTCTTTGGTATAGCCTTTGCTTATCTGTCCCCATCCGGGAAGGACGGTGGACTTGGCGAGGGATACCAGCGTCTCGGAGGTTGAGGTGAGGCCAAGACGTTCCCACACAGGTTCGACATTGCTCATGGCAGCAACTTGGCACAGGACGTATACCCACCATTTGCCATTGGACAGCTGGGTGGAGTATACTCCTACCCGGTTGACGGGGATGGACTGTTGTTTGGAGATTGTCTTGTAGTCAACGCCATTGATGAGGTCGTTGTTCACTTTCCGGGCATCGAAGGGCTGCCCCAAACGGTTGGCAGTGCTTTGGAATACGCGAACCATGGCTTGGGCTAAAGCAATCTCGACGGTGGTACCTTCGCCCGATTCCCTGACGTAGATGTAGGTGTCGTTGCCGGGTTTAGGCAGCTCTCTCATCCAGGCAGGCTCTCGCTTGGCTTCGCAATTCAATGTGGCTACCAAGCATATAAGAAACAATATGTAATGCGTAGTTTTCATCTCTGGGAGTGGATATTAGTTTTCTTTCACAAGGTGGTTCTCTGATTCTAAACGGTATTTTCTTCCGCAGGAGCATTGGAGTGAGTCGGGTAGGCGTTGGCCACATTCACAAACCCAGCCGATACGTCGAGCGGGGACACCGGCCATGAGGGCGTAGTCGGGCACATCGTGTGTGACAACTGCTCCGGCAGCAATCAGTGCACTACGACCGACATCGTGTCCACAGACAATAGTACTGTTGGCACCGAGCGATGCTCCCTCTTTGACAGTTGTTTTGGCGTAGATGCCATGCACTGGGAAGTGGGCGCGGGGTGTTGTAACGTTGGTGAAGACACAGCTGGGACCACAGAAGACGTTATCTTCGATGGTGACACCCTCATAGACAGATACGTTGTTCTGTATGCGTACCCCATTGCCTATATGGACATTGTTACCGATGTTGACGTTCTGACCCATAGAGCAGTGTGTGCCAATACGTGCTCCTTTTTGGATATGGCAGAAATGCCACACCTTGGTATCTTCGCCAATCATAACGTCGTCATCGACGTAACTGCTTTCGTGTATAAATGCCTCGCTCATTATTGTTTGTGCTATTGTATGATTCTGATGGATTATTGTTTATTAGTTGAGTGTTTCAAGATTCCCCAATCTTGACAGGCAGACAGCAAGGCTGTCGGTCCAGTAGGGAACTGTCAGGTTGAATGTCTGTTTGAATTTGGTCTTGTCCAAAACGGAATAGCTAGGGCGCTTCACCGGACTGGGAAATTCACTGCTGTGGCATGGGCGAATGTCGCAGCTATTATGGTAGGCTTGTCGTGCAATCTCTTTGGCGAAGTCGTACCAGCTGCATACGCCTTCGTTGCTATAGTGGTATAGCCCTTCGTTGCCTTTGTCCAACCCTTTTTCGACGATGGTGCAAATGGCTTCGGCCAAATCTCCGGCATAAGTGGGTGTTCCGACTTGGTCGAATACTACATTGATGCTTGGTTTGGTGGAAGTGAGGTTAAGCATTGTCTTGCAGAAATTCTTCCCGAATTCACTGTATAGCCATGAAGTTCTGATGATTATGTGTCTGCATTTTGAAGCAAGGATGCTCTGTTCTCCTGCCAATTTTGTGCGGCCGTATGCACCTGTAGGATTGGTCGGCTCATCTTCGTTGCAAGGAGTGTTGTTCTTGTTTCCACCAAAGACGTAATCGGTTGATATGTGAATCAGTATACCGCCATTGTCAGCCATGATGGATGCCATGTTTTCTACGGCGGCATGGTTCAGAATGTCGGCAGTCTCCTCATCAGTCTCGGCTTGGTCCACGTTGACATAGGCGGCACTGTTGATGATGCAGTCTATCTGATGTGAGTGGACAAACTGTTGTACGTCAGCATATCGGGTTATATCCAACTCGCCGACATCGGTATAAAAGTAGTTGTGGCGAGATTGTTTGCTACAACGTCGTATATGGCTTCCTAACTGCCCGTTTGAACCTGTTACAAGAATGTTCACGATATTGCTTTCAGACAAATGGTGTTATAAAATCTTTCAAGAAAGGATGGTGTTTGTCTTTTTCGGACAGAAGAATCTTATCAGCGGGTATGCTCCAATCGATATTAAGGTCAGGGTCATCCCATGCGATAGCACCCTCACTCTGGGGGGCGTAGAATTCGTCACACTTGTATTGGAAGATGGCCTCCTCACTGAGAACGGAGAATCCATGAGCGAACCCCTTCCCCATGAAGAATTGGAGATGATTTTCTTGCGACAGCTCTACGGATACATGTTGACCGTAGGTAGGAGAACCTTTTCGGATATCAACGGCCACATCGCGTACTCTCCCTTTCACTACACGGACTAATTTGCTTTGGGCGTAGGGGGGGCACTGAAAATGTAAGCCACGAAGGACACCATAGTGAGACAACGACTCGTTGTCTTGGACGAAATGGATATTCAGACCTGTTTGTTCGGCAAAATCACGAGCATTGAAACTTTCAAAGAAATATCCCCTCGCATCGCCGAAAACGCGGGGCTTGATGATAAATACACCGTCAATATTTGTTCTGATGATTTCCATTATTGTATGAGGTCACTCTTTTATGAGGTTCAGTAGATATTGCCCGTATTGGTTCTTGCTCATGGGCATAGCTATTCGGCGAAGATCGTCGGCAGTAATCCATCCTTTTTCATAAGCGATACTTTCGAGACATGCCACCTTCAAACCTTGGCGTTTCTCTATCACTTCGATAAAGGTGGACGCTTCGGCCAAGGAATCGTGTGTTCCGGTATCAAGCCATGCAAACCCGCGACCGAGTAGTTGCACTTTTAGTTGGCCGTCATTCAGGAACTGCTGGTTTACGGAGGTTATCTCTAATTCTCCTCTTGCAGATGGTTTGATGCCTTTTGCAATGGATACGACCTTGTTTGGGTAAAAATAGAGTCCTACCACAGCATAATTGGATTTTGGCTGCTTAGGTTTCTCCTCAATGGAAAGGACATTGCCGTTGCTGTCGAATTCTGCAACTCCGTATCGCTCCGGGTCGGCGACCCAATAGCCGAATACTGTGGCTTTATTGTCCTGTTCGGCGGCAGCCACAGCGTCGCGCAGTAGTTTGCCAAAACCGTTGCCTTGAAAGATATTATCTCCCAGAACCAAACAAACAGAGTCGTTGCCAATGAATTCTTCACCAATCAGAAATGCTTGGGCTAATCCATCGGGGGAGGGCTGTTCGGCATAGCTGAAATGAACACCATAATCCGATCCGTCACCTAAAAGTCTTTGGAAACCAGGCAGGTCGTATGGAGTAGAAATGATTAGGATATCACGGATTCCGGCAAGCATAAGTGCAGAGATGGGGTAGTAGACCATCGGTTTGTCGTAGATGGGGAGAAGTTGTTTGCTCACTCCCTTAGTAATGGGATACAGGCGGGTACCAGACCCGCCTGCTAAAACTATTCCCTTCATATAATCTCTTTATTTATATGAAACATCTTTAGTTAAGAGTCCTTTTTCTTTTTGTCGCTACTCTCGCCTTCGCCATAGCCGTAGCCGTAACCATAGCCGTAACCATAACCATAGCCGTAACCATAGCCGTAACCGTAACCATAGCCGTAGCCGTAGCCGTACCCATAGCCGCCATAACGACGCTTGATAATGGGAACGTCGGTCATAATGATGGCCATGTTCTTGAATTTGTTCTTGTCACTCAGTTCTTGGATGAACGGGAACGAACTCTTGTTCAAGTAGCCGACACGCATAATATATGTGGTGAGATCTGCGCAATGATTGATGATGGATGCATCGGCAACAATCTGTGCAGGAGTGGAGTCAAGGATGATGTAGTCATAATTGTTTCTCAAGTACGCTACAAGGTTCTCCATCTTGTTGTCGAGAAGCAACTGAGTGGCGTTGGGCGGAGTCTTCTCGCATACGATATAGTCAAGGCAGGGTGACGTTTCGCTGTGCATGATAATCTTTGTGAAATCATCCTCTTTACCCAGCATATAGTGAATCAAGCCGATGCGGTTGTGACGGTCAATCGTCTTGGAAAGGCTGCGTTTACGGAGGTCACAGTCAACAAGGATAGTCTTTTTGCCGAGATAAGCCAGAGACAGTGCCAGGTTCAAGGCGACAAACGATTTACCTTCACCCGGTATTGTGGATACGGTCTGAATGACTTTCTGGTTATCCTTCAAGAAGAATGGGATATTTGAGTGTAGTATTCGGAATGCTTCCGTTACAACGTCTGTACCATTGGCCGTTACGATGATTTCGTCGTTGGCTCGGCCTTCGGGTTTCTGCGGTATCTCGCCAAGGATTGGGATAGTCATGGCTTTCTCAATATCCATCTTGGATCTTAATTTGATATTGAAGAAGCTGATGAGGAACATGACCAAGGCAGGAATAGCGACACCACAAATTAGACCCACAAGGATATGCATTGACAGGTGAGGCCCTAAATTGGAACGTACTGCAGGCTCAACAACCTTTGCGTTGGCCACCGTGATGGCAAGATTCATAGCATTTTCCTCACGTTTGCTTAACAGATAGAGGAAAAGTTCCTCCTTGATTTTCTGTTGCCGTGATACCTCTTCGACAGCCTTTGTCTGGGTCGGCATAGCGTAAATCTGGCCCTGAACACGGGATTCTTGGGTACGTGCACTGCGGAGTTTGATGTTTACAGTGGTAATCAAGTTGTCGATGGCAGCCAAAATTGCATTCCGATTCGACTCCATCAGTCGCATAGTCTCCTTAACTTGTGGGTTATTTGGACCAGCGGTTTTCATCATCTTCTTATACTGAAGCAATTGCGAATTGTACTGGCTAATCATGCTCTGTACACCAGCATTTGCAATGCCCACATTGCCAGGTAGAAGCTCCTCACGATTGGCGGGGTCTGTCATGTAGGATTTGATGGAGTTGATAAGATTCAACTCTGTCTCCAAATCCATGACTTCGTCGGAATAACGAGTACCAGTCTGCTGTAACATACCAGATGCACTCGAGAGGTCGGCAAGACGTGAACTCTTTTTTAGCTGCTCAACCTGAGAATCGACATCTTGAAGTTCGCCAGAAATCAGAGATATTCGCTCGGAAACAAACTGTTCAGTCTTCTCAGCGATTAACGTCTTGTCATTGATACCGTCTTCATTGTAAACATCAACCCAGGTATTAGTGACCTCTCTAGCCCTCTGTTCGTTATTATCGCTATAGACCAAAGCCAAAATAGAGGCATTCTTATTAATCTTACTCACTGACAAATGGCGAACCAACAGGTATGCCATCGATCGGGCAGGGCATATCTCTAAAACATAAGTTACTTTGTAGTCCTTATTGGAGAAATAAAGTGTCTTGTCGATAGAAAAGGATACATATTTATTTGCGGAAACAGGATCGGTATAATAAGCGGTTCCTTTCTTCTTGGCAGCTCCTCCACTTACACTTTTGATAACATAATTATATCGGCTCATGTCAATGGGCGTCACTTCCACTACAATACTTACTTCTGTGAGATCGGTATTATGAGTGTAGGCCTTTATTTCAAGAGGACGGTCTTTGTAATACGAAATCTTGGTAAAGAGACCTTTTCTGTCACACATGTTGTTCAGGTTCAAACGGGTAACAACATTCTGTGCTAATGGAGAAGACTTTAAAATATAGATTTCGTTGTCCAAAGAATGTGAACCAAAGTCTTCGCCAGCATTGCTTAGAATGGCATCCATGTTTCTGTAGCTATTCCTCTTTTCTGCCTGTTCGCGCAACATGATAGTTGACCTATATTCAAATTCTTTAGGCTTGGTTTTGAAGATTACACCGGCAATCACCAAACAGATGAATATCGATAGGGCAAACCAGTACCAGTTGTTAATTGCAATAAATACTATATCTCTTATAGAGATGGTGCTTTCCGAATCCTGTTGGTTGTTCGTTTGAGGATTAGGCGCAATTTGTGTTTGCTGCAGGTTCTCCATGATTATTGTATTTTGATTTTGTTACAGTAATAGGCAATCAGATTATTTCAGATAACGTTGAGAAAGGATGTAGTAGTAGAATGCAGATGTAAGGACAGAAAGGATGGATATTCCGCTGGAGATATATGTCATAATCATAGGATCTCTGTCGGCATTCCTTTTCTTGCGCATATTAGGCTCAACGTAGATTACATCATTCTGGTGCAGATAGTAATAGGGGGAATCGAAGACTGTTTGTGAAGAGAGGTCAATCTCGCCAATGGTACGAAGACCATTTTCCTCACGGATAATGGTTACGTTATGGCGCTGGCCGTAGATAGTGAGATCCCCCACCATACTCAGAGCCTCGAAAATTGTCAAGCGCTCACCCGAAACGACTAATTGTCCTGGACGAACTACATCCCCTAACACACAAACCTTGAAATTCATCAGTTTAACTGTGACAATAGGATCCGTGATATGGCCCTCGCTAATGAGTTTGCTCTCAATAAGTGATGCCAACTCGTTGTGAGTGAGACCGACTACATGGAGCTTCCCTAAAAATGGGAAAATGATGTCGCCGTCATGGTTTACAAGATAGCCAGTGACGCCAGAACTACCAGGATTCATCACATGCCCTTGGGAGATGATAATCTTGTTTGTTTCCTGATTGAACTGGATTGTTGACTCGGGAGTTTCACTTTCGACATAGATGCCCAAGAGGTCATTTGCCTGAATACCTCCCGAAAACTGGCCTTTCAAGGCAAAAGCCGAATCGCGTTTTGCATCATGGATATAGGCTATCTCAGCAGATGGACCGCAGGAGATGAAAAACCATGAGAACAAAACTGTTCCTAATAATAATTTTATTATTTTCATATAATGTACTATTTATTCTTTTTTCTCAATATCAATATTTTAAAAACCCGTTTTTCCAAAACAGATTTCTCACTTATTTTGCAAAGATACGTTTTTTTTTGTGTCTAACTACTTTTTTTTAAAAAAAAGTGATTAAATATAGGGTAAAGTCAAAACAAAACAAATCGAGCAAAAGAGAATGATGGCATGGTCGGAAGAGTTTAAGTTGTTATATGACCGATGTTTTCAATTACTATAGGCTTGATTAGGAGTATTTGCTAAGACTGATTGTGGCAGTTGAGTCGATGGTTCGAGTGATTGTGTTTTTTAAGGTGACTTTTTTGAGGAAACAAAAAATAGTTGTATCTTTGCATTTCAAACATTGAAGTAATATGCAAGCATTTATTCCTGCGGCAGGGTTGGGAACCCGTCTCTTGACTCTTACTGAACATCGTCCTAAGGCGCTTGTTGAAGTTGGAGGTGTACCCTTGTTAAAGATTGCAATAGACAATCTGGTTCGACAAGGGGTGACAAGGATAGTGGTCAATGTGCATCATTTTGCAGACATGGTGATTGACTACCTGCAGATTCATGATTGGGGTACGGAGGTATTGGTTTCCAATGAGAAAGACAAACTACTCGATACAGGTGGCGGTTTGAAGAAGGCTGCTCCTTTGTTCAAAAGAGGTGAGCCCATTCTTATTCATAACGTGGACATACTGTCACGTATTAACTTTCGTGACTTGGTTGAGTTGCATCAGCAGGATGGCAATTTTGTCACGCTTGCAGTGTCGGTTAGGGATACCTCACGTTTCCTGTTGTTCGCTGACAATGGATTGCTTGTTGGTTGGAATAACCGCTCTACAAGTGAGACAAAGTGGGTGGGTGAACCCATTGCTAAGTATAGAGCACTTGCATTCAGTGGAATTGCAGTACTCGAACCGGGTGTTTTGGAGGTACTTCCTCCGTGTGAGATTCCCTATTCGATTGTTCCCGCTTACCTTAATATTGCCAAAGAGCATAGAATCAGTTATTTCATCCATAGTTCTTCGGATTGGATGGACGTTGGGACCCCTCAGTCATTAAACAAAGCACAGTCATGGTTCCGTTCCTCACAGAAATAGCCGAAAGGATACGTTCCGAGCACCCTGCTGACCTGGACAGGGTAACTGTGGTTTTCAACAACCGTAGATCAGGTATTTTTATGCGGCACAGGCTGTTGAATGAACAGGCAGGTCCGTTCTTCCTCCCCCGCATAGTTGGCATGGACTCGCTGATAAACGAGTGGGCAGATATGGAGATTGTGCCCAAAGAATTGCTCCTATTCGAGTTGTATGATATTTATCGCCATCAGTGTGATGAGGATATCGGATACCGTAGTTTTGAAGAATTTATGTCGCTCGGGGATATGATGCTTGCCGATTTCTCGGAGTTGGACTTGTATTGTGTGGATGCTTCAGGACTGTTCTCTAATCTTCATGATTTGAAAGCGATAGGCGAGTGGAATATCGAGACGGGACAATTAACTGCTTTTCAGAAGCGATACCTTCTTTTCTATAAGTCGTTGTATCGGCTTTACATATCACTTCGGGACCGGTTGTTGTCCCGGCGGATGGCTTATACCGGCATGGCCTATCGGTATGTGGCAGAGCATATAGACGAGATACTACCTCAGTCCGTAAACCGTTTCTATTATTTCGTCGGTTTCAACGCGCTCTCAACCAGTGAGGAGAAGATTATCCGGAAATGTGTTACAAATGGGATAGGGACACTTTGTACCGATGGGGACCCATATTATGTTGAAGATGAACGGCAGGAAGCTGGCTACTTCTTGCGAAAGCACAGGCTCAATTTCCCAGGCCTAGGGGAATTTGGTGACCACTTTTCGTCGGGCAAAAAGTCCGTCAACATAGTCAGTTGTCCAGAGAATGTGTTGCAATGTAAATATGCAGGCAGTGTTATTCAACAGATAGCGCGCAACACTCAAGGCAAGGGTCTTGATGATACGGCCATTGTTTTTGGAGACGAAACACTCCTCTTGCCCATGCTGAACGCCCTTCCTAATGAGGTGAGAACCGTGAATGTCACGATGGGCCTTCCTGTAACTGACACGGGTGTCCATGCGCTTGTCTTGAAACTGCTTTCCCTTTATATTCGCCATCGAGGAGATCTGTTCTACCATCAAGATATTGTGGAGGTCCTTTCCGACGGTCTCATGGTTAAACTCCTTGGACTATGCGGGTTGCATTCTAAGCTCAACCGTCTTTTGTATGAAGAGCATGTTGTCTATGCCGATTTCCCTACATTGTCCGAATTGTGCCTGGGCATTCGTGTTGACTTGAAGCCCGTCGCCTTTCTTTTTGAAACGGCCACCCCTAGTCCAAGTGTTTTCCTGTCGCAGCTTCAGCAGTTGATGCAGATGCTGTTTGCATCTGAGAATGTGACATCAAATCTGAAAGAAAAAGAGGCTATTGCAGTTGTCGCAGAGGTTGTCGAACAACTTCTGCAAATTCAGGAGCGTTACCAATACATAGAGACTTTGGGTGTGCTGCAGAAGGTCTACATTCGCATGGCCCGTAAGCGTACCATCGCTTTTTATGGTCAACCCCTCGGTGGACTTCAGCTTTTGGGTATGCTCGAAACGCGAAACCTAGACTTCAAAAACCTTATCATACTCTCGGCCAACGAAGGGACCTTGCCAGCGGCAAGAGATTTTAACTCCCTGATTCCATATAATCTGAAAGTCGCCTTCGGTTTGCCGACTTTCCATGAGAAAGATGCTGTCTATGCCTATAACTTCTACCGTCTGCTACAGCGGGCGGAGCATATTCATATCCTTTATAGTACCGAGTCGGACATGATGGGCAAGGGGGAGCCTAGTCGATTCATCCAGCAGGTGAAGAGGGAGCTTGTGCCCCGCTATCCTGATAATATAACCTATACCGAAAGCGCCGTCTCTGCTACCAATGCGGCACTCCCTTTACACGAACCCCTCCATGCAGAAAAAAGTAATGCAGTCCTCGAACGGATTATGGCACTGGCACAGCGAGGTCTTTCTCCGTCGTTGCTGAATAAGTACAGGGTATGTCCATTGAAGTTCTATTATGAGAATATCCTTCAGGTCGAGGAGATGGAGCAGTTGAATGCCGACCTTGAGCAAAACGAGGTGGGCAGTTGCATTCATGCAGTATTGGAACATATCTATTCTCTTGATGAAGACCGGCACGTTAAAGCAGAAACATTGCAGCAGGCCTTGAACGAGGTGGACACGATTATCGACCAAGCTCTATCCAGCCAGTTCCATTATGGACGCATCCATTCGGGCAAGAACCACTTCCTTAAGTCCGTGGCACGAATGCAGGTGACAGGCTTCCTTAGGTCGGAGATAGATTACCTCCATTCGGTTGGTGACATTGAGATTTTAGGCCTGGAGCAACCATTGAGATATGAAATCCCAGTGACAGTAGGAGAGGCCACATCTATCGTCGCCATAGCAGGTATCGCCGACCGCATCGACCGGACCTGTGGTATGGTGAGAGTGATAGATTATAAATCTGGCAAAGTTGAGGAACGCGAACTCCATGTTGCAGATGCCGAGCCAGACTGGTCCAAAGTCTCCGACAAATGGTTTCAGCTAATGACCTACGAGTGGCTCTATCACCACACATGTCATGGCGGTCAACCTCATGTATCGGGGATTTTTCCCTTGAGGCATCTCCATTCTCAACTGCTTACCGCTTCGTGGGAGGGCTCCGACGTTATCACATCAGGGCATCTGGCAACTTTCGAAGAAATGCTGAAGCAGATTGTTTCCGAACTTCTCGACCCCTGCGTTCCTATCCTCCCCAATTATGGCTGTAGGCTGTGTCAGTATTGTCCCTTTTCCGAAATTTGCAAACTGTGAAAAAATAATCGCCCAATCAAAAATTATTTGTATCTTTGCAGATTGATAAACATGATTCCTTTTAGGCTTCGATGTTCCTAAAGGAGTAATGCACATATTGTTACGAAATATAAAATATATATATACCAATGAGAAAATCACTATTAACGCTCCTCATGGCCACTGTTGTCCTGCTGACGGGATGCAGCGGATTGTCCAAAATGAAGTCTAATAGCAAAAAAATTCGTTATCAGGCCAATCCCGACCCCGTAGAGGTTCGTGACGACAAGGTGGTGGTTAATTTTACCGCATCGGTCCCTGCCAAATACTTTGACAAGGGCGTCGCATTATTCATTCAGCCCGTGTTTACATGGGAAGGTGGTTCAACGCCCCTCGATCCCATCACTGTAAAAGGCGAATCCGTCTCTGGCCCAGGCACCACTATCAATTACACCACTGGCGGCCGTTTCACCTATAACGATGCCCTCGACTATAAACCGGGTATGGAGACTGGTAAGGTCACCCTCGCTCCCGTCGGTTACAAAACGTCTTCTGTCGACGACGAAGCACTTTTTGCCGACCAGATAGTCCAGCAGCACAGAGGTGTCGTTTTCCCCACGGTGCTTATCTCCGACGGCGTTAACATCACTTCCGAGTGGATTGACATCCGTGGCAACATCTCTATAGCCCCGCTCAACTACAACAAGAAACAAGGTGTTGTCGAAACTGCCGACATCTATTTCCCCAATGGTACCTCCATTCTGGATTGGGGATGTGAGATGAATGTACGTTTCAACGCCCAGTATACTGTCAACGACCTCAAGCGTGTCATGCTCGAAAACGGTCTGCCCAAGCAGATTACCATCACCGGCTGGGCCTCCCCCGAAGGCGAGGAAACAGCCAATGTGGGTGTCTCCAAGAACCGTGCCGACGTGGCCACCGCTGAGTTGCGCCGTGTACTCGACGACGTCCTTACCACCATGGCTCGCCGTGCCAAGGTTAAACCTCAGGACCTTGAGTATTATAAGCACAACCAGCTGAAAAAGATGGTCATCACCACCCGTGCTGCAGGCGAGGACTGGGTACACTTTGTTGTCATGGTTGAAGAGAGCGGCATCCAAGACCGCCACGCCATCGTCAACGTAGTCGAAACCCAGCAGAACCTCGTCAAGCGTGAGCAGATGATACGCAACTATGCCGAGACCTATCCCCAGCTCGAGCGTGAGATATTCCCCAGCCTCCGCCGTGCACAGATTGCCCTCTACTACTCTGAGGCTCGTCTCACCGACGTTGAACTGGCAAAACAGGCCACCCTCAATCCCTCCAAACTTTCCTTCGACGAACTCATGTACGCCGCCTATATCAACTACAATTTCGACACCAAACTGAAATATTACAAGTGGGCCACCGAGAACCATAGTGCCGAGTGGGGCGCTTGGAACAATGCCGGTGCCATCGCCTTCTACCTTGGCGACTTCGGCGAAGCCGAGCGATTCCTCAAAGTAGCCCGCGACCTCAATCCTCACAACCCCGATGTTCTTAACAACACTGGCCTTCTCTGCCTGGCACAGAAAGACTATACCTTGGCCAAATACTACTTCGAGGAAGCCCAGCGTCAGGGCAGCTCCGATGCCGAGGCCAACATTCCCCTCCTCAATCTCAAGCGTGGCAACTACGAGGAAGCTCAGAAACTGCTCAAAGGTTCATCGTGCAACTACAATTTGGCCTTTGCCCAGCTGATGAATGACGAAACCGAGAACTGCATCCGTACCCTCAACTGCTGCCTTGACCAGTCCGCCGAAGTTTACTACCTTCGTGCTGTGGCCTATGCCCGCCTTGGCGACCGTGAAAACTGTCTCAAGAATCTTCAAGGCTCTGTTGACCAAGAGTATGACTACAAACGCAAAGCCGCTGTAGACACCGAGTTCAAAGCTTACTGGAACGACCCTGACTTCAAACTGGTAATCAAACTTTACTGATAATTGGACGTAATAATGATTCATGATAGATGTAGGAATAACTCGTTTTATTCCTACATTCTTTTTTAAAATCCCACCTATGAATATCTTCACATCCCTGAAAAGGCAAATTCCCAATATCATCACCCTTGGCAACCTCACCTGTGGAGTGGTAGCCTGCTACATGGCCTCGCAAGGGTTCCTCTGGCAAGCTGCTGTCTACATCATTGCCGGAATCTTCCTTGATTTCTTCGATGGCCTTGCAGCTCGTCTCCTTGGGGTGGCATCGCCTGTTGGCAGGGAACTCGATTCGCTGGCCGACGTTGTCACTTCTGGTGTGGCTCCTGCGCTCATCCTGTTCAAGGCTATTCCTGTGGACCCCACGTGGCTGTATATTCTCAGCCTTGCGGCATTTCTTATGCCAGCCTTTGCCGCTTACCGTCTAGCAAAGTTCAATCTTGATACTCGCCAAAGCCATAGTTTTCTCGGACTTCCTGCACCTTCCAACGCTCTTATTTGGGTGGGGCTTGCATTACTGTCCAACAACTCGACTTACCCTCCATACCCCCTGCTCGACAATTATTTCTATGTCGCACTCATCGTCCTCTCACTCATCACCGACATCCTAATGGTTAGCGAACTCCCTATGTTCTCGCTAAAATTCAACTTCAAAGACCTTTCGTGGAAAACCAATCGCGTCCAATACATCTTCCTGTTCGGCTGTGTCGTCATCATCGCCCTCACACGCCAGTGGTATGCTATTTCGCTTCTCATTCTGTGGTACATCCTTCTCTCACTCTTCACCCAACGCAAGCACCAAACCGATGAACAATAACCCTCAATCCATTGCCATAGCCGATTTTGACTATCCCTTGCCCGACGACCGTATCGCCAAGTTCCCGCTCGAACGCCGCGACCAGTCCAAACTACTTGTCTACCGTGGCGGCAGCATCGAGGAGAGCCGTTTCGACCATGTCCCCGATCTCCTTCCTCCTGACACCCTGTTGATATTCAACAACACAAAGGTCATCCATGCGCGCCTATTCTTCCGTAAGCCTACCGGTTCAACCATCGAAGTCTTCTGTCTCGAACCCTTTCAGATGCCTGTAGCCCTGTCGTTCGAGCAGCGGGGGCACTGTACATGGAACTGTTTTATAGGTAATAACAAGAAATGGAAGGAGGGCTCTCTCTCTCGCCAACTCGACATCCATGGGCAGTCCGTTACGCTTACCGCCACCCGTCGCAAAGCAGTAGGAAATGCATGGATAGTGGACTTCGACTGGGACGGAGGTCTCAGTTTCGCCGAACTTATTGACCAGGCCGGCGTCATTCCGCTGCCCCCATATCTGCACCGTGAGGCTGTGAGCAGCGACAACGAACGCTACCAGACTGTCTATGCATTACACCAGGGCTCTGTCGCTGCACCGACCGCAGGGCTCCATTTCTCGCCCGAAGTCTTCGAGGCACTCCGCCAAAAAGGCATTGCCACCGATTTTATCACGCTTCATGTCGGTGCCGGAACTTTCAAGCCGGTCAGTACTCCCACTATCGGCGAACACGAGATGCACGTTGAGAAGATTGAGATATCCCGTTCCAACATCGAGTGCATCCTCAACCATCTCGGCCATACTGTCATCCCTGTTGGAACTACTACTGTAAGAACCATAGAATCAGTATACTGGTTTGGCGTAAAGTTGAGCCGTAACTCAAAGTTGGATG
Organism: uncultured Bacteroidales bacterium; assembly: GCA_900317125.1. Classification (GTDB taxonomy): domain Bacteria; phylum Bacteroidota; class Bacteroidia; order Bacteroidales; family P3; genus Colimorpha. The sequence continues at coordinate 22,306 of ONFR01000013.1, read as the reverse complement.
CCATGCATGTCATGCAATGGGATCCGTATGAGCTTGAGTCGTTGAGTGTCAGCACTGAACATGCTTATAAAAATGTGTTGCAATGGATGGATGAACAAGGAATCGAGCAGTTGGAAGGCGACACACAACTCATGATTGCCCCTGGCTATAGATATCATGTTATCAGTGGTTTGATAACTAATTTTCACCAACCCAAAAGCACCCTGTTGCTGCTTGTATCCGCACTGGTAGGTGATGCCTGGAAGGAGTGCTACCGCTATGCTCTCGACCACCAGTTTCGTTTTCTTAGCTATGGCGACAGTTGTCTCTTCCTGCCTTGAACGCTATGTCCAGACACGTTTTCGGCCCGTTTAGTGATTTTTTTCACATCATATTCCCAGCTATTTGTTGCCATTGTGGTGCAGTTCTTGTTGGCGACGAACGCGACCTTTGCACCTCCTGCATGTCGCTCATGCCTTGGGCGCGACTCGCAGCAGTGCAGGACAACGATGTTGAACAACGTCTTGCCGGGCGGATTCCCTGTCAGGCTGCGGCATCCCTTCTCTATTTCCGGCATGGCAATGTAGCCCAAACGTTGGTGCACCAAATCAAATATGCTGACAATCTGCGTTTGGCGAAACAATTCGGTGGGTTGTTGGGTGAAGAACTCCTTGCCTCTGGACGTTTCGACGGTGTTGACTGCATTGTTCCCGTACCGCTCCATCCCCTCCGCAAGCTCAAACGCGGTTACAACCAGAGCGAGTTGCTTTGCCGTGCCATTGCCTCTGTGCTGAACAAACCTGTGGTTGTCAACAACCTGATACGAAAACGCTACACCGATAGCCAGACCCACAAGAACCGTATGGATCGCATGGACAACATGTCTGACGTATTCGCAGTCCGTCACCCCGAACAGTTCGAAAATAAGCATCTGCTGCTTGTCGACGACATTATCACCACCGGGGCCACCACTGAAAACTGCTATGCTGCTTTGCACGACATCCCCGGCCTGCGCATCAGCGTTGCCTCGTTGGCTGTTGCATTTGGTTGATAACTTGTGTTGTACCTGCGTCCTCTTCACTTCCTTTATCAACTCTGCTTTGTTCTCTCAATCTCCTTCGAGGTGGCCACCTTCTATTAGTGAAGGATGGATGGAGGGGTACTCGGAATGCCGATAGCGACAGCATAGGTGAAAAAAATTTTGCTGTTTCCACTTTTTTTACTACTTTAGTATTTTCTTTCAAAACGGCATTGTCTTTGCATTTTGTTATATTATAGATAATTAATACATATTAAACTAGATGAAATACAATCGTGTCCTTTTAAAATTGAGCGGTGAATCGCTCATGGGAGACCAGAGTTATGGTATCTCGCCCGCAATGTTGGAGCAGTATGCCAACGATATTAAACAAGTGGTCGACAAGGGTGTCGAGGTGGCTATTGTGATTGGCGGAGGGAATATCTTCCGCGGTCTCAGCGGGGCGTCCAAGGGGATGGACCGCGTTCAGGGGGACTACATGGGTATGCTGGCCACGCTGATTAACAGCATGGCACTGCAGGCCGAATTAGAGAAACAGGGCCTGAAAACTGAGCTATTGGGTGGACTGGCCATTGAACCGATTTGTAAGGAGATGTCGCGCCGCAGGGCTATCGAAGCAATGCAAGAGGGTCGTGTGGTTGTAATCGGCGGCGGCACGGGCAACCCGTTCTTCACCACCGATACAGCTTCGACGCTCCGTGCCATCGAGATTAAGGCCGACGTAATTCTGAAAGGTACTCGCGTAGACGGTGTTTATACTGCCGACCCTGAGAAAGACCCCACTGCCACAAAGTATCCGACACTTACGTTCCAAGAGGCTTTGGGCAAGAAACTGAAAATTATGGACCTCACCGCCTTTGCTTTGTGCGAAGAGAACAATCTGCCGATTTATGTTTTCGACATGAACAAGCCGGGCAATCTACTCAAGGTTGTTTCGGGCGAACCTATCGGCACCGAGGTGACCAAGGGTTGACACGAACTTTTCTTCTGAATAATAGTAACAATAAAATATACATAGTATGAACGACTTATCGAAAGCCTGTATCGACGAGGCAAAAAACAGCATGCAGTCCGCCATCCATTTCCTTGAGAAGGAACTTGAGAAAATCCGTGCGGGAAAGGCTAACCCCGGCATGCTCGACGGTGTGAAGATTGATTACTACGGCACACCCACCGAGATTAGCCAGGCAGCCAACATCAACACTCCCGACCCCCGCACCATCATCATTCAGCCGTGGGAGAAAAACATTGTGGGAGCCATCAATAAGGCCATTCTCGATGCCAATCTGGGGTTCACTCCCCGTCATGAGGGCGACATTCTGCGTATCATTATCCCCCCGTTGACCGAAGAGCGCCGCAAGGAGCTGTCGAAGGCCGCCAAGGTGGAGGTGGAAAATAGCAAGGTGAACATCCGTAACGCCCGCCGCAATGTGATGGACAAGGTGAAGAAACTGAAGGACAAATCTGTGCCCGAGGATGAGGTGAAGCAGGTGGAAAAGGAGATACAGGATATCACCGACAAGTTCATTGGCGAGTGCGACAAGATATTTGCCGCCAAGGAGAAAGAGATAATGACTGTGTAGATGGTCTGACCAGGCCTGTACGCATCATTGGCAATGGATTTACGATTATTCGATTCGTTGGAATCGACGAATAAGTATTGCGAACTCCTCGACCTTTCCGCGGTCGGGGAGTTTACTGTCGTTTGTGCCAGGGAACAAACGGCTGGCATTGGGCAACGGGGCAATGTGTGGCATTCTGAACCAGGTAAAAATCTTACTTTCAGCTTGGTGCTTAAACCGACCTTTCTTCCTTTCGAACAGCAGTATATGCTCACCAAGACAGTGTCGCTGGGAGTTGCCGACTGCCTGATTCCACTGTTGCCAGTAGGTCAGGAGGTGAGCATCAAATGGCCCAACGATATTTATATTGGGATGGGGAAGGTGTGTGGAATATTGATTTCCAACCATGTTTCTGGCAGCAGTCTGTCGTCTTCGGTGGTAGGAATAGGTTTGAATGTGAACCAGACAGCGTTCCCCGAATGGATTCCGAATCCGGTGTCACTGAAGCAGGTGACGGGGCAAGAGGAGGCTCTGGAGCCTCTCCTTCTGAGGTTGGTGGATTGTATTGCATTCCGGTATGGTCAGCTGCAGGGTGGATTGGAGGGCGAAGAGGCCCTGGACAATGAGTATCTGTCCAGACTGTTGTTTAGGGGTGAGGAGCGGCCGTATTTGCTCCGTGGCGAGCGGGTGGATGCCACTATTGTGGGTGTGAACCGTTTCGGGCATCTTGATTTGACTGGGGCTCATGGTGAAAAATATACCTGCCAGTTGAAGGAATTGGTCTTCCTTGATCTGGCAGGCAGGTAAGCGGATTAGTCGAAGGAATGCTATTCCTTGTTTCGCAACGACCGCTGCATCTTTTCTATCAAATAGTTTACCACTACGTCCGACTGGCGGTCGGTGCTGCAGCAGAAAACATAGAGTGTCCGTGTAAGGTATGATACCCCGACGTAGCACGATTGCGTGTGGTCGATTTGTTCGTTGACCACGGGAGCAGGTTTCGTGGGGTCTTGGCGGTTGCGTTGTGTGAAGAGGGCTACGTCCCATCCCTCGTCCATTTGCTGTTGCTGCTGTTGGGAGAGGGGTGCGAGGTTAAACTCCTTGCAAAGCCATTCCCACCCTTGGTCGTCAACGGCTTCAAGCAGGGTGACGTCGGCGGTGATGCCGGTGTCGAGTGTGAAGTTGGTGACACTGGCCACCCTGATATCGGTGCGCGAGGCGTAGCGCTTGTACAAATCGGTCTGAGCCAGAGTTGTCAGCGTGTACGCCAGGCAGCAGAGGAATAGGATGAGCTTTCGTTTCATAATGGCGCTTTAGGCTTTGAGGAAGTTCCAGATGTCGTTGATGACAGAGTCGGGTGAACATTGGGTGTTGCAAGCCACAACAGGGTCGAGCGAGGCACTGGGTTCGGTGTGTTTGACTTCCGAGACGGTGCTGATGGGCGAGGCCTGTGCTGTGTTGTTGTGTTCGATGACGGTTTCCGCGGCTTTTTTAGGGGCGCTGACGGGCTTTTCGGTCATTGTGCTAACAGTTGGCTTGGACGACTCGGCTGGGGCTGCCAGGGGGGCAGTTTGGGGCTGTGCAGGGGTCTCGTTGACCTCAATGACATTCTGTGCCAGCCGTGGGGTGTCGGCAGTAGGTGTGCTATTGTTGGCGGTGATGGTGAGAAACACCGCTGCCACAATCACGACCGAGGCCACGGAAGAAATCACTGTCGTCCGTTGGCGGCGAATCTTTGCGGCACGGCTGGCGGCGGCATGGAAAATCTCGTCGCGGTGGGTAAGCCGGTTGAGTTCGGCTTGTTCCTCCGGAGTGATCTCGCCGTTGCGGTAGCGCTGCAGGAGTGTCTCAATCTGTTTCATAACTTGTCTATATTGTTTTGGTGCTTGTTATTGTTGTCGTGTTCAATCATCTGTTTTTTCAGTCTTTTATGCCCTTTGTTGAAGAGTTTTTTGAGTGTGGGCAGCGGTGTGTTGGTTATCTCGGCAATCTCGTTTCTGGTATATCCTTTCTCATAGTATAGGTCAAACACCTCTTTTATCCTTGCGGGCAGTCGTTCTTTGTATTTCCATAGTGTGTGCAATCGTTCCTCGTCAATTGTATTTGGTGTATCGGGCAGGTCGGGCAGTGTTTCGGTCAGTATGTAGGTGTTTCTCTTCAGCATTTTGTAGCATTTGTTCTTGAGGACGCGGCAACAGTAGCCGTATGGGTCTCTCACAAAGGGCTGCGACATGGTGTCGGTCAATGCGTCTTGCACAGCATCCTCAACATCTGCTTCTTCGTGCAGAATGGTGTAAGCCATCTGGTAGAAGTCCAGATAATGGTCGGCCAGCATCTGTTTGTCGCGTTCTCGCATATTGAGTTTTGAGGTGTCTTACTATATAGAGTCTTTACCCCCGTTTTGGATACCCCCTCCCTATAAAGATTTAACATTTTTTATGATACTTTGGCAGTTCGGGGATGCTTATCAGCTGCTTATTGTCGAAATCGACCTTGCAACATATCTGTTGGGCGCCATTGGTGAGGCACAGGTACGGCACCTGCAGCACAAGGTTGTAGCGGCAAGCTTGGTCCACCACTTTTTGCGACAGGGCGACGGTCTCTTTCTTGCATTCTACAATGATGAAGGGTTTCACCTCGTTGTCATACACCACTATGTCGCACCGGCGTGTCATGCCGTTCAGGGTGATGGCACCTTCTACCTGCATCAGTTCAATGGGGTACAGCAGTTCCTCGTGCAGATATTGGATGAAGTGCTGCCGTACCCATTCCTCGGGCGTCAGTGCCACAAAGCGGTTGCGCACCATGTCAAAGACCTCGCGGCGGCCATCGGTCTCTCTCAGTTTAATAGACATTCTCCGACCCGCTGTCTTCTTCCTCCTCAACTTGGGGTTTCTGTTTGAGGCCGTTGTTGATTTTGTATGAGAAGCCAACCGTGATGGTGGGGGAGATGCGGCGCGAGTTCACCTCTCGGCTCATCTGGCGGGTATACGTCGTGTGTCCCCAGCCGCCGGTGGAGAACACGTCGCCCACTCTTATGTTGATGGTTCCGCGTTTCTGCAGCACGTCTTTCTTCACTGCCAAATCGAACCAGTAGGAGGGGAACATCGTTGTCTGGAGGTCAAGCCAAGGGGCAAAATACTGTCCCGAGAACTGGATTGTCCAGTCTTTGGGGAGCGTCATGAAGGAGGTGAACTTGCTGCTGGCCTGCCATGCCGAGTGGCTCTTGTTGTCCAGCAGAGCTGTTCCTTGGATGGTGCTGTGGTACAGGTTCACGCTGAGATTCAGCTTCCACCATTTCGTGGCCTGCCAGTCGACGATGAACTCCAGTCCGTAGTTGTAGCCTTTGTCTAGGTTCTGCCATGTGCTTGCCCAGTAGCCGTCGTATTGCGAATTGTAGGGCATCCAGGGGCTGTAGTGGTTCCGCGACAGCGTATCCCATACAAAGCCGTAGCGCGTCATCATGTTGTTGGTCTGTCGGTAGTAGGCGCAGGTGTAAATGTTCCATTTGTCCAGGCTCAGGTTGTGCGACAGCTCGAAGGCATTGGTGAATTCCGGGTCAAGATTCGGGTTGCCGAACGACATCTGCTGCCCTTCCCGCACGTCGAGGTAGGGGTTCAGGTCCCACATGTGGGGACGGCGCACACGGCGGCTGTAGCTCAACTGCATGCTGTTGGCTTCATTGATTTCATACGACAGATGCAGAGTGGGATAGGGTTCCCAGTAGCTTTTGTGCACCGGCGTTGTGTTGCGGTGGTTCATGTCATAGCCGTACAGGTAGGAGTATTCAACACGCAATCCCGCCTGGGCTGACAGCTTGTCGGTGAACTTCCCGCCGACGGTGGCATAGATACCGTGGGTCTGTTGGTTGTAGTCGAAATGGGTCGACGAGACCGAATCGTAGTATCTGTCCAGTTGGTGTGTCACCTTATCGTATTCTGTTCGATGGTAGATGGCGTTTTGGTTGGGCCAGTCAAGACGGCCCTCGTAGCCTGTCTCCAGTTTCCATTTTTCGGCAAAGGGGTGTACATAGTTCACCTTTATGTTCAGGGCCTGATGATGGTTTTCTGTCTCTGTCTCGCGCAGATAGTAGTTGTCCCACATGGGGTTCCAATTCATCCCGTTCCGAATGGCCAGGGTGTCTAGGTATCGCTGTTCCTGGAATCCGTTGCCTTTTACATTCCGCATGGAGAAAGAGGCATCGGCTGTCAGCTCGCGGTCTTTCTGCTCAAACTTCTTTACATAGCTGAGGTTGAACACATGGTTGAAATTCATGTTGTTGTTTGTGTCAACCTGGTGGTAGTCCATCAGCCCGTTGTACATCAAATCTTTCGAGAATATATCGCTTGTCCTCAATCGTTTACCGCCGCGCAGCTGATAGGAGAAAAGCAGGCTGTTCTTGTCATTGAAATAGTACTCGCCGCCCACTTTCATGCTGCCCATATAGTTTCTTCTCAGACCGTATTCGTCCATGGAGTCGTGCGAATAGGGCACGCTGTCCCTCATCCGCTCAATCATCGAGTGGCCGTGGCTGCCCCGGCTCCGCATACCGCCGTCCAGGGTGAAGAAGATATTGTATTTCTCTGTGGTATAGTTGAGGCTGATACTTCCCATAGTGGTGGGGATGAGCTTGGGCAGCTTGTCGGGAACCACAAAAGGCAGCGGGCCGCCAAAGTTCAGGTTCGCCACGCCGTTCAGTCCAAGAGCTCCCGAGGTCTTTTCTTTCAACTTGATGTTGATGATGCCCGACATCCCTTCCGGGTCGTATTTGGCCGAGGGATTAGTGATAACCTCCACACTCTCCACAGAGCTGGCGGGTATCTGCTCCAGCAGCGTCTCCAAATCGTTACCCATCATCTCGTAGGGCCGGCCGTTGATAAGCACTTTTACGCTTGACGAACCGCGCAACGACACATTGCCGTCGTTGTCCACCGACACGCTCGGCACACTCTCCAGCACATCGGTTGCCGTTCCGCCGCTGGTCACAAGGTTCTTGTCGACGTTCACCACCCTTTTGTCCAGCTGGTACTCTACCATGGTACGTTGTGCAGTCACCTGCACCTCTTCCATCATCCTTGCACTGGGTGCAATCTGTATTTTACCGAGGTTCACAGCGTTGTGTTTCTCGTTCAGTGTCACGTGGTGGGGATGGAAATAGGTCTGGTATCCCATAAACGAAATTCTCACCAAATAGGTGCCGTTGTTGGCCTTGGTACTGAACGACCCATTGGCCTCGGTCACCGTGCCTGTCACCAACGACGAGTCCTTCACCTTCAAGATGGCCACCGTGGCGTATTCAATGGGGTGCCCCGTTTTGCTGTCGTACACCCGTCCGCTAATTGTTCCCTGTGCCATAGCCGTGCAAACCATACCGGCCATGCAGCACATCCATAATATCAGTCTCTTAGTCATGTATAAACTGGGTATGCTATATGTCAATAATCAACCATTGTGCTTGCTCCGTGCTGCGCTATTCCGTCTTGGGCTGCCGCACGTAGTGGGGCATCTCGAAGGGGATGGGCAGCGAGAATTCTATCAGTCCGCCGAATGCCTCGCCGTCGTACCAGGGCACCTGGTAGATAAGTTTCTTCTTGCCGTTCTTTTCGATGGTGTAGGCGTTCAACTTCTCGTTCTCCAGCAGGTCTTTCAAAATGGCGGCCGCACGGGGAGGGTGGCAGTCGAAAAGGTTGTTGCCGATTATTTTCTGGCCGTGGCTGTTCACGTCGGCCGAACACTGGTTCATGTCAAGAATGTTGCCGTCCTTGTCGCACACCGTGATGGCCATACCTTTCAGTCCTTCAAAATACTTGTCCATAGTGTTTAATTACCATGATGCATTAAATATTGGTTACAGACAGTGACCTTCCCGCTTGGCGTGTGGTTTGCCGTCTGTAACCAATATGTCATTCTACTTTGCTGTTATTTGGCGTTGAGGGCTGCCAGAGCAATGCTGTACAGCTTGGTCTTGGCGCTGTCGCCACGGCTGGTGAGGATGCAGGGCACCTTGGCGCCTACCACCATGCAAGCCAGTTCGGCACCGCCGAATTTGGTGCAGCACTTATAGAACACGTTGCCGCTCTCGATGTTGGGGAACAGCAGGCAGTCGGCATTGCCGGCCACTTCGCCGCCAACCTTCTTGGTCTTGGCGCTCTCGGCGTCAATGGCCACATCCAGAGCCAGGGGGCCGTCGATTACAGCGCCCTTTATCTGGCCGCGGTCGCCCATCTTGCTGATGATGGCAGCCTCGACGCAGGCGGGCATACCCGTCGACACCTGTTCGGTGGCGGCAATCAGTGCCACCTTCGGCTTCTCAATCTCGAGATTCTTGGCAGTGCTGATAAGATAGCTCAGTATCTGCTGTTTCTGTTTCATGTCGGGAGCGGGGACAATGGCCACGTCGCTGCACACCAGCAGCTTGTGGTAGCGCGGAATCTCAAACACGGCCATGTGGGTCAGCATGTCGTTCTTCTTGCCGGGCATCAGGCCGGTCTCCTTGTTCAGGATGGCACGCATATACTTGTCGGTCGAGAGCAGACCCTTCATCAGGATGTCGCCCTTGCCTTCGCGAATCAGGCCTACGGCTTTCACACCGGCCTTGTTCTCGTCGGCCTCCTGCACCAGCTCGAATTTATCGGGATTGATACCCTCGGCGGCGCAGATTTTCTTGATGGTCTCGATGTCGCCCACCAGGGTGGCGTCCACAATACCTTTGTCCACAGCGGCACTCACGGCGCAAACAGTGTGGTCGTCGTTGGCATAAGCGGCCACTAGTCTTTTCTTTCCTTTAGTCTTGACCAGTTCCAGAAGGTCGTCTAATTTTGTAATCATCTTGCTATTAATTTATTAATAATTTAACAATAGGGTTTCGGTTTCTCCAACCGTCTGCAAAGTTACAAAAAAACTTTCATATACGACTTTTTTTCGTAATTTTGCACACGCTATGCCATTCGTAGAGAACTTACGCAACTATCGGAGCCTGTCCATCGTAGGCCTGGAAAAAAACACTGGCAAGACTGTATGTCTTAACTATCTTTTGGGACGGCTGCACCAGCTTGGAATCTCCACCGCTGTCACCTCCATCGGTGTCGACGGCGAGCAGGTAGACTCCGTCTACGCTACCGCCAAGCCCGAAATCACCCTCTACGAGGGCATGCAGTTCATCACCTCCCACAAGCACTACCTGCAGCGTCGGCTTGTCTCGCGCATCCTTGCCGTCGACGAGCGGCGCACAGCCCTTGGCCAGCTAGTGACAGCACAGGTGCTCTGCCCCGGACGTATCCTCCTCTCGGGGGCCGCCACCACCGGTGTCCTCCGGCAGCAGATAGCCCAGTTCCGGCAGGGCGGCGTGCAGCTGTCCATTGTCGACGGGGCGCTGTCGCGACTCAGTCTGGCCTCGCCCACTGTCACCGAAGCCATGATTCTGGCCACCGGCGCAGCCGTCTCGCCCAATCTCCAGCAGCTTATCTCCCGCACCCGCTTTGTATACCGGCTCATCAACCTCCCCGAGGTGTCCGACACGCTCCGCGACAAGCTCTCCGCCGTCGACAGCGGGCTTTGGATAGTGGACAGCGACAACAATGTCCACGACCTGGGCATCCAGTCCGTCTTCCTTCTCGGCCCCGACAGCAAGGAACTCTTCGCCCGGGGCAACACCCTCTTCGTTTCGGGAGCCGTCAGCAACCGGTTGCTCAAGTTCCTCTCCGCACTCCCCAACATCAAGGACATCGTCCTCATAGTCCGCGATTTCACTAAACTGTTCATCACCCCCGACGCCTTTGCCGATTTCACGCGGCGGGGTGGCACCCTGCAGGTGCTGCAGCGCTCGCGCCTGATAGCCGTGTGCCTCAACCCCACCTCGCCGCAAGGCTATACCCTCAATTCTGCCGAGGCCTGCCGCCAGCTGTCCGAGGCACTGCAGTGCCCGGTCTACGACGTGGTGCAGTGTGGGCGCGGGTGACGATCCACTGACGTCGTTCAATCCTGTATCGATACAGTATACTTATCCTATCGTTATCCGTCACCAGGTAAGATAACGATAGGATAACGATAGAAGAAGGATGCTGGATTGAAGGGCGCTACTATGTTGTGGGGGGATGGTTTACTGGCTGTCGGTTTTGTGCTTATGGCGGTTTTTGATGCGGAGCCAGCGTTTCCAGGTGGCCAGGTCGAACAGGCTTGAATCGGTGGTGGCCTGCCAGGTGAGCAGGGCGCCGATGGGAATGAATACGAACGTGGACACCCACATGCCGACGGGACCTACAGCGCTCTCGCGGACGGACTTCTCGCTAATCATGCCGATGACATAGTATAGCACGAAGAAGATGACGGAGGCCACCAACGGCATGCCCAGTCCGCCTTTGCGGACAATGGAGCCGAAGGGGGCTCCGATGAGGAACAGCAGCAGGCAGGCAACGGAGAGGGTGAATTTGCGCATGAGCTCAATCCAGTGGCGGTTGATGTATTCGCGGTCGGAATCGATGATGGAGTTGTAGGTCTGCACATCGTTCTGTTCGTTGAAGGCCTGTATGCGGGCCTGCGATATGACTTTCTTGCGTTGGAAGGCGTTGGTGTCGGCAAGTGCCTGTTTCACGTCAAGGTATACGCTGCTGTCGCCGTGGTGTGTTTGGTAATAGGTGTATGCACGCATCTTCTGCATGAGGCTGCGGTTGAATTCGGCGTAGCGGTCGTTGAGTCCTTCGGTGAGCATGTCTACCGTGGAATCGAGTTGGGCCACGTTGAGCATCTGGTAGTGGCCGCTGAAGAGGTCTTCGGAGGATTTCTTGAAGGCAAAGGAGGAGATGTCGAAGGTGAGTATCTGCTTGTCGAAACCGATGCTGGTGAGAGGGCGCGACTCGGCATTCTCGCCGTCGGTGGGTTCGGAGTAGGAGTGGCCTTCGAAGAGGGTGAAGAGGAGGTAGTTGTCGTCGGGTGTGGTTTGCATGTAGCCGTGGTCGGCGACAATGATGTTGGTGCGGTCGATGCCTTGGGTGTGGTCGTAGATGATGATGTCGTGCAGGGTGCGCCCGTCGGGGTCTTTGCGGTTGATGCGGATGACGTAGCCGTCGATTTCGTCGTAGTATTCGCTGGGACGGATGCTGACGGCGGGTTTTTTGCGCTGTATGTCGTAGAGGGTGTTGCGGTATTTGTACATGGCCACGGGCAGGACGTTGTTGGCGAAGTAGAAGGCCACGCCGGTCATAATAAGTGCGACGAGTGCCATGGGGAACATGATGCGGCGCACGGAGATGCCGCCGGCTTTCATGGCCACGAGTTCGTATTTCTCGCCGAAGTTGCCCATGGTCATGATGGAGGCAAAGAGGACGGAGATGGGGAGGGCCATGGGCACAAAGGTGGCGGAGGCGTAGAGGAGGAGTTCGGCAATGACGCCTACGTCGAGGCCTTTGCCCACGAGGTCGTCGATGTATTTCCAGACAAATTGCATGAGGAGCACGAACACCGCGATGGCAAAGGTGAGCAGGAGGGGTCCGAGGAAGGACTTGAGGATGAGTTTGTCGACTTTCTTCATGGCCGGGGTGTCCGCGCAGTGGGTTATTGCATCAGTTGGTTGAAGACTTTGATGAGGTCGTTGCCGTTGGCGATGACCAGCAGCAGCAGGAGGATGATCATGCCGATGTTCTGGATGACGTTGAGGGCTTTTTCATTGACAGGTTTGCGGGTTATCATCTCCCAAAGGGTGATGACGATATGGCCGCCGTCGAGGCCGGGGATGGGGATGATGTTCATGAAGGCGAGGACCACGGCCAACAGTGCGGTGAGGTTCCAGAAGGCGAGCCAGTCCCAGTGGTCGGGGAAGAGGGTGGCGATGGTGATGAAGCCGCCGAGGTTTTTGGCTCCGTCTTTGGTGAAGAGTATCTTGAGCGAGGAGACGTAGGTGACGAGGGTCTCCCAGCCGTAGCTGATGCCTGCGGGGATGGCCTGGAGGAGCGTGTAGTCGATATGGTTGACCGTGAAGAACCGGGACATGTCGCTGACGGCATAGATGCCCAGTTTGCCGTCGCTGCCCAAAAGGATATGGCTCTCTTGGTAGCGGTTGTCGCGGTAGTAGCCGAGCACGATGCTGTCGCCGGCGCAGGTGGAGAGGGCTTTGGTCAAATCAGTGGAAGCGGGGGTGAGTATGCCGTTGACGCTTACCAGGCTGTCGCCTATCTGAATGCCGCAGCGTTTGCCCAGCGAGCCTGCTGAGAAGTCCTTGACCACAAACGGGATGCGGGGGGTCATGAGATGTTTGGGGTTCTCGTTTACGATTGTGGAGAGGAGGTCAGGACTGAAGGTGATGGTCACCAGGCTGTCGCCACGCAGGAGGGTGGCTGTGCGGGGCTTGTCGAGTATCAGCTTCTTGGTTGCTGCTGTGAAGTCGAATTGCTCTTCGCCGTCGATGGCGTAGATGATGTCGCCGTTTTGGAAGCCTTGGTCAAGGAGTACCTGGTGGTATTCGTAGCCCAGGGTGGCGTTGCGCAGGGGCAGTTCGTCTTTTCCCCAGTGGGAGAAAATGGCGCCGTAGATAATCAGTGCGGAGATGAAATTGACCAGCACGCCGCCCGAGATGATGCACAGGCGCTGCCAGCCGGGCTTGGTGCGGTATTCCCAGGGTTGAGGCTCTTTCTCCAGATCGTCGGCCCCTTTGGTCTCGTCAACCATGCCTGCGATGTCGCAGTAGCCGCCCAGGGGTATCCAGCCCAGGCCCCAAAGGGTGTTGTTCTGGTCTTCGGGACGCAGATTGGCTTCTTCCCACGATTCGGGGGTCTTGGAGTTGAAGAATAGGAAGTGCCATTTGCCATTGAACTTCTTGGCTTTGAAGATGGAGAATTTCCAGTTGAAGAAGACATAGAAACGGCGTACACGGGTGTGGAACAGTTTGGCGAAGAGCAGATGCCCCAGCTCGTGGGTGACTACGAGTAGCGTCAAACTGACGAGGAATATAATGGCTTTCATACAGTTAGAATTCCTTAAGGTATTAATATTAAACGTGCAAAGATACGAAATAATGTTGATACGGCAGGTGTTTGTTGCAAAAAACAATAAAAAAGAGGCTGCGACCACCGTCAGGGCAACGGTATCGGGCATGCACGGGGTTGGATTGACGGCCTGTCGAGGGGCGGAATGGGAGGATGGAGTGTTCGCTTTGCGCGTTGTTCAGCAAGGTGTTTGCTGTTTAGTATGTGGCGATTGTGGTGCGCCACGGAAGGTAATAGGAAAAAAAATTTTGAGGTTTTAACATTTGATACGTTTTTTTTGCGTATCTTTGCAATCGTGAAAGTAACAGAAGCCATAGAACACTTTGCCAACTATGTCTCGAACGAGCGTAGAATGGCTGCGGGCACGACGAAATACTATGTGGGTGTGACCAACAGTTTCGCCAGTTATCTGCAGTTGCATGGCATTGACGAGGTGGAAGGGATTACAGCGGCCATGGTGCGCGATTGGCAGTTGGAGCAGACCTTGAAGGGCCAGCGTCCGGGCACGATGGTGAAGAAGATGGCTGCCCTGAGGGCATGGTTTAAATACCTGCGTATGTACGAAGGGTTTGAGCGTGATATCATGGCGAAGATCACTCCACCGAAACGTCCCAAAAGGCTTCCTGTCTATTTCCGCGAGAAGGAGGCGGAGACCATCTATTCCAGCCAGTTCCCCGACACGTTCGATGGCGAGACGGAGCGGTTGGTGCTGCGTATGCTGTATGAGACGGGCCTTCGCCGCTCGGAGCTTGCGTCGCTGACGCCCGGCAGTATCGACCTGCAGGCGCGCTACATCAAGGTGAGGGGCAAGGGCAACAAGGACAGGGTGGTTCCTATCGAATTGGAGTTGGCAAACAATATATCGCGATATTTGACGTTACGTGAGGAGATGATGACACAGATACATGCCCTGCAACCCGATAGGGAGTTGCCTGCCAAGTTGCTGATTACCAGCAAGGGCAAGGCCGTCACAGGCGATGTGATTTACGCCATTGTCGAACGGTATATGCATCCCGTCTCCAACGCCGACAGGACAAGTCCGCATGTGTTCCGCCACACGTTTGCAACACACATGCTGAACGAGGGAGCGGACATTAGCGCCATCAAGGAGTTGCTGGGGCATAGTTCGCTGGCATCGACCGAGATATACACCCATGTGTCAAGAGAATATTTGAAAGAAACCTATAAACACGCCCATCCAAGGGCACATAAAAAGTAAGGAGATCACTATGAACACAACAATCAATGCCGTAAAATTCAAGGCAGACCCCAAGTTGGAAAAATTCGTGAATGAAAAAGTGGCCAAACTGGACCGCCTTATTGACAACGCAGTGAAATGCGAAGTAACCCTCAAAGTCGACAAGCCCGAGAGCGACAATAACAAGATTGCCGAACTCTCACTCAATCTCCCCGGTCAAACCCTCTTCAACAGCAAACAAGCCGATACCTTCGAGGAGGCTGTGGCAGATTGCGTGGACTCGATGAAGGGTCAAATCGACAAATACAAGGAACGCTACAAGTAACACACATCAGTATTAACCCAGTGCCGGGGCGGTCACAAACAGTGGCCGCCCCGGTGCTTTTACAATGTGGATGGAGGCTCCAGTGTTTGGCGGTGTACGGATTCGGTGTATAGCATACCGAAGAGGCCGCGGCGGAGGGTGAGCCTGACGGTGTCGCCGATGTGGAGGGATCCGTCGTGCTCCATGCGGAAGTAGATGGTTCCTTTGACGGGCGAGATGACGTCGATATAGTAGTTGTGAGCGTCTTTTTTCTCAATATGCCGGGTGACTACGCCTTGCCCCACGACGGGGTCGGCGATGGAAATGAGGCGGTTGGTGCTGAATACGGCGACCATCAGCAGCCCTGTCACAACGGCTGTGGCGATGGTGCTGTAGACGAAACGTCCCCAGAAGTTGTAGTTTTTGAACGTTATATTAATTTATTATTGTATTGAGTGGGTACAATAATATGGCGGCTGTGTCGTTATGAGAATGATGCTGATATATTATCTTTTGGCTGTGAATGTGCTGACGTTCATTGTCTATGGTGTGGACAAATGGAAGGCACGTCGTGGACGTTGGCGTGTGCCCGAAGCCACGCTGATGGGATTGGCGGCATTGGGTGGCAGCGTGGGTGCATGGCTGGCAATGCAGCTTTTCCGCCACAAGACCCAGAAGAAGAAGTTCCGCTATGGTGTGCCTGCGCTGTTTGTGCTACAGGTGGCTGCGGTGGTGCTTTTTATTAACATGATTCATCAAGTAGGATAAGCAATGACAGTGTTCATATTACATAATCTTAAAGCGACTAAATGGCTGATTGCCATTGCGGCAATCGGTGTTGCGGTTGTATTGCTTCTGTTGTGGACGGGGGTAGGGGAGAGCGTGAAGCGGCAAAGCGCACGGCTGTTTGAGTATGAGTATATCCCTAACCAGAACGTAGACATCGACCGGTGCGAGGCGGCGGGGATGGCGGACTCGATTTACAAGGACTTCCGCAAGAAATACCGCTTCCATTACCAAATCGTCGGGATGGCATCGTTCTCAGACAGCAGCCGCATGATTCTGCTTAGCGACATCCCTCCCCACTTCGAGACGGACTCCATCGCGCCTATCTTTGCCGAGTTTACGCACAAGACGGAGCAGCGTAAGCATCCCATAGGGTATGATGGCTACGTGACTGATGTGCTCATCCTGCTCGGCAACGCCACTCAGGAGAATTGCAACAGGCTGATACGGCGACTGAATAGGGAACTCTTTTTCAGTGAATACAAGCCTACGGTGATGAAGTTGCCTGCCGAGGAGAAACGACAGTATTTTGCCAAGGAGAATATCGACTACCAGATTACATTGGAAGAGTTTAACACTTGGTTTATGGAGGAAGGCGAGGACTTCATCCATCTTGATGACACAAATACAGTGCTGACCATTAGTGACATTTTTGCCAAGAAAGCAGGCGGTGTTTTCTTTAGTCAACAGCCGGGCTTTGTGGCTTGGGCTCTTGCTAAGAATGCTGATCTTTTGGGTTACGGGCAAGGTGCCCGTACTCCTAATGACGGGCAAGATGCCCGTACTCCCATACGACAGTTTACGCTGGATGCCGACCTGATTCTGGGCGCTTTGGCCGATAGTAGTACGCTGGTCATCATCGGTCGTGAGCGGCAATCGCCACTTTACGAGTTGCCCCCGCTACAGATTGAAACCATCCTGCTGCTGGCCTCTACCACCGAGAAGGAGCTGTCGCAGAGCTTGGACATCAACGACCTGATGGCCGGTAAGATGAACAACGGGCGCGACTGGTGCCCCACTTACCTGAGCCGTGAACTGGAGAACACCGAATTTGGCGACCTGATGACTATCACCGATGTGCTGCTGAAGGACTGGTCGGAGCATGGCACCATACAGGAAGGCTACTACCGCTACCCTGAGCCAGGCTACTATCCCTTCGATAAGCCGCTATTCAAGAAATTGGGGTTGAATGAGTTGGTCTATAACTGGAACACCGCTGGAGCGATGTACGCCATCGACCGCGAGGGTTATACCATCTACACCTTAGGCCGCACGGGTTCGTTGCCAGTGAGCTATTTCAATTCCCAGGAGGGCAGCCAGTCGATAGGATACCGCTACGAGAGCCAGGCCTACCACTATTTCGCCACCCTCGGCAACACCGACTTGGCGCGGGTGGTGCAATACACAGCACTGTACCAACTGTTTATCGACAACAATATCAGCTATTCGGGCAAAACTTACCCCTCGTTCCCGAAAAACAAGCCTTTCTTGCTGTACAAACCTACGTCCGAGTTGCTTGACAAAATCCGAAAGCTGAGCGCTGAAGAGATTGGACTGTTGGCCGACAGCCTGTCGCAGCGCAGTTTCAAGAACTATCAGAAAGAGCATGTCGACAAGCAACTGCGTGAGAATGAGCAGAGATATAATATGTCTTACAGCGAGGAGAATATCGACGCCATCTATCGGAATGTGCACCGCGACACCAAGGTGGGCATCGGCAGGAGTATACAAGAGGTGAAGGATATGTTGGGAGGCCTCAGCGAGGAGCAGTTCAAGCAGTTGGCGCGATTCCTCTCTTACCCCCGTGGGGTGAAGATTCGCGACCGCGAGAGTTACAACACCATGTTGCGTGGCCGGCGGGTGAACCAGCTGATGCGCGAGGTGGGCAAGAACAACCTTGACTTGATGGGGATGGACCTGAAGGAGGTGAAGAATTTCTTTGCCGCCAACTTGAAGGGCAACGCGGGACGATACATGAAGACCTCGTCGCTCATCATCACCTACGCCGACCTGCTGACCACCGGCGGACACAACCTCTCGTCGCATATCAGCCGGGTGAACTCGATGACCAACTACAAGCGCAATCGCGGCAACTACACTCCAACAGACTACAGTAGCCCCACCCAACCAGTTGCAACCGAAGGAAAGCCCGCAACAACGGCACCCAGTACCACTGGGAAGCCTTCGGGGAAGCAGGGGAGCAAACCGGCAGTGAAGAAGGCCACCAAAAGCCAGCCAGCCAACACCCCCTCATCGGGCAAACCTGCAGGCAACAGGACTTCCAACATCCGCCCTCGTGGCTCCGTTATCTCTTCTGCTCCCCGCAGGACAAGAGGACTCTGAAATAGTGACAATTATTGCAAAATACCATAGTATGAAAAGAACAACATTTATCATTGCATTTCTCATCATGACATTCTCTGGTTTTTCACAAGACGATTGGTTTGGCTTTAACCGCTACAGAGCCGACAATGAGCGTATTGCCAAGAGCGGAACATACCCTGAAGTGGTGTTTATGGGGAACTCCATCACTGATAAATGGGCTTACTACCATCCCGATTTTTTCAGCAGCCACAATTATTGCGGCAGAGGCATCGGCGGACAGACTTCGGCACAGATGCTGATGCGCTTTACTGCTGACGTTATCGACCTTCACCCCAAAGCAGTAGTCATCATGGCTGGCACTAACGATGTGGCACATAACATCTATTGGGTGGAACCTGGCAAAGTGGTTGACAACGTCGTGGCGATGTGTCTTCTGGCCCGGGCTAACGGCATTGTGCCTATCATCAGTTCCATCCCGCCCTGTGCCGCCTTCCGGTGGAATCCTGAGATAAAGAATGCCGCCCGGACCATTGTCGATATCAACAAGAAACTGAGAGCCTACGCCGATGCCAATGGCATCGTGTATGTCAACTACCACACCGCTCTCGCCGACAAGCAGAATGGCTTTTTGAAGCAGCTGAGCGACGACGGCTGCCACCCCAACCCCGATACCTATTTCATCATGGAGGAACTGGTACTGAAAGCGATAAGCGAGGCAGTGAAGTAGAGTCAGCGTTAATTTTGCTGTTTTTTTTCTTCACTCCAGATTATTTTCGTATTTTTGTAAATTCACGTATAGTATTATACGTGATGTATTGTTGTCGTTATTAGAAGATTACACGCACCTCCAATGAAGAGCGAAAATGAAATAACAGCTATTAGGACTTCCGAGGTGGAGGCTATTAAGCACCGTATCTACGAAGTGCGGGGCTTGCGTGTGATGCTTGACCGCGATTTGGCGGAGTTGTATGGGGTGGAAACAAAAGTTTTGAACCAAGCGGTCAAACGTAATATTGTGCGTTTCCCTGAAGACTTTATGTTTCAGCTTGATAGAAAAGATGTATTTTTTTTGAAATCACAACAAGTATCTGCGAATGAATATAATGCAGACTTGAGGTCACAATTTGTGACCTCAAGTACAGAAAACACTGATTCTGACAATAAAACACACTCGAGATCGCAAATTGCAACTTCAAATTGGGGCGGTGGACGTTATCTTCCTTATGCTTTTACCGAATTGGGCATTGCAATGTTGAGTTCGGTGCTGCGGTCGGAGACGGCCATACAGGTGAACATTAACATCATGCGGGCGTTTGTGGCGATACGCCATGCGGTGAGTGCATGGCAAGGGGTGAACCTGAAGGTAGAGCAACTGTCGCACAAAGTGGACCAACTGAACAACTATGTGGAGGAAATCCTGCATGACCAGAACGACATCAACCGCATGAAGGAGGAGACCAACACAGAGATAGCACTTCAAATTGAGGCCATCAACGATGCCCTCGACCAACTGCGTGAGAAATCATCAACACTACGAAAACGGATTGGGTTTATAACTGAAAAACAATAAGATATATGGTTTGCGATCAAAAATATCGACCGCAAAATAAGAAGAAGGGAATTAGATGGATAATATAAATGCTCTGATACCGTACTCCGAAGTAGAAAACAAAATTGCCGTCATACGCAAGCAGGATGTTATTGCCGATGCAGATGTCGCGGAGTTGTATGGTGTAGAAACTCGAGAAGTGAATCAGGCAGTAAGGAACAATCCCGACAAGTTCCCGGAAGATTATATGTTCGAGCTCACAAAGAGAGAGTTAAGCATTTTGCGGTCAAAAATTTTGACCACAAATGTCTCAAATAAAAGTAGATCAGCAACTAAAGTCTTCACCGAAAAGGGGCTTTATATGCTAGCGACTATCCTAAAGAGTGAGAAAGCAATAGAGGCCACATTTGCCATCATCGAGACCTTTGCCAAAGTGCGGGAGTTGAAGCGCGAGTTGGTGGAGCTGCACAAGGAGACAGACAAGGCGGAACAGGAGAAGAAGATGAACCATTTCGGAGAAGTGCTGACCGACATAGTGATGCCCGACCTCGAGACCTCAGAGACGGAATCCTCGTTAGAAATCAACTTTATAATTGGTAAAATTAAACATACAGTAAAACGAGTAAGGAAAAACGACAACAAATGACCGTGATAGAAGAAGCGAGAAATAGAAAACTGCTGAAATAAATCTAATTCGCAAGAACATGACTACAATAACGATTATATTCTCTGTTTGTGTTGCACTATTAAGTGCGTTAATAACTTTTCTGATCATGAGAATAAAGACATCTTCCATTATTGAGGGGAAGAAGCTTCATTCATCAGAAATAGAGAGCCTTTCCAAGCAGTTAAATGAAAAGGATGAAGACTTGGCGTTATTGTCTGAGAATCTGCAAAAAGCGATTATAGAAAAAAATACAATTCAAAAAGAGTTAGAACTCAAGGAAGACTCTTTGAAAGAGAAAGAGAATGACTTATCAGTTCTTCATGAGAAGTTAGACCAGCGGATTCACGAAACAGGAAGTTTAAAGGCTGATTATGAAAGTTTAAAGAAGGAAATAGAGCTTACTAAAGAATACAGCACAAAGAATGAGAAAAAGATACAATTACAAAAGGATGAAAATTCTGCATTACAAGAAAAAATAAGCAAACAAAACCAAGCCGCAGGCCAGTTACAAGCTGAATTACAAAGTGCAAAAAAAGAACTTGAACTGACAAAGAAAAAAGTAGAAGAAAAGGATTCCTTGATTTTCACTAGAGAACAGCAACTATCTGATTTGAGCACCGCAATTGAGAAACAAAGGAATTCTAATAGTGAGATTGTTGCTCAGCGAGATTCAGCTCTAAAGGAGGTTGAGATTCTAAAAGAGCAAATGGAGAGAAGCGAAAAAGAACGTTCTGAAGCATTCAGTCAGCAACTTCAAATGGCAAAGGAGCAGCTACAGAATGCAACACAAGATATTCTTAAGCAACGTGAAGAATCTCTTAATAAAGCTAATAATGAACAAATGGGCAATGTGGTAACACCTTTGAAAGAGCAATTAGAAGCCATTCAAAAACAAGTTACTGAAAACATTAAGACTACAACTGACAATAAGGCCTCAATAGAGAAGGCTATTGACGAATTAATGAAACGAACGTTGGAGATTGGTAACGACGCCAACAATCTCGCTCGAGCCTTGAAAAATGAATCCAAGACACAAGGTAACTGGGGTGAATTGATTTTAGAAAAATTACTTGAGAGTTCAGGACTGGAAGAAGGTGTTCATTATGACAGACAGACAACAATTAGAGACAACACTGGAAAACCAGTTTTTCATGACGAAACGGGGAAACGGTTAATTCCGGATATAATAATACATTATCCTGATGGCAAGGACTGTATTATAGATTCTAAAGTATCTTTATCAGATTATCTTGATTACTGTAATGCAGAAACGGACGACGTACGTGAGCAAGCATTGAAACGCCATATTATCAGTATTCGCAAACATGTAAAAGAGCTTGCTGGCAAAGATTATTCTTCTTACATTCAGCCACCGCACCAACGTCTAAACTACACCATAATGTTTGTGCCAAATGAATTCGCAACACAACTGGCACTTCAGAATGACCGGATGCTCTGGAGAGAATCATTTGACAAAGGAATTTTCATCACTTCTGAACAGAATTTGTTGGCTCTGCTCCGTATGATCCAGATTGCATGGACTCAAGTTCAGCAAGCACGAAATCAACAAGAAGTTATTGATCAAGCACGCAAACTACTTGACAGAGTTAGTGATTTCGCAGCACGATTCGATAAAGTTGGTGAACAAATACAAAAAGCTAGTGAAAGTTTCTCAAATGCAAAAGATAAACTTTACAATGGTCAACAGAGCATTGTGAAAGCCGCAAAAGATATGGAAAAATTAGGCTATAAACCTAGTCCCAAACGACAATTACCAGAACCTTCCGATTGGAAAGTATGAAATAATCATTTCAATTTTATAATTAATCCTTAAACGTTTAAGCTTATGGCAAAAGAAAAAAAGTTTATGACATGTGACGGTAACTGCGCTGCAGCGCATGTGGCCTACATGTTCAGCGAG
>ONFR01000031.1:29103-43164 GCA_900317125.1 uncultured Bacteroidales bacterium | reverse complement strand
TAAACCTTCGACCTAGAAAAAATTTGGATTATTCTTCCCCGAAACAAAAATTCTTACTATCTTTGCACAACAGTGTTGCACTTCGAGGTTGAATCTATAATGAAACGTTCATCTTCAAGCATACAATAAATTCAAAGAATCGGCGTTAATTCATTCATAATTTGTTTATAAAAGAATAGCAATGAAGAAATATCTGCTTCTATCGATTATTACGCTCTGCCCTATTTTATGTTATGCACAAAATGGAACATGGCGTATCTCTAATATTGAGGAGTCCTATGGATTTGAAATGTTTATTAAGATGCCATCAGCACACATTCAAAAAAGTGCGGCAGAACAGACGCTGATTGAGAGGAAAGCTGGCAAATACAAAAAGTTCAATTATTCAGTTGATTATTCTGAAAAGATAAAATCAAAAACAATATCTCCATATCTCGACGGTTACTATTTTGTGCTTGGGGAATGCTTCGTCAATGATATTGCATACGTCAGATTTCAAACACATGATTCATCTACAGTGTTTCTTTTACCAAAGCAATTCATCAATAAGGAAATGCTTTATTGCTGTTTTTTGCCTGAAAAAATGAATGAGTTTTTCGGGAGGTATCACTTTTTGGAAGAAGAAGCCTACAACAAAGTGTATGGGATAGATGAATATAATGACAGAGGTAGAAAGGTAATAATTTGGGAACCGTATCATCGATTCGGGGCAAAAACGTTTGTGCAGATTAGCGTTAAGGAGTTTGATTTTGACAAATGTGCCGTGATTTTTAATAGCAACTACGATAATCATGTTAGTTTCCAGAATTCTGCTATCCCTTTGAGCGATTTAGACAAACTCATAAATGGGAACGCTTTGCTTACCCAAAAAGATGTTGATATTGTCATGCAGGAAGAGTCAAGGCTGTTGGATTCTGTAAAAGCCACATACAATCCACAAGAAAACATTAAAGAACACTATACTGATTATTCTAAAATATTCAGAAATAACCTCGTGCATCTTGTTGGACAAGAAATCATGCTATGCGGTTATTCTACCCAACACACACGAGGCAGCGTCTATATTGTTGACTCTGTTATTCCATATAAGGACATTCTTCACGCTGAACCAATACAACTTCGAATAACGGAGAAAAACACTGGCGTTTCCTCTATCTTATCAGGGAAGAGCAGCGAACTCAATGAAAGGTGGATTGTACTGGCACATTTAGAGTGGTTAAGAGATTCCTTAATTGGCAGGGACTTTATCTATCAATGGGACGAGTCTTCATACGGTTCCTCAATCAAACAGATTGGCACCAATCAAAAGATGAAGGATGTTCCAACTAAATCCGTGTGGAAATGTATAGACGTACGTACACAGCTGCAAGTTGGGGACGGAATATATTATTCTGCTAATCCTATCATCGTTTTCCAAAATGAGAAATATGGACAAGGGTACTGCTATGCATCATCTACTTTTGATAAAGAAGACCCCGTTTTCGGATACCGAATGACGGACAAATTGGAATATGATGCCAAAACCAAAGCAGACCAAAAGGCGAAGCAGGAACGAATAAATAAACTGTCTGCCAAATACGGTAAAACATATGCAAAACTTATTGCAGATGGGAAAGTGCGAATTGGCATGACCAAAGAAATGTGTCGAGAATCATGGGGAGAACCTGACGACATTAATGTCAGTATCGGTTCTTGGGGACGACATGAACAATGGGTATATGGTGAGACATACTCATCCTATTTGTATTTTGAGAACGGTAAATTGACGGCAATACAAAACTAATTTTTCTCAAACAGACAAAAATGGTGGACAAAACGTGATGCACACCATTGCCTTTGCCATTGTCGTTTGTGTTGTTTTTACTGTTTTTGATGTTTTCAATGTGCGTTTGTCTGTGGTTTTTCAACCTGTTAGGCTTTAACGACCACAGTGTCATATGCTACTGAAAGTTCAGCACCCAAACATAGGTAGAGGTTAAACTTTGGGTAGGTGCTGCCAGTACCTAATCAGTGCTTCGCTTATCATCCGTTTGGTGGTTGCAGTGTGTTTGCGTTTGTACATACCGTTCTTGCTGCCCCTGTGGGCTGCTGACATCTTTTGTCGTGTCTCTTTGGACACTCTGCGTGTTGTTCTTTTTGCCATCGTGTTTGTTTTTTTGATACTTATTGGACTATATTGATATTTATAAATAGTCGCAACTTTTATTTAGTTCGGCAAAAAGTTGTATATTAGTAGAAAAAGACAAAGCGATATGATAACATACTGCATAGCACCAAGTGACTACACCTTTAACGTGAGCGTGTCGACAACCACCTACGAGAGCAAGGAGGCGTTTGTGGCTGCTTCAAAGAAACTGGTGTACCGAAAACAGCCTGTGAGTATCGGCTCGATGTGCCAACTCATCAAAGAGGGTCACTCGTTCTGTCACTGTTACGACGACAACGACGAGCCTTTCGCCAACAGCACCAAGACACAGGCGAACTTCCGCTATACGTCGTGTATAGCCTATGACATTGACGACAACGACCTGCCGATGGAGGAATACTTGACCACGCTGACCTGTCAGCCGACAATAGCCTACACCACCACCAGCGACGGTATCAAGGGGAACAGATATAGGTTGGTCTATTGTTTTGACGGTAAGATAACGGGCAATGCACGGTATGAGGCAATGTTTGAGACGATGCAAGTGGAGAGTGGCATCGGGGAACTGAAAGACAACTGCACACACAGCCCAGCACAGGCTTTCTTTGGCAACGCCTTGCCCACTTGTCGGATGATGTGTACAAACTACGTCTACAACATACCCACCGCAGCCAGCACGACAATGGGGAAGAGAGAGAAAGTGTCAAAGCAGATAAAAAATAAGAGAGGGAAGAGCGATATTATATGCAATGACACTTTCCAAAACGACTTTGATAGTATGTCTTTGAGAAAGTTTGTTTCAACCTACAACAGCGAGTACCAACCCATCGAGGAGAGCGAACTGACCTACAGCAACGGCTACGCACCCATAGACGAGAACTATCTACGCATCTACCGACGTTGGAACGCAGACACACGACGCATACACAAGTGGCAGGACGGCGAGGGTCGCAGAAAGAAACTCGCCACCGCAGCACTCATCATCCGCAAGATAAAACCCGACATCACAGCCGAGCATCTTATCTACTGTCTCGCCTACGAGGTGGTACACTATTACAGCAACATTGATGGTGTACTCAATAAGTCACTCATCCTGCGAGTGGCAGAAGCGACGTTGGAGAAACCCATCGACGAGATAACCATCAAAGGACACGACAAACGCAAGTACAAGGTAGATAAGGACTACTGGAAGAGCCTCGGAGTATCGACAAAGGCTGCGGTGGCGAAAGCAAGGGCGATGTGGAACGACGAGCGAATAGGCGAACTCTACGACTACCAACTGACCGACAAGGAGAACGCAGAGGTATTGGCAAAATTCGGACAGAAGGTCAGCGTATCAACTATCAAACGGTGGCGAAAGAAACACGGTATCACCAAGTACAACAAGAAGACCTAACCTGTAACCCCCAAGGGTAAAAATTTATTTTTTGAGGCTGGAAGAGGCTCATGCAGCAAACAGACCACCCCCAATATATATCAATACCACCCTATACGAAGCAGGGGATACGCGACCCACTCCCCCATAGGTAGCACCGCAGCGATGTATCAATTTGACCGATGTGTCAATTTAATCTTTGTAGCGGTGCTTTTTCACACAGTGTTTTGTGTCAATCTAACCTAAAAGATTAAAGTGCGTCGACTATCTTTTTCAGTTCGACTTTGGTGGTTGCAGTATGAGTTTCACCAGCACAAACGACTATCGCCAGCAACTCATCCTCGCTGCGGTCGAACAGGTCGGTGACGGAAACGCCCAAAGTCTCGGCAATTTTGCGGATGGTCGACAGTTGAGGGTTGCCGTTGATGGCTCTCGACAGGCTTTCGGGTGCGATATCCATCTTTTCTGCAAGTTCCTTGATTGTTATGCCCTTGTTTTTGCATAACTCTTTCACTTTGTGACTGATATTTTCGTTCATGTTGCTGCGGTTTGAACTGCAAAGATACATAGATAACGCGAATAATCAATACCTAAAGTTAAAAATGATAAAATATATCATTTTTATTTTGCCATATTGATATTATTTTGTAATTTTGCAATAGATTTAATGATAATAAAAGTTAGTAATATGAAGACAATCATCTACGCAAGGGTTTCGACCAACAGCCAAGACTATGAACGACAGATAGCCGACCTTCGGGAGTATGCCAGCCGTATGAACTATGAAATCGTCAAGGAGTTCAGCGAGAAAGTCAGCGGAGCCAAAAAGGTTGCCGAGCGTGAGCAGTTGAGTGAGTTGATGAACTATGTGCAGACCCACAAGGTTGACAAGGTGCTGATATATGAGTGCAGCCGTCTTTCGCGTCGTATCGTGGACTTTCTGTCAATAGTCGAGCAGTTGAACGAACTGAAAGTAAGTCTGTATATACACCAAAACGGTTTAGAGACCTTGCAACCAGACGGCACAGTCAATCCGATTGCCCAACTGGTTCTCGGTATCATGGCACAGTTCAACTCTATGGAACGTGGCTTGATTCGCTCACGCATGGAGAGCGGTTACAACCACTACCGCAGCGAAGGTGGCAAGGTGGGTCGTAAAGAGGGCTACCGTAAGAGTGACGAGGATATGAAAGCCCAGTATGCCGAGGAAATCAAGTTATTGAAGAAGTCTTACAGCCTCCGAAATGTCAGCAAACTAACGGGTACGAGCGTGAAGACGTTGAGAAAATTGCAAATTTTTGTGTGATTCTTTTCAGATATCCGAAAAATGTTGTATATTTGAGATATGACTACAAAGAACAACAGCCCGTAGCAACAGGGACAGAGAAAAACAGGTCGATGCTTACCTACACCGAACAGAAGACTCCAGACAGGCGACCACTTGTTTGAAGAGGTGGAAAAGCGAATAACCGCCGAAGAGCGGAGATTAGCATTTTACGGAAATGCTGAATATATCTGAATCGAAGAGGATTCTAAATGCTGGTGACAGGAAATATACGGACGAGGAAATCAAACTGATTCGAGAGTATGTTTACTTTGTTGCGAAGATACAAGTTGAAATAGAAAACGGTAATCTAAATAATATTGAAAATGAGACAGTTTAATACAATTGAAGCAGAAAATGTTATCCTTTACTGCCGTGTGAGCAGCGAGGAGCAAGCCGAGGGCAGTTCTCTCGACTATCAAGAAATGGCGTTGAAATCATACTGTGCCAATCATAGTTACAACGTTATTATGACGAAGAAGGAAGACCATTCCGCGAAATCGTACAACCTCGACCGTCCCGAACTGAAAGGCATCCTTGACTATTGCCGACATCACAAGGGGCAAGTAAACAAAGTGCTGTTCCTACGGTGGGACAGGTTCGCTCATAATCTTGAGTTTGCCTCAAAATACAAGCGTATCTTTATAGACGAACTGGGAGTTGAGATAAACGCCGTTGAAAACCCCATCGACTTTCACGGCACGGAATGGAGTACGATGCTCGGCATCTATTGTGGTGTCGCCCACACCGAAGATGAGAAGATAGCCAAAAGGACGAAAGACGGCATCCACGGTTCACTTCTGAAGGGGAAATGCTGCAACAAAGCACCGAGAGGTTATAAGAACGTGCGTTATGCGAAACACGATACAGAAGTAGTCTTTGACCCTATCGCTGCACCAAAAGTGAAAGAGGCTTTCGCTGCGGTAGCAAGTGGCACGGAGTGCCCTAACAGAGTTAGACAACGGCTATTCCCCAAGATGGGGAAGTCCACCTTTACCGATATGCTTCACAATGTTTTCTACATTGGGAAAATCCGTGTACCAGCCTACAATGGCGAACCAGAGCAGATTGTGGATGGGTTGCACGAAGCGTTGATAGACCTTGAAACCTTCTACAAGGTACAAGATGTTGTTAGCGGTAGGAAGAAGAACACACCCAAGTTGAGAACCAAACTACCACACCCCGACTTCTTCCTTCGCCCATATCTTGTATGTCCGATTTGCGGTCACGCCATCACCGCCTCACACAGTCGAAGCAGAAACGGTAACAAGTATGCCTACTACCACTGTTCGCACGACCAAAAGCACCTACGAGTAAGAGCAGAGCAGGTCAATGAGGGTTTCGCCCGATATGTCGGGTCTCTCAAACCAAACGCAACGGTACTGAAATACTACGAGGAAGCCTTGAACGATATACGTATGGATGAGCAACGCGACGTGAGAACGTCCATTCAAGGCATAGAAGACGAGATATCCAAGTTACAAGGGCGTATTGATAAGGCGATGGACGCATACCTTGACAACGAGATAACCAGTGAGGAAAAACAGAGTATGGTAGCACGGTACAACCGTGATATAGCAAGGAAAGAGCAGCAGTTAGAGGCATTGAAAGCAGCGAACAGAACCAAACTCGAACCGAAATTGGGGTATGCAATATCTCTGATAGACAATATGAAATGGGTTGTTGAGGATGCTCCCACAGAGGCAAAGTTGAGGCTGTTAAGTTCAATGTTTCCCCAGAAAATCGTGTATGACGGTGAAAGTTATCGAACCGCTACGTTCAACAAGGTGCTTGATTTAATCTACCAACAAACCAACGAGTTACGAGGGTCAAAAAAAGTAAAGGAGGGCAAATCGTCTGATTTGTCCTCCTTAGTGCCCGGAACAGGACTTGAACCTGCACTCCTTTCGGAACACGCACCTGAAACGTGCGCGTCCGCCCTACGGCGACTACCCCCTCAAAGTAGCGTGTCTACCAATTCCACCACCTGGGCTTGCTATCTCTCGAAAGCGGGTGCAAAAGTACTAACTTTTTTTGACATGGACAAAAAAAAATGTATTTTTTTTGCCAACTTAGACATAACACACTGTATTTCACTACATACAATAAGCATTTTTTATTTTTATAGCTCCACTATATCCTAGCAATTTGGAGCATTCCAAACCCTTCCACTCTATTTTTTTGACATCTGTACACAGCAACAGTTCCTACCAATAAACACAAACACCAATCAATGAAATATTTACACCGAAACAAACAACTCCGAATATCCGTGTATTCCATTTCATAATGATAGTGGTGAGCGTATTGAGCGTCAGACATAAAGAGAACCGCCTGCGGTGAAAGACACATCGCAGGCGGTTCGGGTGACTGTTATGCCACAGGCATCTGTGAGTCTATTCTTCGTCTTCCTCCTCTTCTTCCTCCATTTCTGACGGGTCGGAGGTGAATGAGGAGAGGAACCGTTGAATCTCGGTGCGGGAGTTGGTGAGTGAGTAGCTGAAGTTGTCGGTGGTGCGCTTGTCTTTCTTGATGGAGAGAATGCGGTCGTTCCATTCACCCACGCTAGAGGAGATGGAGAGATGGTGGGTTTGATACTCGTAGTTGAAGTAGTACCAATGGTCGTTGGCCACCTGCAGGTATAGGACAAGATGGTTCTGGTTGCCACGTTTGAAGAGCTGTGCTTTGACCCTAATGTTGACATGGAGCTGCTTGGAACCCACGTTGCACAGCGAGGTTGTGCCGGTGGCGGTGTATCCGAGCTTGGGGTTGTACTGCCAGCGGAGACCTTCGAAGAGGAAGGTGTTGTTGAGGAATCCTTCCAGCTTGTCGAAAGCGCCGGTGCTGAGATAAGTCTGGTAGGCCAGTTCGCCGTCGGGGTCACCCATGTGGAAGAGGAGGGCGCGGTCGAGGAGCTCGTTGTCGCGGTCGGCAGGCGTGGGACGGAGGTCGTCCTCAATCTGCTTGGCCATCTGGTTGAGCAGCGACGGGTCGATGGGGAAAGTGATACCGAAGATGGTGTTCATGGAGAAGTCTTCCATCCGGTCGGGATCGTAGTGGAGCGTGCCGTAGGCCTGAATGCCTGCAGGGGGGAGCATGGTGCCGAAAGTGATGGGGCCTTCGCCATCGAGGACGCAGCTCTCTGTGTTAAGCGTCAGATACCGGTCGATGAATTCGGGGTCATCGAGCTTATCCTGCGAAGTGATGGTGTAGGTGGAAGCGGCCTCGCTATAGTGGAGCAGACCGTAGCTGCTGAGAAGGGGACTCACATCACTCTGTCGGAGCAGGAATGCCGACGTAGGCTGGAGACCTGTTTTGCCCATGGCAACAGAAGCGCTGATGGGCTTACCCTTCCAGTCGACAGGATTCTCGGGCACTACAACACGGATGTTGGCCGGGTCGAGATAGTCGGAAAATGCCAGCAGTGCCAACTGGTCGACAGGGGCGCATTTGTGCAACAGACGCACTCCACCATCGAAATGATAGAACCTGTGTGCCGCGTCGACACGCATGGTGCCGGCAAAGCCAAAGGCTGTAGAGAGGGTGAAGTTTGCAGTGTCAGCTATCAACCCCTGCGCCACGCTGACCCCTTGGGCGTCGGGAGCTATCTGGGTCATATAGACAGGCTGTTTCTTTTCGTCGACACCAATATAGTCGATGGTTCCCTTGCCGCTATACTTCAGACCATTCTCCACCAGCAGGTCGCACTTGTAGAAGAGGTGGAAGCCGCTGTCGCGCGGGAAAAGCAGCTGTCCGTCGGCAATGGGGGCGAAAAGTCCACCTTTGGAGATATGAAGCGAGTCGCCGCCCGGTGCAATGAGCGCATCGGCCACAGGCAATGCATAAACGTTGTGGTTGGACAGTTCCAGGTTGTCGTATTGATAGGTGCTGTTGATGGCATGGAAGCGGATGTCGTGGAGTGCTGGGGTAGTGCTTTGGAACAGCGCACCCGGCATACGGTCGAGGCGTTTGCTGCGTTCAAGCAATGTAAGGGCTTCCGTCCCCTGGGTCTCCATGCTCTTGCTGTTGTCGAGGGCAAGGAATTGATGATCCCAGTTCCATGTGTACTGGTCAACCCAAGCCGAGAATCCCAGTGCCGGCAGGAACGTCTGTCGGAGTGAGTCGGGTGCGGTGAAGCGTCCGGTATGCTCTTCATAGTCTACAAATGAGCGCATATTCTTGGCTGTGAAAGCCACATCGTTGTACTTGGTGGACATCAGTGTGAAGTCGGTGTGGTCGGCATCCATCTGGGTAGTGCGCAGGCGGAAGAGTTTCGAAACCATCGTACCCTCCTTCAGCTGTGCCGTGCCGTAGGCGGTGGCACCTTTGGGCTGGAGGGTCACACGGCCTGCAAGGGTTGTCAACCCGTGGTACATCTGGAACAGCGTGCCGTCACGCAGCTGCGATATTGTCATGGAGTCCTGATAAGGATACCAGCGGAGCAGTGCATGGCCGTTGTGGATGTCGGGGAAGTCGTTTTCCTCCTTCACATAGAATGTGTCGGTGAGGGCCATGGTGGAGTCGGGCATAAAGAGATACTTGTCAGTCACAGCGGTGGAGGTGAGATACTCCAGTGTACCCTCGCCACGGAATCCCCGGTAGCTGAGGTCTATCAGGTTCTTGAAAGTACCCTTGCCGCCATAGGCGGGATGGCCGTCCGCCGGTGTGTTGACACGGAAGCCGAGAGAGTAGTCGCGTTGCACCTTGAGGGGCTCCTCGATATCCGGGAAGATGCCGGCAGAGGTAAGGGTGCCCAGAAATTCAAGGCTGTCGGTCTGGAAGTCGGTAAGCTGTTTGATGACGAAAGGATGGAGCGAATAGTAGAACCGCTCGCGGTTATATACCCCGTTGAAGATAAAGGGCCGGTCGTAGTACACGTACGACGGCTTCACACTGTTGAAGATGGGATAGTCTTTATTCTTCTTCAGGCCGCAGTGGTTGTCCGGCTTGTCAATCTGGATGTCGCCCACAAGATTGTAGAGGGGCGTACGCACCATCACCTGTTGCTCGGGGTCGGTGAAGCTGGTGACCGAGAAGCGCATAGAGTCAATCTGCGGCAGGTCGAAACGGAAATCGTCGTAGAAGAAGGTGGCATCGGTGACGTTCATCTCGAAGCGTCCCACATTGATGTGGCCGGAGAAGAGGATGTCGCGGTTGCGCTTGACAATAATATCACCCTCATAGGGCTTGACAACGACCAGCTGGCTGTCGCTGACAACGAATTTCTTGATACCATGGACACGCAGGTCGAGCGAGGCCAAGTCGAGCTCGGCATTGTTCTCCTTGGTCTCGGACTGCAGCGTAAGGGCATCGTAGTCGTGTCCTTGCTGCTTGACGATGGCCTTGTAGAAACCGATGAGCTTGTCGTGGACGTGGATGCGTGAGCGGCCTTCGTCGAACGACACTAGGCCGTGGCGGCTGAGTCCATGAACCATCAATTTGGTCTGCCCCTCGTCCATGCGTATGTAGTTCTGGAACGACACCAGGCTGAAGTCCTGCTTCATGTCGTGGGCCTTCATATAGCGGTACACCTTCACCACGGGGCTGTTGTCGTCGATGCCCTGCACCTCGCGGTCCTTGCTCTCTGAGTAGTATCGGTTCGACTCGAAGGTGACGAACGTCTGTGTACCCGCCTGCGCCACCATGTTGAATTCCACAATATCCTTATCCATCAACCAATTGATATTCTCGCAGTAGATATCCAGCTGGTGATAGCTGTCGGTGTAGGGGCTGTAATAGTTGCGCTTGGTGCTGTTGAGGAGGTTCACGCGATGGTCGGATGTCGTGTAGCGTATCAGCACACCGGCGTTGCTGATGGAATCGTCGCCTATATACATCTTCACGGCTGCACGCTCGGAGGTGAGCATGTGGGGCAGGATGGTGAACTTGGTGGAGCTGGCCACAAGGAACCGTTTCCCGTTGCGGTAGAATATCATGGAGGCGGGATGCTTCTCGTCGTTGGTCACAAAACGGGGACCGTACATCATGAAGTTGCCCTCAAAGTCGACGCCAGGCAGCACATCCTTCAGCTGGAAATCCTTCTGATAGGAACGGAACTTGGGGAAATTGTATTTCTCTGGCTCCGTCTTGGTCGACAGTGCCTCATCCACCACACCTTTGATGGGGGTTTTGAAGTAGTTGGTGTTGATGAAGGTGACCGAATCGGCAGTGAACTTGGGGAACTTCACCACAGCGGAGTAGATGTCGAGGTCGGCATAGCAGGCGTTCTTGGCCATGCCGCAGCGTTCCCATGTCAGGCGGCCACCCTTGCCCTCGAAGGTGTTGGTCAGGAAATAATAGGTACCCGCAGTGCCATAGATGGTCGATTCGTCGGCGTTGTTGCCTGTGCCGGACGAATAGGTCAGGTCAACCGAGCCGGAAAAGACCGTCTTGATGTCGTTGCGGATGGGGACAAACGAGAACACCGCATCGGGCTGTGTGCGCCATATCGACGTGCGCGACTTATAGAGTGTGCGGTCCGCCGCCATCATGGCGGTATATTCAATAAACTCCTGCTGCTCCTTCTTCTTGTTGGTGATGGTAAAGATGGCCGACACCGCAGCAATCCACTCGTCGAATATCGATGCCGACACCTTGGCACCAGCGTATGCCACCAAAGCCTGCGTCAGGTTGACATAGTCGGGCATAGGCTCCAGTTTGGTCTTGCGGGCAGCGTTGTACATATCCACCACCTGCTGCTTGCGCTTGCTGTCAAGCGAGGTGTAAACCCCTTTGAACTGCTCCACCACCTGCGCGTTGGCAGCCAGTTTCTCCTCGGCTTTTATATTGCCGTTGAGGTATAGCAGCAACTGCTGCGGCATCGAGTCCACCTCGAAAGCCACTTTCACCTTGGTGGGTCTTTTTTGGGCATAAGACTCGGTGGTTAATACACAGAAGCCAATAACCAGAACAAAGAATAAGACAATCTTTTTCATTTCAATTTTCAATTTATTACTTCCAGCCTCCGTGTAACGCATGTAAAAACACGTGTCAATATACGTGAAAATACGCAAGATACGCAGAGCCGGCTTTCAATTTTCAACATTCAAAGATAGTACTTTTTGCCGACATAGATAACGGCGAAAGGCTTTTTTTATTCAAGCAGGTTTGTTAATAATTGTTGTGTGGAAAAAAAATCGTAATTTTGCACCCGCTTATGAAACACTCCGCACGCTACAACTACATCCTTTTAGCCTATCTGACAGGCATTGCCGTCTTCACCCTTTTCCGTCTCGCCGGCACCGCGGTCTACTGTGCCGGGCTCTCCTCGGCGCCTCATTTCGGAGGCCTCTACTGGCACGCCCTCCTCATGGGGTGGCGTTTCGACACCGCCGTCAGCTGCTACCTCCTTGCTCTTCCTGCGCTCATGATGATTGTGGGCGAACTGGCACGCATCCGCGCCAAGGCCTACTACCTTGTGGCCCACCACCTGCTGCTCATCGGCTATATCGTCAGCTTCTTCGCCTGCACTGCCGACATCCCCTTCTTCAGCTACTTCTTCACCCGTCTCAATGCCACTGCCACCAACGAGATAGACTCTTTCGGCATCATCGCCCACATGATTGTCACCGAGCCCATGTATCTTGTCGGCATCGGTGCCTTCATCGCCGTGGCCACAGGCTATTGGTTCCTCATGCGCCACATCTTCCGTCGCACCATCGTCGCGGGGCTCGACCGTTTCCAACCCTACGGCTGGTGCATCCCCCTGGCCTTGCTGCTCGTCTTCGCCACCTTTGTAGGCATGCGCGGACGCCTCAGCAAGAAAAGCCCCCTGCGCGTCGGCACAGCCTATTTCTGCTCCGACCCCTTCCTCAACCAGATAGGCCTCAACCCTGTCTTCACGTTTGTCAAAAGTGCCGCCGAGCTGGGCAAACGCGCCAACCAGCCGCTCTCGCTCGTCGACCCCGACGAGGCCCGTCAGCTCCTTGATCAGGAGCAGCGCACCCCTGCCGACCCACGTCTCTTGCCTGCAGGGCTCGACCTCCCGCTGCCCGAAGGCACCAATGTGGTGCTTGTCATCATGGAGTCCATGACCATGGAGAAAACCGCCCTTGCCACCACCGGGACCGCCTCCCTCACCCCCTGTCTCGACAGCCTCATGGCCCAGTCGCTTGTCTTCACCCGCGCCTATTCCTCCGGCATCCACACATACAACGGCGTCTATTCCACCCTCTATTCACGTCCCTGCATCCCCTCGCGCCACACCATGAAACAGGCCGTCATCCCCCAAGTCTATGGCCTTCCCCAAGCCCTCCACGACGCGGGCTACCGCACAGCCTATTTCATGACACACGACGAGGACTTCGACAACATGCGCGGATTCCTCTTCGGCAACGGCTTCGACAGCGTCATCGGGCAGCACAGCTACTCACCCGACGAGGTCATCGGCACCTGGGGCGTCCCCGACCACGTCATGTTCGACTACGCCCTGCGCCACTGCAACCATGCCGCCGCCCAAGGGCCGTTCTTCACCGCTATCATGACCTGCAGCGACCATGCACCCTACGCCATCCCCCAAGGCACATCGTTCAAAGCCCGCAGCCGCGACATGAGCCGTCAAGTGGTGGAGTATGCCGACTGGTCGCTGGGACGTTTCATGCGTATGGCCCGCCGCCAGCCCTGGTACGCCAACACCCTCTTCGTGCTCATTGCCGACCACGGCGGTGTGTGGGGCACCAACCGCTACGACATGCCCCTCTCCTACCACCACGTCCCCATGCTGTTCCATCACCCTGCACGGCTCCGTCCGCAGCACCTCGACCGCATCGCCATGCAGGCCGACCTTGGCCCCACCCTGCTGGGCATGCTCCCCATCGAGTGGCACAACACCACCTTCGGGCTCAACCTCCTCACCCAGCCACGCCGCTATGCCTACTTCTGCAACGACGACAAGATAGGCGTCATCGACCACAACTACTTCTATATCTACCGCATAGCCGAAGGCATCGAAAGTCTTCACCTCCTCGCCGACACCTCGGCTGCCGACCTGCTGGCCACCCGTCAAGCCGACTACCGCCACCGCGCCGACAGCATGAAACGCTACGGCCTAGCCCTCACCCAAGCCTCAGAGTCAAATTGAAAATTGAAAATTGAAAATTGAAAGTTGAAAGTTGAAAGTTGAAAGTTGAAAGTTGCTGGCGCGGTCAAACCACTCAAACATTAACACAATCAAGCATTCAAGCAATAATTCACACAATCAAATTGAAAATTGAAAAT
>ONFR01000031.1:0-29098 GCA_900317125.1 uncultured Bacteroidales bacterium | reverse complement strand
AATCAAATTGAAAATTGAAAATTGAAAGTTGAAAGTTGCTGGCGCGGTCAAACCACTCAAACATTAACACAATCAAGCATTCAAGCAATAATTCACACATTAACACAATAACACAATAACACATTCAAAAATGCACCTCTTCCTGACCGACACCACCCAATGCCCCTACGCCACCCTCTCGCCCGACGAGTCGAAACACTGCATCCGTGTCCTCCGCATGCAACCGGGCGACGAGCTCTATGTCACCAGCGGCGACGGCACGATGTGCCGGGCCCGCATCGTCGACCCCGACCCCGCGGCCTGCCAAGTAGAGATCACCGAACGCCTGCCGGACTATGGTGCCCGCCCCTTCAAGCTGCACATGGCCGTGGCTCCGACCAAAAACAACGCCCGCATGGAATGGTTTGTCGAGAAAGCTGTCGAGATAGGCATCGACCGCATCACACCCGTCATCTGCGACCACTCCGAGCGCGGCGCCCTCAAGACCGACCGCCTGGAGCGCATCGCCCTCAGCGCCATGAAACAGTCGCTGCAAGCCCGCCGACCCCTCATCGACCCGCCCATAAAGCTACTTGATTTCTTGACGAATCTCAATTCACACATTCACACATTCACACATTCACACATTCAGAAATACGTCTGCCACTGCGTCGGCGACGACCGCCGAACCCTCCACCAACTCTACACCCCCGGCACCGACGCCCTCGTGCTCATCGGGCCCGAAGGTGACTTCAGCCCCCACGAGCTGAACCGCTGCCTCACACTCGGCTTCCAGCCCGTCACCCTTGGCAACAACCGCCTGCGCACCGAGACCGCCGCCCTCTACGCCCTCACAGCCCTCAACTTCATGAATGGCTGGCGCGGTCAAATCACTCAAGCAATCAAACAATCAGACAATCATGCAAACAATCAGACAATCATGCAATCCTTGATTGTGTTAGTTCCTGAATGGCTGGCGCGGTCAAATCACTCAAGCAATCAAACAATCAGACAATCATGCAATCAACAACAACATCCATGAAAAAAATACTACTGATATTCCTGATTCTCAATTCTCAAATCTCAATGCTCAATTCCCTCTCCGCCCAGACACAGATAGCCCTCCTCAAATATGGCGGTGGAGGCGACTGGTACGCCAACCCCACCTCGCTCACCAACCTCATCGCCTTCTGCAACGCCGACGCCCACATGAACCTCGCCACCGACTATGCCGTAGTCGACGTGGGCAGCAGCGAACTCTTCAACTACCCCTTCGTCCACATGACCGGCCACGGCAACGTGGCATTCAACAGCCAGGAACGGCAGAACCTCCGCAACTACCTGCTGGGCGGTGGATTCCTCCACATCGACGACAACTACGGCATCAAACAGTATATCCTCCCGCAGATGAAGCTTGTATTCCCCGAACTTGAATTTGTCGAGCTGCCTGCCAGCCACCCCATCTTCCACCAGAAATACCACTTCCCCGACGGCCTCCCCAAGATCCACGAGCACGACAACCTGCCCCCACGCGCCTACGGCCTCTTCCACGACGGACGCCTCATCTGCCTCTTCACCTGGGAATGCGACCTCGGCGACGGCTGGGAAGACCCCGACGTCCACAACGACAGCCAAGCCACCCGCCAGAAAGCCTTCCGCATGGGCGAAAACATCCTGCAATACGTCTTCACCCACTGACCTTG
This sequence comes from uncultured Bacteroidales bacterium, assembly GCA_900317125.1. Taxonomy (GTDB): domain Bacteria; phylum Bacteroidota; class Bacteroidia; order Bacteroidales; family P3; genus Colimorpha. The sequence goes on along the minus strand of ONFR01000031.1, from coordinate 27,416 downwards.
CGACACTACGCCCCTCTCCAACCAGGTGAAGACGTATTGCCAGTGGCATTGCGTCGATAGTGCAACGGAGAAGTCAACGCCACGCCGTTGACATGCCGTAAGGCATTTCGATTTTGTCCCCTCACAAAATCGACCGATTTCACTTTTTCACTTTTTCACTTTGCAAAAAGCCCCCCCCCGAAAAGGACTACAATCAAATCCTCGCTAATTCTCTGTCGCTTAGTTATTTATATTCTATGTATTTTCTATTTACTTTCTTCTTTATTTCTGAATGAGAAAATAAATGCGATGAAAGAACAATGAATCATCAGTAATACAATCAAAAAAAGGTATAAGCCACAGTTAAACCAAACAGGCGTAGCTGCTAAAACTCAATTTTCAATTCGCAATCTGCCCTGTGGCCACGACGAGGTGGGCGTCGTTGTCGTAAATGGTGGCGTACTGCCCTGCAGCAATGCCCTGCACACGTACATCGGACAGAATCCGATAGCCCTCGGCGGTACGCACCAGGCGCCCTTGGGCAAAGTCGGGAGTATGGCGGATTTTGAACTTTACATCCACCTGTTCGCCATTCTCCAGACGGTCGCTCCACAGGTCACCCGTCAGATAATGGAACCCCAGCAAGTTTATCTCGTTGCCGTATTGGGCATCGGGGTCGTAACCCTGGGAGACATAAAGCACATTCTCGTCGATATCCTTCTTCACCACAAACCAAGGGCCTCCGCTCAGGAAGAGGCCTTTGCGCTGGCCGATGGTGTGGAACCAATAGCCACGGTGGGTGCCCAGCACACGTCCAGTCTCCAGCTCCACTATCTTGCCTTCGCGCTCGCCGAGATAGCGGCGCAGGAAATCGTTGTAATTGATTTTACCGAGGAAACAGATACCCTGCGAGTCCTTGCGGTCGGCAGAAGGAAGATGGGCTGCATGGGCTATGTCGCGCACCTCGCTTTTCATCATGCCGCCAATGGGGAACATCAGCTTGGCAATCTGCTTGCTGTCCAATTGCGACAGGAAGTCGGTCTGGTCCTTGACTGGATCCATGGCCGTAGCCAGAAAGGGGACACCATCCAGCCGTTCGGTAGTGGCGTAATGTCCGGTGGCTGTCCAGTCGTATTCATGCCCCCGACGCTGTTCGAAAGCCCCGAACTTGATGAGTTTGTTGCACATCACATCCGGGTTAGGGGTCAACCCCCGTCGCACCGAATCAATGGTATAGGCCACCACGTTGTCCCAATACTCACGGTGCAGGTTAACCTCCTCGAAACGGCATCCATAACGCTTGGCAATGAATTGCGTGATCTCGATGTCCTCTTCGGCGGGACAGTCAATATAGCCCTCCTCGTCCTCCATGCCTATGCGGATATAGAAAATATCGGGTTTGATGCCCTGTTCGCAAAGCAGGTGCACCACCACCGAGCTGTCAACGCCTCCCGAAACCAATGCTGCAATACTCATATATCAGTTGTATAGTTTATTTACCACAAGTTGAAATCCCTCTCACGCTCTAATATCTCCCCTCCCTGGCAAGTGTCTGGCATGGATAGGGGTTCAGTTCTTGGCCTTTGACTGTCCCGCCACCACCAGCATCACCGAAGCCAGAATCAGCACGATACCCACAGCCAGCCATACGGTGAACCGCTCGCCGAAAACGAAGATGCCTATCAGCACCGCCGTCAGCGGTTCGAGGGCACCCAGCACCGCCGTGGTGGTGGAGCCAGCATAACGTGCCGCATACACCAGCAACACCAGTGCCATGATGGCCGGCACCGTGGCAAGCCAGCATACATAGAACCAGCTGGTGAAACCATGTGGCAGGGTGATGGGCTCGCCGCTCATGAACGAATACGCCAACATGCCCAGCGCACAGCACAGCAACACATAGAAGTTGATTTTGAACGGCGACAGCTTTATCTTGCTGCGATTCACCACCACAATATACACCGCATACGACAAGGCCGAAAGCAGCACCAGCGCCACTCCGACCCATGGCAGGACAACCTGGCCGTCGCCCCGATAGAGCAACGCCACACCAAGAAACGACAATGCTATCGACACCCCCGTCACCCAGTTCAGCCGCTCGTGGAAGAAGAGCGCCATGATGACGGCAGTCATCACCGGATAGGTGAAAAGAATGGTGGACGCCACACCGGCGTCCATCACTCGAAAGCTAAGATAAAGCGTCAATGACGAGATGGTGAAAAGGAGTCCCAGCCCCAACAACACCTTCAGCTCATGAAGGGACACCTTCAACGTCTCATGCCGGAAGAGCAACACCACCGACATGATAATCCATGCCAAGCCGAACCGGTAGAAGAGCACCGAGCCTGTCGACATGCCTTCGGCATAGAGCTTCAACGCACCCAGCGGATTGGTGCCGTAGCACACCGCCGCCACAATGCCGCACACCATTCCCCATGCCCGCAAAGACTTTTTCCCTTGAATCTTCATCATGAAAAATGAACTCGTTAATTCGTTAATTCGTCAATTCGTAAATCGACTAACACGATAACACATTAACACGTTAACACAATCTCAGAAGCACCAAGGACTAACACATTAACACGATAACACGTTAACACATTCAAAATACTCAATCGGGCAGACCGAAGAGGGAGGTGTTCGGACGCACACTGCCGTCGGCAGCGACAGAAGAGCCTGTGGCCTCGGACTGGGCCGAATGAGGCACACCCTCGATGGGTTGGAACTGGACAGGGTTGTCCGTCCCAAGCATATCGGCCATGGTCATGGCCTCCACCTTCTGGGCGCCATTGACATCGTTACGCAACAGATTGTTGATGGCCTTGATGCGCTCGGCACGGTCCATCGCCATCATGTCCAGACGCGACTGAGCGGGAGCCGAAGCAACACCGGCATTCATCGTCTGTGTTGCAGGGTTGCTGCCTGTGTCGGCAACACGTGTCGGTTCAGGGCTGACCACCTGAGTTGGTTTGGGGGCGGCAACACGCTCCTCGACAACGGGGGTTGTATGGTTCACCAGGCGCAGACCGTCGTCTGCCTCGTCGGTAGCAGCACGACGCACCTCATTCTTCAACTCATCCTCGCCATAGAGGGGGATGATATGCTTCTTACCGGGGGTGGCATCCTGTCCGTGGCCGTCGGGCTGTGCGGGGGAGCGCAAAGGCTGACGGGTGTCCGGCGTGGGAGTGGCCACAGTCTCGATGGTCGGGGCCACATAGATATTCTCCGGACGTATTTCGCGGTTCTGAGGTGTGGGCGTGTCGGTCGAGTCGCGGTGAATCAGCACGGGACCGTCGCCTACGGGCTTGGGAGCGGGGGCCTCGGGGGTTTCTTTCAACACATGCACCACCGGGTCGTTGCTCTCCTGTTGCTCGAAGCCTGTGGCAATAAGGGTAATCTTCACCTTGTCGCCCAGCGTATCGTCGGTACCCATACCCCAAATCACATTTGTCTCGCGGCTGCCGGTCTTCTGGGTGATATAGTCCGTCACCTCGCCCATCTCGTCCATCGTAATCTCGTGTTCGGGACCGAAGGAGAAATGCAGCAGCACATTCTTGGCGCCCTTGATATCATTGTCGTTCAACAGCACCGAGGTGGTAGCCTCCTCCACGGCCTGTTTGGCGCGCTTCTCGCCCTCGCCCTCGCCGATACCCATCAGGGCGGTACCGCTGTTTTCCATCACCGTATACACATCACGGAAGTCGATATTCACGTATGCATTCAGCGTGATAATCTCCGCAATGCCCTTCACGGCGGTCAGCAGCACATCGTTAGCCATGGCAAAGGCATCCGTCATCACCAAGTCGCCGTAGGCGCGCAGTTTCTCGTTATTGATAACCAGAATAGAGTCGACATACTTGCGCAACTCCTCAACACCCTCCTGCGCCTGCTGCAGCCTGCGGAAGCCCTCGAACAGGAAAGGTGTGGTCACCACAGCGACGACGAGAATCTGAGTGGGGTCGTCGCTATCCTCGGCCTCGAGTTTGATTTCCTTTGCCATGCGGGCAATGACGGGAGCTGCACCGGTGCCGGTACCGCCACCCATGCCTGCAGTGATGAACACCATCTTCGTATCCTTTTCGAACAGCGCCTTGATCTCCGACTCCTTCTCCTCTGCTGCCTTGCGCGCCTTGGCGGGACGACCGCCAACACCCAGTCCCTCGTGGCCAAGCACCAGCTTGTCAGGCACCGGACTGCCTTTGAGCGCCTTCATGTCAGTATTGCAGACGATAAAGTCTACACCCGAAATACCTTTGCGGAACATGTGGTTCACGGCATTGTTTCCACCGCCTCCCACTCCGATAACCTTGATGTATGAAGACTGCTCCGAAAGCGAATCGAAAGTAATTAGTTGTGAATCGGGCATATTCTGTAATATTATAAATTGTTATTATTGATGTCGTTATACTAATTATCCAATATAATTTGAAAGTGTAAAATTACGAAATTATTTCCGAATTCCGGCTTCCCATGCTTACGGTTTATCAACACTTTATGAACAACGCTTTACAAATATGTCAATCTGCAGATGAATAACCATGCAAACAAGACGTGCTTTCAATCCTACAACAATTTCGAATACAACACAGTATACTATCCGTCAATGCCGTCCTCGGTGAAATTACGGGTAAGCCATTCGGAGATAGCAGTGGTCAAGCCACGGGCCTCAGCGCTGATGTTCTTCTTTTTGGTCTTTTCCTTCTTACTACTCTTCTTATCTACCACTTCCAGTTCTGAGACTTGTTCGGGCTCGGGTTCAGGTTCGGGTTCATGCTTGGCCTCGGCGGCCTTTTCGGCCTCCTCGCGGGCTTTACGTTCCACCTCAAGGATGCCATAGATGACCAGACCGATGCCGGTGGCATACATGGGATGGCTGAGATCCTCGAACGATGCACTGGCCTGGACATCGAGATGCTCGTCGGGCATACCGATACGGGTGTCGATGCCGGTAATCAGTTCGGAGTACTCTTTGATGTGCTTGAGACGGGCTCCACCACCAGTAAGCACAACACCAGCTATCAGTTGGCGTTCGAAGCCCGACACCTGTATCTCGTACAGCACCTGCTCAAGCAGCATACGCATACGGGCATTGATGATGGTGGCAAGGGTCTTGACATAGATTTCGCGGGGGTCCTGGTTGCGGATACCAGGGATGGCAATAATGTCATCCTGATTGACATTGGAGGGGAGGCAGGAACCGAATTTGGTCTTAAGGCTTTCGGCCTGATGCTTGAGAATCTTGCAGTTGTCGCGGATGTCGTTGGTAATCACGTTGCCAGCCAGCGGAAGCACCGTGGTATGGCGGATAATACCCTCTTGGAAGATGGCGATGTCGGTAGTGCCGCCACCAATATCCACCAATGCCACACCGGCGGCCTTGTCGCCCATGTCCAGGACTGCGTAGGCGGAGGCGATGGGTTCGAGGACCATGCCTTTGATGCGCAGGCCGGCTTCGGCCACGGCGTCGCGGATGTTGCGGACGTTGCTGGTGTTGCCCGTGACGATGTGGAAGTTGGCCACGAGGCATTTGCCGGCCACACCTACGGGGTCGATGTCGGGGTCGAGTTTGTCGTTGTCGACGATGTAGTTCTGGGGGAAGACGTGGATGATCTCTTCGCCGGGTTCGAGCATGATGCGGTATTGGTCTTCGATGAGGCGGTCGACGTCCGACTTCTCGATGAGGCGGTGGTCTTCGGGTATCATGACGCTACCCTGGTTGGAGCGGCTTTTGATGTGCTGGCCGGCGATGCCGACATACACTTCTTCGACGTCGAATTTTGCCATTTCCGATGCGTCGTTCACGGCACGGCGTATCGAATCGGCGGTGCTGCGGATGTTTTTCACGATGCCGCGCTCCACGCCTACCGACTCGGTCTTTCCGAATCCGACGATACGGATTTTGCCTTTCTCGGCCCGCTCGCCTATGAAGCAGGCGATTTTTGTTGTTCCAATGTCAAGTCCTACGATATAACTCATATTGTTCTGTGTTTTTATTTGTTTTCTATCATTAGTTTTTTTCTTGTTCGGTTCGCTCCTGCTTGGCAGGAGAAGGGGTGTCAAAAGCCGTCACCGGACTGCGCAACTGTTTTGTTTCGGCGGGTGCAGACCACTTGCCCGTGGTATTTGACACTTATCTGGCTGTAGGTCTCCCAGCCCACTTGCGGCAGCCCACGGGTGTAGAAGGCCATGAGGTTGCGGAATTTCTCGTCGAGCTGCTGGGCCGACCCTATCTGCACCACATGGCTGCCCAGCTTGGGGGTGAGGTAGAGGTCGCCTTTGGCGTCGCGGTAGATCTGGTCGAAGAGGGGGGCAAGACGCTGGTGCTGGAAAAGGTATTTGGCCAATGTCCATACTTCTTTCAGCCCTTTGCCTTTGTTGGGGATGTTGCCGCTGGCCACAATCATGTCGGCAGAGCCTACAGGGGTGACGGGGACCCGGAAGCCTTTGTCGTCGAGATAGTATTCGCCACCATGCGAGCAGATACGCACCACGGGCTTGCGCTGAACGGCATGCACCACCACTGCTCCACCAATGGAGGTGCCTGCATCGCACCTGGAGAGCCACGGCGAGGAGACCGCCACACGCGCCACCCTGCCAAGGTCGACATCGCGCAACCGCTTGGACATGATGTCGGGCATGCTGTCCACCACCAGGTCCACCACCTGCTGGGGGGTGACGAGGGTGTCGGCTCCGCAGTAGTCGATATCCACGCGGACACTGCGCACCGGCGACAGGCTGCGCCAGCGGTTGGCGACCACCACCAGTATCACCAGCAGCAGTAGTGCAATGAGGGGTGCTATTTTCAGTTTCTTGTTCATGCTTATGACGGGTTATCGCGTTTGAGCACTTCTTCGAGACGGGGGACGAGGCGGTCGATGTCGCCGGCTCCCATGGTGACCACGACATCGGGGCAGAGTGCGGGAACGAGTTCGAGCACTTGGTCGGGAGTGCAGAGGTATTTCGAGAGGCTGTCTATCTTTCGCAACACCATGGAGGAGGTGACGCCCGGCAGGGGGAGCTCGCGGGCAGGATAGATGGGGAGCATGATGAGCTCGTCGAGGGTGGAGAGCACCTGGGCAAACTGGTCGGCAAAATCGCGTGTGCGGGTGTAGAGGTGCGGCTGGAAGATGCCTACGACGCGTTTGCCGGGATAGAGGAAGCGGATGCTGTCGAGACAGGCGGCTATCTCCTGCGGATGGTGAGCATAGTCGTCGATGAAGACGAGGTCGCGCGTTTTGATGTGGTAGTCGAAACGCCGCCAGACACCGGCATAGGTCTTGAAGCCATGGCGTATCTGGTACTCGTTGAGCCCCACAGTGACGGCCACAGCGGCGGCAGCCACGGCATTCTCGACATTGTAGAGGGCGGCATTGGGGAGTTCGAGGTCGTAGAACACCCCTTTGGGGGTGCGGAGGTCGAAGAAGATATTGCCGTTGTACTGCCGCACGTTCCAGGGGTAGTAGTCGGCCTCGATGCCGTGGGAGGTGTAGTTGCAGGTGGTGGCTTGTATGCCTTCTATACTGGCGCCATGATGATGCTCATGTTCATGCTCGGATTCATGCCCGGGGTGGTCGGGCTGCAGGGTGAGCCCTTGTTTGATGATGAGCGTCCCGGCAGGGTCGATTTGGGAGGCGAACTGATGGAAGGCTTCGACGAGGTGGGCATGGGTGCCGTAGGTGTCGAGGTGGTCGGGGTCGGTGGCAGTGATGACGGCACACCAGGGATGCAGGTGGAGGAAGGAGCGGTCGTATTCGTCGGCCTCTACCACCACGTAATCGCTCGCGCTGTCGACATGGATATTGGAGTTGAAATTCTTGGATATGCCGCCCAGGAGGGCGCTGCATCCGAGTTCGGTCTGACTCAGCATGTGGGCGATGAGGGTGGAGGTGGAGGTTTTGCCGTGGGTGCCGGCAACGGCGATGCAGCGTTTGCCCTGTGTGAGCTGTCCGAGGAACTGGGCACGCTTCACGATGGGTACGCCTTTCTCGAGCAGGTACTGGTACTCGGCTGTGTCGGTGGGGACGGCAGGGGTGTAGACGACCTGGTCGACATGGGCGGGGATGAGCGAGGGGTTGTCGTCGAAGTGTACAGGGATACCTTCCTCTTGCAGATGGGTGGTGAGGGGTGACGGGGTGCGGTCGTAGCCGGAGACGGCATGCCCTTGGAGATGCAGATAGCGTGCAATAGCGCTCATGCCGATGCCGCCGATGCCGAGGAAATAGTAGTTCATAGTGCTGTACGTTTTAATGTTTGTTTGCAATGACTTGTTCGATATGGTCGACGATATGGCTTGCCGCCTGAGGCGCGGCGAGGGCACGGATGGCCTGCCCCATGCGCTGTTGGCGGACGGGGTCGGCGAGCAGCTGCGCCAGCATGGGCAGTCCCTCGTTGTGGCAACGGCTGTCGGGCATGATGAGTGCGGCACCCTTGTTCACCAACGCCATGGCGTTCTTGGTCTGGTGGTCCTCGGCCACATTGGGCGAGGGAATGAGCATGACGGGCTTGCCGACGAGGCAGAGTTCGGAGATGGCGATGGCCCCGGCACGGGAGATGACCACTTGGGCGGCGGCATAGGCGAGGTCCATCCGGCTGATGAACTGGTGTACCTTGACCCACTGTTCCACTCCCGCAGCAGCAACAGCCTGTTTGGCCTCGTCGTACATTGTGCGCCCGGTCTGGAAGATAATCTGAATGCGGTTGTCGGCGAAGAACTGGAGATTGTCCAGCATCATGCGGTTGATGCTGCCTGCCCCCAGACTGCCCCCTACGCTGAGCACGACAGGCAGGTCGGGCTGAAGGCCGAAATGGGCGCACCCTTCATCGCGGGTCGCCGAAAGGCGCTCGATGTCGGCACGGACAGGGTTGCCCGTGAAGACAATCTTTTCGGCGGGGAAGTAACGGTCCATATCGGGATAGGCCACACAGATGCACGCCGCTTTCCGGGCGAGGGTTTTGTTGGCCAGACCCGCATAGGAGTTCTGCTCTTGCAGCAGGGTGGGGATATTCATGCGTGAGGCGACACTGAGCGTGGGCTGGCTGGCGAAGCCTCCTACACCTACCACAATATCGGGACGGAACCGGCGCAAGATGCCTCGCACCATGCAGCGGCTTCGGAGCACCTTGAAGGGGAGCTGGAGATTCTTGATGATATTGGAAAGGGTGAGCTGACGCTGAAGACCGGCGATGGGCAGCCCCTTGATGGTGTAGCCGGCAGCAGGCACCTTCTCCATCTCCATGCGGCCTCTAGCCCCGACAAAAAGGATGTCGGCCTCGGGATGACGCTCTTTGATGGCATTTGCTATGGCCAGTGCGGGAAATATGTGTCCGCCTGTGCCTCCTCCGCTGATGATGACTTTCATGATATCGTTGTTGTTTTGTATGGATTAAAGACTAATTTGATTGCTGTGTGTCGGCTGTTTCGTTGACTGTTGTGTCGGGCTCGGAAGGTGCCGATGGGGCGGCGGCTTTGCGACTTAGTTTCTTGTTGCGGAAGGCAACCGCCTGAATGACGCCCAGGCCAAGGCCCAGACAGAGGTATGCGGTACCACCATAGCTGATGAAGGGTAGCGTCTGCCCGGTGACGGGCAGCAGACCCACAGCCACACTGATGTTGATGACCGCCTGAAGGAAGATGAGTGTACCCGTTCCCGCCACAATGAGACTGCCAAAGAGTCCACTGCAGGCAGTGGCGATACGGATGCAACGGAAATAGAACCATGCATAGAGGGCAAAGATGACGATGGCTGTAAGCAGTCCCGCCTCCTCGATGATGATGGCGAGGATAAAATCGTTGTGGGCCTGGGTCATCAGTCGCCCATGAATGGTGGTGCCGATGCCGTTGCCCCAGAAGCCGCCTCGGGCCACAGCCATCCGGGCCATGTTCTCTTGCGTCAGCTCGTCGGGATTGGGGTGTATCCACGACTGGAAACGGTGCGCCCATGTGGGCACACGGCCAATCTGTATCTGGTTGCCGAAGAAGTAGAGGACAAGAAAACCCACCAGCGATATGCCCAGCAGCAGGAGCAGTCCACGCCACCACAACCGGCGATTGACTCCACCGAAGAGGAGCATGATGTAGCAGGTAAGGAAGATGAGTATGCCCGTGGAGAGGTTGGCCGGCGTGACAAGCACGCAGACTATCAGGATGGGGATGAGCAGGCGACGGAAAGTGCCCGACTCTTCAAGGCTGTCGCTACGCAGGGCGATACAACGGGCCAGATAGATGATCAGCGCTATCTTTGCCAACTCGGAGGGCTCGAAACGAATTACGTGCGGGATGACCAGCCAGCGCTTGGTTCCCATGATGACGACCACGATGAGTGCGGCAACAGAGAGATAGAGAAGGATGACGGAGGCTCGGGCAAAATAGGTGTACTTGATATGCGAGACGAATATGGCTATAAGGGCAGCGGCAACCACAAAGCCCAGATGCCGGCAGAAGATACGCATGGGGGTGGAATTGAGGTCGCTGATGGCGGAGAGTCCTATGGTGCTGTACACGGCCACAAGTGAGATGACCGACAGCAGTAGGAAGATGACCCATAGGGCTTTGTCGCCTGCCAATATGTTCAGTTTTCTTCGCATGTTAGGGTTTGTTTACAGCTCGTTGACTTGGTGGATGAAGGTTTTTGCCTCGGTGGCTACGGCACCGCCCGCGGCGGTGGCTGGGGAGTAGATTACCTTGGCGCCTTGTACGGGGCATCGCGAAGCCACCTGGACTGCGGCGGCGATGTCGGGGACATCGACGACGGCCGGTACGACCGAGGCGAAGGCCTGATGGAGCGCTGCACTCCCGTTGCCGACGCACACAAGCATGTGTACCTTGCGCAGGGCGATGGAACGCAGGGCGGTGTAGTCAGTGCCGGAGTCGTCGGCCATGGCTATCCAGACGATGGGACCCGAAGTGCGGTGCAGGGTGTAGAGTGTGGCGTTGACGCTGCGGGCTGCCGCATCGTTGATGTATTCCTTGCCGTGGATGGTGGCCACATGCTCGATGCGCGAGGTGGTCTCCTCGAAACGGAGGAAACAGTTTCGTATGGCACTGTCGCGCATCTGGCGCAGGCGGGCAGTATCGATGGCGGCAAGACCGCTGTAGGTGCGTTCGCGTCCCTGGGTGGCTAATTGCTGGATGCTCATATCTTGTGTGTTTTTGATAGTGGTGTGTTGTTCGTTTTTTAATCGTTTGTGTCTTTCTCTTGTTTTAGCGGAGTTTGAGTGTTACGATGCTGACGATGGCCAGCAGGATGCCGATGATGACAAAGCGTTGCACAATCTTGGGTTCGGCGATGCCCTGTTTCTGGTAGTGGTGATGGATGGGTGTCATCAGGAAGGGGCGTTTGTCGACGGGTACAGCCTGGTCGGGTGGCAGGCGGTGCTTGCGCCGATAGAGCTTGCAGCCCCATGTCTGCAGGATGACCGAGAAGTCCTCAACCACATAGATGCCACAGAGGATGGGGAGTATAAGCTCTTTGCGGATAAGGAGTGCGAAGACGGCGATGATGCCGCCGAGGGCCAGCGAGCCGGTGTCGCCCATGAATATCTCGGCAGGATAGGTGTTGAACCACAGGAAGCCCAATGCAGCACCCACGAAGGCGGTGATGAAGACGGTCAGCTCGCCGATATTGGGGAGGTAGACGATATTGAGGTAGTTGGCCATGATGATGTTGCCCGACAGCCATGCGAGGATGGCCAGTGCACCGCCGATGATGGAGGCCGTGCTGGTGGCCAGGCCGTCGATACCGTCGGTGAGGTTGGCCGCATTGGATACGGCAGTGACCACGAAGATGGCCACCAGCACGTACACCACCCACACCCAATTCTGTGTCCAGTCGCCCATCCAGCTGATGAGCCATGCATAGTCGAACTCGTTACCCTTGACGAAAGGGATGGTGGTCTTGGTGGAGGCGATGTCGGGATGGAACGAGAGGAGCAGCCCCACACCCAGTCCCAGCACAACCTGACCGAAGACTTTGAACTTGCCGGGCATGCCGGCTTTGTCCTTCTTGAAGACCTTGATATAATCGTCGATGAATCCAATCAGCCCCAGCCACACGGTGGTGACCAGCATGGTGATGACGTAGACGTTGTCCAGCTTTGCCAACAGCAGGGTGGGGATGACGATGGCCGAAAGGATGATGAGGCCGCCCATGGTGGGGGTGCCCTCCTTCTCTTTCTGCCCTTCGAGTCCGAGATTGCGGACGGTCTCGCCTATCGACTTGCGACGGATGAACCGTATGAAGGGCTTGCCGCAGAACAGCATGATAAGCAGCGAAAGGATGGCGGCCATGGATGCCCGGAAGGAGATGTACTGGAACACTCCTGCTCCGGGGAAGTCGAAAGCCCTGTCTAACCAATCAAAGAGGTAGTATAGCATAATCTTTTCCTAATATTGCGTTGTTGTTTATTACTTTAATGTTCATGTTCTATCATAACCGGTCGTCCTCGGCCAGCAGTTTCTCCAGCTCTTCTTTGTCGTCGAAGTGGTGTTTCACTCCGTTGATGTCCTGGTATTTCTCATGTCCTTTGCCGGCCACAAGGATGATGTCGCCCTCGTGGGCCATCATGACTGCCGTTTTGATGGCTTGGCGGCGGTCGGTGATACGCACGGTCTGGCTTTTTTCCTCCAACGAGAGCCCCTTCTCCATATCGTCGAGAATGCGTTCGGGGTCTTCGGTGCGTGGGTTGTCGGAGGTGAGCACCAGGCGGTCGCTCATGGTGCAGGCTATCTTGGCCATCTCGGGACGCTTGGTGGTGTCGCGGTCGCCACCGCAGCCCACCACGGTGTAAAGCATCTGTCCCGTGCGGCGCATGTCGTTGATGGCGCGTAGCACATTCTCCAGCGCATCGGGGGTGTGGGCATAATCCACTATGGCAGTGATTCCACGACCGTTGACGTACTGGAAACGGCCTTCTGCCGCCTCGAGGGTGCTGAGCAGCCGCAGTGCCTCGGCTTCCTCCACGCCCAGCAGCACTGCTGTGGCATAGATGGCGGTGAGGTTGTAGGCGTTGAATCTGCCCACCAGGCGCGTCCACACCTCATGCCCGTTCAGCTCCAGCAGCAGCCCGCCAAAGGTCTCCTCCACCACCTTGCAGCGATAGTCGGCCATACGTTGAAGACTGTAGGTCTGCACGCGCGCACGGGTGTTTTGAACCATCACACGGCCGTTACGGTCGTCGATATTGACAAGGGCAAAAGCCGAAGCAGGCAGGTTGTCGAAGAAGAGCTTCTTGGCGGCGATGTAGTTGGCCATCGTCTTGTGGAAGTCGAGATGGTCGTGAGTGAGGTTGCTGAAAATGCCACCGGCAAAGGTCAATCCACCTATGCGGTTCTGGACGATGCTGTGGCTGCTTACCTCCATAAAGGCATACTCGCAGCCTGCCTCCACCATGCGGCTCAGCAGGCGGTTCAGCTCCAGCGCATCGGGGGTGGTATGGGTGGCCGGCACTTCCTCGTCGTCAATCTTGTTGACGATGGTGGAGAGGAGCCCCGCATGGCACCCGTGGGTACGGAACAGGCGGTGCAGCAGAGTGACCGTGGTGGTCTTGCCGTTGGTTCCTGTGATGCCCACCAGCTTCAGCTGCCGCGACGGGTGGCCGTAAAAGTTGTCGGCCATCACGCCCAGCGCCAGGTCGCTGTTTTCTACCATCACATAAGCCACGCCTTGCTGCAAGTGTTCGGGCATGCGCTGGCACACCACTGCCACTGCTCCCTGTTTCACGGCGGTGTCGATATATTCATGGCCGTCGACATGGGTACCCACCTGCGCCACAAAGCAGCTGTCTTTCCCCACTTTGCGCGAGTCGAAACAGATGTCGCAAACCTCGGGGTTTGCCGTCACCGTATTGAGCGGTGCTATTCCTTCTATGAGCGTTAATAATTTCATGGTTTCAATTCTAATGTTACCGTTGCACCTTTACCCACTGCCGTTCTGGCCTTGGGCGACTGGCTGACCACCTTGCCCTGCCCGGCGAAACGCACCTTCAGTCCTGCAGCACGCAGCAGGGCCATGGCGTCGCGGACCGTCATTCCCTTGCAATCCGGCACCACACCCTGTGGCACGTCGTAGTCGTCGTACACTCCGCGGGCATCGTCGTACACCGTCCAGCTGGTAAAGCGCGAGCTGTCGGCCTGGGTGAAAGGCAGTCCCAGCAGCTTGTGTGCATTCTCCAATTGTTTCCGTTTGCCCTTGGCAAGTACCGGACGCATCACACGGCCGGAGTCCTGCAGGTCGATGCTGCCCAGCTCCTCGTCGAAAGCCACCACACAGTCGGCAATCTTCTTGAACACCGGCGCAGCGGCATGGCGTCCGGCAATGCTTGTGCGTTCCACCAGCACCAGACAGGTGTAGCGGGGATTGTCGGCAGGGAAGAACCCGACGAACGACGAGTTCTTGATGCTCTTGTCGCTGATGCCCTGGGTGGTGCCTGTTTTGCCGCCGATGCCATACACGGTGTTGTATACATTGTCGCCGGTGCCGTGTTCCACCACGCCCACCAGCAGTTCGCGCATTTGCTTGGCCACCTCTTCGCTGCATATATGCTCTTTCAACACCACAGGCTTTGTGGGACGGGGCCGTCCGCCCTCAATTATCTCGCGGCAGAAAAGGGGTTTCACCATCTTGCCGTTGTTGGCGATGGCATTATAGAATGTCACCACCTGCAGCGGTGTGGCTGTGGCCGAGTAGCCATAGCTCAGATTCAGGAAGTCACGGTCCGAGTTCAGCGGCACAACCCTCGTGTTCGGCTCAATCACGTCAAGGTCGGGGTGCATCTTTCCGAAGGGGAAGATAGCCTCTATCCCTTTCTTCATATCCTCGCGCCGGTTGCGGTAATACTCCCACGCCAGCTCGCACATACCCACATTCGACGACAAGGCCAGCACGCCGGCCAGGTTGGCTGTGTCGGTCGTGTAGCCGTGGCCGGCATTGATTTCGCCACTGGTGGCACTGTAACGTTTTTTGCCGCCGCACTGCACACGCTTCGAGGTGTCGATGGCCACCTTCTCGTCGTTGAACATCGATACCAGCGCCACCGTCTTGAATGTCGAGCCGGGCTCATAGCTGTCGCTGCAAGCCACATTGCTCCACAGGTTCTCGCTCAGCCGTCCCGAGGTGTCGCGGGTCAGGCTGCTGCATGCCAGCACATATCCGGTCTTCACCTCCATCAGGATGGCGCATCCCGACTGGCCGCCATGCTCTTTCATCGAACTCCTTAGGGCGCTCTCGGCAATGTCCTGGTAGCGGGTGTCGATAGTGGCCACAATACTCTTGCCGTCCACACGGTGGCGCACCAGCGTCGAGTCTTCGTCGGGCACACTGCCGTCCTCCACGGGTATCCATGTGCCGCGGGTCAGCCTCCGGCAGATATACTGGCCGTCCTGACCCCGCAACACACTGTCGTAATAACCCTCTAATCCGGTATAACCCTCCTTCTGGACGGTCTTATAGTGCAGTCCTATCACATTCTCGCCCATGTTGCCGTAGATATGTGCGCGCACAAAACTCTTCACATCCCCGTCGGCCGTCTTCTCCACCACGCAGCGGTTCCAGCCCGGCAGCTGGCGGATGGCCATCCACTTCGAGTATGGCACCCTCCGCTCCACATACAGGCAGCGGCTCGGCCGATTCTTGTTATACTCGCGCATGATGCGGTTGTAGTAATACTCATACGACTTGGCAGGGAATTGCTCGTGGAGGATGCGGCACACCTTTCCCACTCCCTCTCTCCACATCTTCTCGTCGGCTATGCAGCTTTCCATCACCACGTTTCCGGCCTTGTCCTTCACCTCTTCGCCGCGGCTGTCGCGTTTGGGCCAGCGACCCAGGTCCAGACAGAGGTCGCACACCGGCACCGTGGTCGCCAGCACCTTGCCGTCCGACGAGAAGATGGTGCCCCTGCGGGCCTCCTCCGTACGGAATATCTCCTCGCGGGCACGCGCCTTCTCACGCCACATGTCGCCGTTCACCACCTGCGTGTTGATGGCACACATCAGCATGCCGCCGCCTGCCAGCACCACCAGCACCAGATACAGCACCAGCATCTTGGTGAACAAAGCCTTGTTATGTTTCTTTTCTTCCAATTTCTATTTCGTTTTTTGTTGCCAGGGGGTGACCCTGTTATTGCTTTTTGCCGCTGTCGTCAATCCAGATATTTGTCCATGCCCTTGGCATCAAGTTCATACGGCGGACCGGCGGTGATGCCTATCCCCGTGCCCTCCAGCATCTCGGCAATTTGCGATATCTTGATGGTCTCCTGATAGCGTTTCTGCAGCTCGATGCGGGCTTCGCGCAGATAGGTGATGCGGTCCTGCGTGGCCGTCCGCTCCTTGGTCAAGTCCTCCACCCGGTAACGGTTATACACCAACAGGATGGCGTAGAAGCAGAGCATCACCACCAGCGGCACCTGTCGCAGCACCGCACGGCTCTGCAGCACCTCGCCCCCCAGAATGCGCGACAGCCAGTTGGTGCGCTTGCGCTCGGCAGGCTGCTCGGCGGCAGTTGCCGTGGGCTGGCTTTCCTCTATCGTGTCCTGTATCTTTTCTTCCATTGCCATAGTCGTTTCTGTTATTTTTCTTTCTTCTCCGCCACACGCAGCCGTGCGCTCCGCGAACGCGGATTGCGCTGCAGCTCCTCGTCGCTGGCCACGATGGCCTTGCGGACTACCGGTGCCAGCGGAGCCAACGGGTTGCCGTAGAAATCCTTCTCCACCTCGCCCTCGAAATTGCCCGCACGGAAGAAATTCTTCACCATGCGGTCCTCAAGCGAGTGATAGGACATCACCACCATGCGCCCTCCCGGGTTGAGCAGCTCCACGCCCTGGCGCAGCAACGCCTGCAGGGCATCCAGCTCGCCGTTCACCTCTATGCGCAAAGCCTGGAACAGCATGGCCAGCCATTTGTTCTCCGCCCCGCGGGGCAGGTGGCGGCTCACGGCCTCGCGCAGGTCGAAGGTGGTCACTATCTCCCGCTCGGCACGGGCACGGCAGATGGCCCTTGCCATCTGGGTGGCGTTGGGCAGCTCGCCATACAGGCGCAGCACCCGTGCCAGGTCGGCCTCGGCGGCGCTGTTCACCAGCTGCCGCGCGGTGAGCTCCTGACGGCGGTCCATGCGCAGGTCCAGCTCACCCTCCAGCCGGGTGGAGAATCCGCGCTCCGCCACGTCGAACTGGTGCGACGACACGCCAAGGTCGGCCAGTATGCCGTCCACACTCCGCACCCGCTCCAGGCGGAGGAAGGCTTTGATATGACGGAAATTCTCGTGTATCAGCTTGAAACGGGGGTCGTCGATGGCGTTGGCCAGCGCGTCGGCATCTTGGTCGAAGGCATACAGCCGTCCCCCTTCACCCAGACATGCCAGGATGGCACGCGAGTGGCCGCCACCCCCAAAGGTGACGTCCACATAGGTCCCGTCGGGACGGATATTCAAACCCTCGATGCATTCATTCAGCATCACCGGCACATGGTACATCATTCGGCATACTTTTTTGCGACTGGGCACTGTGTCCCAGGCGCTGGTCAACAATCGAAGCAAAATCCACAATTTCGCTGTTCATCTTGTCGTATGCCGAACGCTCCCAAATCTCGATGCACTTGCCTGTCGACTGCAGGACTATCTCCTTCGCGTCGCCGATTACCGACTTCCGTTCCGGAGGCACCATCAGGCGGTCGTTGCTGTCCAGCTCCACGAGATTGGCACGCGTCATCTGTCGCATGATCTGGTTGTCGCGGATGCTGTATGGATTCAACTCTTTCCGGAGGGTTTCCACCTCATTCTGGAAACTGGCATACGTCCATAGCTCCAAACACTCGGCAGTGAACCCCTGACGGATCACAAAACGGCAATCGTCCGTCCCCAACTGCTTTTTTAGCGCAATCGGAAACTTGAATCGACCGTTCGAATCTATCTTACAGTATTCTGTGCCAAGTATTAACGCCATTTATATATACTATTTTTCAGAATGCTAAAATACAACTATTTTTCCAATAATTGCCATTTTTTGCCAAAAAAAGTTATTAACTGCCATTTTTTCGTTATTCGCTTATACGCAAAAGCCGGAAAAAGGTTTCACTTCGACCTCGTTTTTTTCCATTTGTTTCCACTTTCAGCTGTTGAAAACTCTTTTCTTTCCACAGCCAATTGTTAAAAAGCAACGCGGCAGACACCATATTTAACCCAAATCGGTCGTTGGAATATACCTATTCGAAATCTCCCACAGAGAATATATCTATATAACAACGTGATATGCTATTAAACCCACTTGGGCCGTCCAATCCCGGCTCGATGCTGCCTGCTTCACGGCTTGTTATCCGTTATCCTATCGAGTAACGTTGCTATAACGATACTCCAACGATGCAGGATTGAACGGCCCCTCTCTGTAGCGAGGGGGATGCCATCCGCCACCCTACTGCCTTGCACCTTCGCTGAGAGCATAAAAATGCAGTAATTCAAAAAAAAGTCGTATCTTTGCATCTTCAATACATCAATTAAATAGTAACTTAATATCTTAATAGCATGAAAAGAATCATCCTTTCCCTGACCCTGGCCCTGCTGGTTCTGGCCCCTGCCTCCAGCCGCGCCGACGAGGGCATGTGGCTCCTCTCGCTCATCGGCAAGAACTATGCCGACATGCAGAAAGCCGGTTTCAAGCTCTCGCCCGAAGACATCTACAGCATTAACCAGAACTGCATCAAGGACGCCATCGTCGGCCTCGGCAACGAGGGCCGACCCTTCTGGCACTTCTGCACTGGCGAGATTATCAGCAACAAGGGACTTATCTCCACCAACCACCACTGCGGCTACGGCAAGCTGCAGGAGCACTCCACCGTCGAGCACGACTATCTGCGCGACGGTTTCTGGGCCTACAACATGGCGCAGGAGCTCCCCAACCCCGGCCTCACCGCCTCCATCCTCGTGCGCATGGAGGATGTCACCGCCCGCGTGCTTGAATGCCTCAGCGACGACATGAGCGAGGACGACCGCGCCAAGGCCGTGCGCAACGTCAGCCAGCGCATCGCCGACGAGGCTGTCCGCGGCACCGACTACGACGCCACCGTCAAGCCTATGTTCAACGGCAACCAGTACTTCCTCTTCGTCCACATCATCTACAAGGACGTCCGCCTTGTGGGCGCTCCCCCTTCGTCGATGGGTAAGTTCGGCGGCGACACCGACAACTGGTCATGGCCCCGCCACACCTGCGACTTCTCCATGTTCCGCATCTACACAGCCCCCGACGGCAAGCCCGCACCCTACGCCAAGGAGAACATCCCCCTCAAACCCAAGCACCACCTCCCCGTCAGCGCCCGCGAGCTGAAGGACGGCGACTTCGCCATGGTCCTCGGCTTCCCCGGCACTACCAACCACTTCCTCACTTCCTATGGCCTGAAAGAGACCATGGAGGTGACCAACAAGCTCCGCTACGAACTCCGCACCGTGAAAATCAACATCCTCCGCGAGGAGATGGACAAGGACCAGGCCATCAAGATTAAATACGCCTCCAAATATGCCGGCTGCGCCAACTACTGGAAATACAGCAACGAGCAGAACATCGCCCTCAAGAAACTCAACACCATGGCCCTGAAAAAAGAGGTGGAGAAGGAATATTACGACTGGGCACTGGACAAGGACCCCAAATACCGCGCCGCCCTTGGCCTCATCGAGAAGAGCTATGCCGACCGCCGCGAGCTGCAGGAAGCCATCACCTATCTCGACGAAGGACTGCTGGAAGGCCCCGAACTGCTCTACCAGTCCACCCTCTTCGGCCGCTCCATCAAGGCCATCTGCAATGAGGACAACCCCGACCAGCGCGACGCCCTGCTGGCCGAGCTGCGCGACGAGGCCGCCAAGTTCTATAAGGATTACGACGAGGCCGTCGAGCAGCGCGTCATGGCTGCCATGATGGAATACACCTACCGCAATATCAACATCAACTATATCCCCGACTGCCTCAAAACCGCCGACCGCAAATACCGCGGCAACTTCACCGCCCTGGTGGCTCACCTGTTCAGCGGTTCCATCTTTGCCAACCAGAAAAACTTCGAGGAATTCCTGAAGAACCCCACAATTAAGAAACTCGAGCGCGACGAGATCTACAAGTACGGCACCGACATCCTCGACAAATACCGCGAGGTCTACCTCTCCATCCCCAAGGAGAACCGCGACAACCTCACCCGCGGCACCCGCGACTTTGTCGACGGCATCCTGCAGATTAACGCCGGCCGCAAGCTCATGTCGCCCGACGCCAACAGCACCATCCGCCTCACCTACGGCAACGTTAAGGCCTACGAACCCCGCGACGGCGTCACCTACCACTTCTACACCACCCTCGAAGGTGTCATGCAGAAAGAAGACCCCACCAGCACCGAGTTCATCGTGCCCCAACGCCTCAAAGACCTCTATGCCGCCAAAGACTACGGCACCTATGCCAACGCCAAGGGACAGCTGCCCACCTGCTTCATCACCAACAACGACATCACCGGCGGCAACAGCGGCTCGCCCGTGCTCGATGCCTACGGCAACCTCATCGGCCTGGCATTCGACGGCAATGGCGAGGCCATGAGCGGCGACATCGACTTCGAGGAGAACCTGCAACGCTGCATCTGCCTCGACAGCCGCTACATGCTCTTCGTCATCGACAAATACGCCAACGCACAGAACCTTATCGACGAGATGGACATCGTCCGCTAAACTATAGCTCAGCCATCTGCGAGGGTGTCCCGACTCAGTCACGGACACCCTCATTTTTATCCCAAATCGGGCACTGCACTGTTCCCATCCGTACTTTTTTTCATCAGCTGTCCACTTTTTGAAAAAAAGTGAGTATTTACTGGGCAGAAAAAAGATTTTTCCCAATCCATGTCCGACAACATCGACCTATACAAAGCCTACTCCACACTCATCAGCCGACACAAGGAAGTCGTCTGGGCCATCTGCTGGAAACACTGCCACGGCAACCGCGAACGCTGCCGCGACTTGGTGCAGGAGGTGTCGCTGGTGCTCTGGACCCGCATCGACCGCCTTCGCCCCGGCGCCTCCTTCTACGAAGAACGGCAATGGGTATCCCTCAGCACACGCAACGTGCTTTACAACCTCCGACGCCACCCCTCCATCGACCTCGTCGCCATGCGCGACTCCCTGGCCGAATACCTTGCCGACGACGACAGCCACGCCCAAATCTCCGAAACCCTGCAGGAACTCATCAGCTTCCTCAACACCGACGACCAACGCTTCATAGCCCATTACCTCCAAGGCTACAAACGGCACGAAATCGCCGAACACTTCAACCTCAAACCCAACTCCGTCAACAAACGCTTGCAGCGCATCATCCTCCGGCTTCAAGCAATCAACAATAGAATCAACAACAATCAATAATACTGCACTATCATGGAACAAACAATACACCAACCGGCATCCACTCAGCCCTCTCCAAGCCAACGACTCGATATTCACATGCATCATCTCTCCGAGTCGATGTTCGACGGCTTCGACCAGTGGTTCGACAACAAGCTCCACCGCCGCAAAGTCACACGCCACTATCTCCTTTCGGCCCTCGTCATCTCTGCCTGCTCCCTCATTCTCTCCTGCACCTTGCCTCAGCGCAAACCCCTGCCCTACCGCCTTAACGCTTGTGCCGACTACCACCAAATGATTGAGTTAACCTATTCTACACTCTATAACCAATGAAAAAGCATCATATCATATCCCTCGTCATAGGCATTGCCGTCCTCCTCTCCATCCTGGCATGGAAACTGTGGCCACGGCAACTGCCCTCACAGCAATGCGACTCCATTTTCCTCCGCTACGAAAACAACAAACACGTCTCCGTAGCCTACTTCAAAGACTTCTCCATCAACGACACCACCTTTGTCGATGTCACCACCCTCCATGCCACCACCGACTCCGCATGGAATGCTTTGTGCGACGATTTCATTTCACCCCACTACTCCAACGAAGAGAAAGAGATTGTCGTTCACGGCAATTCTGTGACATTCTTCACCGTCTCCCGCAAAAACCCACTTATCCGGGCAAACCCCTTATCCGACAATGACATCGACTTTGTCGCATTATGTCCAAACAAATCCACCATCTGTTTCTATCATATAGAAAACATCGATCAAATCACTAACATCATATTCTATAATACTAATCACTTAAAAAAATAACAACATGATTAAAAAGTACATTATCCCCACGACCCTAAACGAAAAAGAATGGAACACGCTCCTGTCCACCCTCTCAACCTCGCAAGGCTCCTCCTCGCAGAAACTCATCCTGCAATAGCAACAATCACCAAGAGTCGCAAACACTAGATATACTTATCACTTCACACAACGTAACCCATCAAACACCGCGCCATGAAAGAATGTGTACCTATGCAGAGGATACGGCCACTGGCTCTTATCGAAAATACCGCCCAATCTTCTCACTGAAACCCACTGTTTTACAATCCAAACACCAATACACCTAAAAATAAATTTTCAACCGATGTCACAAAACGACCCAAAAATGTGCTTTTAGCCTTTAAAAGGACCCCTAATATATCAAATTATTCAATCAGACAAAAACTAATCCATTATGAAAAAGACAATATTTGCGATGCTTATGCTCTGCCAAGGGATAGTCATGGCGCAGAGCCCTACAGCCCAGAGGGACACCATCTATGGCCGCAACCCCACATACATGTACCAAAACGGATGGGCCGACCCATTCGATTCCATACAGCCGCCTAACGACAGGTATGGCCATGGGCCAAGTGTTCGAAATGTAAATATCGGCCTATATTCCCACCCCACATACCCATATAACATTATTGCTCCCGAGATGGCAAGTAAATTTTATACCGACACCACAGTGAAAATCATAGGAGCGGCAACATGTATAGACTTGGAGAGATTAACTTATCCCGGGGGACCAACAACCTATGGTCTGGAAGACTGGATTGAGTATCTGAAAATATACAAGCATACACAAATCGGCACCATGCAGATGGTAGCCGAAAAAGATTTTACCGTGCTGGATACCACTAGGTGGATGTATTCCTATCCGGGACCAATGGTGGACTCAGGCAACATTTTTATTGATCATGATGACACACGCTATTTTTACGTTTATGAAGTTTATTTTGACAAGCCCATTGTCACATCCGACTCCTTTTATGTGGCGCTGACCCAACAAAGCAGACAAATGGACTCCATTTTCGTCGGACAGGGAGAAATTGTCACCTGTTTCCATAATGAATACGGACCCTCCTTACGTTATCTGGCAATCCCGACCGACTCGGTCATACAAAATCTTAGCGATTCAGTATTCGATGCCCTGTACGGCAACGGCTATGCAGAATTGGATTTACATTACCAGTGGCATTTCTACACCCAGAGTCGCAATGGCCGGCCAGGCAGCGCTATGACATATCTAACCTTCCCATGCCTCTTCCCGATAATCGACACCACGGGGATGGGGCTCCGCCCGGTCAGCCTGCCCTGCGACGAGGTGACCGGCCTGAATGTTGCATCGACTTGGGACCGCAATGCGCTGCTGCGCTGGGATGGCGGCAGGTACAACGACAAATGGGAACTGGCCGTGGGACGCGCCGACGCCGACCCCTCGACGTACCATGTCTACCCGGTGACCGTCACCAACAAGGTGCTGAGCGACCTCGACAGCAACGTCGTCTACGCCGCTCGCGTCAGGGCCGAATGCTTCCCCAACGGGCGGAACTACAGCGGATGGAGCGACACCGTGCAGTTCAACATCGGCATGAGCCAGGAACCCATTAGCATCGCCAACCGCGTGGACCGCTTCACCTTCCTCATGCCCAACCCCGCCAGGGAACGCGTGAACGTGATGTCCTCGTTCGCTCTGCGGCACATAGACATTTACGACCTGACAGGACGCTCTGTGCTGAGCCGCGATTGCAAAGGCATGACAGAAGAGATTGACCTGACAGGACTGGGCGGAGGCACCTACCTGGTGGTAGTGACCACCAACCAAGGCTCCACAATGAAAAAACTGGTGGTGGATTAAGCAACGTAGAAGGCAACCGGCAGACACGAATCGCCACAAACATGCCAACCCTTATTCTCCCATCGGGAAAGTCAGCGCAACTAGGGCACCTGCCTTGACCCGGAACAACAACCCGCCCTATCTTTTTGAACAATAAGAAAACTACAAATAACAATGTCATGAAAAAAGCAATCCTAATTCTTATCCTTATGGTTTTCGGAATGACCGCAACAGCTCAGATAGCCTATCACGACCCCACTTACCATAAAATCGGTACCTACTATTACCGCATCACCTCCGATAGCACCGTGGAACTCTCCCCCATGCAATGCGATGATAACGGCAGGTGCGACATCTTTCCCATCAACGTGGTCATTCCGGCAACTGTCACCATCGACAACCATGAATACACTGTCAACCGTATCGGAAAGAGTGCATTCAACCGTGCCTCCAGCACCAGATCCGTCAACTTGCCCCCGACCATTAAAGAAATCGGAGAGGAAGCTTTCATGGAGCTCTCCATCCCCATCAGAATCCCCGATTCCGTGCGCATCATCGAAGCCTATGCCTTCCCCTCTCGCATAGTTCGCGAAGCACCCACAATCCACATCCCCCGCTTTGTGGAACGGATAGACGAACTTGCCTTCTACGGTACATACGCCTATCGCTTTACAGTGGACAGTGCCAACAGCCATTTCGTGGCCGTCGACTCCGTGGCCCTGTGCAATATTGACACCACCCTGCTCATTGCCTACGCCAACATTGAACCGTCACGGCAATACACCCTCCCCTCCACCATACGCCGCATTGCCGAAGGTGCATTTTACAACACCGTCCACCTACGCACCCTTATCCTCCCCGACGGGCTGCGCGAAATCGGAGCATACCTCGCATTAGGCACTCCGCTCAACACCCTGCACATCCCTGCCTCCGTTTGCCGCATCGAGGGCGTCCTTCGCGACACCGCCTCCTCGTGGTTCAACCTCTCCGTCGACCCCGCCAGCACCCACTACCGCATGGACGATGGCCGATTGGTGAGCTTTGACGGCGACACCCTCATCCAAGCACTGAACGCCACGGGTGAATACACCGTGCCACAAGGCATCCGCGCATTAGGCAGAGGCCTCTTCTTTCATTCTCCCGGACTCACCAAAGTCAACCTCCCCGACGGCCTCACAACCATCGGCGGCGGTGCATTCGCCTACAGTCCGGCCAACGCAAGCCTCCCCTCCTCTCTGCAATACCTTGGCGATGACGCCTTCCGCTACAACACCGGCACCGTACACGTCTCGCTCCCCAACCTCACTTTCATGGGCAACAGGGCTTTCAGCCACAGCTCCATTCAAGTTATCGACAGCCTGATAAGCCTACGAGTAATCCCATCCTGTGCATTTGAGGAGAGTCCCCTGCGCACCATCAACATGTGCGACCAAGTGGAGGAATTTGGCGATAACGCATTCGACTACGCCCGTTTCCCCCCCAGGGCAAGAGTGATGCCCGCCTCGCTGAAACGCATCGGCATGAAAGCCTTCTTCACTAAAAACAGAATCACCGGCATCACCCTCCAAGGGCCCGTCGACACCATCGGCTACAGCGCCTTCTATTGCCGCGTACTCCGCTTCCTCGACACAGTGGTACCATTCTGTTTTGACGGAGCCCTAAAATATGTCGACACCGTCTATACACCCTGCGGTTATGCCGAGACCTTTGAACGCGGCATCCCCCACCCCGACTATGTAGTCTTTGTCAACTGGTGCAGACCCGAGGGCATCGACTCGCCCCTATCCCCGCTTCCCGCCTTCACCCTCTCCCCCAACCCTGCGCACACCAGCGTCATCGTCACCCTTGCCGCCCCCTGCGGCTCAGGCTGCTCCCTCTCCCTCATCGACGCCTCAGGCCACACCGTCCTGTCCCTCCCGCTCCCAGCAGGCTCCTCAAACGCCACCCTCCCGCTCCGTGACCTCCCCGCCGGCCCCTACTTTGTCTCCCTCTCCTCTCCGCAAGGCTCCTCCTCGCAGAAACTCATCCTGCAATAGCAACAATCACCAAGAGTCGCAAACACTAGATACACTTATCACTTCAAACAACATGTATCAAATATTGACAATATTAAATCTTCCCGTCATGAAAAAAGTTATCACCGCACTGTTCATTACAGTGTTCGCCACGACGCTACGACAACAATTTTGTCCTCAGCGAATACCATACCGCTCATCCCATCGCCGTGAAAGGCCTTGCCGCCATGGTTGCACGCCCCGAGGAAATGGCTATTGCTTCCGGTGCGTGGTCTTTAACCGACCAGAATCTGCCCCAATACCTCATGCTGTATCAACGCACCGACACCGCCATCGTCCTGCTCAACACCCCCCTAAGGTGGGACACACTGTCTCCCACGCTGCAGGTGCTGCCCGATATAACCAACGAGGACAGACGGACCGACACCGTCGCACACTGCCACCTCTACATGGTCTATTTCAAATCCCCCATCTATGTCGACTCCACCTTCCTGGTTGGCGGTACCAACTATGGCAGCAACGACATCTTTATCCCCGAATGGAACGACTATTATCCGTACTACAGGAAAATATGGTACACCCAAATAAGCCTCAACGGCTATTTCATCCTTCAGGTCCAATGTTTTCCGACCACTGATTTTTATGAGCCGCCTATTAGCGACCACAATCCTACACATCCGAGCGGTCACAGTTGGGGACCCTTCTTCGCCATCGCCGACTTCTACGATGTACGCACCACGCCCGACGACTCGCTCATGGGCTACACCGTGGGCGACGGCTCCTACTCCGACCTCACCCATGTCGAAATCCGCGCCGTGCCCAGGCTCGGCTACCGCTTCCTCCGCTGGAACGACGGCAACACCGACAACCCTCGCAGCATATTCCTCACACAGGACACCTCCTTCACCGCCTACTTCACCACCGCCGAACAGTTCGAGGTCATCGTCCAGGCAGGCAACCCCTATGGCTATGTCGACGGCGGCGGCACCTTCTTCGACGGCGAATCGACCACCCTCACCGCCCACGACACCGTCCCCGCACCGTCGTCGTCACGCAGGACACCATCTTCACTGCCTTCTTCTCCCGGCAGCAGGGCATCGACTCGCCCCTATCCCCGCTTCCCGCCTTCACCCTCTCACCCAACCCGGCCCACACCAGCGTCACCGTCACCCTTGCCGCCCCCTGCGGCTCAGGCTGCTCCCTCTCCCTCCTCGACGCCTCAGGCCACACCGTCCTGTCCCTCCCGCTCCCAGCAGGCTCCTCAAACGCCACCCTCCCGCTCCGTGACCTCCCCGCCGGCCCCTACTTCGTCTCCCTCTCCACCTCGCAAGGCTCCTCCTCGCAGAAACTCATCCTGCAATAGCAACAATCACCAAGAGTCGCAAACACTAGATACACTTATCACTTCACACAACGTAACCCATCA